>JANMGT010000033.1:0-39950 GCA_031374725.1 Lysobacteraceae bacterium | reverse complement strand
GGGCTTTTCCAGTTGCCGTAGGCACGGCGCACGTTGGCCACGCCGTGGCGCGCCAATTCCGCCAATACCACATCGATCTTTGCGGCAGGGGCATTATCCGCGTCGATCAATAATGCAATACGCATTCTATCGTCCATGCATGTCTCCCAAGTACGACCGCAATATCGGGGCGGCAGCCTTGTCGCCAATGCGCGAATCATGGCAGCTTTTTTGCGAAAAAAAACGGCCCGTGCGAACGGGCCGTTTCGAGACAGTTGACTCACCGACGCGGACTTGGGCATCGCGACCGATTCGCAACCGGCGAGTTGCGATGGCGATCAGTTCCAGCCGTCCCAGAAGCCCGCCGTCGCGGTCAGGGCTTTGCTTGCACCGGTCTGGGTATCGGTCACGATCACCGACAAGCTGACGGTTCGATTCAATCGAATCGATCTGAAACAGGCCGCGTCCGCGCTGGAACAAACTCCGGTCTGGCCGGTACCCAGATCGACCCAGGTGAACGTATAGCTGCCGGCAGCCAAACCGTTGACCTCGAAGACCGCCGTGGTTGGATTGCTGGCGGTGTATGGCGTCCAGTAGCCTTCGCACGCGCCGTCCGTCGGATAGTCGTAGGCGTAGGTATCGACATAGCAGCCCAGTTGCGCATTGCTGACATTGCCGGCCTGCACGGGAGCGCTTTGGCCGAGCATAGCGGAGCCGAGAACAACTGCGGACAGCGCGGAAAGTAATTTCGACTTCATGTGTATATCTCCTATTGATCGTGATTTTTCAATGTTGACCGTTCGCCACCAATGGCGAGCGGGTGGATGTCGCAGCCTTGCCGAGTGCCGCTTTGCAACTCAAGCTTGTTTAAGGCAACGCTGATTAAGTCAGCGTTGCCTTACGCTTGCGCTGAACATTCAGCGTGTTGGCTGCCAGTGATGCGCAGCAGCGGACTCGGGCATATGCCGTAGCGCGACGTTGGAATACGCTCTGGAAGATGCGTTCACTGTTGCCTTAGTTGTAACCGTCCAAATATTCAGCATCGGCGCTAACGGTATTCTGCGCACCGGTAGATAGATCGGTAATCCTCACCGACAAAGCCGCGTAGCCGTCGCCTCGCGTTTCGGTGGCGATCGACACCGTACACGTCGGGCCGCTGCAGCCGACGCTGCCGCCGGTTTCGAGGTTAGTCCAAACGTAGGTATAGCTACCCGCTGGAAGACCGACGACTTCAAAATAAGCAGTGGTGGGATTGGATGCGCTTCCCGGCGTCCAAACCGCGCCGCAGCTTCCGATCTGGGTGTAATCGAACGCATAGGTATCGACAAAACAGCCGAGTTGCGCGGCGTATACATTGCCGGCGTGCGCAGGTTCTGCGTGACCGAACAAACCGCTCGCGAGCAGCAGACCGGCGGCAGCCAAAGTATTGAATCGCTTGGTCATCATGATGGTGTTTCTCCGTGGACAGTCATGGGGTAAACCCTGCCGCGGCATTCGAAGACACCCGAACGGCGCGACTGGGCAGGGCGGTGTAAGGCGGGGCGCGATGGCCCGCTGCAGGGGGCTTGCCTTACACAGCGTATAGCGCAATGCAGGGCGAAACAGGATCAAGCGATCGACTGGCGCGACCGAGTATGGGCCTGGAAACGTCTGGTACGACCGCGCGTTGCCGAGGCGTGTCGAACCGGGATTCACGCGTTCACGGAGAGAGCGCTAGGCGGTGTCGGCGCTGCGGGCAGTGCATCGCTGCGATGAAGACATCGAGCACTGCGACCGCGCCGGCGAAGCGTTGCCAGCGCGGATGATGGCCATGAGGATTGGCCGCAAAGCTCTGGCGGCGTCTACTCGTCCGGTTCGACCGCTGGATCTGGCGCCAACTGCCACTTGCTGCCGTCCTTCATCCGCAGCTCGCCTTCAAGGATGCGTTCGCCACCCACGGTGCTTTCGAAACGTGCTCGCACACGCCCTCCTCCACGTTCGCCTTTCACGTTGAAGACGAAGTCGTCGGGATGCACGCTTCTTCCGGTGCCCGAAAAGTCCAAGTGCATTTCACCGATCGTGCCGATGCGCTCTTGGATCGTCGGGTTGCGCTGCAAGGCGACGCGGGCGTCTTCTGTGAACACGTCCCAACCCTCGCCCAGCAAGCGACCGATCGCCACGGTGCCGAGTATGGTCGTCGTCAGGCCGCCGATAACGACCAGCGCGATGCCGATCCAAGCCCAAAGCGGTATGCGCCGCCAGCCGCGTTTCGCAGTGCGTGGTGGTGCGCGATGCGGCAGAGCGTTCTGCGCTGACGTCGGAGGCAGCGGGGGCGGTGTGGACATGGGTATGCACGCGCGGTCTGGAAGGCTTCGACCCATGCACCACATGCGCGGATCGCGCGTGAAGCATACCGAGTTTCGATCGCATGCCGTTCAGGAGCTGCGAGTCGCCTGGGCATCGGGGCTATGGCCGACATGCGCACTTCATTTCAGAGCGCCGATGCCGGGGAGATCGCGGCATGCTATGCAAACGCTTACCGAAGGATATGTCGTTTTCGCATCGCGGCTTAGGCCGCGGGATGTCCTGATTCTTCGCGGCTTACGCCGCAGCATGCGTTCTTTCTTCGCGGCTTACGCCGCAGCATGCGTTCTTTCTTCGCGGCTTATGCCGCAGCATGCGTTCTTTCTTCGCGGCTTACGCCGCGGCATGCGTTCTTTCTTCGCGGCTTATGCCGCGGCATGCGTTCTTTCTTCGCGGCTCATGCCGCGGCATGCGTTCTTTCTTCGCGGCTTACGCCGCGGCATGCTTGTTTTCTTCGCGGCTTACGCCGCGAAGAGGGCCTTCATTTTCTTCAGCGCGTTGGCTTCGATCTGACGGATGCGTTCGGCGGAGACGCTGTATTCATCGGCAAGTTCCTGCAGCGTGACCTTACTATCGGCATCGAGCCAACGGCGCTTAACGATGTCGCGTGAACGCTGATCGAGGCGGGCCAATCCTTCGCGCAACAAGTCGAGCTGGTCGGCTTCGCTATCGGCGCTTTCGTAGGTCTGCGCAGGGTCCAGACCCTCGGCGACGAGATAGGCGACCGGCGCTGGCGGCGCATGGTCGTCATCGACATCGTCCGGCGCGTCGAACCCGATATCGCGGCCGGACAGCCGCGATTCCATCTCCAGCACTTCGCGCTCGGAGACGTTCAAGTCCTGGGCCACGACGCGCACTTCCTCGGCATTCAACCAGCCCAGGCGGGTTTTGCTGCGACGGAGGTTGAAGAACAATTTGCGCTGTGCCTTGGTGGTCGCGACTTTGACGATGCGCCAGTTCTTAATAATGTACTCATGCATCTCGGCGCGAATCCAATGCACCGCGAAGGACACGAGGCGCACGCCGATATCGGGGTCGAAACGCTTGACCGCCTTCATCAGGCCGATGTTGCCTTCTTGGATGAGGTCGCCGAGCTGCAGGCCGTAGCCGTTATAGCCGCGGGCCACATGCACCACGAAGCGCAGGTGCGAGAGCACCAGCTCACGGGCGGCGCCTAGATCGTCTTCATCGCGAAGCCGGCGGGCAAGCGCTTGCTCATCCTCGGCCGAGAGCACGGGGATCTGGTGAACGGCGCCAACATAGGCCTCCAGCGAACCCAAGGCACTGGGCACTGGCAGGTTGTGGGATACCAAAGCAGTCGTAGCGGTCATCTGGGTCATAGTGAGGTGATGTTAGCAGTCGGGCACTTTGAGTGCTAACTGGGGTAAAAGTTCCTAAGCGTTCTGATTTTGTGATGAATAACGTTAACTGTGATGTGGAGTGACATTAATTGTGTCAATCGGGGCAGGGCTGCTGTCAGCTCTCATGACGCACTAGGGCCGATCTTTAATAAAATCAGATACTTGTGGTCCTTAGCTTTGGTTTTGCAATCCACCACGCGCTCTACCAAAATAGGCTGAGGCTAAAGCCGCTGCCAGGGTAGGCCCGAAGGTCACGTCGCTGTACCGGCCGTTCAGCTGCTGGCTCAGCACTCGTAAGGTGAGCCAAGAGACCTTAAGGCAGTACAGGAGCCATTCGAAGCCGACCGTCGAGCTGATTCGGCGGGCGGCGATCCCATACGGGCCGCCTTGGCCGGCCCACGTCATAGGATGATGCTGATCTTTGCCTGTTCGATTAAGGACTCATGATCGAGTAGCACCGTGCGTCGACGGATCTTGAAACTGTCGCCGGCGCGGACGAGCGCATATGCGTACTTGCCTACGAAGGTATCGGATCTGCCGTTGCCGAAGCGATGAATGATGAAGTTCGCGATTACGTCGAGCTCTCCATCCTTCTCGCCCAGAACGCACACGTTGCCGATGAGGCGGTGCGTCCGCGAGCGCGGGTTCTCGCACCACATCACGTTGCCAAGCAGCTGCCCCACGCGCTGACGTAGCCGTGCCGCATCGTCGGAGATAATTGCGAGCGTATCAAGATAATCTCCGCGCACATCGGTGGCGGGCACCTCATACCTCACGTCCTCGGTCATCAGCGCGAACCACTCCGCCAGACGCCACTCATCGAGGAGGTGGGCTTCCATGTACATGAAATCCTCGACCAATTGCCGTGTCCCGAGCGTTCTCAGTGTCTCGATCTCCACACTCTGCCTCTCCTCAACTCGGGCTCAACCGGGCCCCGCGTCCGCTGGATCCACCATAAGCTCACGCCACCGCTGCCAGAACACGCGCGCCGGCAACTCGTCGGTCGTCTGCGGCACCTCCCGGTTCATTCCGCGCGAGAGGTTCGAGTACGTCACGCTTCGGTTCGCGTACCCTCGCTGACAGGACTCGATGATCTCAATGTCGTCGGGTGTCGCGAATCCGCCAGGCCCCAGGAAAGTCAAATAGTGGCTCAGGCGCAATGCGCGGAGATTGGGCTTTTCGTCCTTGGGCGCCATCGCCCAGGATGTCACCGAGAGCGCCCCAGGGCCTACCGGATCGATCTTACGGATCGTAATAGCGATCGCGTCGATGATCATCAAATTAGGAAACACAAGAAGCGCGCGATTGGTCGCGGTCATACGGTGTGCGCGCTCTGCGCCGAAGCGGGCAACGAGGCGCTGTATCGTCGCGTCGATGTCCGGCTTAACGGACTCGTCGAACATCGGGGTCCAATACGCAACTGGGCGAGCGGCCGCTGGCGGTAGCTCGTTCGCAGCGTGCCCGTTGCCGAGTGCCCGAGCGAATCCGCCGCGCTCTCGCGGTGCACCGGTGCCCATCGACTCCATATAGTCGACATACCGCTTGTGCAACGCTCTGAAGTGGTAGAGATCGAGGCTGTTCTCAATGAGCAGTTTCCAATTCGCGCTTGCCCCATGCATCTGGGTACCACGGACAACCTCCATTCCGACTTCGGACTGATCGGCGATCAGATCGATGTAGTCCTTGGCGTGACCGAGGTAGTCGGAGAGCGACGCCGAGCGCTCCTCGTCGAAGGTGACGAAGACGAAGCCGCGGTAGCTTTCCATCCGATGTTGCTTCAGGGCGTAGCTCGCGCGATCGAAGGCATCGCTGTAGGCATCCTCGCCGGGAACCCCGATGAGATCGCCGTGGTTCGAGTACGTCCAGGCGTGGTACGGGCAACGAAAGGCCTTTGCCGTACCCGACGGCTCGCGACAGACGAACGCGCCTCGATGCATGCACGTGTTGGCGAATGCCCGCATCGTCCCGTCTTCGCCGCGCGCGAGGATCACCGGTCGGCCACCGACGCTTCGTGAGACGAACGATCCCGTCGAAGCCAGTTCGGACTCGTGGCCCACATAGAGCCAGCACCGTTCGAAGATCCGCTGCTGTTCGAGCTCCGCGATCTCCGGCTCGACATAGGCGCGGCGGTCGACGAGGAACGAGCCGTTCGCCGTGTCTTCGAGGACGATGCGCCGCAGGTCAACGCCTCGCATATGCACCACGCTCGATCGTCGCAACCACCAAATCCGCAGTCGTCCGCGGGCTGTCTCCGCATGCGCCCACGACCGCCTGGACGCGGCCTGCGTAACCGCGCGTCGGATCGAGCAGCGTTTCCAGCGCGGAACTGATCGCGGACATCGTAGCGTCCTCCGGGCGCAGCGAGACGCCGAAGCCCGCACTATTGACGTAATGCGCTTGCACGGGCTGGTCGATCGCAAGCGGAATCACCAGCATCGGTTTGCCTGCGCGAATCGACTCGGCAACCGAGTTGTAACCGCCGTGGGTGACGAAGACGCTAGCGCGTTGCAGCATCTCGCGCTGCGGGACGTAAGGCGCGAGGATGACGTTGTCGCCCACCCCGGCAAGCTCATGGCCAAGCTCGCCCACGGATGCGACGACCTGGACGCCCAGGTCGGACGTTGCCGCAATGACTTGCCGAAGAATCTCAGGACGCCGATAGAAAATCGTACCGAAGGAGACGTACACGAGGGGCCGTGAAGGGTCGAGGCGCTGCCAATCGGAGAAGAGCGTTTCGTCTCCACGCACCGCCGCCGACCCGGGAAGACCGACGAGCGTTACCCCGTCGAGGATGGCATCCTCTCCGACGAGCTCGCGGATCGCCGGCGCAAGGTTGAGCGAAGGCGAACGCGGCGAATGCGCTGCTTCGGACCAGCGAATGTCGTGGCGAAGAAGATAATCGCGCGTGATTTCGTCGTATGCCCATCGATGTTCGCGAAAGCGGCGCGGCGCGATCATTCCGAGATTCGCAGTCGTCAGCCCATAAGGCACGCCGGAGGCGTGAGCGCCGACGAGGGCAGGCCAAGTCAATTGCATCGAGTCGAGCAGCACGAAGTCAGGCGCAAGCGCTCGAATGGCGGCCTCACTGTCTTCCGCGACGCGAGAGGTATCGAGAAGCTCGCGAATCGCCTCGGGCGGCCCGCTCCATGGCCCGATGTTCACCTCGCCGATGACGCGAACGTCGATCGAGTCGAGCGCTGCACGCCGCTGCTCGCTCAGTGTGTCGCCATCGGCGACGAGTAGCAAGAGCGTCACTGTGCAGCCTTTCGACCGTAGTGCCCGCATCACCGGAACGAACGGATTCAAATGACCGTGCTGGCTCGTCGTTACGAATGCAACATGCATGTGCTCGCTCCCTCTGGACATCCCGCATGTTTCCCTGTAGCTTTTTAAGCTAACAAAATTAGCTTCAAACTGCACGCAAAATAACGCTCGAAATAAACAACACGCGGAATTAAACACGCGTTAAGTAAAAAGGAGAAAGAAGGCGTTAAGGACGATCGAGGCTCGCGGGACTCCCATTTCGGTTTTAGCGCGACGACCCGGCCAAGGTGTGTTGCCTACGCGCGCAAACCGCTCATTCTCCTCCACCCTCCAGCAGGTCGTCGAAAAACGCGCATCGTATGCGGTTGACTGGCCGCATCCTTGCGGCTCGCCACTTCGGGACCAGCCTCGCATGCTTCAATGTTTCAAGTCGCACCCGCTCCTGCCGGCCCAATCAAATCACGAGCCCTTTACACGCCAGGACTCGTTCCCGACGAAGCAATCGCTTACACGCTTGCTTCGTTGACGCGGCCGTCCTTGGCCGCACTAGCAAGCTGCTTTTCAACAGACTGCTAGATGTACCTAGATGTACATAGAGCCGAGGTTCCATTGAACAACGACGATCGTTACGAAAAAGGATTGGCACGGTTTCGCGAAGTCTTCGGCCGCGACCCACTGCCCGGTCAGAATTCCGACTTCATTAGAATCACGCTCGAACATCTTTTCGGAGAGATCTGGACACGCCCGCAGCTCTCGGTTCACGAGCGCGAACTGATCACGCTGTCCGCGCTCGCGATGATGCGCACAGAACGGGAGCTGAAAGGGCATATGGGAGCGGCGCTGCAGCTCGGAATACCGCGCGAGAAGATCGTCGAGATCATGATCCACTTAGCCCATTACGGCGGCTGGCCGGTCGCGAACAACGGCTTAAGAATCGCACAGGAGCTGTTCGCGGAAATCGACAGCGCATCGGAGACGAAATAGCCCGTCGGCGGCGGCGAACGCTGAATTACGGCGCTATCGGCTATTTGTCCGTGCCGTTCGACGGAAGCATGACCCTCCACTCGCATCCGCCATCTTTGTAATCGACCTCGATCGCGCTATTTTCCACGTACTTTTGCATGATCTTGCTGTTTAGTTTCGTGCAATACTCGCACGGCGACTCAAAAGTGAGTTGAACTCGCGCCAAGGCGGCCTCTCGTCGGTAGCGTAGGATTCCACAATCCCGATTCGTTATCGTGTACGCGTTCGTTTCATCGTCGTAATGACGGCTGATGTCGGAGTCATAGCAGCGCAACTGGTTGACGAACCTCGTGACGGCGTACGCAGCGCGGCTTTCCTTCGCTGGCTCGAGCAATGCGAATCGCTTCGCGGTGATCGAACTGTTCGCCTCGATCCAGCCATAAATGGCTGGCATACCGCCGAGCTCCATCAGGTACTCTTCAGCCGATGCCTGAGCCTCGAAGAAGCGCTGTTGCCACAGACGCACTTTCTCCGGATCCGTCAGGCTCTCGCGCTGCGATGGGTCGTATGCGCGCGTTACCCTCGGCAGGGCCGGCTCGTCGATTGTGTCGGCCTGCGTCGCCGCTCCTTTGTCCTCGTTCGACGGGTCCATTCGCACGTCTCCAGTTCTCGTGCTCCAAGTCCGAGCCGAGGTTCGTAATGAGTGTAGCATTGAGACTAATGCTGAACGTGTGAAGCAATCGTTAGAATCGGCATCAGCCCGATTCGTTATTCTTGGTCAAATCGGCGGAAATGCATGCTTTTAACTTCAATTCATTTTTCCAGAGTGGTCGAAAACCGCATCCTTCCTGCGCCTGAATGACGATGAGGAGATGCGCCGACACATGTCCATCGTTTTGCGAATGAATTTCAAACAGGCCTCAAATGCAAGACAAGAAGCAGTTAAGGCAACGCTGAACAGGTCCATCCCCGGATCAGGTCCGGGGCAGGCTCTTGGCGTGTTCAGCGGTCGCAAGCGCGAATCAAGTGCGCGCTTGCTCGCGCCGAATCAATCGCTGACTTAATCGGCGTTGCCTTAACAGGAAGCAGCCAACAACTTGAGTCTGGAATCGCCATGAAGATCCTCAAATCTTTTTACAGGATATATCTTCGCAAGTCGGATCTCGAAGCATGCAGAAAGTTCTATATGACGCTGCAGGAGGCGGAGCGCCCGCATCACGAGTTTTACTATGAGGCGTTTAGACTCGATATCGTAGCGATCGGAAGCGTTCTGCTGATCGCGGGAGACAGCGCCGATACCGAGCGGTTCGAGGCCACAAAATTGACCTGTTTGGTGGATGACTTGGACGCCGTACGCGCACACTTTATTGGAATGGGCGTCAAGATTATCGACGATCTGAAGGCGGTTCCTTCAGGGCGCAACTTGCGCGCCATGAATCCGGATGGAACACTCGTCGAGTACGTCCAACACAGCGACGACTTCAAACGCAAGATGAGCGGAAACGCTTACCGTTGAAGATGTTCGGATCGATCTCGCTCGCGCCCTCACGCGAACATGCATGGATGGCCGATATATGTGCGGAATAGCAGGCTGGGTCGATTGGAGTCGCGATCTCTCCGCCGAGCGCTCGATCCTTACGAGGATGACCGAGCGGCTCACGGCGCGGGGACCGGACGCGCGCGGCGAGTGGGTGTCGCCGCACGCCGCGCTCGGACATCGACGGCTCTCGATCATCGATCTCACGACGAACGCCGCACAGCCGATGGTCATGCAGCGCGACGGCCGCACCTGGGTGGTGGTTTACAACGGCGAAATCTACAATCATCGCGAACTTCGCCGCGAGCTCGAAACGCGCGGCCACGCGTTTCGCTCCGCTTCGGATACGGAGGTGCTGCTCCACGCTTATGTCGAATGGGGCGACGCGTGCGTCGATCGCCTCGACGGAATCTTCGCTTTCGCGATCTGGGACGACGGCGCGCGCGAGCTGTTCCTCGCTCGTGATCCGCTCGGAGTGAAGCCCTTATTCTGGGCGCGCGTCGGCGACGGCATCGTGTTCGGCTCCGAGATCAAAGCGCTACTCGTGCATCCGGGAGTGCCTGCCGAGATCGACGAACGCGGGCTGACCGAGCTCGTGCTCACGCGGCCGGTCTTCCCCTCAACGCCGGGGATCACGCCCTTCGCAGGAATCGAAGAGCTGCGCGGGGGGCGTTCGCTGCGCGCAACGCGCGACGGCCTGCGCGAGGAGACGCACTGGCGACTGCGGAGCGCACCACACGAGGAGAGTCTCGAGGCCACGGTAGAGCGAGTGAAGGATCTCATCACGCGGATCGTTCGTCGGCAACTGGTGTCGGACGTACCCCTCGCGTGCATCCTGTCGGGCGGCCTCGATTCGAGTGTGATCACGGCACTCGCGGCGCCGTTGCTGAGAGCGCATGGAAGCATGCTCCACACGTGGTGCATCGACCTCATCGACAGCGAACGCTTTGCGAAACACGCGTTCATTTCTAGCCGCGACGCGCCCTTCGCGGCGGAGGCTGCAGCGCACATCGGCTCGGAGCATCACCTCATCGTGATGGACACGCAGACCATGGCGGACAATCTGCTCGCCGCGATGCGCGCACGCGACCTGCCCATCGCGCTGCAAGTCGATACGTCGTTGCTGCTGCTCATGCGGACCCTGAAGTCGCAGGCAACCGTCGTGCTCTCGGGAGAGGGCGCCGATGAGGTCTTTGCCGGTTATCGCTGGATGGCGCCGCACGCGCGGACGCCGGACTTCCCATGGGTATCGCCCTCGCCGCATGCGCCTTGGCCGTTCTATTTCCGGGAAGATGTCGTCGCCCGCGCACGTCCGGCGGAGCGCGTTCGTCAGGCATACGCAGAAGCCCTCGCAGAGGTACCCCAACTGCAAGGCGAGAGCACCGAAGACGCGCTGCACCGCGAGCGCTCTTACCTCGCGCTGCGTCGATGGCTGCCCGATCTGCTCGATCGCAACGACCGCGTCAGCATGGCCGCTGGCGTCGAGGCGCGCGTCCCGTTCTGCGACAAGGAGCTCGTCCAGTATCTATGGAACGTGCCGTTCGCGATAAAGAACGCAGACGGCATTGAGAAGGGAGTGCTCCGACGCGCGGTCAACGATGTGCTGCCGCCGTCCATCGCCCAGCGAAAGAAGAGCGCCTTTCCGCAATTCGAGCACGATGCGTACTACCGCAGCCTCATCGAACGCGTCCGCGATATCTTCGCTTCGAGTGATTCCAACGTCCGCGATCTCTACGACGAGCAGCGCATCGTCGAGCTTTGCGACGGACGCGTGCCGTCGACCGGATGGCTCTTCGGCGCACCGTTCGCGATCGTGCAGCTGGAGCGCATCGTGATGACCGATGCCTGGATCCGCGAGTACGGCGTCCGCTTCCGGTGATGGTCGCGACCAGACAACGTCGCGACTATTCGCGCGGCATATCGCGCGGCATGTCACGCGGCATGGCGCTCCAGAATCCGTCATGACGATGTCCATCAGCTTCGACAGCGCGCGCATGCGCAGGGCACGCATCGCGGTCTCGCTGGCGTTTCTCACTTTCGGCACCGAGGTCGGGCTGTGGTTCGCACATATCCCTGAAGTCGCTAGGCGCCTTGCCCTCGATCCGGCCCAACTGGGTCTGGGCATTCTCAGCATCGGCGTGATCGGCCTCGTGATGCAGTCGGTGGCCGGCGTTGCGATCGCCCGCTTCGGCAGCCGCCGAACCATGCTCGTGCTGCTACCGGTGTTCGTTGTGATGATGACGTTGCTGATCGGCGCGCCGTCGCAGCCGATATTCTTCGTCTTCGCGGCACTGTCTGGCCTCGTCACGATGCCCGCCAACGTCGGCAATAACACCATGGCCGCCGAATTCGAACGCCTGCGCGGGCGCTCGGCGATGTCGTCGTTCCATGGCTTTTTCAGTGTCGGCGGTCTGCTGGGCTCATTGCTCGGCGGGTTGCTGATCGCGGCCGATTACGGCGACGGTCGCGGCGCGCTCGTCGTCGGCATCGTGATGCTGTTGGTCTCGCTCTGGGCCACGGTCAATGCGGTTGAGATCGCTCCCGCGACGCGCGAATCGCAGCAAGGACCACGCTTCGCGATTCCGCCGCCGGCCCTCCTCGGCATCTGCCTGCTCGTCTTCTGCGCGGCTTTGGTCGAAGGCTCGGTCGGCGATTGGAGCGCGCTCTACCTCGACACGATCAAGCATGCCGACCCAGTGCTGGCTGCGAGCGGCTACACCCTGTTTTCCATCGCGATGGCGACCATGCGCTTCGCCGGCGGACCGATCGTCGAACGGCTCGGACCCAGGGCGCTGATCGTCGGCGGCGGCAGCCTGATAGCGGCGGGGATGCTGATCGTCGTACTCTCGCCCTGGCCGCTGCTCAGCGCGCTTGGATTCTTGGTGGTCGCGGTCGGAGCGTCCAACATCGTGCCGCTGCTGACCAGCGCCGCTGCCAACACGCCCGGGGTAGCGCCGAGCATCGGGGTCGCGGCGCTGACGACCTTCATGACGCTCGGCCTATTCACCGGCCCGCCCGTGATCGGCTTCATCGCTCAGGCTTGGGATCTCGGCATCGCGTTCGGCTTCCTGGCCGTGATCGGCATCATCGTCGCGGTCGGCGCTGCGAGCCGCCGCTGGCATCGAGCTTCGACGCCAGACGCCTGAAACGAAACCCTTCGTCGCTTGAAAAGGGAGCTTTCTATCCGGACAGCGTAGACGCATATCCATGCACGGATAGCAGCGGGGTCCTTTTTGAAACAAGCACCAGTTGCGTTCATGTCTCATCTCAATCTGCACGAAATCGCCCAAAAGCGAATGCGCCAGGTGAGCGAGGGCCTCGCTCTCTTGGAATTTCGAGGCGGTCGTCCGATTAGGCGCGAACGACGGGTCTGGACAACTCGCTGACTGCTGCCTTTTGCGCTCCAGTGCTGGTTAGGGCAGCGTTGATGAAGTCAGCGTTGCCGCAGCACAGGGATGTGCTGCTCGCGACAACCGAAGGTTGAACGGCGAAGCCGGCCCGAAGGGCGAGGTGCGCAGCGCCGAGTCATCAATTGCGTAAGTGATTGATTCGTCCCGAGCAAGCGCGCACTTGGTTCGCGCTTGCGACCGCTGAACACGTCCAGAGCCTGCCCCGCGCTTGATCCGGGGATGGACGTGTTCAGCGTTACCTTAAAGCGTTATGGCCGGTTCGCGGCCGTTTAGCCAATGGGCGTACTGGAGCGGCAATACGTCGTGCGGCCGATCGATGCCCAAGGCCTTGGCTGCGTGATATGGCCAATGGGGATCGCTTAACTCCGCGTGCGCGAGCATCACGAGATCGACCTGTTCGTTGCGCACGATGGCGTTTGCCTGTTGCGGCTGTGCGATGCGCCATCCCACGGCGGTCGGAATGTCGGCCTCGCGCCTGACCCGCTCCGCAATCGGCACCATGAAGCACGGCCCCCATGGTATGCCGCCCACATCCGGCGTGTTGAAACCAATGCTGACATCGATAAGATCGAGCCCGAGCGCTTTGAACCGGCGAATGAGTTGGATGGATTCTTCCAATCGCTCCTCGTCGGCATGGAAGTCGGTGACGCCCAGCCTGATCGTCAGCGGGAACTTCTCCGGCCAGACCTCGCGCACAGCCGATAGGATCTCAGTGAGAAAGCGCGCGCGATTTTCCGGACTGCCGCCGTAGTCATCGGTGCGCCGGTTGGCGATCGGCGAAAAGAAGCTCTGCGCAAGAAAACCAGGCACGAAATGCAATTCGAGCCACTCGAACTCGGCATCGAGCGTGCGTTTGGCGGCAGCGACGAAATCATCCCGTACTTGCACAATGTTCGCGGGCGTCATTTCATGCGGGACCTTGGACAAATGGCCGCCCAAGGCGATGGCCGAGGGGGCGGTCGTCTCCCATCCGCGGGGATCTCCCGGAGCGAAGCGGTCATCCCCCTCCCACGGACGATTGGCGCTGGCTTTGCGGCCGGCGTGGGCGAGCTGAATTCCCGGCACGCTGTAACGCTTCACGAACGCGGCGATACGCGCCCAGCTTTCGGTTTGAGTCTCGTTACACAAACCGGTATCGCCGGGCGTGATGCGTCCTTCCGTCGAAACCGCTGTCCCTTCAGCAACAACCAGGCCGGCACCGCCTGCGGCACGGGCGCCCAAATGCACGAGATGCCAGTCGTTAGGCACACCATCGCTGGCCGAGTTTTGGCACATAGGCGAAACAGCGATACGGTTCTTGAGCGCGACGCCCTTGAGCCGAAATGGATCGAACAACGATGACATAGGTACTCCGATGGGCGTGGCGCCCGAGATTGGCCGAAGTCGTATCGTTCATATAGCTCGGGCAAGGTGGTATGGCAGCAGTGAATCGCCGCTAATTCAGTTTTCCAAGGCTTCGGCGCTGTCGTCGTAAAGCCGAGCGTGCTGCAGTTGTAAGTAGTGCAGCCGGAGGAGGTGTTCAGGCAGCGGTGTGTCAACCGCGAGGGCAGGCGGGAACGCATGGAAACCAGCGTCGCGGAGGTGACGCAGTCGCGCGCTGAGGTTTTGGGCGGCCGCGATGGCAGCGGTCGGGCCGATGCCGCGTTCGGCTTGGGCCAACAGCGCATGCCGCAGTTCACGCAGCGACGGCGGCAGCGCCGAGGCCACGACCGGCACGGCAGGCGTTTGCCGGTCCTGGCTGCGCGCGCGCAGATGCTTCCAGGCGCTGCCGATCACTTGCTTCAGACCGCCGGCCCCAGCGGGCGCGGGATCGAAGTACAGCGCATCGACCGCCGGCTGATCCGGCCTCTGCCCCGGCCGCGGTTCGGGATACACCAAACTCAGCGGCTCGGCTACCGCTTGGCCATCGCTGCGCATGCGGGCAACGACGCGCGTGCCCGACGGTAGGCCGGCCGCCGCAGCGGCTTCGATCCGGCCGATTGCATGGTCGCTCTGCGCGCTGTACGCCAGTTCAAGATCGAGACGATCGCCGGCCGCGTCGTAGACAGGCCACACCAGGGTTTGCCGCGCGGCGTCGAAACGCGCGTCGCCGTAGCGCGCGGGCTGCAGCACGACCCAGTCGCGCATCGGCTGGGCTTCGGCGAGCAGGCTGCGCTTGGCTTCGGCGCGCGCTTGGGCCAAGTCCGCCCAACGTGCGCAGGTAGGCAATTGCGCGGCGAACGAGGACTCCGGCATCAGCGTCTGCACGGTCGCATGCGTGGCATCGCTGGCGGACAAGCGGCCCTGCGCGCTGAGCTGCGCGCCGTCAAGCACGATGCGGCGGCCGGTCGCCTGCTGCGGCGCACCGAGCCCCGGCCATGGACCAGGCGACCGATAGCGCGCGATCGGGTCGAAGCCGCGCTGCTGCTCCGGGCGCGCATCGGTGCAGGAGAAAAACGCCTGCTCCGCTGGCGACCAAAACAGCATCGTCAGGCCGACGTAGCCGGACGGCGTGCGCCACGCATGCGCGCCGAGGCCGAGCAGTTCTAAACGCGCCGAGGCTTCATAGCGATTGCGCGCACGGCCGATCAAATGCATCGGCGCCGCACCGCGTGCGGCCGCCGCATCCAGCGCAGCGATCAAGCCATACGTCAGCGCGATTTCATCGCACAGCCGGTGCTCATCGGCGCCGCCAGCGCGTTCGTTCAACCATTCGACGTGATCGGCCAAGCGTCGCAGCATCAGCGCGAGCCGGTAGTAATCCGCGCCCTGCGCCCACACTGCAAGCGTGGAGAAGCGCTGTTGTATCGCGGGCGACAGATGCGATAGCCCAAGTTCGATGCACTCCAATAACAACTGCTTCACGCGAGTGCGCAATCGCGCACGGGCGTCGTTGCGCGCGGCCTCGCTGGTATCTGCGAGCGCATGGTCCTTGCCTAGATCGAGCGCGGCATTGCGTTGTTTCGTGCGGCTTTCGGGCGCGGCGATGGCAGCGCCGAACGCGCGTTGGTAGGCGAGCACCGCAGCGATGCGGTATTTCTCGATCTGCGACGGCTGGGCATCGGCGACCAGCGCGTCCAAGCCGCCGCCCATGTAGCGGAAGCCGATACGCGGATGCGCGAACGCGATGCGAACATGCCGCTCGCCGCCGATGCTGAGGCCGCGCTCGGGATCGAGATCCTGCACGAACTGCCAGGCCCAGCGATAACCGGCCTTGCCGGCGTGTTCGCGCAAGGCGGCGGGATCGAAAGCGAGCAGCGCGGCATGCAGGGGCGCGAGCCATCCCGCTTCGTTCGCGGTATCGATCTGTTCGATGACAGTCGCCGCGCGCGCCGCGAGCGTTGTCTCGACGTGATCGGTCGTGGTCGCTTGCGTCATGTCCGCTTGCGTCATATCCGCTTGCATCGTGTCCGCATGCGTCGCGCTCGTCTGTTCTGCATCCGCACGCTCTTGGTCTGCGCAATCTGCACTCGCATGCTCAGCGTTCGTCTGATCAGTGATCGTCTGATCAGTCGTTGTTGTATTGGCGATCGTCGTCTCGCCGCTGCGCTTGAGCGCGATCGCCGCCGCAAGCAGATGCTGACAGACGCCAGCAGCAGGGCAATCGCACTGCGCCTGCGCTGGGCCGCGCGCATCGAAACGCACGCGCTGACCGACGACAGTCACGATCACCGCATCGGCCTGCGCTTCGATGTCGGCCGCCTGCGTCTGCAAATCTTTGTAGGCGCGGCGCAGCAGCCCGCGATTGCCGAGCGCGGCGAACGCATCGTCGTCGTAGCGCGCGAGCTGCGCCTGCAATTGGGCGATGACGCTCATTGCACGGTCTCATTGCATAAACGCGCGCCATGCTTGGACAACAGCGAAGCACCGGCTATCGCCGCGTCGGTTTTCGTGTTGTCAGAAGTTCGATCGAAGCCGCTAGCAGGCTGCTGAAATACCTGCGGCAGCAGGTTTTCAGCAGCCTGGTAACGCAGCCATGGATGGCTGCGCCGGCGAAACAAGCGCGTCAGCGATTGATGTGCCGTGAGCACGTCCGGACATGTGCCGGACGTGCGAACTGGAATACCTCCTGGATCGAGGTATTTCAGCAACCTGCTAGGACGCCCCCACCCTAACCCTCCCCCGCAAACGGGGGAGGGGAGCTTGCGCATTGCGCAAGCAAAAACAGAAGCGCAAGTGCAAGTGCAATAGCAATTGCAACCGCAAGCACAATCAAAAACGGAAGCACACGCATGCGCTTCGACTTGAATCGGAAACGATCCAATGCGCAATCGCAGACTCACGAAATCACCTTCACCAACCACTGCGCGAGCTGCTGCGGCGTGAGCGCGGCGATCTCCATGCCGCAGGCGGCCAAGCGCTCGGCCATCTGGCGGTCGTAGACCGGATGCGCTTGGCCATCGAGCGCGGCGAGACCGAGCAATTTGATCCGCGCTTCGGCCAGTGCTTTGATCGCGCGCACCAACTCGCCGGGCGAGCCGCCTTCGCAGAAGTCGGTGAGCAGCACCAGCACGGTGCGATGCGGGTTCTCGATCAGTTGCGTGCAATAGCGCACCGTGCGCGCGATGTCGGTGCCGCCGCCGAGCTGCACGCGCATCAGCACTTCGACCGGGTCGTCGGCGTGTTCGGACAGATCGACGATCTGGGTGTCGAACACCACGATCTTGACCCGGAACGCTGGCAAGCCGGCCAAGATGCCGGCCATTACCGCGCTGTGGATCACCGAATCGGCCATGCTGCCGCTTTGGTCGATGCAAAGAATAATGTCCCACGGCAAGCGTCGGCTATTGCGCTCGAAGAATCGCACGTCTTCCAGCACCAGCTTTTTTCGTTCGATATCGTAATGCTTGAGATTGCGGCGCACAGTGCCCGGCGCGTCGAAATTCTGCGCAATGGCCATCGGCGAATGCCGAAAACGATTCAAACGCCCAGACAGTGTTTGCCGCACTTCGGATTCGAGTTTGCGTCGAATCTCATCGACCACGTGGCGGATGATGCGCCGCGCCATCGCCAGCACTTCGCCATGCAAATGGCTGCGCAAACTCAGCAAGGTGCGCAGCAATTGCTGGTTCGGTTCCAAGCGTTCGAGCGTTTGCGGATCGGTGACCAACTCCGTCAAGCCGTAACGATCAAGCGCGTGCTTTTCGATGACCTCGACGGTCTCGCGCGGGAACAGCTCGCGCACTTCGCCCAACCAGTTCACCAACGTAAGTTGCGAAGGATCGAGCGAGCCGGGCCCGATCTCTTTGCGCAGGCCGCGGCCGTCGTATTCGCGGCCGTACAAATAATCGAGCGCGCGATCCATCCGCGCGGCGTCTTTGCCGAGCCCGCCCACGCCATCCAGACGCTGACCGGCGTATTTACCCAGCACTAGCCGCCAGCGTTCGAGTGCGCTCATGCGCGCGCCCCCGCATCGTCGGTCGAGAATTCTGTTGAAACTTCTGTTGAGATTGCGATTGGATCTTCGATCAGCCACCCATCCAGACCATCGGTCGCCAGCACATCGCGCACTGTTTGCGACACCTTCAGATGCTGCTGCAGATCCGCTTCGCTTACATCGTAATGTACGCGCTGGCCGAGTTCGCCGACGCCATGACGACGCGCCACCGCCGCCGCGATTCGATCGGTCTCTTTCGGCGTCATGCCGGCAAAGGCGAGGCGCAGCTCGGGCAAATTGGCGACGAAGGCATCGTCCGCCCACTGCGCGAGCAATTCGTCGAGCACATCGAGCAACGCCGGCTGTTGCCATGCGGCTTCGCGTGCGGTTTGCAGTAGGCCGCGTAGATAGGCCACGGCCTCGTCTGCGGCAAGCATGCCGCGCAGATGACCGCGCAGGGCGTCGGCCAATTCGGCGTCGTTGGCGTGACCGGCGGAATAGCGCAATCCCAGCGCGCCACCGCGCACCACCGCCGCATCGTGATAGCGCTGCAGATCGTCGAGCATGCGCCAGAACAGCTCGGCATCCAGCGCGCTGCCGGCTTCACCGATCAAGGTTTCGCGCAAACGCGTCAGCGCTTCGAGCACCGCGCCGGCATCGCCTTGCACGCCGCGCAGACCGCGCCCCAAATACAGCGCGCGTTCGTACGCAGCTTGCAGCAGTGCAGGAAGCTCGGCGACATCGCGCGCTTCCAGCGGTTCGCGCGATTCCCACAGCAGGGCGAGGCTCGACACCGCCGACGCGACCGAATCGAAACCAGCATCGGCGGCGATCGCGCTGCGCAACGCATCGACGGCGCGCGGCAGATGATCGTGCAGACCGAGCACGCAGGCTTGAATCATCATCGCCGCCGCGGCGCGCGCATCGGCGGCGGCGCCTTCTTCTTGAGCGCGATCGAGACGCCGATTGAATACCTGTGCAACCGCGAGCGGCACGGTGGCGCCGTGTACCGATGCCTCGACTAAAGCGGCTTCAGTCGCTGCGGAATAGCTGTATTCCCAGTGTTCCTGCAATCGATCCAAACCGATGCCGTGAACGAAATCCGGACCGGCGGTGCGCACCGCGAACGGCACGCCGAGCAGCGACAGCCCGTGCAACAAGCGGCTGCTGATGCGATGGTCGGCACGGCGATACAGTTCGAGCGCGGTGCGACGCGGTTGCGCATCGTCGATCTTCAAACGCTGGCGACGCAGCCGATACTGCGCATCGCGCACCAGCGGCGGCGTGCTTGCGCCGGAAGGTACAGCGCCCATCGCGCTGCCGCCGAGCACGCGAAGCGCAACTGCGCGCACGCTCGCACCGTCGCTGTCGGCATCGCCTTTGATGAAGCAGCTAATCGCCGCATCCAGCACATCATCGCGCGTCGGCGCGCCACGTTGACGCAGTGCGCACAGACGCAGCGCTTGCTCGTAGGCAGCGGCGAGCGCAGGCGTCGCCAGTTGTACGCCGTAATCGCTGCGCAATTGCAGCGCGATGTCGGTGAGCGTTTCCAACGCGGCTTCGCGGCGCAGACGCACACCCACATCGATGCCGGCTTTCTGGTGCGCGAGCATGCGCAGCCACAGCCGCTGATGCCAAGCCGGCGCGGTCATGCCTGCGGCGTAGCCATTCAGTCGATCAAGACGATCGAAGCCATAGCGAATCAACGCTGAGGCTTCTTCTTCGACGCGCGCGCACGGAATTTTCGGCCGCGCGACGTCGGCGGCGACAAGCTGCGGCAGCACCACCGCATGAAAGCCGCCGACGACGGCGATTACCGGCCCCTGATCGACGCGGCGTTCGGCCACAGCGCGGCGAATATGCCAAGCCATCTCGGCCTCGCGCTGCAGTGTGCCGTCGGCAGTCAGTTCATCGTTGCTGTAATCGACGCGCGAAAGCTGGCAATAGGCGCTCACGCGTGCGATGTGCGCATCAATGCCGACCTCGCCGACATCGACCTCGAACACGTGTTCCCACAATTCTTCGTGATCGCGGCAGCCCAGACGCTCGGCCAGCGCTTGCAGATAACGGCTACGGCGGTAATAGCGTTCTTCGAGCAACGAGTCGCCGGTGCCTTCACGATTGGCGTCTTCGTCGGCACGGCTGTCATCGGCATGAGATTCGAGCCGACACTGTTCGCAGAAATCCAGATCGATGAAGCGCGAAGCAATGCCGCGCGCATTCGCTTCGCGGATCGCGACCAATTCCGGGGAATAATCGCAGAAGGGGTAATACGCCGCGCGGCGCTGCTCGTTCTGCGCTTCGACTTTGGTCGCACTCATGCCGCTTCCTGCGGCATCGCGCTCGTCGCGCAGCACTGCATAGGTGTAGATCGCCAGCGGCATGCGCGCATCGTCGCGGGCGAGCAGCGGCAGCAGCTCGGTGAAACTGCGCGGCCCTTCGATCAAAACGGCCGAGGGCGCGCGCCCCGCAGCGTCGAGTTCGGCGAACAGCGCGCGCAACTGCCACGCGCACGCCGGGCTGTGGTGGCGCACCGGAAACACGATCAGCTCGGGCGTGCGTAGCGCAGCCGCAGTCGCGCGCACGTCACCTATATTCGGCGCGCTGCGGTTGTTATCGCTCATCTGGTTGTTGGCGGTAGCCAAGGTGTGCGCGGGCATGAACGTCCGGTTCGGCTCAGCGGTCCAATTCGCGGCGGGCGTCGAGCACCCGCTTCCACTGCGCATTACGCTGCGCGCGCTGCTTCACCACGACATCGAAATAGTGCCGCAGTTTTTTTCCATCATCAGGGTTGTCTTTGAGCACGGTGCCGATCAACTGACGCGCGATATGCTCGCCGCCGATGCGACCGTCGCCGAAATAGTGCGCATCGAGGCCAGCGGCGTAACCCACCGCCACCGCTTCGGCCGACGACATCACCGCGGTGGGTTTTTCCACCACCACCCCTTCGGCGGTCGCGCCGCTGCGCAGATCGTGAAACGCAGTGACCAGCAATTCCACCGCGTCGGCGCCGAATTCGACATCGACCTGCGCGTGGCGGAACAGCCCCTCGGTTTGGTCGCGCACCAACTGCGTTTCGAGTTTGCGGTCGGCGATCGGCCGCACGGTTTCGAAATTGAAGCGCCGCTTGAGCGCGCTCGACATCTCGTGCACGCCGCGATCGCGCAGGTTCGCCGTCGCCAACACGTTGAAACCGCGCGCGGCGTAGACCATACCATCGTCGCCGTCGAGTTCGGGCACGTGCAGCACTTTGTCGGACAGCAGGCCGATCAAACAGTCTTGAATTTCCGGCTGCACGCGGGTGATTTCCTCGAAGCGGCACAGCTGGCCGCGCCGCATCGCCTCGTACAGCGGCCCGCGCACCAACGCGCGCGGCGACGGCCCTTCGGCCAATAGCAGCGCATAGTTCCAAGAGTATTTGATCTGGTCTTCGGTGGTGCCAGCGGTGCCCTGCACGGTGCAGGCGGCGTCGCCGGAAATGGCCGCGGCCAATAGCTCGGATAACATGGATTTCGCAGTGCCGGGTTCGCCGACCAGCAGCAATCCGCGACTGCTCATCAACGTAACGATGCAGCGATCAATCAGCGCATCGTCGCCATAGAACTTTCGACGAACGCCGAACTTGTCGTCGCCGACGATGAAACTTCGCACGGAGCGCGGCGAGAGTCGCCAACCGTCCGGCTTCGGGCCGCGATCGCGTTCGAGCAACTTAGCCAGTTCCTCAGCATGGATCTGCTCGACGGGGGCGCGGAGGATTTGGGCGTTCGCTTGCATCGTGGCGACTCTTGGCTGCGTGTTGGCGATGGTTGAACATGTTACCGACTTCTCGTAGGAGCGCCGCAAGGCGCGACCCGCATGTAAGAGCGCCGTAAGGCGCGGCCCGCGTGTAAGAGCGACGCAAGTCGCGACGGAGTTCGGAAGACGATGTGTTCGCGACTCGCGTCGCTCCCACATGCGCCGATCAGTATTCAGCTTTCTTTTGCCATTCTGAATCGTAACCGCTGCCGTCGGCGGCGATCAGGCGCACGTCGTTATAGCACTCAGACAGCAGCACCTTCGGCACGTCCTCCAGCGCGAGTTCGCCGCGCTGCCAGGATTGATCGCTCGCCGGTGAGAAGCTGAGCTTGATCAGCGCGACGGTGCGATTCTCTTCCGGCAATGGATTGCCGGTGAATTCGATCACCGCGGTCAAACCCAGCGTCGGGAAGCGCTTTTCGTAGACATGGAACCAACCGCCGTCTTCGGCCGGGCCACGCGTGTAGCCGAGCTTCAGCGCGCGGCCGCGCAGAGCGAAGGCTTCGATCAGATAACCTTCGAAATCGGCGATGCCGGTCTCGTTGCGCTTGTTCTCGGGCAGCGCATAGGTGCCTTTGCCGAGCTGCTGGAACAGCGGCTTCACTTCGTAGTCGAGCAAGTGCTGCTGCCAACGTGCGGTCATATCCGCATCGAGATTGGAGTCGTGCGCGACGCGCACGCGCGCGTCGCTTGGGAGTTCGACAGGATTGTCGTCCACATCGGTCAGACTGCCGTCGTCGAGTGGACGGAAGCCGAGCGTAGTCTTACCGTTCTCGATGACGCACCAGATCAAGCGCTGACACAATCGACGCACGATCGGATGACGGTTGAGATACAGCGCCCAATCTTCGGCCGGCCAATCGCGTTCGGTGCATAATGCTTCGTACAGGCGGTCAGTCTGCAGCGCGACGATATTTTTGATTTCTTTTTTCGCGTTCGACAGCGCTTTCTTCGCGTCTTTCGCGCGCTCGGCGTCGTCGTCCATACGCGGCTCGGGCAGCGCGGCGATTTTCTTGCCATCGGGATTGAACAATTCGATCTTGAAATCCGCCAAAAGTTTGGCGACGAACACGCGCTCGCCGAAACTCAATTCGAGCGTACCGGTGTCGTCGAAGCCGCCGCTCGGCATGGTGCGGTCGGCCAGCTCGGCCAGCGTCCATCCTTTGCGGTCGGCCAGCGCTTCCGCCTGCCGCGTGGCCTCTTCCTGAAAACTCTTGGTGCGGAAGCGGCTGCCGATCGACAGCATCAGCTGCGTCGCGCTTGGATGTTCGATCCATGCCAACATCGCGATCAATGCCTTGCCGTGCGCCGCACGCGTGCCGTAATACTCTTTCAGATAGCGCCCAGCGCTGGTGGCCGCGCGTTCGCCGGCACAGGCCGCCGCGACCGCGAGCAGACCTTTGCTGCCGATCGCCGAGCCCGCAGGTTGGCGCAGAAACCCTGGCAGATACGCGGCGGTGAGCTCCTCAATCGATTTGCCGAAATTCGGATCGTCTTTGTAGTACTGCGGATGGCTTTTCATATAGCCATGAACGGAGTTCGCCTGTGTTTTCGCTTGCGTCATCGCGTCTTCGGCTGCGATCGGCCTGGTGTCTTCAGCGATCCACGTCTCCAGCGTCCACTGCCCCAAGGCTTCGCGATCGCGCGGGGCGAACATCGCGCAGTATTTGCGTAATACCGCATTGGGCTCGGGCGATTTTTGTTTCACCGCTTGCGCCATAAACCAGCGCAGGATGTCGGTCGGCACTTCGGCGCCGGTATCGGCCCAGCGCACGGCCGGCAGTGCCGCCCACGGCAACCACGCCAAGTCTTTCGGCAGGTCTTTTGCCGACGATTTGCGCGCCTCGTCGGCGAGTTTATCGCGATCGAGATAGCGCTCCACGGGCCGCCCGAGCGCCTGCAGCGCATCGAGCATCGCGCCCTTGGCGACATCGTGCTTTTCTTTTGCGACCGCGCTTTCCAGCGCCGGAATCGCGGGCTCGTGGCGCAGCGCATGCAGCCACTGCGCGGCGACCGCGCGCACTTCGGATTTGCCGTCGTCCAACGCGGCGATGATGCGCGCCTCTTTGCCGGAATGATTCGCGAGCGCCGCCTGCGCCGACGCGCGTTCGCTCTTGGCGGTGCCGAGCGCGAGATCGAACATCGCATTGATCACACTGGAAGGCGGCGTCGGGAACGTGGCGACCGCGCGGAACAGCCCGTTGCGGTCGAACGAATAGTCGTGCGTCGTCGTATTGCGCAAACGTTGCTCCAGCAACGAAAGATGATGCGCGAAGAACGGCCACACCGCTTCGTTCGGCCAATCTTTCGCCAGCACCGAGTTCCAGCCGTAGCAATACGCACCGAGCACGCCCTGCGCCTGCACCCCGAAAGGTTCGTAGATTTGCGCGAGTTCGAGCAGGGTCGGCCGCCCGCCGGCACGATGCAGCGCATTGAACGCATTGACCGTAAGATAATTTGGCGTGCGGTCCTGATCGCCGAGCAAACCGAAATAGCTCAGCAGTTTCGCCAGCGCCACCGGCGTCATCGCAGGATCGCCCGCAAGCTTTTGCAGCGCTGGGCCTGCATGCTGCCAGTAGATGTTTCGCTGGCGCTGTTCACCGCGCCAGCGCGGCTGAACGCTGGCGAGATACTGGCGCAGTTTGTCGAGATCGCTCGCAGCGAATTCCGGCTCTTGGTGCAGGCGCCAGGTGTGGCCCTGCGCCTTGCCGCGTTCGTAGTGTTCGCGCGCCTGCTTGTTGCTGCGTTCGATCGAAGTGTTGATTTCGTTCCACATCCGGCCGAGCGCAGCGTCCAATGCGGGCGACGATGGCACGACCCACGTGTCGATCATCGGGAGTTGGTATTTGTAGGCATCGATCGCGGCGTCATCCGCCGCCGATGCGGCCCATTCCTGCAGCAAGCCCTGCACCGTCGCGGCTTTGTCGGCAGCGGCAGCCGCGCGTGCGAATGCGCGCAAGGCGTCGTCGTCGGTTTTCCCGGCCAGCGCCCATAACAAGCGCAGCGCATGCAGCCGCTGTTCGGGCTTAGCTTCGAGCATCAGCGTTTTCAGCGGCGCGATCGCCGTCGAAGCGCAGCGCAGGATCAGCGGCTCGGCCGAAGCGCGCACCTGCTTGCTGCTGGAAGTGGCCAGATCCGCGATCTCGGCTGCGAATTCGCGCAGCACGTCGTCCTTCAGCGGACTGAGCAGATTCAACATATGCCGACGCTGATTCACCACCGGAATCGATAGCAGCGGGCGCAGCGTGTCGCGATGGCGCAGCACGGCTTGGGAATAATCGCGCAGGGTGGTCAGTATCTGCGCGCGCACTTCCACCTGCGAATACGACGATTCGATTGGCGTGGTGAAGGCGGCGACTAACAGCGCCGCTGGCGATTGCTCGGCTTCGCTCAACAAACGCTCAATGCCTGCAGCGGTGAGCCGTTTTGCGACCGGCGCCTGCCCGCCCCAGACGTTCACCTTACGCCCGCTGTCGTGCAGCAGCAGCGTTTCGGCCCATTGCGTATTACCCGCAATTTTCAGCATTGTGCCCCAGTGCTGCTGGGTCAGCGACGCGGCCAGCAACTGCGCCCAGCGCAGCATCACCGGGGCGGGCACGGCTTCAAATGGGCCGTAGAGACCGACGACGATTGCAGCCGTCTTTTTCTCGTCGTTATCGTAGCCGGCAAGGCCGAATGCGGCACAGACCTCTTCGTTCTTTGCGGCGTCTTGCAGCACCGCGATGTGCTCGCCATGCAGCACGAAGCGCAGCGCATCGCGCGCGAACCCTGCGCGCAGGCCTTTGATCTGATCGACCCGCGCGAGCTGTTGCTCCAGCGCTTTCGCCCATTCGGCGGGCACGCCCGCCGGCAATTCGGCCGCGCCGCTGCCGAGGAGTTGACTGATCCAATTGCGCATGTTCGCCCCGAGTGCGATGGCTGAAAAACGCGCCGACTATAGCAAGATAGGTCGGTGTTTCGATTCGTTCCAAGCGCCTAGTTGATCCGCTCATCGCATCGGTAGCGCGGGTCTTGCACCCGCTGAGCGTCCCGATTGAAGAGCAAGTGGGTCGAAGATTAAGTGGGTTGAAGAGCAAGCGGGTTGAAGAGCCGGCGGATTGAAGAGCAAGCGGGTCGAAGACCCGCTCTACCGGGGTCAGCATGCGTTTACGCGTTCGTGTGTAAGCGCGCGGATATCTCAAACAGGCCCTAGGCCGCCGGAAGACTGAGATCGACCCGCACCGCAGCGCCATCGTGGTCGATGCGCTCGGCGCGCAGATAGCCGTATGCTCGAACGGTATTGAGCGCGACATCGGCGTTCGCTGGCTCGCCCCATAGCGTGAGCCGATAGCCTTCCGTGCATAGCCAGTGCAGCAGCGCCGACCAAGCGGTCGCATCGTCGGGCACCCACAGATCGAGATCGTGCGGAGAGTCGGGTGCATCGCACGGCGTGTCGGTCATCCAGCCGGTGAAACTGCCGTGGACCACAACCTCGAATCCGGCGCCGCGTAGCTTCGACAACAGCGCTCGCGTGCGTTCGATATCGATCGACGGGCGGCGTTTGCGATAGATCAGCGCGTATTCGTGGGTGCGATCGTTGCTCATCGCATGGTCGTGAGCGGTATCGTTGCTCGATGCATTCGCATCGCGTTCTGCCGCGTCGGCGCGCGGCGGATAGCAGATCACACGCTCGTCGCAGGCCAGAAACAGGCTGTCGAGAATCCGCGCCAATTCCCAGGCCACCGGCAGCGTGCGTCCACCAATGCGCACGTTCTCGGCCATCGCGATGCAATAGCCGTCCTCGGGCAGTGCCTCGCGGACGGCGTGAAACACCGCGCGCATGCCGGCGAGATACGCGGCGAAGTGGGGCGCTTCATAGAGTTGATCCACCGCATGCGTTGCGAGAGATTCACGAGAATTCCAACGGCAGCCAAAGTACGGCACGCTGGTCAAGCACAGATCGATGCGCTCGGAAATTTTCGTATGCGGCAACGCGCAGCGAACAATGCGCGCATCGACGCCGTGCCGCTGCAAGCGTTCGCGCGCAAGCGTCGCACGCTCGGCTTCGATCTCCATACCAACGCCCGAACGCGCTTCCAGCGCAGCGGCAAGCAAGGTCGTGCCGAAGCCACAGAACGGATCGAACACCACATCGCCCGGACGCGAGTAGTCGCGCACGAACGGCCGCATCTGCGACACCCAGCCGCAATCGCGGCCGCCCAGTGGGTCGCGCGCGCGCAAGTCCTCAGGCAACTGATGTTCTGGTGGGTCGGGTTCTAGGCATAACCAACTGCGTTCATGCATCGGTCGCGCTCCACAGCACATCGCGATCCGGCGACCAGCCGCCGCATAAGCGTCCGTTGGCATGGAAGACCAATTTGTAGAGATCGCCGGAGGCATGCCGCTGCTGCATCGCGGTGTAATCCGACGACTCGAATACGATCTCGATGCCGCTGCTGTGGCGCATGCGCAGGTTCCAAAAATAATAGCCTTCGGTGAGACCCAACGGCGTCAGTTGCGACCACAGCGGCGCGCGCATGCACGCATCGATCACGCTTTCGATCGACACCCGCGTCGCTTCGACATAGCGCAGCGTGCTGTTGTCGCGATAGCCTGCACCCAACCGCGAAAATTCGCGAAAGATCACTGTCTCAGCGCCGAGCGTGGCCGCCCAGCGCAGATACGCATCGAGATCAACGGCATCGGCAACGCCGCCCTGCTGGACGATGCAGACCAAGCGCAGCGGCAATCGCCGCGAAAGCCGCCGTGCGACCGTCTCGAACGCAGACGTGTCATCGACGCGTTCGTGCGCACGGAACCGCATGATCGCGCGATTGCGCGATGCGTCGTGATGATGGCGCGACAGCTCCAGCCACGACAGACCGAAATCGACGAACGCATCGATCAAATCATCGCCGCCCGCATGCGCGAAACCCGCGCCATTGCTGTACAGCACGCGCTCGGCGACCGGCACGCCGTTGCGCGCAGCCTCATCCAAGATCTGCAGCATCGTGATGCACCAAGCGTGATCGTCTGTGGTTTCCAAACCAGACAATGAATACGACAGCGGCAGGCCGCGCAGTTGCTGTAACGCGACGCGCAGCGCATCGAAATAATCGGCCTGCGGCCGCAGCAGGCTGGCCGCAGACCCGCCATCAATCGGTCGCAGATTTTCCGAGCAGAAGCGACAGCGCGCCGAACATGGGGCCGATGCAGCGTAAGGCGTGAAGGTGATCGGCTGCGCGACGCGATACGTGCGCTCGCCGATGCGCTGCGTCACCCAGCGCGACGAATCGTCCAGCGGCGGCGCACGTCGCCGCAGCGATAGCGGCAGCTCGCGCAAGCGCGCGAACACCGGCGAGGCTGCGCTCAGCGGCAGCGTCGCGTCGGCATCGACCGCCCAATCGGGCAGGACCGGTATGTCCATCGCTCACAGCCTCGCCGCATCGGCGCGGGCGCGAACCTCATCGAACGTCCAATCGTGGACGAGCTGCCCGTTTTCCCACACCACCACCATCGCATCGTCGAAGCCCAGCGGTTTCTCCACATCAGCAAGCGACGCCGCTTCGGCCGGCACCGGCATGGTCTTGAAGCTGCCGTATTCGCGATGCGTCAGCAACGTCATGCGCCCGCGTTTGCTCTGCTTGCCTTTGTCGGTGATCGGATCTTTGTAGACATCGATCCAATGGCCATCGACGCGCGCCGCCGAACATTTCAACGCGAACTTTTGCGTGTCGCGATTGAGTTGCTGCAGCAAGGCGCCGCCCATTCCGAAAGACACGTTGTCGGTGGCGTAGCCGGCGCTGGTGATGCGTTCGAGAATCGCGCGAATGCTGTTCGGGTTGATGCCGTCGCCCTGAGTCACGCGCACATAGTTCAGCACTTTGTAGCCTTTCGAATTAACCGTATGCCCGAACGCCTCGTCCAACAGTTCCAGACACTGATGCACCACCGCGACCGGGTCGCCCGAGTCGGGGCGAATCACCACGGTCGCGCCGCTGCGGATCACCTCGTCTTTCAGCGTGGTGCCCCAGTGTTCGCGAATCGCGTGAAAGATGTCGTAGCTGTCCGAGACGATGGCGACGATGCCGCCGGGTTTCGCGAATTGCTTGAGCATATTGCGGTAGGCATCGACTTCGCGCTCGCGGCCCCAACTGGTGATGGTGCTGTGCTCAGCGGCGGGAATCGAGAAGCCGGCCATCGGCGCGTGATAATAGGCTTTCGCCGCGAGCAGGCCCGACACGGTATCGGTGCCCATAAAATTCACCAAATGCGCGCAGCCGCCGATCGCCGCGGATTCCGCGCTGGATACGCCGCGGGCGCCGAAGTCGTGCAGTTTGAACGGCAGTTGCGCGGCTGCGTCGTCGCTGGTGCGTTCGAGGAACTGACGGATCGTTTGCTTTACGTGCCAACTGATCGTGGCCACCGTCACCGGATACCACAGCCGCAGCAGCATGGTTTCGAGATACGACGGCACCCAATAGGCGTTGGCATCGGTGGATTCGATTGTCACCAAGGCTTGATGCGTCGGCACCACGGTGCCCTCGGGCACTGCGCGGATGCGCACCGGCAGATGCCCGCCGAGGCGATCGACGATGTCGCGCCAGCCGGCTTCGTTGAATGGCTCGCCGTGTGCGGCATAAAGATCTTTTGCCTCGTCGATATCGGCATGGGTAATGGGTTTGCTCAAGTATTCCTTGAGAATCGCCTGCAGGCCGAAAAACACGGTGCGGTCGTACAGTCCGCCGCGCGATTCGACGTAGAAAAACGTGGCGTCGGTGCCGGGCGGATATTGCAGCCAGTGGCTGGCCTTGTAGCTGTCGGTGTTGAGGAGAAGATTTTCAAGCATACGCATGACGGAAGCTCCTTCGCGTCGGGTGAAGCCGGCGGTCTATCCACCGGCAGGGACATCGGTCACGGACGTGCGGCGCCTGCCATCAGCCGCGACCGAGGAAAAACTCAAGGATGTACAAATGATCTTCGTATAACTGCGGCCCCATCTCCAAGGCTTCGCTGACTGGAATCCAGCGCGCTTTATCGGCATCGTCGCCGCCGCGCACGTCGGGCAGATCGCCGTTGGGGAACTCGAAATGGTAGGCATGGGTGATGGTGCGCCCGCGCAGGCTGCGCTCGGGATGATCGAACACGTGATGATGTTTGAGCGAACCTTTCAGCACGCGCTCAGGAATTTTCAATCGGGTTTCTTCGCGCAGCTCGCGCACGCAGGACTCGAACAAGCCTTCGTTACGATCGACGAAGCCGCCGGGCAGTGCCCATAGACCCTTGCCGGGCTCAGCGCGGCGCCGCACCAGCAGCACGTGGCCGGAATGCACGACGACAGCATCGGTGGTGACGAAGGTCGGCGGATAGGGCGCATCGGCCCAGGCCGCTTTGTATTTCTCGATGAACTGATACTCCGCCACCAATTGCGCGAAGGACGGCGAATTCTTGCGGAAGGCATCGAGCATGTCGAATACCGGCGTCGGCACATTGGCGCGAATCAGCATCAAGCCACCATGGCTGTCGAGTTTGTTGGCTTCGAACAGATAGCGGCGCAATTCGGTGGCCGACAGGGTTTCGGTATGGCGCACATCGACTAACGGCCACTGCGGAAATTCGCGCAGATAGTAGCTGGAAGCGTCTTTGTCCTGGCCGATCAAGCCCACGCTTACGGCAGGGCCGCCGCCGTCGGCGCCGCTGGTCGCTGCTGTGCTTTTATCTGCGCGAATCGCATCGGCGACCGCGCGCTGCACTGCGGCGATCCACTGGCTTTCGTTGTAGAGATGATCGCGCAGCGGCCGGATCAGCAGGCGCTCGGCGTGTTCGGCCAGGGCGCTTTGGATCATCACCGCGCGTTCGGCGACGGTCCAAGGATTTTTGATGGTGCGCGGGGTATCGGCAGAGCCGACGAGGAAGATGAGTTTCTTGGCCCGGCTCAGCGCGTGGCGGGCGACGGCGGCATGGCCGTGATGGAAGGGCTCGAAACGCCCGATAAAAATCAGATAGTCGAACGGCGGTGCTGCGGTGGTCATTGCTGTGGTCATTAACTGTCTCCATGAGGCTCCCTCACGGTGGGTGGATGCTCACCTCGGGTCTGTCCTGAAGCTTGTGGCAAATGCTACGCCGTTGGTGTTGGGAGTCAAGCGGGGCTTGGTCGCGATGTCTATAGTCGTCCGGATAGGGTGCGGCATACCGACGAATCACGATCTCCTTGCGGCGTTGACGGATCTGTGGAGCTGATCGCGGCCCACTCGCAGGACACATCGGTATCAATCGCGATGGAAAGGCATCGAGCGAGCGCGAGAATCGTCACGAGATTCGGTCGGATCGCACGATTCGTTCTGCATTTCGCACGGAACCAGGCGCTCACGCGAGACGTATGTCGTTGTTTTTACTATGTTCGACCGTTGGCACGGCAATTGCGTTGTCTCCACTAGCCGCAGAGCGATGCGGCCCACCGCAGGAGACTCATATGAAACAACCTAATTCGGTATTCATGGATCGTCTACATGCGGTGGTGATCGCTACAGCGCTGCTTTCCACATCTGTTTCGATTGCTTACGCACCTATGCTCGAAGATACCAAAACTACGGCGTATGAAGAATCCAACCAACCGCTCGGCGACAGCTGGATCACCACCAAAGTCAAAGCCGATTTGCTCGCGAACAAGCAAGTCAAAGGGCTGGACATCAACGTCAGCACCACCAATGGCGTGGTCACGCTCGCAGGCCGTTTGGATAACAACGCCGACGTGAAAAAAGCAGTGAAGATCGCGCGTGGCGTTAAAGGCGTCACCGCCGTGGATTCAAAAAACCTCACCGTAAAACCCCGTAGCTGACGCCTCAGACAGACGAAGCAATGTGTGGATTTCGACTCCCCGCCGTTCTGGTGAAGACGGCACTCCCCCAAGAGGCATGCAATATGAATAGCGACACCATCGAAGGCAAGTGGAAACAGATCACCGGTAAGGTCAAAGAAAAGTGGGGCAAGCTCACCGACGACGACCTGACGGTCGCAAAGGGCAGCCGCGACTACCTTGCTGGCAAGGTCCAAGAACGCTACGGCATCACCCGCGACGTTGCTCACGAGCAAGTTCGCGAATTCGAAAAAAGCCTGTAATCGGCGAGCACGGCCGCGCTACTGACGGTCGTGCGGCAACGTTTGCCGTCATCCCTCCCCCCCCCCGATGACGGCACTCCTGTCCCCGCGGCGCTTCCCCCGCCGCGGGGATTTCTTGGAACACTGCAGTAAATTCAGGCCGCAGTACGTTTAGGCCGCATTAAGTTCAGGCCCAAATAATTACAGGCCACAGTAAGTACAGGCTTATCCGAACGACATGTCGTTATAAAACGTCCGATGAGTCTGTTTTAGTTCGAATCGCTTTGTGAAAGCATAACCCGTTTGAATTAGCGTTTAAATCAGTCACCCGTGCATGTTCCATTGACCGTCTCGCGCTCCCTCCGCGAGGCGGTTTTTTTATAAACGCGATGAACACGCCATCGTGAACGCGTTCAGTAGCCGCGTGCTCGGCAAATCAATCGCTACCCAGATCGATGCACCTGCGTCACGTCGTTTGTACCGAGGCAACGCTGACTCGCAGCGTTTCACTAACGCCGAACGATACCCTCCCAGTAGTGCTCGCTATCCACTCGCACCGCAACAGCTTGGATCGCTTCAAGCGCATCGCTCGTTCGCGCGCGACACGTGCGACCGCCGCTGCGTCGAGCACACGGCGTTGATTCGTAGCACATCGTGCAGATTGCACGCCTCGCTCGATTCTTCATGCATTTTGCAATTCTCTTCACTCCCGCGCTGTTGATTCGTTCAATGGATTCGCGTTGGCACAACAATTGCTGCGATACCTTCACCGCGCACTGCGCATACTCGAATTCGCGACCATGAGCGCCGTCAAGTCCACAGATAAAAAACATTCGAAAAGCGAGACCGTTGGATCGCGGCCATTGCCGTTCAAAACGCGTAACGATTTGCAGCAATCGATACGCGCCAGCGTCGCAAAAACACTGAATCACACCCTCGCCGATCTCTTCGATCTGCAAAGCCAAGTGAAGCAAGCGCACTGGAACGTCAAGGGACCGAGTTTTTTCGGCCTGCATCAGTTGTTCGATCAAATCGCCGGCAGCCTCACCGAGCCGGTGGATACCGTCGCTGAGCGGATTCTCGCATTGGGCGGTTTCGCGCGCGGCACGGTGCGAATGGCCGCCGAAGCGAGCGGGTTAGACGAGCTTCCGGCGGAATTCCGTCAAGAAGATATCGTCGGAGATATCGCCGATCGCGTCGCCAAAGCCGCTGAACGCGCTCGCGATAACATCGATAGGACCGAAGACGCTGGCGATAAAGTCTCTGCCGATCTGCTGACGACGATCACCGCGCTTTTGGATAAAACCCTGTACTTCCTCGAAGCCTATCAGTTCCGAGGCAACGGTAAAGATCGGGAGTAAGTCGATGAAGGTCGCAAAAACGTTTCCGATCGACAATGGCCCGCGTGCGTATATAGTGAACCCCTTCTTATCCATGCAGGAGGGGAGTGTCGTGGCAGCAACAAAGGACGCTACACCGATTGGCCGGATTCTGGCGATCGACGACGATCGCGCGCTCTTGGCTAATTTCGCGATGGCGTTGCGTCAGGACGGCTACCATGTCGTCACAGCCGACACTCTCGCCGAAGGCCTACGCCTGGCGGCGACCGAGCCGCTGCATGTGTGCTTACTCGATCATCGCATCGGCTATGACTCGGGCCTAGAGGCTTTGCCGCGCCTGCGCGAGCTTGCGCCGCTGCTGCGCATCATCATGGTCACCGCGAATTCCGATGTGGACGACGCCGTGGCCGCGATCGCAGCCGGCGCAAGCGATTATCTGGTCAAGCCGTGCTCACCGGCGCAACTGCGTATTTCTGTCGCCAGGCAATTCGATACGCGTCGGATGCTCGACCGCCTTGACGGCTTCGAGCGTCAGGCAAGCGCGGAAAAGCCCAGCTTTACGACGAAAAACGCCGCGATGCAAGCGGCGATCGACTTGGCGATACAGGTCGCGACGACCGACGCCAACGTACTGCTGCTGGGCGACAGCGGAACCGGCAAGGGGGTTTTCGCTAAAGCGGTGCATGATGCGAGTCTGCGCTGCGCGAGCGCGTTGGTGACAGTGCACAGCCCGTCGCTTTCCCATGAGTTATTGGAAAGCGAGCTGTTCGGGCACTCAAAGGGCTCGTTCACCGGCGCGTTCCAAAGCACGGTCGGTCGCGTCACTCATGCCGACGGCGGCACTCTTTTTCTGGATGAGGTCGGCGATTTCCCACTCACGCTGCAGCCGAAGTTGCTGCGCTTCATCCAAGACAAAGAATACGAGCGCGTCGGCGATCCCGTCACCCGAAAAGCGGATGTTCGCATCGTTGCCGCGACCAATCGCGATCTCGATGCGATGGTCAAAGATGGGCAGTTCCGCCTTGATCTTCTTTATCGATTGAACGTCATTTCGATCACGTTGCCGCCCTTGCGCGAACGTCCGGAAGACATTGAAGACTTGGCCAAGGGATTCGTGCGCCGATTCGCCGCGCAATATCGGCTTCCCGCCGAACGCTTGTCACCGACCGCGCAAGCGAAGCTTCTGGGATACGCATGGCCCGGCAACGTTCGCGAACTGCAAAATATGATGGAGCGCGCGGTCATCTTGGCGAAAAAATCGGAAATCGGACCCGATTTACTTATCCTCGGCGACGCGCCGCGCAGCGCGCAGCCAGGCGCTCCGATGTCGCTTGACGCGCTTGAGCGACTGCATATCGAGCGCATCCTTGCGACCAGCGAGAGTCTCGAAGCCGCTTCCTGTACGCTAGGCATCGACGCTTCCACGCTATACCGTAAAAGAAAAGCATACGGCCTTTGATCGTCGAATTAGGTGTAAGATGCGAATTCTGTAATCCAGATTACTCTCAATCGAATTGGCGACGCCGATGCGATCGATCGCCTTAGACGGCTACCGACATTGTTCTGCTGCACGGCCCGTGATTCAACTGATTCAACCGCAGCAGTCGATAACGACGGCAACCCAATTCTGCACTGCTTCCGTGTCCATGCAACACCGCCGGCAACACGGCTTCGATGACATCGCCCACACGCAAGTGTGCCGCTCATTCGACAACCCTCATGAGTCGCCCAGACCAAATCCGTTTAGCCGATCCGATCGCACCGAAGAACGCCTTCGGGTCGATTGCGTTGATCGGCCTCATCGTATCGTTCGTTGGCTGCGGCGCGATGCTTGGCTACGTTTTCGGGCCCGACTTTTGGTACTCGGCGTTGCTCAAGCCGACATGGCACCCGCCATCGTGGATCTTCGGGCCGGTCTGGACGATCCTATACATCACGATGGCGATCGCGCTTTGGCTCGTCTTACGCGAACGCAACGTCGATCAAGGCTTACGCGCGCGCGCGATATGGCTATTCGGCATCCAATTTGCGCTGAATTTGCTTTGGCCGCCAATATTTTTCGGGCTGCACCGGCCTTTTCTCGCATTTATCGAGATTTGTCTTCTGTGGATAGTCCTGTTGGGCACGCTATTATCGTTCGGAAAGATACGAGCGCTGGCCGGCTATCTTCTTGCCCCTTACCTTATATGGTGTACGTTCGCCCTCGTACTGAACGGTACGCTATGGCTGATGAATGCTTGAATCATCTAACCTACGTTTTCTGATGCAACACGCCCGCAAGCTGTCCGCTCACACGCATGATGATGTTCGCCACTCGCGATACACGCATGGAAGGATCCATGCAACCGCGCGAATCGTAGATTCGGCCTAAGAGAACACCATGCCCAACCCACGCATCACGCTGTTTCGTCATCAAGCGAATATCGGTCTCTTGGCGCTTGCGTTCGTCGTGATCCTGATTACATCGTTCGTGTCGGTGCGCTCGATCGGCGAACTCAAGCAATCGATCCGCATGGTTCAGCATACCATCGTCGTCAAGGATATCGTTTCACGGCTTCAATACGAGGCTTGGCTGATGGAGACTTATGGCATTCGCTACATGATCAGCGGGGCTCCCCGTCTGCGCGCAGCGCATTTGGCCAGTCTGTCGAAGATGCGCGAAGAGATCGAGAATCTGAGCGAAGCCACCGTGGATGATTCAATACAACAGGCGAAGATAACTCACCTAAACGGCCTGTACGCACGATTGGTCGAGCGCAGCGACACGTCTTTGCTGATCAAGCAAAATGCGATGGCAGAAAGCGACGATAAGGCGCCCTTGCTGCGGCTTAGCGATGGCACCGGCGAAAGTATCGTGCTTGAACTGCGCAAGACGCTTGTTCAAGTCACGAACGAAGAAAACCGCCTGTTCGCGCTGCGTGCGGCTGAGCGCGATGCGCTGGTGAAGCAGACCAACGCCACATTGCTGGTCGCGAATGGGCTCGCCCTGGTTGCGGGAATGCTCGGTTTTTTTGCTTTGCAGCGCGCGCAGATCGAGTCCGAGAATAACCTGAGAATAGAACTTCGTTCCGTGCAGGAACGCAGGGCGAACGAAGAGAAGAGCGATTTCCTGGCCAACATGAGCCATGAGATTAGGACTCCAATGAATGCGATCTTCGGTTTTTCCGAACTTTTGGCAAGCCGAATCACCGTTCCAGAGCACGTACATTGGTTGAATTCGATCCGTAAAAGCGCAGATATCCTGATGGGCCTGATCAACGATGTGCTCGACCTATCAAAGATCGAAGCAGGCAAGCTCCAGCTCAATTACCTGCCCACCGACACTGTATTTCTGCTCGAAGAAACGGTCGCGTTGTTCGAGCCCCAAGCGGTAGGAAAACGTTTGGAATTGATCTATACGGTCAATCGCAAGCACCTGCAACCGGTGCTGGTCGATTCTCAGCGGTTACGCCAGATTTTGATGAATCTGCTGAGCAACGCGGTCAAGCACACCGAGCGCGGGACCGTTACCGTGGATTTGAGCATGCAGCCGTCGCCGCTCGGAGGTCTCGACCTGCGGATGATCGTGACCGACACGGGCGTCGGCATCGCGCAGAATCAGTTGAGTCTTATTTTCGAGCCGTTTCATCAGGCGGAAAGCCTGGATGGCCATTCGCGGCCGGGCACAGGTCTTGGCCTCAGCATCACGCGACGCTTGGTCGATTTGATGCACGGACAGATCAGTGTCGAGAGCGAGGTCGGAATCGGCAGTACATTCAAGATCGACATCCCATCGCTCGCCATTGCCGACGAAGCGATGAGCACGATCACCGCAGCGGATGAAGCCCAGTTCCACAAACTGCCTGCGCTGACAGTGCTGATCGTCGACGATATCGAATCGAATACCGAAATCGCAAGTGGTTTCCTGCGCGGGAGCCATCATCGCGTCGAGATAGCGCGCGACGGCGTGGAGGCAGTCGAGATCGTTAAAAAACTACGCCCCGATGTGGTGATGATGGATCTTCGCATGCCCAGAATGGACGGTTATCAAGCGCGCGACGCGATACGCGCCGACCCGTCAATTGCCAACACTCCGATCATTGTCGTCAGCGCTTCCAGCCTTGAGGATGAGGGCTCTTTGCGCAAGGCCGGATTCGATGGCTACGTTCGAAAACCCTACTCCGCCACGCAGCTCTATGCTGCGCTAACCGCCCTATTCGGCGATGGCGCACCGGTCGACGCCAAGCGCTCAGACAAGGGCCAACGGCCGGCCGTTGATGCAACCGCAGCGCCTACTCGTCGAGCCGGCGCGCGCGACGATCGCTTGGAGAGGATGTTGGCCGATGAGCTTCCGCGGCTACGCCGCAGCATGCGTTTGAAGGACCTCTCGGAATTCGCCCAGAGGCTATCTCAGGCGGCGGATTCTGCTGGCGATTCTGCGCTATCGATTCGTGCGAACGCGCTGCGTGACGCAGCGCAAAACTTCAAAGTCGGCGCCGTGAAAGACATTCTCGACGCACTGTCGGCCAACTCCGGGGCATGACGACGTGGATATAGAGCATCGTAATCGCGAACCATCCGCTGTCGTTCTCGTCATCGACGATCAGGAACAGAACATCCGTCTTGTCGGCCAAGTACTCGCGACAGCCGGCTACGACATCGCGCCAGCGTTGAGCGGGCGGGAGGGAATCGATCTCGCGCTCGCTTCGCCGCCGGATTTGATTTTGCTGGACATGCGCATGCCGGGATTCGATGGTTTCGAAGTGCTGGCCTCGTTGCGCGAAGCGCCTTCGCTTCGCGATGTGCCGGTTATTTTCCTTACGGCGAATGCGGATCGCGACAATCTTATGCGCGCTTTTTCAAGCGGCGCTGTCGATTACATCGTAAAGCCTTTCGTCGCCGATGAGTTGATCGCGCGGGTGCGAACGCATATCGATCTTAAGTGCGCGCGCGATCGCTTGGAATTGCTGGCGATAGAGCGACTGCGCACCGCAGAGACGATCAGCCACGATCTACGCAATCATTTCGGCAATATCCTGTTCGCAGCGCATATGCTGCAAGACGTGAAGCTGGAGCCCGACCAGAGGCCACGACTCGTCGATTCGATACGCATGTCCGCCGAGGCCGGAACGCTTTTCCTGCAAGGCATTCTCGAGCACGAATTCACTGGAGATCGAACTCAGACTACCAGTTCGCACATTTTATTCTCAGAAACACGATCGTTCTCATCGTTGAATGCAGAATCCAAGTCGATCTCGGTGGTCTTCGATCCTAGCAGCGAAGACATCGGATTCGTCTGCGACAGCTCCGGTGCGACGCATATTTTGCACAACTTGATTTCAAACGCGCTGAAGTACTCGCCCATTGGGAGCACGGTAACGCTTTCGTCGAGACGGCATGACGCGCGCGTTCGATTTATCGTCGGCGATCGCGGCCCGGGCGTTCTCAAGCAAGATCGCAGCCGTCTTTTCCAGCGTTTCACTCGCCTCAGCGCTCAGCCGACCGCAGGCGAAGTATCGACCGGGCTGGGTTTGGCGCTGGCGAAACAGCGGGCGCGCGCCATGGGAGGGGATCTTTGGTACGAAGACAATGAGGGCGGCGGCGCCGCGTTCGTCTTCGAACTGCCTTATCTCGAACGCTAGGCGAAGTCCGGGGCGCGGCGCGACGTTCGATTCGGCGATCGCGCCCAGAGCTCGAACGCAGCCCGGTTGTTTCCGGCGCGGCTTCTATTTGGCGTAGCGTCTATTCGAGCGACTCTGTTCGGACAGATGCCACAGCACTAAGGCTTATGCCGCAGTCACACCCTGGCACGCCGACCCATAATCATCGAAACGATAAAGAGAATCAGAAAGACAACGAACAGCACCTGTGCGATCCAAGATGCGGTGCCGGCGATGCCGCCAAAGCCGAGAAACGCTGCGATGATCGCAACGACCAGGAAAATCAGTGCATAGCGCAACATGGTGTATCTCCGAATGGATGGGCCACCAAGATCGTTCTTGGCAATCATCAACTATCACATTGCGTGCCAGCGACGCCGCTTCGGTAAAGCATTGTTTTTATTCGTTAGTGGAGGAGACGTTCGATGTTCATCACGCGCATTTTGAATGACTCGTCGCAGCGATCATGCAGATAGCACGGTCAGCGCCACGATGCGCAATGCAGCCGCTGCTGCACTCGACTGACACTCAGGTCTGCGACGGCGTTTCTTGCAGGCTGGAAAGCGCCACTGCCGGCTGGTCTCGCGACGGCATCTGGATCATCGGTTTAAGGCAACGCTGATGACGTCAGCGTTGCCGCAGCACAGGGATGTGCTCGCGCCGAGTCAGTCGCTTAAATGATGGATTCGGCGCGAGCAAGCGCGCACTTGGTTTCCGCTTGCGGCCGCTGAACACCTCCACAGCCTGCCCTGTACCTGATCCGGCGATGGACGTGTTCAGCGTTGGCCTAGAGCCTGTTCAAACTCGCGCACCCCCAAAAAACTGTCATTCCGAAGGCCTGCGCAGCGGGTGGAGGGACCTGCTGTTTCGGTCGCAGAAAAGCACA
>JANMGT010000011.1:0-11748 GCA_031374725.1 Lysobacteraceae bacterium | reverse complement strand
CGTGCGATTGAGTGGTTGCGGATGTGTGTCTGGCCGCCTCCATTGGCGAAGGCGGTACGGGGCGTGATTGCGGGAGGAATGAAAACCAACTCGATTCCAAGATGAAAATGTGGGGATACCTCAGGCCTAGGCGCACCGGCTGTTTCCTAGATCAGGGCACGGTGCGCCTAGGCGCACCGGCTGTTTCCTAGATCGGGGCACGATGCGCCTAGGCGCACCGGCTGTTTCCTAGATCAGGGCACGGTGCGCCTAGGCGCACCCTATGGCGGTACAATGACGCGCTTCGTTCCAATCGGACCGGCCATGCTCCGCATCCAGGCTGAAGCGCTTACCTACGACGATGTCTCCCTCGTCCCCGCGCATTCGACCGTCCTGCCTAAGGACGTCTCACTTGTCACCCGGCTTACCCGCAACCTGCATCTGAACCTGCCGATCGTCTCGGCGGCGATGGACACCGTGACCGAAGCGCGTTTGGCGGTGGCGATGGCGCAGCTCGGCGGCATCGGCATCGTGCACAAGAACTTGTCGCTGGAGCAGCAGGCAGCGGAAGTCGCGAAGGTCAAAAAATTCGAAGCCGGCGTGATCAAAGAACCGTTCACGGTCGGCCCCGATACGACGATCGGTGAAGTATTGCGGCTCACGCGCGCGCGAAATATCTCCGGCGTGCCGGTGGTCGATGGCGGGCGCTTGGTCGGCATCGTCACCGGTCGCGACATGCGCTTCGAGAAGAAGCTCGACGACCCCGTGCATCACATCATGACCAAGAAAGACAAATTGGTGACGGTGCTCGAAGGCGCCAGCGACGATGACGTACTCGAGCTGCTGCACAAGCATCGCATCGAGAAAGTGCTGGTGGTCAACGATGCCTTCGACCTGCGTGGCCTCATCACCGTGAAGGACATCCAGAAGAAGCGCGATAACCCGAATGCCGCTTACGATTCCAGCGAGCGCTTACTGGTCGGCGCGGCGGTCGGCGTCGGCGGCGATACCGAGGCGCGGATCGAAGCGCTGGTCGCGGCCGGCGTGGATGTGATCATTGTCGATACCGCGCACGGCCATTCGCAGGGCGTGATCGATCGCGTGTATTGGGCGAAAAAACACTTTCCGGCGTTGCAAGTCATCGGCGGCAATATCGTCACCGGCGATGCGGCGCTGGCGTTGGAACAAGCCGGCGCGGATGCGGTGAAAGTCGGCGTCGGCCCGGGTTCGATCTGCACCACGCGCATTGTCGCCGGCGTCGGCGTGCCGCAGATCACTGCAGTGTCGATGGTCGCCGAGGCACTGCAAGACCGCATTCCGCTGATCGCCGACGGCGGCATCCGCTACTCGGGCGACATCGGCAAAGCCATCGTCGCGGGCGCGTCCTCGATCATGATCGGCGGTCTGTTCGCCGGCACCGAAGAAGCCCCGGGCGATACCGAATTATTCCAAGGCCGCAGCTACAAGAGCTATCGCGGCATGGGCTCGCTCGGCGCGATGGAAAAAGGCTCGAAAGACCGCTATTTCCAAGACGCCAGCGACGCCGACAAACTCGTGCCCGAAGGCATCGAAGGCCGCGTGCCGTATCGCGGCCCGCTCGGCAACGTGGTGCATCAGCTCGCCGGTGGTTTACGCGCGACGATGGGCTATGTCGGCTGCGCGACGATCGAAGAGATGCGCAAGAAACCGATGTTCGTGAAGGTGACCGGGGCAGGGCAGCGCGAGAGTCATGTGCATGATGTGCAGATTACGAAAGAGCCGCCGAATTACAGGATGGGCTAAGCATGGCTCTGCGCTGATCCGAACGACTTGGCTGTAGGTTATCTATCCGACGTCATCCCGGCGAAAGCCGGGACCCAGCTTTTCAATCGGTGAGGTCAAAGGCTGGGTCCCGGCTTTCGCCGGGATGACGGCAGAAAATAGCTTCCTTGGATTCTGATATGACCATAGCAACCCGCGCCGACACCCACACCGACGACATCCACGCGCATCGCATCCTCATCCTCGACTTCGGCGCCCAATACACCCAGCTGATCGCGCGGCGCATCCGCGAGATCGGCGTGTACTGCGAGATCTGGGCCTGGGACCACGATCCGGCCGACATCGCGAAGTTCAATCCGAAGGGCATCATCCTTTCGGGCGGGCCGGAATCGACAACCGAAGACGGTTCGCCGCGCGCGCCGCAGAACGTGTTCGATAGCGGCGTGCCGCTGCTCGGCATCTGTTACGGCATGCAGGCGATGGCGATGCAGCTCGGCGGGATGGTCGAAGGCGGACATCACCGCGAATTCGGTTACGCCGAAGTCGATGTGCTCGGCGACGACACACTGCTTGGCGCGTTGACCGATCACGCCGGCCGCAACGTGCTCGACGTGTGGATGAGTCACGGCGATCGTGTTACCAAAATTCCCGATGGATTTAGCGTTACCGGCTGCACCGACAGCGTGCCGATCATCGCGATGGCCGATGAAGCGCGGCGTTGGTACGGCGTCCAATTTCATCCCGAAGTGACGCATACGAAGCAGGGCGAAACCCTGCTGCGCCGATTCGCGCTCGATATCTGCGGCTGCCAAGCATTGTGGACCGCTGCGAACATCATCGACGACCAGATCGCGCGCGTGCGTGCCCAGGTCGGTAGCGATGAAGTGATTCTTGGCCTGTCCGGCGGCGTCGATTCCTCGGTCGTCGCGGCGCTGCTGCATCGCGCGATCGGCGAACAACTGACCTGCGTCTTCGTCGATACCGGCCTGCTGCGCTGGAAAGAAGGCGATCAGGTGATGGCGATGTTCGCCGCCGAAGCCGATAAGGGCGGCATGGGCGTTAAAGTGATTCGGGTGAATGCCGCCGATCGCTATTTCGATGCGCTGGCCGGCGTTGCCGACCCGGAAGCCAAGCGCAAAATCATTGGCGGTCTTTTCATCGAAATCTTCGACGAAGAATCGAACAAACTCGCGAACGCGAAGTGGTTGGCGCAGGGCACGATCTATCCCGATGTGATCGAATCCGCCGGCAGCAAAACCGGCAAGGCCCACGTCATCAAGAGCCACCACAACGTCGGCGGTCTGCCCGAACACATGAAACTCGGCTTGGTCGAGCCGTTGCGTGAGTTGTTCAAAGATGAAGTGCGCCGGCTCGGCGTTGAACTCGGTTTGCCGCGCGAAATGGTGTATCGCCATCCGTTCCCCGGCCCGGGCCTGGGCGTGCGCATCCTCGGCGAAGTCAAACGCGAATACGCCGAACTATTGGCGCAGGCCGATGCGATTTTTATCGATGAACTGCGCAAGGCCGGCTGGTACGACAAGACCAGCCAAGCGTTCGCGGTATTTCTGCCGGTCAAATCGGTCGGCGTGGTCGGCGATGCCCGCGCCTACGAGTGGGTGATCGCGCTGCGTGCGGTGGAAACCATCGACTTCATGACCGCGCACTGGGCGCATCTGCCCTACGATTTCCTTGACACGGTTTCGCGCCGAATCGTCAACGAACTCAAAGGCATTTCGCGGGTGGTGTACGACATCAGCGGCAAGCCGCCGGCGACGATCGAGTGGGAGTGAGCTGGTTCAATGAGGTGGTTCAATGAGCAGGTTCAATGAGGTGGTTCTATGAGCAGGTTCAATGAGCAGGCTCAATGAGTTGGCTCAGTCGGTAGCCGCGTTTGGCGCTTCGACCGGCACCATCACTTCATTTCTGCGCAGCGGCCCCAGCGTCCACGGCGGGTTGTACTGCGCAAGCGATGCCGGGCCGCTTGCTTTGAGACGCCGTTTGCTCATCCACTGCTCCAGTTCGGCGCGTTTGCGCGTGAAGTCCTGATCGTTGGTCCAGCCCGAGAAACGGACCACGGCCATGCGCACTGCGGGCGTGAGGCTGAGTTCCACCCGCGGGTCGTTGGGCTTCGGCAAAGTCTCCATCGTATAACCCGATGGCATGGTGAATCTGACGATCCATTCGTTGCCGACGGCGGTTTGACTGACCGGCGCGGTCATCGCGATCTTTTCGCTCCTCGGCGGCGACTGCACGACCGGCGCCGTCATCGCGATCTTCTGCCTGCGCGTATTGCCGCCAAAAATATAGCCAGCGAGGATGTTGAAACCTGCACCAGAGGCATCGCGCCGATCGCCGCCGACCCGAGTCTCGGCGACCAGCAGGGCGGGGTATTGCCTGACTTGAAAGGCGCCGTCGTCGATGACGACCGTAAAGGAGGGTTCTTCGGTGGCCATGGCGGTGTTGCCTATGCAGAGAGTGCCTGTGAAGAGAACGAGCGCCGATACTGCGAATACGATGATTTTCAAGCGAATCTCCATTGAAGTTCCAGCGCGCGAAGAGGCCCGGAGCGGTGGTCGAACCTGCAGTATCCTCTTTCCCTAGAGGCGAAGCGTGACTGAGATCAATGCGACTTGCCAAATGCGGGCATGGCTATTCCCGGCATGCGATGTGGGTATCGCGCGGTTATCATCGCCGGGCGAGACGAGCCCTAACAATCCATTGAAGTTGTTCGATGTTCCAAAAGCCGCACACAGCTATTCAATAGGCGAAGCATGCAGGTTGCCGACAACGCAGAGTCGAATGATGTGCATTGGATGCGCCACGCGCTTGCGCTTGCCGCACGCGCGGAGCGCGAGCATGACGAGATTCCAGTCGGAGCGGTGCTGGTGAATGCCGCAGGCAATGCGGTCGGCGAGGGCTGGAATCGCAATATCGGCGACCACGACCCGACTGCGCACGCCGAGATCGTAGCGATGCGCGAGGCCGGCAAGGCGCTGGGCAACCATCGTTTGATCGGCTGCACGCTGTACGTCACCTTGGAGCCCTGCGCGATGTGCGCGATGGCCGCAGTGCATGCGCGAATCGCGCGCGTGGTGTTCGCGGCCAGCGACCCGAAAACCGGCGCTGCCGGCAGTGTCTTCGATTTGCTCGCCGACCCGCGCCATAACCATCGTGTCGATGTGCTGGGCGGGGTGCTGGCCGATGAAGCCGGCACGATGCTGACCAACTATTTCCGGCGAAAACGCGGCAAGCCGCCGCTTTAGGATGCGCCGAAGCGCGCGAATGACCCGCAATTCAACGTAGGAGGGCCTTCAGGCTCGATCACGTTTGTCTGATGTCATCCAGCCCGATGTCCTTCTGCCCGATGTTCTTCAGCCCGATTTCTTTCAGCTCGCTCATCTTCAACGCAATCGGGCCTGAAGGCCCTCCTACAAATAACGCAATCGGGCCTGAAGGCCCTCGTACAAACAACGCATCAGCCACGTTTGCGGGCCAATTCCTGATCCAGTTCCTGGTCGAAACTTTTCACCGACAGACTCACCTCGCGGCCCATCGCGAGGCTTGCGGCGAGCAGACACAGCATGCCGAGCACCGCAAGCACCGTCGGCACCGCGCCGAGTTTGAAGCCGAGCAGGGCATCTGCAGCCAAACCGAGACTGGTGCCGACGAAACAGCCCAAAGCCGCATACAGCATCCAGCATGCGCGCAGCACCAAGGCAGCGCGGCGGCGATGCCGAGCGATTTGGGTATCGCGCTCGGCGCGGTCGGGTGCGTCTTGTTCCCAGGCGATGACCAGACCGCGCAGGCGATCGACCACGCGCGCCAATCGCGCATTGGCCGAGACCAGTAACGAACCGGTCGCGGCCATGAGTAGGGCGGGCGCGAGCATTGCACCGAGAATGGCATGGTGGTCGAGCTGAGTGGCGAACGACATCGGTCTGGGCGCAGTGAGGAGCTGCGCTATGATGCAGGCTCTTCACCCACCATGCGAGTCGTATGGCTTCCATCGAACAAAACGGCACCGCGCGCGCCACGTCCAGCAGCACCGAGGGGCCGAGCGAAGGCCGCTTGATCTGGATCGACCTGGAAATGACCGGGCTGGATACCGACCGCGATTCGATCATCGAGATCGCCACCGTCGTCACCGACGCGCAGCTCAACGTGTTGGCCGAAGGCCCTGAACTGGCGATTGCGCACGATCTCGCGACATTGGAAGCGATGGACGAATGGAACCGCAATCAGCACGGCAAATCCGGGCTATGGAAACGCGTGCTGGAAGAAGGCGTGTCGATGCACGATGCCGAACAACGAACGCTGGAATTTCTGCGCGCCTGGGTCGGCCCGAAAGCCTCGCCGATCTGCGGCAACTCTATTTGCCAAGATCGCCGCTTCCTGCATCGGCAGATGCCCGAGCTGGAGAAATTCTTTCACTACCGCAATCTCGATGTCAGCACGCTGAAAGAACTCGCCAAACGCTGGGCGCCGCAGATATTGACCGACTTCCATAAAGAATCGGCGCATACCGCGCTGAGCGATGTACGCGATTCGATCGCTGAGTTGCGCTATTACCGCACGAAATTAGCTGATTTCGTATCGCTGGAGTAATCGATGAACATGATCCGCGCGTTTCTCGTATCTGCCTTCGCAATGACGGTGATTGTTTTCACGGGTGTATCGCGCGCTGAGAAACCGGCAGAATCCAGTCCGCCGCAGCCCACTCAGGCGCAAGTCGTTGCGCCGGCAGCATTGCCGCCGGACATGAAGCAGTACTGGTTCGTGATGCTCAAGAAAGGCCCGAAGCGCGATCAGACCAATGAGGTCGCAAAACAATTGCAAGCCGGGCATATGGCGAATATCAATGCTTACGCGGAGAAAGGCGTGCTGCAGATCGCCGGCCCGTTCATGGACGATGGCGATTGGCGCGGCATCTTCATTCTCGATGTGCCCGATCGCGCAGCGGCCGAAGCGATGTGTAACGACGATCCGGCGGTGAAGGCGGGGCGACTCGCGTGCGAGATTCATCCGTGGATGTCGCAGAAGGGCGCGACGCTTAAGTAGCCCGGGTAGAGCGCAGCGAAACCCGGGGGTTTTTCATAGCGCTGTCGCCATTGCATTGAGATCGGATTACGCGCTATCCGTTACATTCGAGAAATCTCAAAAAAAACCCGGTTGGCCGCCCACGCCGTTGACAGCCGCTGCGCTCTACCCGGGCTACGTGACCGAAAGGTGGAATCAACCGGCCTTTGATTTCGCCAACCGCAGCCACGTATCGACCACGGTATCGGGATTCAGCGACACCGACTCGATGCCTTCCTGCATCAGCCACTCGGCGAGATCGGGATGATCGCTCGGGCCTTGGCCGCAGATGCCGATGTACTTGCCTTTGCGTTTCGCGGCCTGAATCGCCATCGACAGCATTTTCTTCACTGCCGGGTCGCGTTCGTCGAACAGGTTGGCGACGATCGCCGAATCGCGATCCAAGCCGAGCGTCAACTGGGTCATATCGTTCGAGCCGATCGAGAAGCCGTCGAAGATGTCGAGGAATTCGTCGGCCATCAGGGCGTTCGATGGCACTTCGCACATCATGATGATCTTCAGCCCGGCCTTGCCCTCGCTGTCGCTGGTACGCTCCAGGCCGTTCTCTTTCAGCACTTCGATGACCTTGCGGCCTTCGCCCAGCGTGCGCACGAACGGAATCATCACCCAGCAGTTGTCCAGGCCCATGGTTTCGCGAACTTTGCGCACCGCGCGGCATTCCAGCGCGAACGCATCGCGGAACGACGGGTCGATGTAGCGGCTGGCGCCGCGGAAGCCGATCATCGGATTTTCTTCGTGCGGCTCGTAGCGCGCGCCGCCGATCAGATTGGCGTATTCGTTCGACTTGAAATCCGACAGTCGCACGATCACCGGATTCGGCGCGACCGATGCGGTAATCGTGGCAATGCCTTCGGCTAAGCGATCCACGTAGAAATCGACGGGACTGGCATAGCCGGCCATCTTCGCGTCGATCTTGCGCTTCACGTCGGCGTCTTGATTCGCGTAATCGAGCAGCGCCTTCGGATGCACGCCGATGTGGCTAGCGATGATCATCTCCAAACGCGCCAAACCAATGCCGGCATTCGGCAGCATCGCGAAATCGAAGGCGCGCTCGGGGTTCGCCACGTTCATCATGATTTTCAGCGGTGCTGGCGGCATGTTTTCCAGGTCGGTGACGATGCGCTCAAACGGCAGTTCGGTATCGTAGATGAAGCCGGTGTCGCCTTCGGCGCAGCTTACGGTCACTGGTTGGCCGTCTTGTATCGAATCCAACGCATTGCCGGTACCGACGACGGCCGGTACGCCGAGTTCACGGGCGATGATCGCGGCGTGACAGGTGCGGCCACCGCGATTGGTGACGATGGCAGCAGCGCGCTTCATCACCGGTTCCCAGTCGGGGTCGGTCATGTCGGCGATCAGCACGTCGCCCGGCTGCACGCGGCTCATGTCCGCGAGCGAACGCACCACGCGCGCGACGCCGCTGCCGATCTTATGGCCGATGGAGCGGCCTTCGCAGACCACTTCGCCGCGACGCCCGAGGCTGTAGCGCTCGATCTGGGTCGCATGCGCGCGCGATTTCACGGTTTCCGGACGCGCCTGCACCACAAAAAGTTTGCCGGTGATGCCGTCCTTCGCCCATTCGATGTCCATCGGCCGGCCGTAGTGTTCTTCGATCGTGAGCGCCTGCCGTGACAGTTCCTGCACATCGTCGTCGCTGATCGAGAACGCATTGCGCAGATCGGCCGGCGTGTCTTCGTTGCGCACGCGCTCGCCGGGCTTGTCGGAATAGACCATCCGGATCTGTTTGGTGCCCATCGAACGACGCAGGATCGCCGGCTTGCCCGCGCGCAAGGTCGGCTTGTAGACGTAAAACTCATCGGGATTCACCGCGCCTTGCACGACGTTCTCGCCCAGGCCATAGCTGGCGGTGATAAACACCACATTGCGGAAGCCGGATTCGGTGTCGAGCGTGAACAGCACGCCTGATGAGCCGACATCCGAACGCACCATCAGTTGCACGCCCGCCGAGAGGAAGACATCTTCATGCTTGAAGCCATGATGCACCCGGTACGCAATCGCACGGTCGTTGTAGAGGCTAGCGAACACTTCCTTGACCTTGCGCACCACGTCATCGGCGCCGGTCACGTTGAGGAAGGTTTCCTGCTGGCCAGCGAACGAGGCGTCGGGCAGATCTTCGGCAGTGGCTGAGGAACGGACGGCGACCGCGATCGCGCTGCCGCCCCCGCTGTTACCGGAATTTTCGGCGCAGAGCTGCGCGTATGCGCTGCGGATATCGGTATCGAGCTGCGGCTGCAGCGGCGCGTTGATCACCCAGCCGCGGATTTCGGCGCCTGCAGCGTTCAGCGCCGGCACATCTTCGACATCAAGGGTAGCGAGGCGATCGAAGATGCGCTGATGCAGCGTGTTGTGGGCGATGAAGTCCTTGAACGCCTCTGCGGTGGTCGCAAACCCGCCTGGCACCGAGACCCCGAGCCCAGCCAAATGGCCGATCATCTCGCCCAGCGAAGAATTCTTGCCGCCCACGCGGGCGAGGTCTGATAGCCGCAGCGCATGCAGCCAGAGGATGTTCTCGTCCGACGCGTTCGGCATGCTGTCGTTTGGCATGCTTTCATTGGGCATGCTCTCGCTAGGCACGCTCTCGTTCGTCACGCTCTCATTCATCACGTTCAAAGCAGGGGGTCTCCGAAGCGGGCGCTGGACGGCGCCGGGAAAGCGGCTATTTTAAGCCATCACTGAACGTCACCGGGCCTATCCTGTGACTGTCATCGTAATCTTGCCCGGCAGGCCATCGTTCAAAATCTTTCAATTGTTCTTATAAATCAAACCGATAGCAGGAAATCATCGCGCATGTCTTCGATTCGACCGGTCTTTTATGTGTCCGATGGCACCGGCATTACCGCCGAAACCATCGGCCACAGCCTACTGACCCAGTTTATGGGCACCGAATTCAAGACCGACCGGATATCGTTCGTCGATACGCTCGACAAAGCCGCAGAGGCGGCGGCGCGGATTCGCAGCGCAGGCGAGGCCTACGGGTGCCGCCCGATCGTGATCAATTCCTGCGTGGACGCCAGTCTCACCACGCGGTTGGCCGAGAGCGGCGCACTGATGCTCGACGTGTTCGCGCCGTTCATCAATCCTTTGGAACAGGAGCTTGGCCAGCAGCGGCAATCGCGGGTGGGGCAGGCACACGGGATGGTCGATTTCGAGACCTACCACCGCCGCATCAATGCAATGAATTTTGCCCTGACTCACGACGATGGCGTCGCCACCAACTACGATGAAGCCGATGTGATCCTGGTCGCGGTGTCGCGTGCGGGCAAAACGCCGACCTGCATTTATCTTGCCTTGCATCACGGCGTGAAAGCGGCGAACTACCCGCTGACCGATGAGGACCTGGAGCAAGATCGGCTGCCGCCGCGGCTGCGCCAACATCGCGCCAAATTGTTCGGTTTAACCATCGACCCGATGCGCTTACAGCAGATTCGCCAGGAGCGTCGGGCCAACTCACGCTACTCCCAGCTCGAGACCTGCAAGCGCGAGGTCGTCGCGGCCGAGGCTATGCTGCGCGCCGAGCGCATCCCGATGCTGAGTACCACCCATACCTCGATCGAGGAGATCGCCAGCAAGGTGATGACCACGCTGGGGATCCGTCGCGAGATGTATTGAGGGCGATGCGCCGAATGCGGCGCGTTCGGCGAGGCGAATCGAACGCAGTGGCTGCGAAGAACGCGCTGAGCGGCTGATACTGGGCTGAGCGCCTGTTCATACTCTCCCATAAACGCGGGCGGGAACGCCCGCTGTCATCCCGAACGCCCGGGTAGTGGGTGGAGGGACTCTTCGTTGCGACACCATCGGCCCAATGCCGGTCCTTCCATCCGCTATGCGGGCGTTCGGGATGACAGATGTATTCCAGACCTGAGATGTTGAACAGGCTCTGAGCCGGACTGAAGTTGAATTGAGCGAATTTGCGGCGGCGTGCACAGCTTGGATTATTTTTTTGGCCGGCATTTTCAACGCGCACTTGCCTGCGCATATTCGGCGGCTTTTCGCGATCCGTCAATGCTGCCGGAATCGAAAACGAGCGTGTAGGATCGCGCCATGTCCTACGTCATCGCCCGCCCGCGCAGCACCCCGAAACTCAACCGTTTCGCTTGGTTGATGGGCCTGTACACCGAGAACCACCAGCGCCTCTCTCGGGTCTTTCATCCAGGCGCCTTGGCTGAGGGCGTCTACGTTTCATCGGTCGGCGATGGCCTGGATCTTCGGCTCGATGTGCTCGCGCAGCACGCCTACACCGTCGAGCTGCGCCTGAGCTACGCCATGATCGATCCGCTGACCGGCGAGCCAGATCCATCGGCCTATGTGCGTTTGTATCGCGACGCATCTCAAGTCGAGGCCACGCATTGCTACGTCGGCCGGCGCTGGCAGGACGCTATCGGTCTGCACGCACTGCCTGCGGAAATCCTCGATCACCGCCTGCGCATGAATACGTTTCTCGGCAAGTGGCTGCAGTACCTGGGCGAGCGCGGCCACGGTGTGGGTACGCTCGAGTATCGCGGACCGCTGCCGAGCGCGGAGCGACAGGCGATTGAATCTGCGCGTGCGATGGCGCCGCTGTCGGGCGTATCTGCGGCTTCGTTGGACGATGTTTAGCCGGCTGTAAAAAATCCTGTTCGACGATTGATGTAAGAGCCTGTTTAGACTCTCTCCATACTCAGCGTGTCGCGGCGACGCAACCCGAAGGGCTGAGCCACAGAACGCGCGGCACGGCGTCCTCGCTCGGTCATGGATCGACATCCAATCCCACGCTCCTCCTTGTTCCGCGCGTTCTGTGGCTCAGCGCGAAGCATGCGGAGATCGTGAACAGGCTCTAAGCTGCCCTGTTTCTTTTTTTTGGGCAACGTCGGCGGTGATTCGTTTTTCCAGCACGCCGCCTGCCTAACAATT
>JANMGT010000009.1:0-38301 GCA_031374725.1 Lysobacteraceae bacterium | reverse complement strand
ACACGCCTGGAACGAGCGTGCGCGCAGGCTGATCATGCATCACGACCGATTGTCCGCCGTGTCGGAAGCCTGGGTGTGGCTCACTGAAGCCAGAATGCTGCTTCGACGGCTGACAACCTAATTTTGTAAACACCCTCTAAGGCAATGCTGCAAAAAGCAGCGCTGTTGCGATACAAAGATGTGCCGCTCGCAAATCGATTACGCAAGCCTTTGATTTGATGGGATCGAATCTGGATAGTCGCGGCGCATCCGCGCTAACACGTTCATTTCACGCCGATATCGGCATCGTGCCTCGATCTGGTGCAGCGATTCTTTTCGCGAGAGACGTCCGCCCATGATCTGGTCTGTACGGTGCCTGAGACGCGCAACAGCACTCGCAAAAAAATGCCTGCGGCCAGCAGGCGACTGGGAGGCGGCGCCTACGGCCCGGACTCTTGCACCATGCGGCATGTCTGGCACGAAGCTTTCAACGGCGGCATTCTTCCAAGCCTATAGAAGCGAAACCCGCACCAGGATTAGGCGCTGCAGGTAGCGATCAGCAGGATCGTAGTCGCAAGCGTGGTTGATGACGCCTCACGATACCGATATCCATTTATGCGTTCCAATTGACGGAGACATTCATTATTCCTTCCGATACACCTGCGCACCCTGCGCCAGAAATTCTGCGGACTTCTCCGCCATCCCCGCTTCCAGCGCTTTCGCTTCATCGACGCCATGCGCGGCGGCGTAGTCGCGCACGTCCTGAGTGATCTTCATCGAGCAGAAATGCGGGCCGCACATCGAGCAGAAATGCGCGATCTTGTGCGCGTCCTTCGGCAAGGTTTCGTCGTGGAATTCCTTGGCTTTTTCCGGATCGAGGCCAAGATGAAACTGATCTTCCCAACGAAACTCGAAGCGCGCCTTGCTCAGCGCGTTGTCGCGGATCTGCGCGCCCGGATGGCCCTTGGCGAGATCGGCCGCATGCGCGGCGATCTTGTAGGCCATGATGCCGTCGCGCACGTCCTGGCGGTTGGGCAGGCCAAGATGTTCTTTCGGCGTGACGTAGCAGAGCATCGCGCAGCCGTACCAGCCGATCATCGCCGCACCAATGGCTGAGGTGATGTGGTCGTAACCCGGCGCGATGTCGGTGGTCAGCGGCCCAAGCGTGTAGAACGGCGCTTCACCGCACTCGATCAACTGCTTGTCCATGTTTTCTTTGATCAGTTGCATCGGCACATGGCCGGGGCCTTCGATCATGGTTTGCACGTCGTGTTTCCAGGCGATCTTGGTCAATTCGCCCAGCGCTTCGAGCTCACCGAACTGCGCGGCGTCGTTGGCGTCGGCGATGCAGCCGGGGCGCAGGCCATCGCCCAGCGAGAAGGCCACGTCATAGGCCTTCATGATCTCGCAGATGTCTTCGAAATGGGTGTAGAGGAAATTTTCCTTGTGATGCGCGAGGCACCATTTCGCCATGATCGAACCGCCGCGCGAAACGATGCCGGTCACGCGCTTTGCGGTGAGCGGCACATATCTCAATAGCACGCCAGCGTGGATAGTGAAGTAATCGACGCCCTGCTCCGCTTGTTCGATCAAGGTGTCGCGGAACATCTCCCACGTCAGCTCTTCGGCGCGGCCGTCGACTTTTTCCAACGCCTGATAAATCGGCACGGTGCCGATCGGCACCGGCGAATTGCGGATGATCCATTCGCGGGTTTCGTGGATGTGCTTGCCGGTGCTGAGGTCCATCACCGTGTCGCCGCCCCAGCGGATCGCCCACACCAGCTTCTCGACTTCCTCGGCAATGCCGGAACTCACCGCGGAGTTGCCGATGTTCGCGTTGATCTTAGTCAGGAAGTTGCGTCCGATGATCATCGGTTCGCTTTCGGGGTGATTGATGTTGTTCGGCAGAATCGCGCGGCCGCGGGCGATCTCGTCGCGCACAAATTCAGGCGTGATGATCTTCTGGATGTTCGCGCCGAAGGCTTCGCCCGGATGCTGCTGCAAGAGGTGCAATTCGCGCACCGCGTCGAGCCGCTGATTCTCGCGGATCGCCACATACTCCATTTCCGGGGTGATGATGCCGCGCTTGGCGTAATGCATCTGCGAGACGTTGGCCCCCGTCTTCGCACGTCGCGGCAGCGCGCGGTTCGGAAAACGCACGGCATCAAGCTTGGCGTTACCCTCGCGGCCGCGGCCGAATTCGGAACTCAGCGCGGACAGGCGCTCGGTGTCGCCGCGCTCTTCGATCCAGCCTGCGCGCAGGGCCGCGAGGCCGGCGGCCAGATCGATGATCGCGTTGGGATCGGTGTAGGGGCCAGACGGGTCGTAGATGGTCACGGGCGCATTGGTTTCGCCGCCGAACAGGGTCGGCGTCTGCGCCAGCACGACTTCGCGCATCGCGACGCGCAGATCGGGGCGCGAGCCCTCTACGAAAATCTTGCGCGAACCGGGAATCGGCCGGGTCACGGATTCGGAAAGCTGGTCGGTTTGCTGCAGCAATGTGGCGGGCACGGCATTCATCGGCATTCGTCCTAGGGTCTGTGCGGATGGGGCGATGCGAATTGGATGCACAGCCCCGAAGCATCGGGAAAGGGACGAAGCGGCGGCCCGGCGAACCCGGGTGCCCGAATCCATACGCGGATCTGGACACCCACATTGCCGAAGAAGCTTCCCTACGCCGGTCTCAACCGGTCAGTGGCACGCATGCCCAGGTTCGAAGGGTCTGTCTCAATCGCCGGCAAGACCGACGATACCCCCGCTTCACAACGCGCCATTGAACCATTCCGCGCGGGCGACCGCCAGCACCCGAAGCAGGCCGGCCTCAGCGCAACGCGGCGTTGAGCTTCGCCAGAGCCGCAAGACCAGGGCTGAGGTCTGCGGCCTCAAGGCCATTCAACGGCCGGCCGACGGTGTTCAGATGCTGATGCAAATCGCCAGCCGCAGGATCGACGTAGAGCAGGCCGGTCACCACCTCGCCCTGGGCGTGATGCTGCTGGATGAAATTCATCGCCGCGATGCGATCGCGCGGGTCGTAGTCTTCAGCCAGCTTGTGCAGGCGCAGCACCGTGCCGTCGTGCTGTTCCACCGCGATGCTATCGCCTGCGGCATAGTCGATCGCGATCTCGGACTTCGGCGTCATTACATCGAGCCTGTTGACCGCATCGTTATGCTCGCGGACGTAGTCGTAGCTCTTGGTGCTGCCGGCGTGGTTATTGAAGGCGACACAGGGGCTGATGACATCGATGAACGCGGTGCCGCGATGTGACAGTGCGCCTTTGATCAATGGCACCAGCTGCGTCTTGTCGCCGGAAAAGCCGCGGCCGACATAGCTCGCGCCGAGCTGCAGCGCCATCGTCACCAGATCCAGCGGGCTATCGGTGTTGGCAACACCCTTCTTCGACACCGAGCCCTGGTCTGCGGTGGCCGAAAACTGGCCTTTGGTCAGCCCGTAGACGCCGTTATTTTCGACGATATACACCATGTTCACGCCGCGGCGGATCGCATGCACGAATTGGCCGATGCCGATCGACGCCGAATCACCATCGCCGGAAACGCCAAGATAGATCAAATCGCGATTCGCCAGATTCGCGCCGGTCAACACCGACGGCATGCGCCCGTGGACGGTGTTGAAACCGTGCGACTGGCCGAGAAAATAATCCGGCGTCTTACTGCTGCAGCCGATGCCCGACAGCTTCGCCACCCGATGCGGCTCGATGTCGAGCTCCCAACAGGCCTGGATGATCGCCGCCGAGATCGAATCGTGCCCGCACCCAGCGCATAACGTGCTGATCTTGCCTTCGTAATCGCGGCGGGTGAACCCGATCGCGTTGGCGGACAGCGTGGGGTGATGCAATTTGGGTTTGGTGAGGTAGGTCATGCCACTTTCTCCTGCTTCGAAGCCGCATGTTGCGTCTCCGGGCGCGCGCGCTTGACGATCGCATCGGCGATAAATCGCGCGGTGATCGGCGTGCCGTCGTAATGCAGCACCGCGATCAAGCGCGCCGGATCGATATCGAATTCGTTGATCAACAGCGTGCGTAATTGTCCATCGCGGTTCTGCTCGATCATAAACACCGCATCATGCGCATCCACAAACGCGCGCACGGATTCCGGAAACGGAAACGCGCGCAGGCGCATCGTATCCAGTGCGATGCCTTCGCCGCGCAGGCGGACGATCGCCTCCTGCATCGCCGGGCTGGTCGACCCGTAATACAGCGCTCCGAAACGCGATGGCACGTCCGACTGGGTCGCGATCGGCTGCGGCACTAAGTTCTTCGCGGTATCGAATTTTTGCATCAACCGCTGCATGTTGTAGACGTAGTCCGCGCCGCGCTCGGAATACTGCGCCTGCGGATTGCGCGACGTGCCGCGGGTGAAATAGGCGCCCTTGTCCGGATGTGTGCCGGGATAGGTGCGGTACGGAATGCCGTCGCCGTCCATGTCTTTATAACGCGCGAATTCTTTGCCGGCGTCGAGATCCTCGCGACTCAATACTTTGCCGCGATCGTAGACGCGGGCATCGTCCCAGGCGAACGGCGCGCACAGGCGCTGATTCATGCCGATGTCCAGATCGGTCATGATGAAGATCGGCGTCTGCAGACGATCGGCAAGGTCTAAGGCATCGGCCGCGAACGCAAAGCATTCATGCGGGTCTTCAGGCAACAGCAAAATATGCTTGGTATCGCCGTGCGAAGCGTAGGCGGCGGCGAGAATATCCGACTGCTGGGTGCGCGTCGGCATGCCGGTGGATGGCCCGCCGCGCTGCACGTCGATGATGGTCACTGGAATCTCGGCGAAATACGCCAGGCCGATGAATTCGTTCATCAGCGACAGGCCAGGGCCTGATGTAGCGGTGAACGCGCGCGCGCCGTTCCAACCGGCGCCGACCACCATGCCGATCGAAGCGATTTCGTCTTCGGCTTGGATGATCGCGAATTTCGTTTCGCCGGTGTCGGCATCGACGCGGAATTTCTGGCAATAACTCTGGAAGGCTTCGGCCAGCGACGACGACGGCGTGATCGGATACCAGGCGCACACGGTCGCGCCGCCGTAGACGCAGCCAAGCGCAGCGGCGGCATTGCCTTCGACGAAAATGCGATCGCCCACCGCGTCGGCCTTGCGCACGCGCAGACCGATCGGGCACGGCACGTTGTTTAAGACCCAATCGCGACCCAGATGCAGCGCTTCAAGATTGGGCTTGAGCAGCTTTTCTTTGCCCTTGTACTGTTCGGCGATCAGTGTCTCGATCGCCGGCACGTCCATATCCAGCAATGCGCTCAGCACGCCCACATACATGATGTTCTTGAACAGTTGGCGCTGACGCGGGTCGCTATAGTGCGTATTGCAGATCTCGGTCAGCGGCACGCCGATGATGTGGACATCTTCGCGGAATTTCGATTTCGGCATCGGCTTGCTGTTGTCGTACAGCAAATAGCCGCCGGTTTCGATCTCGGCGATGTCGGCGTCCCACGTTTGCGGATTCATCGCGACCATCAGATCGACGCCGCCGCGACGACCGAGCCAACCGGCTTCGCAGACGCGCACTTCGTACCACGTCGGTAGGCCTTGGATATTCGACGGAAAAATATTGCGCGGGCTGACCGGCACGCCCATGCGCAGAATGGCTTTGGCGAATAATTCGTTCGCGGACGCGGAGCCGGAGCCGTTGACGTTGGCGAACTTGACGACGAAGTCGTTGATCGACTGCAGCGGTGCGTGACTGGTGGTCATGCGGCGACTCCGCAGATGTACGCATGTTTTTCGGTTTTCAGATAAGCGCTAGAACTGGTCACAACATCGGAATCGACACGTTTACTCTCGTCATCCCGGCGAATACTCTCGTCATCCCGGCGAACGCCGGGATCCAGCGTCTGAAAATTCAAAGAAACAGCATAGATTCCGGCGTTCGCCGGAATGACGAAGCCGCGATTGAATCCCGCAGCTTCGCTTTTGAGAGTGCTTCTAAGCATCACGCCGCCTCCTTCGCTTTTGCACTGCGGCAACCAGCGCCGGCATAGGTTTCTTGCAACAAGAATTTCTGCATATCCCACGCCCCGGTCGGGCAGCGCTCTGCGCAGAGGCTGCAATGCAAACAAACATCTTCGTCTTTCACCATCACCCGCAGCGTCTTCAGCGGCTCGGACACATACAGCGGCTGCGATGCGTTCAAGGCCGGCGCGGTCAACCGTGTACGCAATTCGTCTTCGTCGCCGTTCGCGGTGAAGGTGATGCAGTCGGTCGGGCAAATATCGACGCAGGCATCGCATTCGATACATTTATCTTTAACGAACACCGTCTGCACATCGCAATTGAGGCAGCGCTGGGTTTCTTTCCACGCGGTCGCCGCGTCGAAACCCAACTCCACTTCGACGCGAATGCTGTCGAGTTTCTTCGCCGCCTCCGACCACGGCACGGCATAGCGTTCGTCGGGCGAAATCGCGTTGTCGTAGGTCCATTCGTGGATGCCCATCTTCTGCGAGATCAAGCTCACGTCAGGCCCGGGGCGCTCTTGCGTGTCTTCGCCGTGGATGAGCTTATCGATGCTGATCGCAGCGGCATGCCCGTGCGCCACTGCCCAAATGATGTTCTTCGGCCCGAACGCCGCGTCGCCGCCGAACAGCACGTGCGGCAGCGTGGATTGATGCGTGATCTGATCGACCACCGGCATGCCCCATTCGTCGAAGGCGATGCCGACATCGCGCTCGATCCAGGGAAATGCATTCTCTTGGCCGACCGCGATCAACACTTCATCGCAGGCGATGAATTCGTCGGGTTCGCCGGTCGGCACCAATTTGCGTCGGCCCTTGTCGTCGTACACCGCGCGGACGTTCTCGAAATTCATGCCGGTCAGCCGGCCGCTGGCATGAACGAAGGCCTTGGGCACGCGGTAGTCGAGGATCGGGATGCCCTCATGCATCGCGTCTTCTTTTTCCCATGCGCTCGCCTTCATTTCATCGAAGCCCGAGCGCACGATCACCTTCACGTCCTCGCCGCCGAGCCGGCGCGCGGAGCGGCAGCAGTCCATCGCGGTATTGCCGCCGCCGAGCACCAAGACGCGCTTACCGACCTTGGCGATATGGCCGAAATAGACGCTCGCCAGCCAATCCAAACCGACATGGATCTGCGCCGCTGCCTCTTGGCGACCGGGAAGATCGAGATCGCGGCCGCGCGGCGCGCCGGTGCCGACGAAGATCGCGTCGAAGCCCTGCGCGAGCAGGTCGCGCATGGAGTCGATGCGGCGGTTGCCGATGAACTCGACGCCCAGATCGAGGATGTAGCCGGTTTCTTCGTCGATCACTTCTTCCGGCAGGCGGAAGCGCGGCACCTGGGTGCGCATGAACCCGCCGGGCTTGGGGTCGGCCTCGAACACGGTGACGTGGTAACCGAGCGGGGCGAGATCGCGCGCCACCGTCAGCGCCGAAGGCCCGGCGCCGACGCAGGCGATGCGTTTGCCGTTCTTCTCCGCAGCCGGCGGTGGCATCCGCGCCGAGACGTCGCCTTTGAGATCGGCAGCCACGCGCTTGAGCCGGCAGATCGCCACCGGCTCGGGCTTGGCGTCGGGCTCGCTGCCGTTGTTCTCCTCCACTCGGCCGCGCCGGCAGGCGGGCTCGCAGGGGCGGTCGCAGGTGCGGCCGAGAATCCCGGGAAACACATTACTGCGCCAATTCACCATATAGGCGTCGGCGTAGCGTCCGGAGGCGATCAGGCGAATGTACTCGGGCACCGGCGTATGCGCTGGGCAGGCCCACTGGCAGTCGACGACCTTGTGGAAGGTGTCGGGATTGCGAATATCGGTCGGCTTCATTCGAGCCCCATAAAACGCATGGGCCGAATGCGTCGACCCTCGCTTGCCGGTCGAGTCTAGACCCGACAGCGCCCTCGCGTCACTGGGGCAGTTCTCAGAATCGGTTTTCGCAGCATCGGTTTTCGCAGCATCGGCTTTCGCAGCATCGGCTTCGCGGAATCGGCTTTCGCAGCATCGGCTGACATAGCGCAGTCACAGATGGCACATCGATCGATGCCTTGCCGCGTTTGGCTCCGCAGGCGCTACCGGCAATAGCGAATCGCGATCGTCCAAGGCCGCGATTCCGCGCATTCCGCGGAAAGTATACGTTTTCAGTTTGGCGTCTTTGGCTTCCGAAAACGTGCGCAGCGGTCACGATGCCATCCTGGCGCGTGGCACGTATCGCATTGTTCGAAAAGGACTTTGCGACCAAGATGCTACGTCTTCGACAACTCATAACCAATTGTCAGTACGCAGGGGCTTGACATCGCTCGCAAGGGCATGTTTACCTGCATCCATCATGACGCAGCGCAACATCTATCGCTCAATCCCCAGCACCGCGAACAGCGCGGGCTTGGCTGTTGTGCATCCGCGCCGTCTCGACTCCGCTTTCGTTAACGCAGCGCTCGTCGCGCTCGTTGTTGTCGTCGTAGTCCTTATTACCACACACACAGGTGCGGGGTAGGGTTGCGAGACACACAACCCGGGTTGATTCGAAACCCCGCACCCCTCCCAGGTGCGGGGTTTCACTTTTTATACGCCAACGATTTATCAACACCCGATTTATCACTACCCCCTGCAACGAACGCTCACCGCAACTCGCCAGCAGCACACAATAGGAATTTAGCGACACATGCACAGCAACGCGATTAAACATGGACCCGCCCGCGCACCGGCACGCGCAATGCTGCGCGCCACCGGGCTCGACGATGCGGCGATCGCCAAACCTTTCGTCGCCGTGGTGCACACGTGGTCCGACGTTTCGCCATGCAACATCACGTTGCGCGATCTGGCGCAAGACGTGCGTCGCGGCGTGTCGGCGGCGGGCGGCACGCCGATCGAGTTCAACACGATTGCCGTCACCGACGGCATCGCGATGGGCAGCGACGGCATGCGCGCCTCGCTGGCCTCGCGCGAAACCATCGCCGATTCGATCGAACTGGCTGTGACCGGCCATTGCCTCGATGCGATGGTGGTGCTGGTCGGCTGCGATAAGACGATTCCCGCCGCAGCAATGGCGGCGGCGCGCTTGGATATTCCGACCGTGATCCTCTACGGCGGCACGATCATGCCGGGCCGCTGCAAATCGAAAGACGGCAGCGAACGCGCGCTGACCGTGCAGGACGTGTTCGAAGCCGTCGGCGCGCATTCGGCCGGCAAGATCGACGACGCCGAACTGAGCGAGATCGAACGCGCGGCCTGCCCCGGTGCGGGCGCTTGCGGCGGCCAGTTCACCGCGAACACGATGGCGATGGTGTTGACCTTCCTCGGCCTGTCGCCGCTGGGCGAGAACGACATCCCCGCAACACACCCCGAAAAGGCCAAGGCCGCCGAACGCTGCGGCGAACTGGTGATGAAGCTGTTGACCGATGGCGGCCCCACGCCGCGGCAGTTGATCACCGTCGCATCGCTGCGCAATGCCGCACGCGCGGTGTCGGCCACCGCCGGCTCCACCAACGCGGTGCTGCATCTGCTGGCGATCGCGCACGAAGCCGGCCTGCGCTTCGATCTGGAAGAATTCGAAGCGGCGAGCGCCAATACGCCGGTGATCGCCGACCTGAAACCGGGCGGCCGCTACACCGCGGCGGAAATGTTCCAACAAGGCGGCACCGCACTGGTGGTGCAGGCGCTGCAGAAGGCCGGTTTGATCGAGGATGTTCCCACCGTCAACAGCAGCACGGCCGCCGGCCTTAGTTTTTTTGCCCAATCGGCTGCGGCCGAAACCTTAGCGACGCAGGATGTGGTGCGCCCGGTCAGCGATCCGATCAAACCGCGCGGCGGCTATTCGATTCTGTACGGCAACGTCGCGCCGGAAGGCTGCATCGTCAAGCTCGCTGGCCACGGCCGCGAGAAGCACACCGGTCCGGCACGGGTATTCGATAGCGAAGAAGCCGCGTTCGCCGCAGTGCAAGCGCGACACATCGTTGCCGGCGACATCGTGGTAATCCGCTTCGAAGGCCCGGCTGGCGGCCCCGGCATGCGCGAAATGCTCGCGGTGACGGCAGCGCTGGTCGGCCAGGGTTTGGGCAATGATGTCGCCTTGGTCACCGACGGCCGCTTCAGCGGCGCCACCCACGGTTTCATGGTCGGCCACGTGTCGCCGGAAGCCGCGCGCGGCGGCCCGATCGCGAAGCTGCGCGAAGGCGATCTGGTGACGATCGATGTCGCCGCGCGGCGCCTCGATGTGGCCGCCGATCTTGATACGCGCAAAGCCGCCACGATCGCGCCGCGCGTCCGCCACGGCGTGCTCGCGAAGTTCGCGCGCGACGTGCGCTCGGCCTCGCAGGGCGCGGTGACATCGCCCGGGTTGCTCGACGACACGCGCCGCATTGATGCCGTCCTCAGCAGCGCTCCGCACGAAGGCAGCACTCGCACGGAGCCTGCATAACGACCCATCACTGTCATCCCGAGCGAAGCGAGGGACCTGTTGTTGAATTTCGATACTTTTTAAAAGCAGGTCCCTCGCTTCGCTCGGGATGACAACAACCTGATGACAACGCCATAAAGACGACAGCACCAGTTCCTCCGACATTCGCTTTCGCATTCCAAACCACGCATCGGGGCTGAAGCCCCTCCTACAAGGATCTTCCGTTATGAACGCTTCCACCAATCCAACAATCGCACGGCTTCAAATCAGCGTTATCGGTTACGGCAGCCAAGGCCGCGCGCACGCGCTCAATCTGCGCGACTCCGGTTTCGATGTCGTCGTCGGCCTGCGTCCGGGCGGCCCAACCGAAGCCAAAGCGGAAGCGGACGGCTTCACCGTGAAAACGCCGGCAGAAGCGGCATCGCAGGCCGATCTGGTCGCAGTGCTAACCCCGGACATGGTGCAGAAGAAGCTTTACGCCGACGTGCTGGCAGCGAACATGAAACAAGGCGCTTGCCTGCTGTTCGCGCACGGCTTGAACGTGCATTTCGGCATGATTACGCCGCGCGCCGATCTGGACGTGGTGCTGGTCGCGCCCAAAGGCCCGGGCGCGCTGGTCCGCCGCGAATACGAAATCGGCCGCGGTGTGCCGTGCATCTACGCGATCCAGCAGGATAGAAGCGGTCGCGCCGAAGACTTCGCCAAACTCTACGCAGCCGGCCTGGGCGGCGCGCGCGCGAATCTGATCAAGACCACGTTCAAAGAAGAAACCGAAACCGATTTGTTCGGCGAGCAGGCGGTGCTGTGCGGCGGCGCGAGCGCGCTGGTGCAGGCGGGCTTCGAGACCTTGGTGGAAGCGGGCTATCAGCCGGAAATCGCCTACTACGAAGTGCTGCACGAGCTGAAACTGATCGTCGATCTGTTCTACGAAGGCGGCATCACCCGCATGCTGGAATTCGTGTCCGAAACCGCGCAGTACGGCGATTACGTCAGCGGCCCGCGGATCATCAACGCCGACACCAAGGCGCGGATGAAGGACGTGCTCACCGAAATTCAGGACGGCACCTTCGTCCAGCGCTGGGTCGCCGAATACGACGCCGGCTTGCCGAATTACAAGAAATACAAGCAAGCCGATCTCGATCACCCGATCGAAACCGTCGGCAAGCAACTGCGCGCCAAGATGCTGTGGCTGCAGCAGAACAACGCCGCGCCGCAGGCCGCTGCAGAACAAGCAACCGCAGCGCAGGCCGACACCACGCCGGCCGCTGCGCCGACTCAACACGACACGATCACAGAGACCGCGTAATGAACGGAGCCCGTTGGCTGGTGGAAGCGCTGCGCGCCGAAGGCGTGGACACGCTGTTCGGATATCCGGGCGGCGCGATCATGCCCTTCTACGATGCATTACATGGATCGGCACTGAAACACGTGCTGGTTCGGCATGAACAAGGCGCGGCCTTCGCCGCGAACGGCTACGCCCGCGCCAGCGGCCGCGTCGGCGTTTGCGTCGCGACCTCCGGCCCGGGGGCTTCGAATCTGGTCACCGGCATCGCCGATGCGATGCTCGACTCGGTGCCGATGGTCTGCATCACCGGGCAAGTCGCCACATCGCTGATGGGCACCGACGCATTTCAGGAGTTGGACGTGTTCGGCATGACCATGCCGATCGTCAAGCACAACTTTCTGCCGCGCAAAGTCGACGATTTGCCGAACATCGTGCGCGAAGCGTTTCGACTCGCGCGCTCAGGGCGTCCCGGGCCGGTGCTGATCGATCTGCCGAAAGATGTGCAGAACGCCGACGCCTCGCATTTACCGCCGCATCAGCCGCTGCCGGTCGATGCGGTGGAAGCGGCCACCGACGCGACCCTGCACGCAGCGCTGGCGCAGTTGGCGCTCGCGAAGAACCCGGTGATCTACGGCGGCGGCGGCATCGCTCTCGGCCACGCGCTGCAAGCATTCCGCGACTTTGTCGATGCGACCCAAATCCCCACGGTGTTGACCCTGAAAGGTCTGGGCGCGCTGCCGGCGGATCATCCGCTGAATCTCGGTATGATCGGCATGCACGGCAGCCGCGCCTCGAACATCGCGGTGCAAACCTGCGACCTGCTGTTCGCGGTCGGCGCGCGTTTCGACGATCGCGCCACTGGCAAGCTCGCCGAATTCGCACCGCATGCGCGCGTGGTGCATTTGGATATCGACGCCGCGGAAATCGGCAAACTGCGCTTCGCCGACGCGCCCGTGCGCGGCGATCTGTCGATCAGCCTACAGCGCATGCAGGTGGCTTCAGCGGCGCATCTGCAAGGCCGTCACGGCGCCGAGCGCTTGGCCTGGCGCGATGCCTGCCTGCAATCGAAGCGCGATACCGCGCCGCGCTACGACGCTCCGGGCGACACGGTGTATGCGCCATCACTGCTGAAGCGACTGTCCGAACTGGCGCCGGAGGCGATCGTGAGCTGCGACGTCGGCCAGCACCAGATGTGGGTCGCGCAGCACTGGCGTTTCAACGATCCGCGCAAGCATTTGACCAGCGGCGCGCTCGGCGCGATGGGCTTTGGCCTGCCTGCGGCGATCGGCGCGCAAATGGCCTGCAGCCAAGAAGGCGGGCCTGCTGCACAAGTGATCTGCGTCAGCGGCGACGGCTCGTTCCTGATGAATGTGCAGGAGTTGGCGACCCTGGCCCGCTATCGCGTGCCGGTGAAGATCGTGCTGCTCGACAACCAAGCGCTGGGCATGGTGCGGCAGTGGCAGGAACTGTTCTTCGAGCGCCGCTATTCGGAAGTCGATCTGTCCGACAACCCGGATTTCTGCGCACTGGCGCAGGCCTTCGGCGTCGAAGCGCTGCACGTGGATAGCGCCGCTAATTTGGAAACCGCGCTGCAGGATCTGCTGGCGATTCCTGGCCCTGCATTGCTGCACGTGGCGATCGACCAAGCCGCGAACGTGTGGCCGCTGGTGCCGCCGAACCGCAACAACGCCGAGATGATGGACTCCGATGCCGATGAAGCGGTGTCGCTGTCCGATCTGACCAAAGCGCCCGTGTATGCCGATGCTGATGTCAGTGTCGATATCAACAACGCAACGACGCCGTCGGCGAGCGTGTCCACTGGCGCAGCGTCAATTGGCGCAGCGTCAACTGGAGCAGCACAGTCTGCAGCGGCAGCGACTGCAACGGCAGCGGCGACCGCAGCGGCCGAATCGTTCGCTCACGACACAAGCCTCGCCTCCCCCTGATTCGACGTGATCCATTACCTCCCCCACAGAGGATGCACACCATGCGCTACCGACTCGATCTGACCCTGCGCCAAGCCGAAGGTGTTTTATCCCGCGTGCTTGGCACCGCTGAACGTCGCGGCTTCCGCCCGGTCGCAGTCGAAGGCGAAGCCCGCGCCGAAGGCGATCGCTGGCATTTGCAAATGACGGTCGAAGGCGAGCGTGCGATCGATGCGCTGCAACAGCAATTGGTCAAACTGTACGACTGTCTCGACGTGCAGGTGCAGCCATGTCAGTGAATGAGGCACTGGCCGAGCGCCCGCCTGCAGTGCGCGCACCCCTGACCGAACGTGAGACTTATGCTGCGGACAAGCCTGCCGCGGACAAGCCTGCCGCCGACAAGCCTGCCGCCGACAAGCCAGCAGCGAACGCGCCGAAGGTGTGGTTCGACGGCGCGCTGATCGAAGCCGGCAGTCTGGAAGCGGCGCTGAATACCCACGCCCTGCACTACGGCAGCGGCGTGTTCGAAGGCATTCGCGCCTACGCGACGAAAAGCGGTGCCGCCGTTTTCCGCCTGCCCGAACATCTGGAACGCATGCGCAAAGGCGCGGACCTGCTGGGCATGCAATTCGATGTCGCCGAAGCGACTGAGGCGGTACTGCAAACGCTGCGCGCGAATCGTCTTGGCGATGCCTATATCCGGCCGCTGGCATGGTACGGCGCCGGCAGCTTCGGTTTGGACGTGGCCGGCCATCCGCAGCACATGATGGTCGCCACTTCCGCCACGAATCTTCACCTCGGCGGCAATCGCACCCGCGTTTCGGTGTCGAGCTGGCGGCGCAATCCCGCATCGTCGCTACCGCCGCTCAAACTCTGCGGCGCGTATGTGAACTCGATCCTCGCCAAACGCGAAGCCAAAGCGCGCGGCAGCGACGAAGCGATGTTCATCGACGATGCTGGCGACGTGGTGGAATGCACCGGCGCCAATCTGTTCATGGTGCATGGCGGCACAGTCGTCGCGATCGAACATCGCGACGCGCTGCCGGGCATCACCCGCGACAGCTTGATCGCATTGACCGGCGCGCAATCGCGTGCGGCCAGCCTGCAGGAACTGCTCGACGCCGACGAAGTCTTCGCCTGCGGCACCGCAGCCGAAGTTGCGCCAATCTCTGAGATCGAAGCAGGCTTACACGGCGCCAACGGCCGTCATTACGGCGACAACCCAGTGACGCGCGAGATCACCGCGCTGTATGCGCAGGCCGTGCGCGGCGACACCGCTCAGGCCTCCGCCTGGCTGACGCCGATCTAAGCCATGGAGACCGATGTCGTAGGCGTCACCGATCACGATGAGCACGTTCATCCCGCTCGCATTCATCCCGCTCGCGTTCATCCTGAGGACGGCCAAAACTCGCGCGCGCGGCGCATACCTGTCCGCGCGCGCGGAGAATCGGCACCGAATTCGCCAACATCGCTGATCGCTACCGTAAGCGCCGGCGATATCCTCGCCGCGCAGGCCCGTCTACGCCGTTACCTACCGGTCACGCCGCTGCACTACGCCGAACGCTTCGGCTGCTGGCTGAAACTCGAAAATCTGCAGCGCACCGGCTCGTATAAAGTGCGCGGGGCGTTGAACGCATTGCTGGCCGCGCGCGAACGCGGCGACGACCGTCCGGTGATCGCCGCTTCCGCCGGCAATCATGCGCAAGGTTTGGCTTGGGCCGCGTATCGGTTGAACGTGCAGGCGATCGCGGTGATGCCGCATACCGCGCCGAAAACCAAGATCGCGGGCGTTGCGCACTGGGGCGCCACCGTGCGTCTGCACGGCGACAGCTTCGACGAAGCGCGCGCGTTCGCGATGGACTTGGCCGAGCGCAACGGCTATCGCTTTCTGTCCGCGTTCGACGATCCCGATGTGATCGCCGGCCAAGGCACGGTCGGCATGGAAGTGGCGTCGCTCGCACCGGACGTGATGATCGTGCCGATCGGCGGTGGCGGCTTAGCCGCAGGCGTCGCGCTAGCGCTCAAATCTCAGGGCGTGCGCATCATCGGCGCGCAGGTCGAACACGTCGATGCGATGGCGCAGGCGCTGCGCGGCAATGCCGATGGCATTTCGCCTGCGGCGACGCTTGCCGACGGCGTGCGCGTGAAACAAGCCGGTCTGCTGACGCGCGACATTCTCGGCAGCCTGCTCGACGACATCGTGATCGTGCGCGAAGCCGAGCTGCGCGAAACGCTGGTGCGCTTGGCGCTGGAAGAACACATCATCGCTGAGGGCGCTGGCGCGCTCGCGCTCGCAGCCGGGCGCCGCGTCGTCGGCAAACGCAAATGCGCCGTGGTCTCCGGCGGCAATATCGACGCCAACGTGCTCGCCGGCTTGCTCGCCGACGTGCGTATGAGCCCACCGCGAAAACCGAGGCGTCGCAGCAAAGAAGTTGCCGCAGTCGCCGCAGTCGCCGCGCCGCAAGCGCCGAACAGCGAAGCCTGTGCCACCGCGCCACCGGCGGTCTCCAATCCGCCGCGCCTCGTCGCCACCGGGCATGGACGCCGAAAATCCAGCACCGCCGTTAACGCCAACGTGCCGTTCCGGCACCCAGAGGAATGCGTCTGATGTCCGACACCCCTCACGCCCGCATCGCGATCTTCGACACCACCCTGCGCGACGGCGAACAATCGCCCGGCTGCAGCATGACGCCGAAGCAAAAGCTTCGTCTCGCGCATGCGCTCGCGGAGCTGGGTGTGGATGCGATCGAAACCGGATTTCCGGCCAGTTCCGAAAGCGACCTCGGCGCCTGCGCCGCGATCGCACGCGAAGTGCGCGGCACAACCTTGGCCGCACTGGCACGCTGCAACAGCGGCGATATCGAAGCCTGCGCGCGCGCGCTCGACGTCGCCGACAAGCCGCGCATTCACGTGTTCATTTCCACCAGCCCGCTGCATCGCGAACATAAGCTCGGCTTGAGCAAAGCCGAGGTGATCGATCGCACGGTGACGGCGGTACGCATGGCACGCGGCTACGTCGAGGACATCGAATTCTCGGCCGAGGACGCACTGCGCACCGAGCCGGAGTTCTTGGTCGACGTGTGCTCGGCGGCGCTGGAGGCAGGGGCGCGCACCTTGAACATCCCCGACACCGTCGGTTACACCACGCCGAGCGAGATCAAAGCGCTGTTCGAGTACCTGCGCGCGCGCGTGCGCGGCGCCGAACGCGCGATCTTCAGCGCGCACTGCCACGACGATCTCGGCCTCGCGGTCGCGAACAGTTTGGCGGCGATCGAAGGCGGCGCGCGTCAGGTCGAATGCACGATCAACGGCGTCGGCGAACGCGCCGGCAACTGCGCGCTAGAAGAATTGGTGATGGCGCTGGAAGTACGCAAAGCGTATTACGAAGCGGGCACCGGCATCCACACCGAGCGTTTGGTGCCGACCTCGCGTCTGCTCACGCGCATCACCGGCATGAGCGTGCAGCGCAACAAAGCGATCGTCGGCGCCAATGCCTTCGCGCACGAATCGGGCATCCATCAGCACGGCATGCTGAAGCATCGCGGCACGTATGAAATCCTGCGGCCAGAATCGGTCGGCTGGGCGCGTTCGCAGATGGTGATGGGACGCCACAGCGGCCGCGCCGCGCTCGACGATCGCCTGCGTGCGCTCGGTTTCGCGCTGGACGAATTGCAGCTGAATCAGCTGTTCGTGCGCTTCAAAGCGCTGACCGAGAAAAAGCGCGAAGTGTTCGATGCCGATCTCGAAGCGCTGGCGCTGGGGCTCGATAACAGCGTCCACAACGCCGCGCTCGGCGGTTGGCGCCTGCAGCGGCTGCAAGTGAGCACCGGCGTCGGCGACGGCGTGCTGCCAACCGCGAGCGTCGAACTGCTGTCGCCCGATGGCCTCCGCGTCACCGAAGCGGCGACCGGCGACGGCCCGGTGCATGCGCTGTTTGCAGCGATGTCGCGGGCAACCGGCATTCAAATCGAGCTGGAGAGCTATCAAGTGTCCAGCGTGACCACCGGCGAAGACGCGCAGGGCCAAGCCAGCCTGACCGCGCGGATGCACAGCGACGACGGCGTGAGCGAAGACATTACCGGCTCCGGCACCAGTACCGATATTCTCGAAGCCAGCGCGCTGGCGTGGTTGGACATCGCCAACCGCACCCTCCGCCAGCGCGCGAAAACCGCTGAATTGGCGAAGCCGCGCGCAGCCGAAGCGCTAAGCGCGATCGCATAAATCCCCATTCACATCCGTATTCGCATCGAGTCACTGCATGAATCACGCAACGCCCATCGAAGCCGCCGCTGCGGCCCCGAAAACTCTGTTCGAGAAACTCTGGGACACCCACGTCGTCGTGCCCGAGCGCGACGACGCGCCCGCGGTGCTCTATATCGATTTGCATCTGATCCACGAAGTGACATCGCCGCAAGCGTTCGCTGAACTCGCCGCGCGCGGGCGCAAGGTGCATCGCCCGGAACGCACCAAGGGCACGCTCGATCATTCCACCCCGACCACCCCGCCGAATGCGGCCGGCGAACTCGCGTACTTCACCGCCGATGCCGAGAAGCAAGTGTCCACGCTGCGCGAGAACTGCGCGCGCGAAAGCATCGAACTGTTCGATTTCGGCAGCGATCATCGCGGCATCGTGCACGTGATCGGGCCTGAACTCGGATTGACCCTGCCGGGCAGCACCATCGTCTGCGGCGATAGTCATACCGCCACCCACGGTGCGTTCGGCGCGCTGGCGTTCGGCATCGGCACCAGCGAAGTCGGCCACGTGCTAGCGACGCAGTGCCTGCTGCAGCGCAAACCGAAGACGATGGCGATCGAAGTGGAAGGCGAGCTCAGCGCAGGCGTGACCGCAAAAGATCTGATCCTGCACATCATCGGCACCATCGGCGTCGATGGCGGCACCGGCCATGTGCTGGAGTACCGCGGCTCGACCATTCGCGCGCTGTCGATGGAAGAACGGATGACGGTCTGCAACATGTCGATCGAAGCCGGCGCGCGCGCGGGCCTGATCGCACCGGACGACATCACCTTCGCATGGCTGGCGAACACGCCGCGCGCGCCTAAAGCCGAGGCGTTCGACGCGGCGGTCGCGCAGTGGCGCACGCTGCGCAGCGACGACGATGCGGTCTTTGATCGCGTGGTCAAGATCGACGCGCGCCGCATCGCGCCCTCGATCACCTGGGGCACGCATCCGGGGCAAGTCACCGCGATCGACGCGGCCTTGCCGGCGCCGCAGGATGCCGACGCGCATCGCGCGCTCGATTACATGTGGCGCGACAGCGCGCGCTTCAGCGGCAGCCGCTCGTTGCTCGGCGAGCCGGTCGATGTGGTGTTCGTCGGAAGCTGCACCAACGGTCGGCTCAGCGATTTGCGCCAAGTCGCGGAAATCCTGCGCGATCATCATGTGCATCCACGGGTGCGGATGCTGGTGGTGCCGGGCTCGGGGCAAGTCAAACGCGAAGCCGAGGCCGAAGGCATCGATCGCATCGTGCTCGCCGCCGGCGCGGAATGGCGCGAACCCGGATGTTCGATGTGCATCGCGATGAACGGCGATCTGGTCGCCCCGGGCCAATTGGCGGTGTCCACCAGCAATCGTAATTTCGAAGGCCGTCAGGGCCGCGAAGCGCGCACCGTGCTCGCCTCGCCGTACACAGCAGCCGCCTGCGCGATCGCCGGCAAAGTCGTCGATCCGCGTGATTATCTGCAGGAGGACGCGGCATGAGCGCCGAACTCGCCCCGATGACCCAGGTACGTTCGCGCACGGTCTGCCTACCCGATCGCAATATCGACACCGATCGCATCATTCCCGCGCGCTTCCTCACCACCACCACGCGCGACGGTTTGGGCGCGCATGCGTTCAACGATTGGCGCTACCGCAACGACGGCACGCCCGATCCGGACTTCGCGCTCAATCGCCCCGAAGCAGCCGGCGCGCAGATTCTCGTCGCTGGTCGCAATTTCGGCTGCGGTTCCTCGCGCGAACACGCGCCATGGGCGCTGCTGGACTTCGGCCTGCGCGCGGTGATCAGCGCCGAGATCGCCGACATCTTCCGCAGCAATGCGCTGAAGAACGGCCTGCTGCCGATCGTGCTCGATGCCGATGTGGTGGACGAGCTGCTGGTCACGCCCGGCCTCACGCTGGAGATCGACATCGCCGCCAGCGAAGTCCGCTTGCCCGATGGACGCCGTTATGCCTTCCCGATCGATGCGTTCGCGCGCACCTGCTTGCTCGAAGGTGTCGATCAACTCGGTTATTTGCTTAAACACACCGCTTCCATTCAACAGTATGAGGACGCTCGTCATGCGCGCTGAAATCGTCGTATTGCCCGGCGACGGCATCGGCCCCGAAGTCACCAACGCCGCGATTGCGGTGCTCGATGCGGTGGCTCGCCGTTACGGCCATGTGTTTCATTTCGACACGCGCCTGATCGGCGGCGCCGCGATCGACGCCGAAGGCGCGCCGCTGTCCGACGCCACGCTCGCTGCCTGCCGCAACGCCGATGCGATTTTGCTCGGCGCGGTCGGCGGGCCGAAGTGGTCCGTCGGCGAGGTGCGCCCCGAGCAAGGCCTGCTGAAATTGCGCAAGGAGCTCGGCCTGTACGCCAACGTACGCCCGGTGCGCACGCATCCGGTCGCGCTCACCGCGTCGCCGATCAAATCGCATCTGCTCACCGGCGTGGACATGGTCGTAGTGCGCGAACTCACCGGCGGCGTGTACTTCGGCAAAAAAACTCGCAGCGCCGACGCCGCCAGCGACCTGTGCGAATACTCGGTCGCCGAAATCGAGCGCGTTGTGCGCCGCGCCTGCGCGCTCGCTCGCGGTCGCCGCAACTATGTCGTCTCGGTGGACAAAGCCAACGTGCTGGAAACCTCGCGGCTGTGGCGCGACGTCGCGACCCGCGTGGCGCGCGACGAATTCCCCGACGTGCGGCTCGAACATCAACTGGTGGACAGCATGGCGATGCATTTGATCGCCCGCCCGCGCGAATACGATGTGATCGTCACCGAAAATATGTTCGGCGACATTCTCACCGATGAAGCCTCGATGCTCGCCGGCTCGATGGGCCTGCTGCCATCGGCCTCGCTCGGCGAAGGGCGGCTCGGCGTCTACGAACCGATCCACGGCTCGGCGCCCGACATCGCCGGGCGCGGTATCGCTAACCCGGTCGGCGCGATTCTGAGCGCAGCGATGCTGCTGCGGCATTCGCTAGGTCTGGAAGAAGAAGCGCGCTGCGTCGAGAAAGCGGTGGCGCATGCGATCGACCGCGGCGCCTTGACCGCCGATCTCGCCGACTCCGCCGGCCCGTCCGGACGCATCATCGGCACCGATGCGATGGCCGCTGCGGTGATCGCACAGCTCGAAGTCGATTGCGCCGCAGTGATGCTGCGCGATTGAATCGATCGTCCGGTAGAGCGGGTCTCCGACTCGCTGATTTGGCTTCAAACATACCGACCATCGCGCGAACGGCAGCGGCTCGGAGAGCCGCTCTACCGGAGGATGACTGGTAGAGCGGGTCTGCGACCCGCTGCTTTGGCTCGGAGCGCCGCTCTACCAGCGATCGCATGCGCGCGACAACCGCTCTGCCCTTACATGCGTTCGTCCCACCCCGAACGAGCGTACTTCACCGCAAACCCGCCTTAAAAAAACTATTTGACGCCCCGCCTTCCGATCGTTTACATCTGTCCCATGCCCACGCCTACCGCCACTATTGCCATCGCCGCATGCCACACCCCAGCCCTTCGCGGCAGTGCGGTGGCAGCGGCCATCAATGGGTCGCGCATCGGCACCACCACCACAACCGGTACTGGTGCCGGTCACGGTGCGGGCTGCGACAGCGAAACGGTTTGACCCCTTCGACGTCCCGCCCCGCGCCCTCCGAGGGTCGCGGGGTTTGCCGCGAACCGAAGAATGCGGGGCTCTCACTCTGGAGCCTCACTGATGGATGCGTCTTCCCTTCCAACCCACGCCGAGCGTGTCGCGCCGGAACAGGTGGCATCGCGCTACCGCGCGCATAAATTCGGCGGCAGCAGCCTCGCCGATGCCGATCGCTATCGGCATGTCGCGGAATTGCTGCGCGATGCGCAAACGCCGCGCGCGGTCGTCGTCTCCGCGATGCAGGGCGTCACCGATGCGCTGACCGCACTCGCCCAAGCCGCGCTTGCGGGCGATGACTGGCAGGACCTCTGGTCGAAGCTGCGCGACCGCCATCTCGCCACCGCCTACAAACTCGACCGCGACCCGCAGCACGCGCTGATCGCGCGCTTGGATGCCGAATTCGCCGCGCTGTCGTCGAAACTCAGCCGCATCGCTGAGGAATCGCCCGATGTGCGCACACGCGATGCGGCCCAATCGCACGCTGGACGCATCCTCGACGAACGCATACTCGATGAAGTCCAAGGCCTCGGCGAAGTGTGGTCGTCGATGCTGCTGCAAGCCACGTTCGGCGGCGAAGCCGCAGACTGGGCGCGGCTCGATGCCCGCGACGTGCTGGTGGTGCAAGCCGGCGAACTCGGCGTTGCCGTGGATTGGCCGCGCAGCCGCGAGCGTTTCGCGCAGTGGCGCGCACAGCATCCGCAGCCCGATGTCGTTGTCACCGGCTTCGTCGCGCGCGATGCCGACGGCCGCGCAACCACGCTCGGCCGCAACGGCAGCGATTATTCCGGCGCGATCTTCGCAGTGCTGTTCGATGCCTGCGAACTGACGATCTGGACCGATGTCGATGGCGTGCTCAGCGCCGATCCGCGCCTCGTGCCCGATGCCGTGTGCTTGCCGTCGATGTCCTACGCCGAAGCCTGCGAACTGGCGTATTTCGGCGCGAAAGTGCTGCATCCGCAAACGATGGCCCCAGCGATGCAAGCGGGCCTGCCAATCTGGATTCGCAATTCGCGCAATCCCGCCGCAACCGGCACCCTGATTTCCGACCAAGCGCGCAGCGACGACGCCGCATCGCCGGTGAAAGGTTTGAGCTTGGTCGGCGATATGGCCTTGCTCGAACTCAGCGGCGCGGGTTTGATCGGCGTGCCCGGCACCGCCGAGCGCATGTTCGCGGCGCTGCACAAGGCGGGCGTGTCCGTCACCATGATCTCGCAGGGCTCCAGCGAACATTCGATCTGCTGCGTGCTGCCGGCGGCGCAGGCCGAACGCGGTCGCGCCGCGGTCGATGCCGCGTTCGCAGAAGCGATCGTCACCGGTCAAGTCGAAGGCGTCGCGGTGACGATCGGTATCGCGGTGCTGGCCGCCGTCGGCGACGGCATGGTCGGTATGCCTGGCGTGTCGGCACGGCTGTTCGACGGCCTGGCCCGCGCGCGCGTGAACATCCGTGCGATCGCGCAGGGCGCCAGCGAACGTAATATTTCGGTGGCGGTCGCCGCCGAAGACGCGGTTCGCGGGCTGCGCGCGGCGCACAGCGCGTTTTGGCTGTCGCCGGCCACGCTGTCGGTCGGCTTGATCGGCCCCGGCAACGTCGGTCGCGCCCTGCTCGCACAGCTCACCGACGCGCTGCCGCGTTTCGCCGACGACACGCGCATCGCGCATCGCCTGGATCTGCGTTTACGCGCAATCGCCAGCAGCAGACGCATGCGCTTGGACGACGCCAATCTCGATCCAGCGCAGGCCGTCGCCTTGCTCGGCAGCGACGACGGCGGCAGCCGCGATCTCGATCTCGACGCCTTCGCCGCGCATGTGCGCGCCGAGCATCTGCCGCATGCGCTGATCGTCGATTGCAGCGGCAGCGACGCGGTCGCCGCGCGCTATCCGCACTGGCTGGCGATGGGCATCCACGTCGTCACTCCGAGCAAGCACGCCGGCAGCGGCGATTGGTCGCGTTACTGCGCGATTCGCGAAGCGGAGAAAAACGGCGGCTTGTTCCGCTACGAAGCCACCGTGGGCGCCGGCCTGCCGGTGATTCAAACGCTGCGTTCGCTGCTCGACACCGGCGACGCCTTGACCGGCGTGGAAGGCGTGCTCTCGGGCACGCTGGCGTGGTTGTTCAATCGCTACGACGGTCGCCAGCCGTTCTCGGAGCTGGTTGCCGAAGCCAAAGCGCTGGGCTACACCGAACCCGACCCGCGCGACGATTTGAGCGGCACCGATGTCGCACGCAAATTGGTGATTCTGGCGCGCGAGGCCGGCGCATCGCTGTCGCTGGAGGATGTCGAGATCGAAAGTCTCGTGCCCGAATCGCTGCGTGCGATTTCGCGCGACGAGTTCTTGGCGCGATTGCACGAAATGGACGCGCCGATGCAAGCGCGGCTCGACGCGGCGCGCGCGCAGGGCCGCAGCCTGCGCTATCTCGCCCAGCTCGACGGCGAGCGCCACGCGCGCGTGGGCTTGGCGATGCCCGAACCCGGCCACGCCAGTCTGTTCAGCCGGCTGACCGATAACTTGATTCAATTCCGCACCCGCCGCTACGCATCGAATCCGCTGGTGGTGCAAGGCCCGGGCGCGGGCGCCGACGTCACCGCCGCCGGCGTGTTCGGCGATATTTTGGCGATCGCGCATACGCTGGGCGCGCGCGTGTCGGGGGCGCAGGCATGAGCGATCTGCGCATGAGCGCAGCGGATACGCATCCGCACGGCGACACTCGCAGCGCACGCGCGTTCGCGCCCGCCAGCGTCGGCAATATCGGGGTCGGTTTCGACCTGCTCGGGCACAGCATCGAAGGCCCGCGCGATGTCGCCACCGTGCGCCGGATCGACACGCCTGAGGTGCGCATCGTCGCGATCCGCGGCGATGTGCCCGGCGCAGATCGACTGCCATTGGAAGCCGAGCGCAACACCGCCGGCCGCGCGCTGATCGCGCTGCGCGAAACGCTCGATCTGCCGTTCGGTTTCGAGATCGAACTCGATAAAGGCATACCGCTCGGTTCGGGGCTCGGCGGCTCGGCGGCCTCGTGCGTGGCCGCGCTGGTTGCGGCGAATGCGGTGCTCGTGGCAGACGGCAAACATGCACCGCTGTCGCGCGAAGCGCTGTATCCGTTCGCGCTGCAGGGCGAAGCCGTCGCCAGCGGCAGTTTGCACGGCGACAACGTCGCGCCGATGCTGCTCGGCGGCGTCGCTCTCGCCACGCACGAGCGCATGATTGCGCTCTCGATTCCCGAAGGCCTGTACTGCGTCGTGGTGCATCCCGATCAAGAACTGGAAACGCGCCGCGCCCGCGCCGCGCTGGCCGAACCATATCCGCTGGCGCAGTTCGTCGCGCAAAGCACGCATCTGGCGCTGTTTCTCACTGGGATGCAGCGCGGCGATCTTGCGCTGATTCGCGAAGGTTTACACGACGTTTTGGTCGAACCGCGACGCGCGGCGCTGATTCCAGGTTTCGTCGAAGTGAAAGCCGCAGCGATGGCGCACGACGCGCTGGGTGCGAGCATCTCCGGCGCCGGCCCGAGCGTGTTCGCGTGGTTCGCATCGAAGACCCAGGCTGAACATGCAGCGCCGATGATGCAGGCCGCGTTCCGCAGCGCCGGCTACGACTCGCGCGCGTATGTGTCACCGGTCGCTGGGCCGCGTGCTGAGGTGTTGGCATGAGCGCGCTGAGCACGTCTTCTCTCTCGATGCAGATGCCATTCGTGAGCACGCGCGGCGCTGTCGCGCCGAGGACGATCGACAAAGCAAGGATTTCTGAAGCCATCATCGATCGCGCCAGCATCGTTCAAGCCGGCATTGATGAAGCCAGCATCGATCAGGCACTTCTCGCCGGGCTCGCGCCCGACGGCGGACTGTACGTGCCGGCACAGATTCCGCAGTTCGATGCGCAGACGATCGCCGCGCACATCGGCAGCGGCACGTTGGCGGACACCGCAGCAGCGGTACTCGCGCCCTACTTCGTCGATTCGCGTTTGCGCGCGATGCTGCCCACGCTGTGCGCGCGCGCCTACGATTTCGACGCGCCGCTGGTGCCGATGCGGGGCGGCGATACGCATGCGCAGGACTTCGTGCTCGAACTGTTCCACGGCCCGACCGCTGCGTTCAAAGACTACGCCGCACGGTTTTTGGCCGAGTGTTTGGTCGCGTTGGCGGCAGAAAAAGACGATGCGTTAACAACGCCTCACGACATGATCTGTCATCCCGAGCGTAGCGACGGACCTGCTTCTACTGATGCGGACGTCATTGAGAAGCACCTCCCTCGCGATGCTCGGGATGACAGGGAAGATGGTGCGCCGGATACCAAAACCGGTGCGCCAAGGCGCACCCTACGGACGACCACAATTCTGGTCGCCACATCGGGCGACACCGGGGCCGCAGTTGCGGGCGCATTCCATCGGCGCGCCGGCTTTAATGTGGTCATTCTGTATCCGCACGGCCGCGTGTCGCCGCGTCAGGCGCATGGTTTGGAATGCTGGGGCGACAACGTGCGCACCTTCCGCGTCGATGGCAGCTTCGACGACTGCCAACGCATGGCGAAGGCCGCGCTGTCGGATCGCAATCTGCGCGAATCGATGTCGCTCACCTCCGCCAACAGCATCAGCCTCGGCCGTCTGCTGCCGCAAGTCGCGTACTACGCGCACACTGCCGGCGTGTTTTTCGCCGCGCACGGTCAGGCGCTGAATCTGATCATCCCCACCGGCAATCTCGGCAACGCGGCGGCGGCGTTTCTCGCTAAGCGCATGGGCCTGCCGATCGGCGAGATCGTGCTCGCCACCAATGCCAACGACGTGCTGCCGCGCTATTTCGACGGCGGCGAGTACGCACCTCGCGCCACCATCGCCACCCTCGCCAACGCGATGGATGTCGGCGCGCCAAGCAATTTCGAGCGCCTGCGCTATTGGCATCGCGACGATGCCGAACTGCGCGCGGCGATGCGCGCGTTCACGGTGGACGACGCGATGATCCGCGCGACGATCGCGGCGGCGGCGCAACGTCACGGCATCGTGCCCTGCCCGCACACGGCATGTGGTTTGCATGTGCTGGAAGGCTTTCGCGCTGCCGGCGATATCCGGCCGTGGACCGTCGTCGCCACCGCGCACCCGGCGAAGTTCGAGACCATCGTTGAGCCATTGGTGGGCCATGACGTGCCGCCACCGCCGGCACTAGCGGCATGCCTTGCGCGGCCAGCGCATGGCGAAGAGCTGGCGGCAAACGATGCTGCGCTGCGCGAAAAGCTGTTAGCTCGGTAGAGCGGCCTTCAGGCCGCTGCTCTATGGGAGGGCCGGAAGGCCCGACATGCACCTTCATCATCAAAAATCGGGCCTTCCGGCCCTCCACATCGCTTCGATCGGGCGGGCAGCGGGCTGAAGCCCGCGCTACCGAAACATCCATGCTATTCGCGGCACGGGCGGCTGCTGTCGCTGACAAGACTGGCGATTGCTGACTGGTAGAGCGGCCTTCAGGCCGCTGTTCTGTGGGAGGGCCGGAAGGCCCGATTTCGACGAGAAAAGCATCGGACCTTCCTGCCCTCCCACATGGTTTTGATCAAGTGGGCAGTGAATCGAAAACCGGGCTGCCCGCGTTGGCAGGGGGAGGAAATCGCAGAGCGGCCCGGATGCGAACGGGTGCGGGGCGAAACTCCGCTACGACGCATTTGCAACGCATCTGCACCCATGTAAAGCAGAGCGCAGCTCCGCTGAATGCCCTGCAACGCCGACCCAGCGGAGCCGCGCTCCGCTCTACATGGCGGGGGGAATAGCGGAGGGATCGGTCACGCCGTCGCTTCAACCCGCGCCTCGCTGGCCCGCACGCGAAACCATGCGGCGTACAGCGCGGGCAAAAACAACAAGGTCAATGCGGTCGCGACGATCAAACCGCCCATGATCGCCACCGCCATCGGGCCGAAGAACGCCGATCGCGACAGCGGCACCATCGCCAAAATCGCCGCGAGTGCGGTTAATACGATCGGACGGAAGCGGCGCACGGTGGATTCGACGATTGCGGTCCAACGGTCGTGGCCGCTGGCGATGTCCTGTTCGATCTGATCGATCAAGATCACCGAGTTGCGCATGATCATGCCCGACAGTGCAATCACGCCGAGCATCGCCACGAAGCCGAACGGTACGCGGAACGCCAGCAGAAACAGTACGACGCCGATCAGCCCCAGCGGCGCTGTGGACAGCACCAAGAACACGCGCGGCAGGCTGCGCAGTTGCAGCATCAACAGCGTTAAGACCACCAAAAAGAACAGCGGCAAACCGGCTTTGATCGAATTCTGTCCGCGGCCCGCATCCTCCACCTCACCGCCGATGTCTAACAAATAGCCATCAGGTAGCGCCGCGCGAATCTCGTTCAAGGTCGGATCGATCTGGCCAGTGACGGTCGGCGCAGTCGCCTTGCCGCGGATATCCGCGCGCACCGTCACCGTCGGCAAACGGTTGTGATGCCAGATGATGCCGTCCTCGAAGCCGTATTCCAATCGCGCGATCTGCATCACCGGCACCGCTTTACCATTGGTCGTCGGCACCGCGAGGCTGCCGATCAAATCCAGCCGCGAGCGTTCGTCGTCTGGCCCGCGCAGCAGGATCTCGATCAATTCGTTGCCTTCGCGATACGTACTAACGCGCAGGCCGGACAGCGAACCGGACATGAAGTTCGCGAGCTGCTGCGAACTCACGCCGAGCGCGCGCGCGCGCTCTTGATCGATCACCAAGCGCACCACTTTGCTCGGCTCGTCCCAATCGAGATTGACGTTGATGACGTTTGGGTTCGCAGCGACTTTCGCCTTTATCTGCGCCGCGATGTCGCGCACCCGCTCGATATGTTCGCCGGAGACGCGGAACTGGATCGGATAGCCGACCGGCGGACCGTTTTCCAGGCGAGTCACCCGCAGTTGCAATTCGGGGAAGCGAAGGCGCACATCGTTCATCAGCCAGTCGCGCAGTACTTCGCGGCTGCGGGTGTCTTTGGCGCGCACCACGAACTGCGCGAAATTCGCCGCCGGCAATTGTTGATCCAACGGCAGATAAAAACGCGGCGAGCCGGTGCCGACGTAGGCGACATAATTATCGACGCCGTCGCGGCCGGCCAGCATCTTCTCCAGCTTGCGCGTCGCCGCTTCGGTCGCTTTCAGCGAACTGCCTTCCGCCAGCTCGATATCGACCATCAATTCGTGCCGGGTCGAATCGGGAAAAAACTGCTGCGGAATGAAACGAAACAGCGCGATCGACGCAGCGAACGCGAACAGCGTTGCGCCGATCACGATCCAGCGTCGCGCGATGCACCAGCGCACGACGGTGCGGAAGCGACGATAGAAACCGGTTTGATAGGGATCGTGCGCATGATGTTTACCGTCCGCACCGATATTCAGCGCCGCCGGCGCGAGCAGACCGGCGTACTGCGGCCAGCGGTCGGCGAGACGTTCGCGAAACGCGCGAATGCGCCCGTCCAGCGAACGCGGATGCGGCGCAACGTGCGGGTCGGGCAACATCTTGTCGCCGAGATACGGAATGAACAGCACCGCCACGACCCACGAAACCAACAGCGCGATCGTGGTTACTTGAAACAGCGCGCGGGTGTATTCGCCGGTGCTCGATGCGGCGGTCGCAATCGGCAGGAATCCGGCAGCCGTGACCAAGGTGCCGGTAAGCATCGGAAATGCGGTGGATTCGTACGCGAACGCGGCGGCTTTAAGCCGGCTGTAGCCCTGCTCCATCTTGATCGCCATCATTTCGACCGCGATGATCGCATCGTCCACCAGCAAGCCGAGCGAGAGCACCAAGGCGCCGAGCGAAATTTTATGCAAACCGATATTGAAGTAATGCATCACGCCGAAGGTCATCGCCAGCACCAGCGGAATGCTTACCGCGACCACCAAGCCGGTGCGGATGCCGAGCGAGAAGAAACTCACCAACAACACGATGATGATCGCTTCGGCCAGCACGCGCACGAACTCGCCGATCGATTCGCGCACCGCGTCGGGCTGGTCGGCAACGCGCCCCAGGCGCATACCGACCGGCAGCGTGCGCTGCAATCGTTCGACTTCGGCGTCGAGCGATTCGCCCAATGTGAGAATATCGCCGCGCGGCTTCATCGACACCGCGATACCGACCGCATCCTGGCCCATGTAGCGCATGCGCGGCGCTGCGGGATCGGCATGGCCGCGATAGATCTTGGCGATATCGCCGAGCAGGAACGTGCGATCGCCGATGCGGATCGGAAAGCGGCGTATTTCGTCCACCGATGTGAAGCCGCCGCTGACGCGCAGTTGTACGCGCTCGCCGGGGGTCTCGAAGAACCCCGCAGCGACGACCGCGTTCTGTTCGGCCAGGGCTTGCTGTACCGCCGGCAGCGGAATCCCGAGTCCGGCTAACTTCACGTTCGCCAACTCGATCCAAATCTTTTCGTCCTGCAGGCCGATCAAATCGACCTTGGCGACATCCGGCACCCGCTGCAAGCGCAGTTCGATCCGTTCGGCGTAATCTTTCAGCACCGCATAGTCGAAGCCGTCGCCGCTGAGCGCGTAGATATTGCCGAAGGTATCGCCGAATTCGTCGTCGAAGAACGGCCCGACCGTTCCTTCCGGCAGGGTGCTGCGGATATCGCCGACCTTTTTGCGGATGTCGTACCACAGCTGCGGCAGCTCGGAGCTCTTGATCGACTCGCGCGCGACGACGATGACTTGAGAGACGCCCGGCCGCGAATAGGAGCTGACCTCTTCGTAGCGGCCGGTCTCCATCACTTCTTTTTCGATGCGATCGGTAATCTCGCGTGCGACCTCTTCGCTGGTGGCGCCGGGCCAGACGGTGCGAATCACCATCGCCTTGAAGGTGAACGGCGGGTCTTCGGATTGCCCCAAACGCGTGTACGACCACGCACCGACCACCGCGAGCACTAACATCATGTAAAACACGAGTGGCCGATTGGCCAGCGCCCATTCCGACACGTTGAAACGGCGCATGTTCAATACTCCCAGCGACAGCGGCAGGACAGCGGCTCAGCCGCAAGGCAGACGCTTCGCTCTACAAGCCCAGCAAGACGCATGTCGAATGTTCGATCAGTTAGGTGTGATGGGGCGATTGTCGCGATCGACCAGGGTGACGGACTGCCCGTCTTGGAGCAGATGGCCACCCGCCACCACGATCCATTCGCCCGCCTTCAAACCGCTCAAGATCGGCACGGTGTCTGCACCGAACGGCCCCACGCGCACCTGCGCCCGCCGCACGCGCTGCGCTTTCGGGTCGGCTACCCACACTGCAACGGCGCCGTTCGCACCGGCCTGCACCGCAGTCATCGGCACTTCGAGCGCGCCGGCCGCGCTCTGAGCGACGTAGACGCGCGCGCTCTGACCAAGATCAACGGCTGCTGCAGCATCGCCATCGAGGGTCGCGCGCGCAGCGTACGTGCGCGCGAGCGGGTCCGCAGCGGCGGCGATTTCGCGAATCCGCCCCGGCATCCGCTGTCCTGGGGCGCTCCACAGTTCGACCATCACCGGGCGGCCGATGGCGATACTGCGGATTTGCGACTCCGGCAGCGCGAAAGCGACTTCACGTCCGCCATCGGCGGCCAGAGCGAACGCCGACTGACCCACCGTGACCACCTGGCCGGCCTCGATCTGCCGGTTGGCGATCACGCCATCCCGTGGCGCGCGCAGGGCGCTGTATTCGGCCTGATTGCGAGCGACAGCGAACTGCGCGCGCGCGGCGCGCACTTGAGCCTCGGCAGCGCGCAGGGCAGCGGTCTGTTGATCGAGATTGGAGCGGCTGACCAGTTGGTCCTTGGCCAGTGAAGCGATGCGCGCATGATCGGCACGGGCGCGCGCGAGCTGCGCATCTGCCGAGCTGAGCTGGGCCCGCAGCGCCTCGGCTTGTAATTGCAGATCGGCCGGATCCAATTCGGCGAGCACGTCGCCGCGGCGCACGCGGTCGCCTGCATCCACGTTCCGGCGCAGGACTTTCCCGCCCACGCGAAACGACAGGGTGCTCTCCTCGCGCGCGCGCACTTCACCTGCGTAGGCGGTCAGCGCCAGGCTACCTGCATCCGCACCGACCTGGGCGACCAGCACCGGCCGGGGCGCTTCGGGCGATCGTTGGGCGTTGCCACAGGCGGCAAGAACAACGACCATGAGCGCGCTCAGGCACAATTGACGTCGGCTGGTCCGGCGCAGGCCGTTTTGGGGCAATGAGACCTGAGGCAATGAGGCCTGGGGCAATGAGACCTGTCGTAGCTTGAACCGTCGCATCGCCATCGCTGCTTCCGCACCGGTGGGCCCGGCCGTCATGAATTTAGTCGCGATTGTATAATTACCGAACCAACTAGTCTAGTATTGAGAAATGATCGCTCCTTCCGCCCATTCGATACCGGCTACAGCGCCATCCGCTACCGCCAAGTCCCCGGGCCCTGGCCGGCCGAAAGATCTTGGCAAGCGCACGGCCATTCTGGACGTGGCGAAGCGACTGTTTCCGATCCACGGGTTCGATGGCGTCAGCATGGACCACATTGCGGCCGAAGCCAGCGTGTCGAAGCTAACGGTCTATAGCCATTTCGGCGATAAGGAGTCGCTGTTCATCGCTGCGATCGGCGCAAGATGCGAGGAACAACTGCCCGCCACGTTGTTCTTGGGCGACCTGCAAGGTGGGTTGCGCGAACAGCTCGCGGCGATCGCCAGCGCTTTTTTCGCGCTGGCGATCAGCGATGAAGCAATTGCGATGCACCGGATGATGACCATGCCCGGCACTGGCGATTCGCGGGCACGCGAGTTGTTCTGGCAAGCCGGCCCGCAGCGGATCAAGGAAGAATTCGCCGATTTCCTGCGCGCACGCATGGCGCTAGGCGAGTTGGACGTGGACGATGCCTACCGCGCCGCATCGCAGTTTTTCTGCCTGCTCAAGGGCGAGCCGCATATGCAATTGCTGTGCGGCATGCACGCTCATCCGCCAGCCCAAGACGAGATCGAACGCCATCTTACGGCGACAATCGACATGTTCCTACGCGCCTATGCACGCCGCGACGATGGCGCAGCATCGGTATGACTGCATTCGATAGCCGCGGCTTGGGCGCCGACGACGGGCGACCCGGCGACACCAGCCTTGGCCTCATGCCTGCTGGCCTCATGCCTGCTGGCCTCGTGCCTGCTGGCCTCATGCCTAGTGACATCATGCCTGATGACATCATGCCTGATGACTTCCGGCACTCAGTCGTTGCAGCGGTCCCGGCCATTCTAGTGACCAATTCTTAGACACCGATGCAGGGCAGCGAGCGCTTCCTAAGCGCAAGCATTAAAATGCCGACCGTTAGTGAACGCCGCAAATCGGCTCGGCCGATTGAGGGTGCGACCGAAACGACACTCCTTATGCTCTTTCATGCCCCTGCCGACGCGATTTCCAAAAAACGGATTCCCCATGACCACGATCGATTACGCCAAAGCCCGCGAAACCATGGTGGAACAGCAGGTTCGCCCGTGGGAGGTATTCGATCCGCGCGTGCTCGACGCACTGGCGACGCTGCCGCGCGATCGCTTTGTCGCCGACGCCCATCGCGCGTTGGCCTACAGCGATATCGAACTGCCGCTGGGCCACGGCGAAATGATGTTGAAGCCCGTGATCGAAGGCCGCGCACTGCAGGCGTTGAGCATCGGCGAAAGCGAAGACGTGCTCGAAATCGGCACGGGCAGCGGCTTTCTCAGCGCCTGTCTCGGTCGTCTGGCCCGCGAAGTGGTGTCGATCGAACGTCACGCCGACCTCGCAGACGCCGCCCGTGCGCGCCTGCAAACGCAAGGAATCGCGAACGTGCGGGTGGAAACCGCCGATATCTTCGGATGGCAGAGCGCCCGCAAGTTCGATGCGATCCTCGTCGGTGGCGCAGTCGCTGCCATCCCTGCGCTGTTTTCGAACTGGCTGCGTCCCGGCGGTCGGATGTTCGTCGTACATGGCCAAGCGCCAGCGATGGACGCAGCGCTTGTACACCTTGAAAGCGATGGCCGCCTGCGCGTCGAATCGCTGTTTGAAACGGTCGTACCGTACCTTGTCGGTGCGGCGCCCGCCCCGACATTCCAACTCTGACTCCCGAACATACCGGCAGCCTCGCCGTCCCCACTGCCGCTTAAGGATCCCCATGACACGCCGTCCTCTCGCTCTCGCTTTCACCCTGCTGTGTTTGCCGCTCACCGTGTATGCCGAGGATTTGCTGCAATCCTACGAACTCGCCCGCAACAGCGACCCGCAGTTTTCGGCCGCGGAATCCGGACGGCTGATCTCGCGCGAAGGCGCGGTGCAGGCACGTGCGGGTCTGCTGCCGCAGATCAATGGCGATGCGTCCTACACCCGCTCGCGCAGCGAAAGCGAAGCCGGCGTCGCGCTGTTCGATTCGGAAAGCGACACCACTGGCCGCCAGCTCGGTTTGAACCTCAATCAGATGATCTACGACCATAGCCGCATTACCCGCGTGCGCAGCCAGAATGCGCTCGCCACTGCGGCCGATTTCCAGCTCGAAGCGGCCGGCGATTCGCTGATCACTCGCACGTCGGCGGCGTATTTCAACGTGCTGATCGCGATCGAAACGCTTACTGCTGCCGAGGCGCAAGCAGCCTCGCTGAAAAAGCAGTTCGATTTCGCGAGCAAGCGTTTGGAAGTCGGCCTCGCGCCGATCACCGACGTGCACGAAGCGCGGGCGCAGTACGACAGCGCGCGCGCGAACACCATCGTTACCCGCAACGCGCTGGATGATGCCTACCGCGCGCTGGAAGAGATCACCGGGCGCTATCTGCGGGCGCTGAAAGCGCTGCCGCAGGATTTCGAGCCCGAACTGCCATCCGCACTCGATGCCAGCGGCTGGGTGCAGACCGCGATCGACAACAACCCGGGCTTGAAGGCCAAGGAATACCAACTGCGCTCGGCCGAGGCTAATATCGCGACCGCACGCGCAGGCCATTTGCCGACGCTGTATCTCGGCGCCAGCTATGGCCGCAGCCGCTCCGATGGCGATCAAATCAGCAGCTTGACCGGCTTCAGCAGCGACTTCGATAGCAAAGGCAATTCGCGCAGCATCGGTCTGACCTTGTCCGTGCCGATCTTCTCCGGCGGCGCGACCCAATCGCAGGTCCGCTCGGCGTTGGCGCAGCGCGATGTCACCAACGACGAGTTGGAGCAGCAGAAGCGCGCGCTGGTGCGCAATACCCGCACGGCCTACGAAACCCTGGTCGGCGGCATTAGCGAAGTGGAAGCGCGCAAAGCCGCAGTGTTCTCGGCGCGCAGCGCTTACGATGCATCGCAGGTCGGCCTGGAAGTTGGCACGCGCACCGTGCTGGACGTGCTGAACAACCAACAGACGCTGTTCAACGCCGAGCGCGAATACGCGCGCTCGCGCTATAACTTTCTGCAGAACCGACTGCAATTGGAACAAGCCGCAGGCACGCTCGACATCGACGATGTGCAAGACGTGAATCGTCTGCTCACGGTGGACGCGGCGGACAAAACGCAGAAGTAAAGATTCGATTCGAATCTGAAACACAAACAAGCCCGGAGAATATCCGGGCTTGTTTGTGTGGGTACGCACCTAGTTCAACCATGTCTAGGCGCATGTTGCGTCACGAAGAGCGCCCCTCTGTGCCTGCGGCCACCTTCTCCCCGCGGTCGCCCACTGCTGTCTGGGAATGTGAGCATGAGCATCGCAACTCCTAGCGAGGACGGGCTTTCCGAGACCGCAGACGACGGCTGATTTAAATTTCATCGCAAGCAAAGCCCCTCTCCCACCGGGAAAGGGTTTGAGGTGAGGGTCGGTTTGAGGTCAGGGTCGATGACGCAGCGCACTTGCAAGGATGCCCGACCCTCATCCGGTCCTTCGAACCACCTTCTCCCGGAGGGAGAAGGGAAAGCGAAGGTGCATCCAAGATATCCCGGACAGCAGTGCGATGTATGCGGTAAGACGGCATAACCAGACCACCCGTCTGGCGCTGCGCAGCCCTCGGGCCTTGGCGGGCCGCTGCGGCGCAACGCGGAGTATGCGGAGTATGCGGAGTATGCGCAGATCGTGAATAGGCTCTTAAGCCTGCTGTGCGACATCGCATCTCCGACAAGCCACGACAGGTGTTGCGAGCGAGACACGTCGCGAAGCCACAAAGAATGTGCTCAGTATTTTTGAAGCACTGCACTAAAACGCATCACTCACCCGCGATGTCGAGCAACTCCGCTTCGAACAGATGCAATGTCCGCTGCAATGCACCGCGACCTTGCTCAACCAACGCGCGGCCGGCTGACGCCATACGCGCGCGTTCGCCTTCATCGGCGAGCAAGGCTTCCAAGGCAACGGCTGCGGCGTCAGCGTCGTCAACCACGCGCAAGGCATCGGCGTTGCGCATCTGCGCGGCGATGTCACTGAAGTTATGCAAATGCGGGCCGGTCACGGTCGCGGTGCCGACGGCGGCCGGTTCGAGCAGATTGTGGCCGCCGATCGGCTGCAGGCTGCCGCCGACGAATGCCACATCGGAACAGGCGTAAAAACTCATCAACTCGCCGAGGGTGTCGATCACGAACACCGCGTCGCTGGGGTCGGCCTGGCGCGTGAGTTTGCGGGTCGCGACCTGCAGGCCGCTGTCGATCGCCTGCTGGGTGACGGGGCGGAAACGCTCGGGGTGACGCGGTGCCCACAGCATTAGCAGCTCGGGCCAGCGGACGCGGAGTTTGCGGTCGATCGCCAGCATCGCGGCTTCTTCGTCCGGATGCGTGCTCGCCGCGATCCAGACCGGGCGCTCGCCGCAGCGACTGCGGAATTGCTGCGCGAACTGTGCGATCGACGGATCGACCGGGGTATCGAATTTGAGATTACCGCAGACGATGACTTGGTCCTCGCGCGCACCGAGCCGGCGAAAGCGGTCGGCATCGGCCTCGGATTGCGCGGCGACGTTGTGCAGCGTGCGCAACGCGCGGCCGACCAACGGCCGCAGCGCGCGGTAGCCGCGCAGCGAGCGTTCCGACAAGCGCGCATTCACTAAATACGCGGGAATGCCGTGGTCGCGGCAGGCGAACAGCAAATTCGGCCACAGTTCGGTTTCGACAATCAGCGCGAGCCGCGGGCGATGGCGGGCGAGGAAGCGCTTGACCGCGCCGGTGATGTCGTAAGGCAAATAAACATGGGTCACCCGCGCGCCCCAGAGCGCACGCACGCGGTCGGAGCCGGTCGGGGTGATCGTCGTGACCAACAGCCGCTGCTGCGGATATTGGCGCAGCAATGCGTTAATCAGCGGCGCAGCGGCGTTGACCTCGCCGACCGACACGGCGTGTACCCAAACATGCTCGGGCTTCACTACGATCGATGCCGGCTCGGCGACCTCGGCAGACGCTGCGGCGGTCCGCGATGCGCTTTCCGCACCGCCATACAGCGCATAGCGCTCGTCCCAGCGCAGCAGATAAGCGCGCTGACGAAAACCGCGCCAGACCAGGTGATACAGCGTGGCCGGCAATAGCACGTACAGCGCGACCGAATACAGGCCGCGCAGGGTGCGTTCGACGATGCGCTCCACGGAACCTGCCTGCATGCCGACAGGATACCGGGTCCGAGGCGATGACGGCCGGCGCCCGCATGGCCTGCGGCCTAGACAGGCATCGCACCTCTACAATACGGCGATGCCTTTCGCCTTCGACAAACTCCCGCCCCGCAGCCCGCGCCATTGGCCGGTGTGGTGCGGCATCGGCGCGATCGCGCTGCTGGCGCGGCTGCCTTGGCCGCTGCAGCGCGCGCTCGGCCGCGCGCTCGGCGCCATGCTGCGGATCGGGCTGCGCGAACGGCGTAACGTTGCTGCGCGCAATCTCGAACTGTGTTTTCCCGAGTTGGATACCGCCGCGCGCGCCGCGCTGCTGCGCCGGCATTTCGATGCGCTAGGCATCGCCATCTTTGAATTCGGCCGCGCGTGGTGGGGCTCGGTGCAGCCGCAGCGATGCGGGCTGCGGATCGAGGGGGTCGAACATATCGAAGCCGCACGCGCGCAGGGCCGCGGGGTGATCGTGGTCTCCGGGCACTTCACCACGCTGGAAATGTGCGCCCGCTTAGCCTGCGATGCGGTGCCGCTGGCGGGCATGTATCGACAGTACCCGCAGCCGGCGATGGAATGGGCCGTGCTGCGCGGGCGCTCCCACTACGCGGCCGGCATGTTCGCCAAGCAGGACGTCCGCGGCGCGGTGAAACATCTCAAGCGCGGCGGATTGCTGTGGTACGCGCCCGATCAAGACCCGAGCAAAGGCGACAGCGTGTTCGTGCCGTTTTTCGGCCGGTCGGCGAAGAGTCTGAGTTCGACCCACCAACTCGCGCGGCTATCGGGCGCGGCGGTGGTGATGTTCCAACATTGGCGTCGCGACGATGGCGGCTACACCCTGCGTTTCTGGCCGGCGTTCCAGCAGTTTCCGAGCGAGGATGCCGGCGCCGATACGGCGCGCGTGATCGCCGCGATCGAGCAAATGGCGCGCGAAGCGCCCGAGCAATATCTGTGGATCCATCGACGCTTCAAACGGCAGCCGGATGGGCGCTCGCTTTACCACGATTGATACGAGCGGCGCCTAGTGTGGTGCTTCAAAAAATGATGAACACGTTCTTGAAGCCTCGTTCTTTGAAGTCGCGTTCTTTGAAGTCGCGTTCCCTCTCCCCGTGCGTAGCGCGGGGAGAGGGTGGCCGAAGGCCGGGTGAGGGGCGCTCTTCGCAACGCATCACAGCGGCCTACCCCTCATGCTGTCTTCGCCCCTCATCCGGCGCTGCGCGCCACCTTCTCCCCGCAATGCGGGGAGAAGGAACGCATGTCTTCGCCCAGCCCTCGCGCACTGCGCTCGGGCGCTCATCGGCGCGCGAGGCAGTGCCTCGCAAGCGCGCCTCTTCGTTCCGGCCCTCGCGCACTGCG
>JANMGT010000081.1:0-16884 GCA_031374725.1 Lysobacteraceae bacterium | reverse complement strand
ATTGCCGTTGTCGTTCCAATTCAACTTGAAGTCGTTTGTCTTGGTCGGTCCGTTGAGCTCGGCCGAGCCGGTCAACACTTGGCCCGGCGCCAACGTCGCCTTGCCATCGCCTTTGAAAATCGCGCCGGCCGGGCTTTGGTTCAACCCAAGATTGACGACATGATTGCCGTTGTCGTTCCAGTTCAACTTGAAGTCGTTGGTCTTGGTCGGGCCGTTGAGCTCGGCCGAGCCTGTCAACACTTGGCCCGGCGCCAACGTCGCTTGGCCATCGCCTTTGAAAATCGCACCGGCCGGACTTTGGTTCAACCCAAGATTGACGACATGATTGCCGCTGTCGTTCCAATTCAACTTGAAGTCGTTGGTCTTTTCGAGGCCGTTCACTAGCGCGGTTCCAGACAATTGCTGCTCCGGATTGATCTTCCACAGGCCGCCAGCATTGAAGACATTGCCCTGGGGCGTTTTGGTCAAATCGGCATTGAACACGCTACCGTCGCCAAACTTGATGTCGGTGAGCCACTTATAAATGTCTTGTTGCGGCATCGCATCGAAGCCGAACTTCGCGCGGCCATCGTTGCCGATACCGAAGTCGCCGTTCAAGCCGTATCGCTCAATCGACAGCGGACGCGTGCCCAGTAGCGCGCTGGCGCCGAGGCTGTCGCCGTTCTTGAACAGGTAGGAGGCGATGCCCTCGTACTGGGTCGGCGATGGCCGCGTCACCGCGCCGGTGAAATCGCCACCGAACAGCGGCGTCTTGAAGGTCTGGCCTCCCGGTAAGGTCGGAGGGGTTCCCAACTGCGTCGGCGTGGTGCTCGGAGGCGTCGGATCCTGCGGATTGTTCTCGGGCGGCATCTGGAGCTCCATTCGCACAATCAAGGGATCGGTCAGAATCCTACCGAGCCGCCGCCGAAGTCAAGCGCCGCAAGCAGGTCGGGCCTCTGGCTGCGCTTTACAATCGATCGGCAAGCAAGCACTGTGCCCGCCCCGTCATCTGCACCGCCCCCACCATGTTCATGGATCACGCTGCCATGCAGACGCAAATGCTCCACGCCGAGCGCGCGGAAGACCGCGCCGAAGCCGTGCGCCTGCTGCGCGCCGGCCGGCTGGTCGCAGTGCCGACGGAAACGGTGTACGGCTTGGCGGGCGATGCCGCAAACCCTGCGGCGGTGGCTGCGATTTTCGCGGCGAAGGGGCGACCGACGCATCATCCGCTCATCGTCCATTTGCCTTCGGCCGAGCGCATGAGCCGCTGGGCGCGCGACATTCCCCAGGCGGCATGGCGCCTGGCGGAGGCGTTCTGGCCCGGGCCGATGACGTTATTGCTGCACAAATCCGACGCCGTGACGACCGCCGCAACCGGGGGGCTGCCCTCGATCGGCCTGCGCGTACCGGCGCATCCGGTGCTGCGGCAAATTCTGCTTGAACTCGATCGCGGGCTCGCTGCGCCCTCGGCCAATCCCTATCAACGGCTGAGCCCGACGACCGCAGCGCAAGCAATGCAGGGGCTTGGCGGACGGATCGATGCGGTGCTCGATGGCGGCCCGTGCTCGGTCGGTTTGGAATCGACCATCGTCGATTTAACCAGCGACACACCGCGAATCGTTCGCGCCGGGCCAATCACGCGCAAACAAATCGAAGACGCACTGGGCGCAGCGGTCGAATTTCCCGAACAGCACACAACAGCGGTGCCGGGCAATATCGCCGTGCACTATCAACCGCAGACACCGCTGTATGTGATCGCGAACGAATCGCTTCGCTCGCGCATCGCGCAGTTGCACCCCGATGCCCGGATTGCGGTCGCGTACCACAGCCCAAGCCTCGACGCAGACATCGCGCATGCAAACGCGGTCGTCGCGCATGCGCAGTTACCGATCGATAAAGCCGGCTACGCCCGCGCGTTGTATACAGCGCTACATACGCTCGACCGCGCTGCAGCCGATGCCATTTGGTTAGAACGCCCGCCGACGGGCGAAGACTGGCGCGATGTGCACGATCGGCTGTCGAAGGCGGCAGTCGGTTAGTGCGCTATACCGCAAATAACGCGAAACAGTTGCGAAAGGGTTTCGTCGCTAGACACGGATGGGGAGAAGGCATGGCAGCGCCATGGCGACGAGCGCGTATTCGCGATGGCGGCGAAGCATGCCGGAACTCATCAGTCGCACGTGCGAGGCAAGACACGAGCGCCTGCGTTCGAATTCCGCGTCACCGCTGGGTCAACGCACGCAGCACGTCGTGCGAAATGACATGCGCGCCAACTGCTGGCGGCGCTTTGAGGCGGCGGCGCAGATTTGCATCGACACGCTGGCGCAATTGCGGGCCGATCTTGAAACCTGCGGGTGCACTGCGCAGACGTTGCGTCTGCTGTTTCGCGGCGGCGCTTGCCGGACCGACACGCACGTCCGGTAAGTTCGGCAGCGGTGCCGATACGATGTCGGTGCGGTTCTCGACATCGCCGTTGTTGGCCTTCCCGTAGAACGCCACGAACATGCCGTCGCTGCTGACCAAGCCCTGATAGTCGCCGACGAAAAATCCGTTCGCATTTGGCGCGCTCAACAGATCAAATGAGCCACCGATGCGCTGTTCGGTCCAGCTTGTGCCGCCGTCTCCGGAACGCGCGAGCCATACATCGGTCAGCAATGCGGTTGCGGGGGTGTTATTGCGGATGTCGTAGTAGCTCACGCCGAGGACGCCGTCGCGATTCACGTGCACGCTCGCTGTGAACGCCGGCACGTTGGCGACCGCATTCGCGCGAATCGGTGCGGACCAGGTCGCGCCGCTATCGGCAGAACGCGAGAGCGCGATCGCATCGAAGGCGCCGCCGCTGAAGCGCGAGTCTTGCCAAACGACATAAACATCGCCCGATGGCGACGCCGCGATGCTCGGAATGATCGAACCCTCGCGGATATTCAAACCGCTTTCCGGGTCGCGCGTGCCTACCGCAAGCAGATCGGCGACGTAGATCGGCGCGGACCATGTCGCACCGCGATCGAACGAACGCACGATGCCGACCCGCGAGCGCTGCGGGCCGAGCGTGGGCCGATCGATCTGATTAAACCCATTGATCAGCACGCCGTTGGGCAGCACAACGATTTGATTGCCGATGGTTTGGGTACGCGGGCCAGGGTCGTGAATCGGCCGTGCCGGTTCCCAATTCGCACCGCCGTTGGTCGTGCGTGCGAAATACGCGGGGCCGCTATCGTTCGCGTCGATCAAGCGGTCCCACACCGCATAGACATAGTTCGCGTCTTTGGGATCGGCGGTCAGCGCATTTTTGTCGTTAAAGGCCCCAGCGCCATCGCGGATCAAGGTAATGGGATTGCTCCAACGTTGGCCGTGATCGAACGACCTGCTGACTAACATCGCATTTGCCGACGCACTCTGCGATGCGCCGCGCAGTGTGGATAGGGACATCGCATGCACCACGCCGTTGGGCGAATAGCTCACCCACGGGTCGGAGGCGCGGTCGTAATCGCCACCGTTGAGCACCCCGCCACCGCCGCAGCGCGAAAACGGCAGCGGCTGTTTGGTCCAACTGCGGCCAGCGTCGAACGAGGTAGCGGCGAGCAAGGCGCGCGCGGATGCATTCGACCAGCGGTCTTGCTGCCACGTGCCGACCAGGATGCGCGCATCCAGCGGATTCACCGCGACGAAAGGCTCGACTTCAGCATTCGCATACAGGATGCCGCTCGACGCCGCGCCATCGCACAGCGGCGCCAGCGGCGTTTCGCCTGAAACAAGATAGACCGATGGTGCACTCGGGCGCGCAGGCAGCGGCAGCGAGCGAACGCGCGGCGTGGCGGCTGCGGCGGACGGCAATGCTGAGCCCGCAGCGAACGATGCGGATCGCGTCGTACTCGGATCAGGCGCAATATCCGACGAACGCCCGCAGGCCGCGAGCGAGCAAACGACCATCGCTATCGACAGTGCTGGTAAGCACTTCGGGAAGACGCAGCGCATCGTCATGGCAGATGTCCGTCGCCCGGCGCCGTTGCCGGATCGGCTGATTCTATGCGATGTCGAGCCGACGCAGGCAGCGCCCGAACAACCCCGACCAGTGTGGATACACCTTCGCTTTGCATGCCTTGACGGCGTGGCCGCCGATCGCGACTGCTGTCGGCGTGCCTGTGATCCGGTTTTCGCCGCAACGTGACGTATCGTTCGTCGCCGCTATACTGGCGGCGACTCGTTTTACCGCAAACCACGCAGAGACCGTATGTCCGGCTGGCGGCGATCGTTCTGGATGATTTCGGCGATGATCGTAATCTCGTCGTTTTCTCCCGCCTCGCGAGCGCAGGCGCCCGCGAGCGCCGTGCATTCGACGACGATGCTTGAGGCGAAACTCGACACGATCGAACAAGTCGAACAAGTCGAACAAGTCGAACCGATCGAAACGCCGAACCGCGTCATGGCGCTGCCGCCGACACTGAAACGTCGCTTGCACGAGACCCTGGGATCCGCCGAATCCTCATCGCAGAAACAGCGAACCGAGCGTCTGATCCGTTTCATCTTCGATACCGATGGACTCGGCATGCGTTATCGCGAAGACGCCACCCATTCCGTAGCGCAGAGTTACGCGACCCGCGAAGCGAATTGTGTCGGCTTCACCCTGTTTTTTCTGGCGCGCGCGCGCGAGGCGGGCTTGAAAGCATCGCCGCAGGGCATCAATCGAACGCTCGCTTGGCACCAGGACGACCGCACGCTGTACCACAGCAATCATGTCAACGTCGGCATCGTGCTAGGCGCACGCCCGCACACCGTCGATTTCGCGATCGAGCCGGTGATCGCGCGCGACACGCCTACGCCGATCAGCGATCAGCGTTTGCTCGCGCACTACTACAATAATTTAGCGATGGCCGCGCTGACCGAAGGACGGATGACGACGGCGCAGCGTCTGCTTGCGGTGTCGCTGAATCTCGACCCGAACTACGCGCCGCACTGGAGCAATGCCGGCGTGCTCTATCTGCGCAATGGCGATGCCGTCGCCGCCGAGCGCGCCTACGACCGAGCGCTAGCGCTCGATCCGCGTGAGCCGAGCGCATTGTTCAATATGAGCGGTCTGGCGCGCAGTACAGACGATGCGAACAAGCAAGCGGAGTTCGAGCGTCGCCTGTCACTGGTACAACAACGCCACCCCTTCCATTATTTTCTGCGAGCGCTGAACGCAGAACGAAGTGGCGACGACGTGCATGCGATCGAACACTACCGCGCCGCGATCCGTCTTTATCGCGGCGAATACCGCTTCCGCGCCGCCTTGGCGCAGGCGTACCACCGGACCGGCGATGTCGGTCGGGCGATTCGCTCGCTCAACCGCGCCCACGCATTGAGCACAGGCGCCGCGCGCGAAGCTTATGCCGCCGAGCTTGATGCATGGAAGACATTAAAGAAAAATGCCGCTAGGCCCTGATCAATTCGCAAAGACGCGCTTTGCGCACGATATCAATATCCATACTCGCCCACCCATCCTCGCTAGCGCGCGATCAACGCAACGATGGCGCCGGCGCGAATCGATACAGGGCATTCACCAGCGTCTGCTTGCGTCCATCGGGTCGCAGTTCCTCGCGACGTAGTTCGATCTCCGACACACCGACCTGAGTTCGCATCGCGGCGACGAAAGGGTTATCGGCGCGCTCGCCGGGATAATCCCCTCCGAATTCGATCCGCATCGTACCTGGCGGCAACGACAATGCAGATGGATCGAACTGCACCGGCCGCAGCACAGAGATCCGAGTCCGATTCGCGATGTAGCGACGGAGATGCTGCTCGACGACGAGGAATGCGTCATCGCGCTCAGCCTTCATCTCCGACCACTGCGCATCCGTCAATACCGTAGGCAGTGTGTTCGCATCCAGCATCGCACGCGCACTGCCCGCAGGCGCCAACGGCAAGCGATGCCACGTCGTGTAGGCGTGCGTCTGGTAGGTGAAGGTCTGGCCGAAAAATGAGAATCCCGTGGATTTAGTCTCCGACACACTGCGCTTGATCAGTAGATCGCCGCGCACACTGCGCGAGATCGAGATGCCGACATAGGTCGGCGGCGGCGGTCCGCGATCGGGGTCGAAAGGGGGCTTTACCCGCTGCGCAGATCCGATAGAGCTCCAACCGGATCGACAACTGCCTTCGATATCGCGCGCGATGCCGACCGCTGGACCAATTTCGGCGATCGCGGCTTCACGCCCGGCGATAGGGCCGTCGTCCTGCAGCACCAACTCGCGCCAGCGCATATACCGCGCCGGTGCTTGCATGCGCAATTCCATTGCCGCCAGATCGAGACGTCCTGGCATCGGGCGGAATACCGCGCGGTAGCGGCTCGTACCGATGCCAGGTTCGATACTCAAGTAAGACATCTCCGCGAACGCCGCTGGCGTCTCATTCGGAAACAGCTGCAAGGCATCGTCGTGATGCTTGAGCTCATAATCGCCGATGAGGTCGGGGCAAGGTCCCTTTTCTTCGCCGACCCCCGCAGCCGGCTCGAAACCAGACGGAGGCATATCTTCGCCGGAACAGCCTGCCAGAAAGGCCGCGCATAAGATCGAAATCACGATTCGCAAGGCTGTCCCCCAAAGCCGACTCGATTCAGCATAGTCGATGTTCGCCCTGGTCACGAGTGGATAGGCATGAAGCGCATGCGGATCGCGATACGCGATTGAAGGCGCCCGGGCAACGGTGGTCATCGGCATCGTCGGCGATCGCTGCAGTCGCCTCTTGGCAAGGCGAGCTCGCCGAAGCCATCGCATTCAAATCACTATCGGCCCGAGTCAGAGACTCTGCGCATCACTCGGTATCGAAATTGATCCGAACGTCTTTCACCGAGCTGGACACCAAGACGATGCTGAAGCGGCGGAAAAAATGCCGCTTCACCAACACGTCCTCGCCGTCGTCGAGTTCGGCATCGACCCATCGCCCCGCCTGTCGATCGATCGCGGATTTCACTTTGCGCGCAACGCGGTTTTCGCCATCGTTGCTTTCTATCGGCACGGTCACGAGCACCGGCGCCTTCCCGACCGGTACGATCTGAAAGACCATCACCCCCGCCGATTCGGCCGCACCGCTAAACTCCAGCCGCCATTTGTTGGAATCGCGGGCGAAGGCCGTAGGCGCTGCGCTGAGACAAAGGGCGAGCGCCAAGGCCAAGCCACGCGGAGACATTAAAACTGATGCGGTTCGACGAGTCATGCCAACACCATACCGACGAATCGATGCGGATTCCAGCCGCCGCATTGATTTCTCGGCATTCGCTCGCGAAACGACGTGGCCGCTCGCATGGCCGGCCAAACGGCGTGATTCTATGTTGCATGAATCTGAACGCGATGATGCGCGTTGCCGCGAAACGGCGGTGCGATGCTGGCCGAAGCATCGACTGCGCCCACCCAACCTGCCGGCACCGAACATGCCGACACCCAGCAGCGTAGCGCGTTAACATCGCACCGATGACTCATCCTCGCACTCGCCGACATGCCAGCTCGCATCAGCGCCGCGCCATGTTCGCTATTACCTTGATCGCGATCGCCTTCCTCGCCCTAAGCGGCTGCACCGATGAAGCCGCGCGACCTACGCCCGCGCAAGTTCGCGCACAACTCACGCGGCTGATTCCGGCCAGCGTGCCCGACCGCGCCGGCTGGGCGACCGATATTCAGTCGGCGTTCGCGGCGATGGACATCGAGCCTTCCTCGCAAAATCTGTGCTCGGTGTTGGCCGTGATCGAACAGGAATCGACCTATCGCGCCGATCCGCCGGTACCGGGTCTGGGGACGATCGCGCTAAAGGAGATCGAAGCACGCGCAGCGCGGTCGCATGTGCCGAAATTCGTGGCGCGCAGCGTGCTGAAAATCGAATCGCCGAACGGCGAGTCGTGGGCAACGCGCATCGCTGCGGTGAAGACCGAAAAAGCGCTGAGCGATCTGTATGAAGAGATGATCGCAACGCTGCCGATGGGCAAACGTTTTCTCGCCAAGGCCAATCCGGTGCGCACAGGCGGGCCGATGCAGGTCAGCATCGCGTTCGCCGAGGCGCGCACCCGCGAACGTGCCTATCCGTACACCTCCGACGGTTCGATTCGCCATGAAGTGTTCAGTCGTCGCGGCGGCCTGTATTTCGGCATCGCGCATTTGTTGGACTATCCAACGTCGTACCCAAAGCCGTTGTTCCGGTTCGCCGATTTCAACGCCGGCCATTACGCCAGCCGCAATGCGGCATTCCAGAACGCAGTCGCGGTGGCAACCGGCGTGGCACTGGACCTCGACGGCGATCTGGTGCGCTATCGCACAGGCGACGATGGCAGCACCGTCAGCGCAACCGAGTCCGCAGTGCGGCGAATGGCGAGCGATGTGGGAATGACCCAGACGCAGATCCATCGCGATCTCGCGCAAAGTCGCAGGCATCGTTTCGAGAGCACCGTGTTGTATGCACGTGTGTTCGAGATCGCAGATCAGCGCAATCGCAAGCCGCTCCCGCGCGCCACCTTGCCGCGGATTCGGCTGCACAGCCCGAAGATCACGCGTAAACTAACGACCGAATGGTTCGCGACGCGGGTAGACCGCCGCTACCGTGCGTGCATGGCGCGCGCGAAGCGGCCCTAATGGCATATCTGCACCTGATGGGATATCTGCGACTGTGGGCGAGCGAAGCAAGCGTGCCGCGCGCGAGTGCGATCTCGAAATAAAAACGCCGCAGGGTTTGCCTGCGGCGTAATGAGCTCATCGATGTGCTCATCGATGTGCGGTTAGCAGCGCGGTCAGTGCCGGCCTAACTCAGTGCCGGCCTAACTCATCGCCCGCCTAATAGCGTATAAGCCTCATACGCGGCGCGAAGCCCGGAGTTGGCGGCGCCTTCCATCGAACCCTGCCATTCGTAGAAGCTGCTGGTGTGTTCGCCCGCGAACAGCAAATTGCCCACCGGCTTGGCTTCGTTGTGGGCGATGGAGGTGAAGTAACCCGGTTTGTGGCAGGAATACGCGCCCTTGCTCAGCGGATTGCGCGACCAGTTTTCCAGATGCGCGACATAATCGCCGTTCGCCTTGCGCTGCGCCGACACCTGCGCGCCGGGCAATACGCGTTCCAACTCACCAACGAATGTCGCCGCGTGTTTCTGCAATTTCGCTGGGTCCATCGCACGCGATTGCGCGCCGCCGACAAGCTGCGTGAGCACGCCATGCGCTTCGCCGCCGTTGGTTGGATTGCTTTCCCAGGTGTTCTGCAGCCCGGCGCGATCGCTGCTGCCGCTGCCGTTGTGGCCGTGCTGCAAGTACCAATACGAACTGCCGAAACCGACCATCAACTTACTGTTATCGCTCATTGATGCATTGTCGATCGCCAAACGCTTCCACGCCGGCACCTCTAAGCTGCGGTGCAGTTCGACGTTGCGCAACACGCTGAACGGCAACGTCAGTACCACCGCATCGTGATCGCTCTGCACGCGGCGGCTGCCGAGGTCGAAGGTCAGACGCACGCGGCCGGTGGCGAGTTTACGCACCGCGACCAAGCGATGTCCCAGCGTCACCGGCGAAGCCAAGCGCTTCGCAAGTTCGGTCGCAATCGTGTCGTTGCCCTCCGCCACGTGAAAATGCATATCGCTATCGCCGCTGAACGGCGCGAACTTGGCGCGTTTATCGGCATACACAAAACGCAGAAACCCGACCGCGCTTTGTTCGTCGATAGCAGCGCCGTATTCCGCTGCGTAGGCCGCGCCGATCAGTTTCCGCAGTATGTCGCCCGCACCGTGCAGCTGCAGATAATCTTCGAGACTCATGAAATCGAACAGCGCATCGGCTTCGGTGAAACGATCCGCCGTCGGGTAACTCAAGGTTTCCAAATCCTGCCGGATCGACGACGAGAAGCCGCGAAATTCCTCCAGCACCTGCGCTTCGGTGTAACGGCTGCCGCCGAAGTCGTAATAGCGCTGCCCCGAAACTGCGATGCGTCTTCGAGCGTCAACCCGAACTGGCGCACATAGCCGAGCATCGTATTGTGCGAGCGGCCGATGAATTCGCCGCCCAGTTCCACCGTTTGTCCCGGAAAATGGCCGCGCAAGCTGCGCACCCGTCCGCCGACGCGGGCATCGGCCTCGAACACTTTCGCCGAGATGCCCAACCGCGCCAGTTCCGCAGCGCAGACCAGACCGGCCAGACCAGCGCCGACCACCGCCACATTCCCGCGCACCATCAGTTTATTCATCGCGATACGGCGCAAATCCGTCGATTTCGCCCAAGCGATCGGCGCCATCGTCCCTGCAACTGCTGTCGCGACGCCCGCTATCGCGCCTTGCGCGAAGCGCCGCCGCCCGGCATCGCGCAGGCCGTCTTGCCCCAGCGCCTCTTCGGCCGATTGGCCAGTACGTTCACATTGCGCGCTCAAGCGCGACAGGCGCAGCAACTGCGCCATTCGTCCACTACGACTTATCAGAAGATCCCCCCGGATCGTTCGCTGTTTATATATGAAGACGCCCATAGGCGCCCTGCTCGATGTCTTGCCCGATATTTAAATCAATGCCCTACCGGGTCGCCGAACAGCGACGGCTCCACCCTGGACCGGCCCCAAATCGAACTCATTACAAGCGCAAGCGCGTGCTCCCCACGCGCTTGCGCTGGACGACATAGTGCCATATTCAGGTGTGATTCGCGGCGCAAAAAAGCGTGCCGCGTGGCCAGATTCTATCGCCTCTCGCGTTCACTCCCAAACGTATCCGGCGTCCGCGCGTCCGGGTGCGAATGATCACACTGCCACACGAACCAACGCGCGCCGACAACGGCTGCACCTCCGACCAGCCGAATGGAGACATCTTCTGTGAAATCCACCCAACGCTCCCTTCACCCCACCGCGCTCGCCCTGGCCTGCGTGGCGTCCGCAATTTTGCCCCTGCAAGCAGGCGGAGCCGACGAGCCAGTACTCACGCTCCTCCACTGCGCGCAGCATGCGTGCCTCGCCGTCAGTAACACGTTAGATAGCGATGGCGATCAAGTCAGCGACGACGATGAACGCGCCGCTGGGACCGACCCCTACGATGCCGCTAGCACGCCGCGGTTGCCCAAACTGATCGACCTGCTGGCCAGGGACAAACTGCCTTCGTTCCAGAGCGGCCGCAGCGTCCTGATCGTATTGCCGACGATGGCGCCGAATGGCAAACCGATTCTCGGCGGCATGGCCGCACTACCCGGCCGCCAAAACACGCTCGCAGGCCTCGGCATTTCGGGGGACCGCGTCGCCGGCTTGAATCTCTCGAACGGATTAACGATCGGCCGCAGCACCAAGCCGGCGTCACCCGGAAAACCGCCGATGAAGATTGGTGGCATCAATATGGGGCTATACGCCGCTGGCGGCTCCGGTAAACCGATCACATCGATCGTCGGTACCGCCGTGAATCTTTCGCCCAACAATCGGGAGCCTATCGATAGTATTAGCAATAGCGCGCCCGTCAGCTTCCATGGCGCTAGCTCCGGGAGCGGCCGCGTCCAATACAACGGCGGCAATAGCGACTTGATAACGTGGTTTAGCAACGGCACGACGCAGCAAGCGAACGTGAATAGTTACGACGCCAGCGGCAAATCGATCGGCGGATCGAGTTACTCGTCCGGTAGCTACACGATCAACGGCATCAAGACAACCGAGGAACGGAAGACCTGGGGCGATACGAGCAAAGGTACCGGCGGCACCGAAGTGGCGACCTCGACGACGTCTGCGGATGGGTCAACGACCATCAAAGACTTCAACAAAAGCGAGACTAAGAAAGGTGCGGGTGGCAGCACCATCACCGTAAAAGCTTCTTCATCCAACATTTACGAAGGTGCTTTTTTCAAAGAAGGCACGTCCACCACGGTCGTCACGACGTGCAAAGATGGCGTCTGCAAGAACACCGTAAAGACCGATGCTTACACCGAATGTCCGGATACGGCTTGCAACGGTGGCACCAACGTCTATGTCTCTCAAGACGACACCAGCTACGACCCCAGCAGCGATCTGCGTCGGATGGGCCTCACCGTCGCGCAGACCGTCAATGTGTCCTTGGCAGTGCTAGGCGGCAATATCACCTTTGGCGAAACACCTAAAGAAGAAATTCTGGACGAAGCGCCGGCGAGCAGTACGCCAAACGGCCCGCTGGTGATTTATGTCGACGACGACCCGAGCTCGAACGGCGGCAGCGTGTCGGTCGGCGTCGGCGACCCACGCAAGCTGAAGATGTTCGAACCTCGCATCGACCCGAATCTGCCCAATCCGGTCGAGAGCGGCACCATGCCGTTGCAAACCGGAAACTGTCGCATCGATGGGACGTGTTGAGCGATCTCTGTCTTTTCAACACAGTCATCATGCGGCGCCGTGTGCAGCACGGCGCCGCTGCGTAGAAGCAAAGCCCGTTGCGAAAGATCATCACGCGCATGAGCGCTTCATTCAGCGGAAGCGAATGCCGGCTTGGCCCGATGAAACCCAATTGAAGCAAGCACAGACTGCATAAGCCGAAGGGGCGATGCACCATCGATCGGCCCGATGTCGGGCACGAAAAAAATTGTGCATGACGTTTCGCTTAGGCAGCCTGCTCTTATCTGCCTCACTAGTCTTGCGTCGATACATCAAATGCATCGATATACTTTCCAAATTCAGGCTTTCGTAGGGTGGGGTGAGCGCAGCGAAACCCACCAGCCTGGCGCATCAACGGCAACGCGGATCAAAAGCACATCAACGGCCATCTCCCCACGCGTGACGGCACACGATTGTGGCAACTCGCTGCGAATGGCGCAACGGAACGTCAGCCTCATCTGCAAGGGTGGGCTTCGCTGCGCTCACCCCACCCTACTCGCTCACCCCTTCTTCAACCTCTTATCAAACAACGCCAACAGCAACTTCCACGCCTCGCGCGCAGCAGCTTCGTCGTAGCGCGGAGTGGTGTCGTTATTGAATCCGTGTTGCGTGCCCGGCGGTTGATACAGCGTGTAACGCACGTCGGCTTGTTTGAGTGCGGTTTCGTAGGCGGGCCATGCGGTGTTGATGCGGTCGTCGTTCGCGGCCAGCACCACCAGCATTTCGGCTTTGATCTTCGGCACGTCTTCGAGCGTGGGGCCGCTGCCGTAGAACGGTGCGGCGGCGCGCAGTTCCGGCAGTTGCGTTGCGAGGAAATTGGACATGCCGCCGCCGTAGCAGAAACCGACGACGCCCAAGCGTCCATTGCCGCCTTCGATGCCGAGCAGCAAGCGCGCGGCGGCGAGGAAATCTTGCCGCGTTTTCGGCTGTTCTAATTTTGCGAATAACGTGCGCGCGTCGTCTTCGTTGCCGGGATAGCCGCCGAGCGGGAATAAAGCATCGGGTGCGAGGACGATGTAGCCTTCCAGCGCGAGGCGACGTGCAATGTCTTCGATATGCGGATTGAGGCCGCGGTTTTCGTGTACCACCAGCACCACCGGGCGCTTGCCGCGGCCTTTGGCGAGTTTGACCAGATAGCCGCGGCCGTTGCCGTAGCCGTCGGGCGATGCGAATTCGACATAGCGCGCGTTAAGACGTTTATCGTCGGGCTTCACTTGCTGGGCCGCGGCGAATTGTGGACTCAATGCTGCCAACAGGCCCGCTGCTGCGCTCGCGCCGACTGCGAACCGCGCTGCGCCGGTGAGAAAACCGCGACGATCGATCGCGCCGTGAACATATTGATCGAACAGCTGCAGTACTTCAGGATCGAAATCGTTGGCTGTCTTGCGCGGTGGTGTGGTCATCGGACTCTCCTGCAGATATGGACGATGTGCGGACGATACCGCAAACGGCCGACACAGGCTCAGCGTTTTTTGTGGATTTCACGACCGATCGCGTGCGCTATGGCAGTCTTCATGCTTGCTTCTCTAGCGCGGCATGCAGAATGTCATTCCGAGCGTAGCGAGGAACCTGATTTTCGATCTTTCCATCGGCGCACCCAGCAGGTCCCTCGCTGCACTCGGGATGACAGCATTGTTCTGTTGACCGCTCGTATTTAGCCGGCTTCATCGCACTTGTAGGCGCCCAAGCAAAAAACTGCAGGCAAGCGCTGGCGTTATTTCATAAACAGTGATGCCAGATCAAAAGTGAACCGTTACCGCACGCGCAATCGGAGGCGATTGCACAATGAGGTTTATCAGTTCGCCAGCGCAAACTCGATCGCCGCGCACACGGCTGCGGCCTGCGCGGCGTTGCACTGCTCGGGCGTGGCGCGCGGGCTGTCGGGATACACTTCGGTGGTCGTGCGGTAGCGCGCGGTGGTGACGCCCGCGCACAGGCCGAGCGCGCGCACCGGATAATTGATCACGCCCGGCGCGACTACGGGCGAGCCAATGATCTCGCCGTTGGCGTCGGCGGGGGCGATGTGCGTGACCTTCGCCACTGCTGCAATCACTGCCTGTTGGAACGCGGGCTGCGGGTCTTCGCTATCGCCGACGACGTAGAAACCATCGGGAATTTCGCCGGGTTCGTACATTTTTCCGTCGCGCGCGGCCAGCGCTGGCCGAAATTCGGATTCGTCGCTATCGGTGGTTTCGTGCAGATCGATATGCACGATCACGCGTTCGCTCAGCGGCGCGATCAAGCGCATCAGCGCGACCGACTCTTCCGCTTGGCCGCCCTCGCGGAACGAACGATTCGGATCGATCGCATCGTGATTCCAGCGATGGATGCGTTCGTAAGCCCACGGGCTGACGCAGGGCGCGATCAGCAGATTGATGCGGCCGGCGTAGTCGGCCGCATGCCGATCGACGAATCGCAGCGCACCGTGGACACCACTGGTTTCGTAGCCGTGTACGCCGCCTGTCACCAGCGCGCAGGGTAGGTCTTCGCGCCAATCGCGGCTGCGGATCGCGAACAGCGGGTATGCGTCGGGCGCGTAGTTCAACCGACCGTATTCCTGCGCATCGAAGCGATCGCGCAGCCGGTCGATCGCGGTCACAACGTCCTCGGCATAACTGCGATGGCGGATCTGTCGCGAACGCCATTCGGCGATGTCTGCATGACTCCAGGGCTGGCCCGGGGTGCCGATCGGGTAGAACGCTGTCTGCGTCATCGCGTCGCTCGTGTCATCGGTGGCGTGAGCGTCGAAGTGTACTGCGCGATACGCAATGGTTGTGGCCCGAAACATCCAATGATGTCCATCTTTGCGATGGCCCCAACCCTCATCCGGCCCTTTGGGCCACCTTCTCCCGGTGGGAGAAGGGAAAAGCGAGGATGCCGATGCATCGCGACGATCTCTGCAGCTTTTTCGGGAGTTCTGATGCACAGTAGCGGCCCCATTCGAGACGGCCCCATTCGAGACCACCCATGTCCGATACGCCCATTACCACTCCGGTGCGACTGTCTAAGTATGTGTCCGACTTGGCCCGCTGTTCGCGCGCCGATGCCGAACGCTATATCGAAGGCGGCTGTGTGTTGGTGGACGGCGCGGTGGTCGATTCGCCGCAGTGCATGGTGACGACCGAACGGGTCGAACTCGATCCTGCCGCCGTGCTGGAGACGCAGGAGCCGGCCACGCTTCTGCTGCATAAACCGGTCGGCTTCGACGCGATCGACGGCCGCAAGCCTGCCGCTGCCTTGGTGACGCCAGAAACGCACTGGGCGGACGATCCCACGGGTATTCGGGTGTTGCCGCGCCACTTCGTGCGCATCACGCCGCAGGTGCCGCTGGAGACCGATGCCAGCGGCCTGATGGTGCTGACCCAAGACGGTCGCGCTTGGCGCCGATTGACCGAGGACGCCGATAAGATCGAGCAAGAATTCATCGTCGAAGTGACCGGCGAACTCGCGCCCTACGGCCTGATGCGTCTCAACGACGGCCTGAGTTTTCGCGGACGCGCACTGCCGCCGTGCAAAGTGAGCTGGCAGAACGAGTTCCGCCTGCGCTTCGCGATCAAGGGCGTGCAGCCCGGGCAGGTCCGCGACATGTGCGCGCAGGTGGGGCTGGAGGTCGTGGCGATGCGGCGCCTGCGCATCGGCCGAATTTCGCTGGGCAAGATGCCGGCGGGCGCGTGGCGTTTTCTGCCGGTGGGCGAAAAATTCTGAGTGCGAGCGGTCTTAAGAGCCTGTTCAAAATTTCCGAATGCATCACCTTGGGTCGAATGGTGTTTGCTTTGTAGGAGGGGCTTCAGCCCCGACCATGGTGAACACCGGCTTAAATGCCGTCTGTTCGGGCCTAAAGGCCCTCCTACGACGCCAAAGCGATTGCGGTATTCGGAGATTTTTAACAGGCTCTAAGTCAGTAACTTTTGGAACAGTCCAAGAGAAAAAAGGCCTTGTTTGTCAGTGTTTTTGATCGTCAAAATGTCTTGCTTTTCAGGGTTTTTGATCGTCAATTGTTGCGCACGTTACGATCCTATGAGCAACATCTTCAATCACCGCCGATGGGTCTGTTGACTGTCATCCAGAACGCCCGCGCAGCGGGTAGAGGGACCTGCTGTGGCGGTCGCAGAAAGCCGAAAGCAGGTCCCTCCTCAGGCTTCGCCTTCGTTCGGATGACAGTTTTTCCGACTGCTGGATATTGAACAGGCTCTAGAACATTCTCTTCTTCGAGGCCAATGTCTTCGGGACAGCGCCTGCAAGGGCTGATTTTTTCGCAGCGGTTTTTTTCGCAGCGGGTCTTTTCGCAGCGGGCTTTTTCGCAATGGCTTTTTTTACCGCAACTTTCTTCGAAGCCGCTTTTTCCGACGGTTTGGCTGCGGCGCCGCGCAAAGCCGCTTCGAGCGCCCGCTGCGCCCACGGCCGCATCGCCTCGGGCGAATCCATCGCCTCGTCCGGCGGCGTCCAGTAGCTCATGGTGATCGGCTTGCCCTTGCCGTCGTAGACGAAGGGATGGCCTCCGCCTTCGGCAAACGCCTGACGGGTCTGGCCGTCGATCTTCAGGTACAGCGCGCCGTCGACCTCCAAGCCCACGATCAGGCCGTCGGCGTACAGCCCAGCGCCG
>JANMGT010000074.1:0-200910 GCA_031374725.1 Lysobacteraceae bacterium | reverse complement strand
CAAGCCGCGAATGCTGTCGCTCGATGCGTGGATGATCTAAGCGTGGATGATCTAAGCGCCTGTTCAACAGCGCGCGCCGCCCGAAAAACTGTCATCCCGAACGCCCGCGCAGCGAGTGGAGGGACCGGCTGTTTCGGTCGCAGAAAAGCACAAAACAGGTCCCTCCACCCGCTGCGCGGGCGTTCGGGATGACAACCAACGGATTCATCGGCGTTGGTTAAAGAGATTGAACAGGCTCTAAGACTTCTGCGGCGCCGCATTCCACAGGCCCGCCCGCGCGGCTACACTGCGCCGATGAATCGACGCTTCCTACCGCGCATGCCGACGCTCCTCGTCGCACTCGTCCTTCCGTTCGCGCTCACCGCTTGCGGCAATAAAGGTCCCCTGGTACTGCCCGATGCTCCGGCAGCCGACGCGCCCGTTGGCGAGGCGCCTGCGGCAGATACACTCGCTGAACCTGCCGCCGCACCTCCGGCCGACGCGACGACAGACGCGCCGCAGCCCCCGCCCAATCGCGACCGCTGAACCATGACGCCAACCGCACAGGCTCCGCTGCGGTTCAGCAAGATGCACGGCGCGGGCAACGACTTCGTTGTGCTCGATCTGCGCAACGCGGCCCAATGCGACCCCGACAAATACGATGCCGAACTGCGCGAACGCGATCCAGGCGGGTATGCGTGGCCTACCGACCTCGCCGCGCCAACCGCTGCGCTTTGTCGTGCGCTGGCCGACCGCCATACCGGCATCGGCTGCGATCAGATCCTGACCATCGAATCACCGCGCAGCCCCGGCGCGCTGGCGAGCTACCGCATCTGGAACGCCGACGGCTCCTCGTCGCAGCAGTGCGGCAACGGCGCGCGCTGCGTCGCCGCATGGGTGTTGCGCGATCGCGAACAGCACGACGTGCCTTTACCGGTAGGCGAACGCTTCGCGCTCGACAGTCCCATCGGCACCCACAGCGTAGATGCCATCGGCGGCGGGCGTTTCCAGATTGCGATGGGCGTACCGGAGTTCGTGCCCGATAAGATTCCGCTGGTCGGTTTCGAGAACGGCCAAGACGGCTACGTGTTGGAATTTGGCGGCCGACCGCTGCGCTTTGGCGCGGTGTCGATGGGCAATCCGCACGCATTGATTGAGGTGCCCGAAGTGGCGACCGCACCGGTGGCGCTACTCGGCGCGTATTTGCAGCAGCATCGAATTTTTCCGGAATCGGTGAACGTCGGTTTTGCCGAAATCGTGGCACGCGGCCGGATCAAACTGCGGGTGTTCGAGCGCGGCGTCGGCGAGACCCTGGCTTGCGGCAGCGGCGCCTGCGCGGCAGCCGCGATTCTGATCCGTCGTAACAGTATCGATCGCGATGTCGATGTCGTGCTGCCGGGCGGCACCTTGCGTATCGCGTGGCCCGACGACGCATCCCAAATCAGCATGGCCGGACCGGCCGCATTCGTTTTCGAGGGAGAGTGGTGGCCATGATCGACCCGTTCGACAAACATGTAGGCGAAAAGCTCGGCGCAAACGAAAAGCTTGGCGCGCATGAAATCGCGGCCTGGCTGCGCCGGCATCCGAGTTTTCTGCAGCAATTTCCCGATCTCGCGCTCACCCTGGTGGTGCCGCGTGAGCAAGGCCCGGCGGCGTCGCTGGCAAGCTATCAGCTCGACATCCTGCGCGAAAAGAACCGCGAGCTGTCGCGTCGTCTGCACGAGTTGTTCGGCAATGCCCAGGAGAACGAGCGGCTCGCGGTGCGTACGCATCAACTGACGCTGGCGCTGATGAAACAGACCAGCGCCGCCGATAGCGCGCGCGCCATGGCCGCGGCATTGGCCGAAGACTTCAACGGCGATCTGGTGCGCTTCGTGCTGTTCGCCCAGGTGCCGGGGCTGGACGAGAACGAATGGCTGCAGATTCTTCCCGAAACGGACGGCAGGCTCTTGCCGTTCCGCGACTGCATCCGCGATGCCGAGCCGATCTGCGGTCGGTTGCATCCGGACAAAAACGCCTTGCTGTACGGCATGCGCGTCGAAGACGTGCAGTCCAGCGCGCTGCTGCCATTGCCCGGGCTGGGCTTGCTCGCGGTCGGTAGCGGCGAACCCAATCGCTTTTTCCCGGGCATGGGGACATTGTTTCTGCGGATGATGGGCGAAGCCTTCGTCGCCGCGATGCGGCGTTTCGACTGAGTCGCCAGCGAAAGCGATGAGCGCGACCGAGGACTTCCTCTCGCACCTCCATGTCGAGCGCCGCATGTCCGCGCATACGCTCGACGCGTATCGCCGCGACCTCGACGCGCTGGCGCAGTGGGCACATGCGCAGAACATCGACGACGTTGCGCAGGTGCATATCGAACAACTGCGCGCGTTCATCGCGGCGGAGCATCGCCGCGGGCTGTCGCCAAAAAGTCTGCAGCGCCGGCTATCGGCCTGCCGAAGTTTTTATCAATGGCTGCTCAAACACGGGCGCATCGCCGCCAGCCCCGCCGCCGGCCTGCGCGCGCCGAAAGCGCCGCGCAAATTGCCGCAGGTGTTGGATGTGGACGAAGCCGTGCAATTGGTCGAATTACCCACCGATGCGCCGCTGGGGCTGCGCGACCGGGCGATTCTGGAGTTGTTCTACAGCTCGGGCCTACGCCTGAGCGAATTGTGCGCACTGCGCTGGCGCGATGTAGACATCGCCGAAGGACTGGTCACCGTGCTCGGTAAAGGCAGCAAACAGCGCACGGTGCCGGTCGGTTCGCATGCGTGCAGCGCGCTGGAAGCGTGGCGCAAAGAATCGCAGGGCACGCGCGATGCGCCGATATTCCCGGGTCGCGCTGGTGGCCCGATCACCCCGCGCGCGGTGCAGATTCGCTTAGGCAAGCTCGCGCAGCGCCAGGGCCTGTTCAAGCGCGTGCATCCACATCTGCTGCGGCATTCGTTCGCTAGCCATGTGTTGGAATCCTCCGGCGATCTGCGCGGCGTGCAGGAACTGCTCGGCCATGCCGATATCGCCACCACGCAGATCTACACGCATCTGGATTATCAGCATCTAGCCAAGGTGTACGACGGCGCGCATCCGCGGGCGAAGCGGAAGAGCCGCGATGCGTGATGAGCGATTCGGCACCCGGTAGAGCGGCCTTCAGGTCGCTTTGATCTGCGTTTGAAAGGTAGAGCGGCCTTCAGGCCGCTTTAGTTGTGCGTCGAGAAATCCGAGCGGCCTTGAAGGCCGCTTTGATGTTCGTTTAAAAAGCGGAGCGGCCTTGAAGGCCGCTTTGATGTTCGTCTAAAAAGCGGAGCGGCCTTGAAGGCCGCTCTACCGAGACCTTGACCGTCGCGGCCTTGAAGGCCGTCCTACCGATGCCCCGATTCTGCGTCTCGATCCTATCGTCGGCGGTGGCGACGGTCTCGACTTCGTCGCAGGCTGCGCGCATCCCGCACCCCCTTGCGCCGTCGCCGATCGGCCCCCACAACCGTGGGACCTCAGGAGGCCGCATGGACCCCAGTCAGAACCCTAACGTCTTTCACGCCACCACCATCGTCTCGGTGCGTCGCAACGGCCGCGTCGTGGTCGCAGGCGATGGCCAAGTGACGCTTGGCCACACCGTAATGAAGGCCAATGCGCGCAAGGTGCGCCGCTTGGGCCGCGATGGCCAAGTCATCGCCGGTTTCGCGGGCGCGGCGGCCGACGCTTTCACCCTATTCGAATTGTTCGAATCGAAACTGGAGAAACACGGTCAACTGCTGCGCGCTGCGGTTGAGTTGGCGAAGGATTGGCGCACCGAGCGCCGCTTCGGCAAGCTCGAAGCCTTGCTCTCGGTCGCCGATAAAGAAACGTCGCTGATCGTCAGCGGCACCGGCGACGTCATCGAACCCGAAGACGGTTTGGTCGCGATCGGCTCCGGCGGCATGTATGCGCTATCTGCTGCGCGTGCGCTGTTCGCGCACACCGAGATGAATGCGCACGACATCGCGGTGGAGTCGCTGAAGATCGCTGGCGATGTGTGCATCTACACCAATCGCAATATCACCGTCGAAGAACTTTGAACCTTTCACTGAACCGCTGGTAGGAGCGACGCAAGTCGCGACCTTCGCCTCGGCATGCTTTAGCACGCCAAATGCGCAGTCGCACGCTACGTTCCACCCCCAGCGGCTCGGAGAGCCGCTCTACCGAAACACAGTGCATCCGAAACAGCGCGCATCGATCGGGGTTTGCACCGTTGTTGATGCAATAAATCAATCGCGGCTTGCGCCGCTTCTGCAGCATCCGATAAGCCATCGCGGCTTGCGCCGCTCCCACAAGAACGCCCCCATGCCCAATACGCCAGAACACCTCAATAGTACGATGACTCCCCGCGAAATCGTGCAAGAACTCGACCGTCATATCGTCGGCCAGAGCGCGGCCAAGCGCGCGGTTGCGATCGCGCTGCGCAACCGCTGGCGGCGCATGCAGCTCGAACCGGCGCTGCGCAACGAAGTGATGCCGAAGAATATATTGATGATCGGCCCGACGGGCGTAGGCAAAACCGAAATCGCGCGCCGCCTCGCCACGCTGGCGAACGCGCCGTTCGTGAAAGTCGAGGCCACGCGCTTCACCGAGGTCGGCTACGTCGGCAAAGATGTCGAGCAAATCATCCGCGATCTTGCCGATACCGCGGTGAAGATGTATCGCGAACAAGCCAAAACCCGCGTGCGTGCGCAGGCCGAAGCGCGCGCGGAGGATCGCATTCTCGACGCGCTGTTGCCGCGCCGTGCGCCGGCAAACACCTTTGGTTTCGGTGCGACCGAACCCGGCGCCGGCACGCTCGATGTCGGCAGCGGCGAGACCCAGGACAACGCCAGCGAAACCCGCGCCAAATTCCGCAAACAACTGCGCGCAGGCGAGTTGGACGAACGCGAAATCGACATCGAAACTGCGGTGAACGTCGGCGTGGACATCATGGCGCCGCCGGGCATGGAGGAAATGGGCCAGCAACTGCGGCAGATGTTCTCCAACATCGCCGGCAGCAAAACCCACGCCCGCAAGCTCAGCATTCGCGCCGCGCGCGTGCAGTTGATCGAAGAAGAAGCCGCGAAGCTCGTTAATGAGGACGAGGTGCGCGAAGCCGCGATCGAAGCCTGCGAACAGCACGGCATCGTCTTCATCGACGAGATCGACAAAGTCGCCAAGCGCTCGGAAGGCCACGGCGCCGACGTCAGTCGCGAAGGCGTACAGCGCGATCTGCTGCCGTTGGTGGAAGGTTCGACCGTCAGCACCAAATACGGCGCGGTGAAGACCGACCACATCTTATTCATCGCCAGCGGCGCGTTTCATCTGGCGAAACCCAGCGATTTGATTCCCGAAATGCAGGGCCGTTTCCCGATTCGAGTCGAACTCGAAGCGCTCGGTAAGCAGGATTTCGTGCGCATCCTCACCGAACCCAAGGCCGCGCTCACCATCCAATACATCGAACTGCTGAAGACCGAAGGCGTATCGCTGAGTTTTACGCCCGATGCGATCGAGCGCATGGCCGAAATCGCCGCAACCGTGAACGAGCGCCAGGAGAACATCGGCGCACGACGTTTGCATACGGTGCTCGAACGTCTGCTCGATGTGTTGAGTTACGAAGCCCCCGATCGCGGCGGTGCGACGGTCGAGATCAATCGCGCTTATGTCGATGAGCATCTGGGCGAGTTGGTGCAGGATCCGGATCTGTCCCGCTACATTCTTTGACCCCGCGCGCCGCGCCGCGTGCTGAGCGCCTGTTCAACGTCGCCGCATACATCGCGCTGAGCCTGTGGGCGTGCGCCGACTTTGAACAGGCTCTAACGCGGGCGGACGCGTTCTATTGGCAACGCTGAACAAGTCCATCCCCGGATCATGTCCGGGGCAGGCTCTGGCCTTGTTCAGCGATCACGAGTTCGGTGCAAGCCCGAACGCGCTCACGCCACATCAATCGCTGACGTGATTGATGTGCGGGCAACACATCCTTGTGCTGCGGCAACGCTGACGTCATCAGCGTGGCCTTAAACGATTCCAAGCATCAATGCGTGCAAACATCGTGCGACCGTTTATCGGCAACGCTGACCCTTTGCGCGCCGATTTCGCGTTTCCTTGTGCACACCCCCAGTGCCGCAATGGTGGTATTGCTTTCTTAGAGTCTGTTCACGATCTCCGCGTTCTGTGGCTCAGCCCTTCGGGTTGTGCCGCTGCGGCGCAACGCGGAGTATGCGGAGATCGTGAACAGGCTCTTAGGCGAACCGGAGCCTTGCGGGTCCGGGCGTATTCTTGCTCCACTCAGCCCAAGGACGCACAACATGTCGGCCCATAGGCTATCCATCTTTTTCGTTGCGCTCGCGTTCGTTGCGCTCGCGCTCGCGGCTTGCGCGCACACCACCACATCGTTACCCCGTTCCGCCAAGGAGACTCCCACCATGACGCCCACCACCACTGCGTCGCAATCCTTTTCGCCCCGGCTCGATGCCGAACAATCGCTGCTGCGGCTGCTCGACTTGATCCGCGACAGCAAGACGGTTGCCGACATCACCCCGGAACGCCTTCAGGCCACCTTCGGAGTTCCCTTTGGCGAGAACGACGGCCGCTTCGGTTTCGCCGAACAGCTGTCGCAAGATTGGTGGACAACGTTCGATTTGAATCCAAAACGCGCTTACGGCACGCAATTCGAATTCGCGTTTCGCCCCAGCAGGCCGGACGAGTATCCAGCCGCCACCGAGATATGCACCCTGGATTTCGAGCGCTTTGCCGCCGAATTGCAGAAGCAAGGCTTCAGTCGCGAGACCTACCGCGCCGAGCACAACCGCGTGATCCACGAACGCTTCGAGCGCCCAGGCCTCGCCGTCACCGTCTATACCCGCGGCGAATCGGACGCAGCGCCAGAAAAGATCACCCACGCCTGCGTGCAGATGGTCCACATCCATTGAACCCAATGTTGTCGTTCTGGAGCGCGCAGATGCTCCGGTTGCCAGAAGGAATGCCCAAATGCCACTGAGTCCAGCCGCACAAACGATGGCCGATAACTTCACCGCCGGCCTAACCGCGGATCAACGCACCAACTTCAATAACGCGATGCAGAATTCGCCCGCACTGGTCACCCAGATCAATGCGGCGGTCGCTTCGGGCGATTTGAATGGATTTGCGTTACTGCCCGCCGGCACCAATGCCGGCGGTCAATACGACCCGACGGCGCGGACGATGCAAGTGCCGGCGTCGATCATGACGTCGCCGACAACGCCCGGCTCGCGTTTCGACCCCGGCGAGCTCACCTTCGTGATGGGGCATGAGATCCAGCATGCGATCAATCGGCCGACGGTAACGGCCGCGCTGACGGCGTTCGATACGGAGGTCAATCGTATCGGTGGGACTGCACAAGTCGCACACGACTACACCGCAGCGTTGAACACATTGTTGGCCGCGAACCGCAACGACGAAGCCACTGCGAACATCGCCGGCTACAACGCGACTATCGACATGTTACGTCACGGCAATGGCAATCGTAATCCGACGCTTGCGGAGATATACGACTCCAATCCACGAATGCAGGACGTCATCTCGTATACGCCGGGAGCCACACCGCCGCATGCGCTACGAGCCGGCTACACGCTCAACGCCGATATGACCATGACGCCAGAGACAAAAAACGTATCGAACGTAACGAACACCCAGGCGATGGGGCAGTACTACTACGACATGCCCGCCAGCCGCGCGGGTCTGGGCCACAACGGCGATTCCGACTATCAGAACATGTATGCGGCTAATCCGCTCAGCACGATCGCACGCATCGAGTTGCTCAATGCCCCGGTTCATGCGGCCAACGGGATCGCGCCGCAGTTGCAGTTGAATATGAATACGCTCAGGATCAACGAGGTGCAGTTGGAGCGAAACGGTCTTGATTTTCAAGGCGACGGTACGCGCCAACCGTATTACGACACCAGCACCAACCCGCCGAGGCAAGGCAACTTCGATCACACCGCCGGCACTCATCGGCACGTGCCGATCACAAGGCCTGACGTCCAACCGCCAACGCAGCACACCCCTGCTCAACACGCTCCCGATCAGCGCGCACAGCACAATCATCCGGCAGTGCATCAGGCGTTGGATGCGATGGATCGTTCGCCGAATATTCCCTCGGATGCGTTCGGCGCCAATCGCGCCAATGTCGCTGCTGCAGTGGCGCTGCACGCGGCCAACCAGGAATTACGCGCCGATCACATCGTCTTCAACGATCGCCGCAGCGATCTGATCGCGGTGCAAGGTCCGCTGCAGAGCCCGACCGCGCAGCTATCGACGCCGCTGCCGATCACTCAAGCGATTGCTACCGACGTGCCGGCCGCAAATCGACAGCTCGAAGCGCTGCAGCCCACGCAAGCGCCGAACGCCAATCTCGCCCAGCCCAATCGCGACATCGCGCCGCAGCAGGACAACCCGGTGCAGGAAGCGTTCAAGCCTGGGCGCTAACGTGGCGGGAGCGGCTCCTCGAACGAGCGCGCGCGCCCAGTCAGTGCGCCTTCGTCGTCGGATGGCGTCGCTCGTCGCGGATTCGTCGCGCGGTCCGGTCGAAGACCGGCGATAATGCGGCCATGACCGACAAAAAAACCGCTAGCGACCGCGCCCCCGCCCCCACGTCTGCGGGCACCACCCATTTCGGCTTTCGCGACGTGCCGGTCGAGCAGAAGCAGAAACTCGTTGGCGAGGTGTTTTCCTCGGTCGCCGGCAACTACGACCTGATGAACGACTTGATGAGCCTCGGCATCCATCGGGTCTGGAAGCGCTATTTCGCCGCGACCGCCCAGGTGCGCCCGGGCGACCGCGTGCTCGACCTCGCCGGCGGCACCGGTGATATCGCGGCCTTGCTGAAGGACCGCGTTGGTGAGAAGGGAGAACTCGTCCTCGGCGATATCAATGGCGCCATGCTCCGCGTCGGCCGCGACCGCATGACCGACCGCGGCAATGTCCGCGGCTTCGAGTACGTGCAATGCAACGCCGAGAAGCTGCCGTTCCCCGACGCCAGCTTCGACCTCGTTACCATCGCTTTCGGCCTGCGCAACGTCACCGATAAAGACGCCGCCCTGCGCGAGATGTACCGCGTGCTGAAAGTCGGCGGCCAAGCCCGCGTGCTGGAGTTCTCCGAAGTCACCGCCGAATGGTTCAAACCGATCTACGATTTCCACTCGTTCAACATCCTGCCGCAGCTCGGCAAGCTGTTCGCGAAAGACAGCGACAGCTACCAATACCTCGCCGAATCGATTCGCAAGCACCCGCCGCAAGAACAATTGAAAACGATGATGCAAGCGGCTGGGTTTTCGCGGTGTTCGTATAAGAATTTATCTGCGGGGATTGTGGCGATTCATACGGGGTATCGGGTCTAAGCGCATCTCATGAACGTCATTCTGAGCGAAGCGAGGAACCTGTTTTTCATTCTTGTCGTAGGTAATACTGAGTAGTGACATAGCCCCGGTAGCGCTACAGGCCGCACCCTGGGCTTTTAGCGACGTAGCCCTACCCGGGCTACTAACTGCTCGATCGGCCCTTCCGGGCCTCCCACAGTCGAGATTCCAGGCGAGAAAGTAATCGCTGTTGTGGGAGCGCCGCATCCAGCCTACGAATTGCTAGAAGTCGCGCCGTTTTCAGTGCGATCGCGACTTGCGTCGCTCCTACAAGTATGCGGCGGCCAGCAGCGCCTACGGCTGCCACGCATAGCTAAGTTTCAGAAACACGCTGCGGCTGCGGTCGGCGAGTTCTGTTTGTACGCCGTCGGAATAGCCGCCGTGAGAGTAGCCTGCGTACACGCCGGTGCGCGGGTTGATGCGATAGGAGTACAACAATTGTGCGGCGAGGTCGCGGTTGCGGGCGACGATCGGCGTCGCGTACAGCGCGCTGTCGCGTTCGACATCGCTGCCTTGCAACGACAGGCGCAGGCGTTGGCGGGTGTCGAGCTGCCAACTGAAACGGCCGTCGAGAATCGCGAGCTCGTAGGCAGTGCCGCCATCGCGCTGTAGACGCTGCGCGGTGTAGCTGAGGATGAGGTTAATGCCGCGGCCGAGGTCCAGCGACAGCGTGGGCTGCCATTCTTCGACGCGGCCGATGCGCGAGGCGAGCAGGTCGAGCTGATCGCCGCTGCGCAGCGACAGCGAGACGATGACGCCCGGCACCAATGTGGCTTTGCCATAGAGCGAAAGCCAGCGTTCGTCGAACAAACGTCCGTCCCAGAAGCGCACGCGGGTCAAGCCGTTGAGGCGCGCGGTGGATTGCAGCGGCCCGGTGAGTTCGATACGCGCTTCGAGTTCGCGTTCCAACAATTCACCATCGTCGGCGTGGGTGATGTCCCAATCTGCGTAGAACATCATGCTATTGATCGCGGCGCCGTCCTTGCCGTACCACGTGCGGCCGCCGCCGATGATCGATTTGCGATAGCCGACTTGGCCGATAAAGCCCAGATCCGCGCTGAAACCAGGATCGATCCGGGTGTGGCCGAGATTCGCGTCCCAGCGGCTATCGCCGTAACGATAGTCCAGCATCAGCGCATTGCCCGCAGGCGTATCGTCGCCGCCGCGCAGGCCCTGCGGGTACTGCGAATCGCTGCGCAGCCACTGGCCGACGAGTTTATGCGGGCCTTGCTGCCAGCGCGCATCGAAACCCGCGAGCGCATTGCGATAGCCATCGCCGCCGCGATACGTCGCGACGGCGCCGATGCTGGTGTGCGCGTCGAGATCGTAGCGATAGCGGCCGAGCAACGCGTCGGCGTTTTGATCGAGCACGCGCAGACTCGAACCGAGCACGCCGGGCACTAACAGTTGGGTTGTGGCATCGCGCGCCACAACCACGCCGTACGCCTGACGGCCGCTGCGGCCGGTGACGCGCACCCCGATGTCGGGATCGGCGATCTGCCGGGTGTAGATCACATTCAGCGGGGTGTTGAAGTAATCGGCGCTTTCGAGAAAGAACGGGCGTTTTTCCGGGAAAAACAGCGCGAAATTCGAATTGAGATCGAGTTGCGCCGAATCGGATTCGACCTGCGAGAAATCCGGGTTCAGCGTGCCGTTGAGCGTGAGGTTCGGCGTCGGCGCCCAGGCCACGTCCAATCCGGGTTCGATATCAGTGCCTTCCGGGCTGTTCCATCCGCCGCGCGGCGCGGGCGCACGACGATCGCGCACTTGCGCGTGACGCACCGTGAGCGTCGGCGTGATTTCGAGATTGCGGCCTTGGCGCACATCGGCGAAGCCTTCGATTTTCTGCATCGCGCACAGGTCGCAGCTCGCGCCGCGCGGGCGCGGTTCGTTGAAGTACACATACAGATAATCGCGCGGGCGGATGCGCATCAGGCGCAGGCCCCAGCGCTGCGTACCATCGCCGTTTTTGAAGCGCAGCGTTGCGAATGGGATGCGCATTTCCGCTTGATAGCCGCGTGCGGTGATCCGCGTGCCGCTGCTCCACAGCCCATCCCAGGCGTTGTCGCCATTGTCGGCATCGTTCTCGCGCACGCCGTCGGCTTGCGCGCCCGCCGGGTTGACGAAGAATTCGTAGGCGCGGCGTTGATCGTCGAAGGTATCGAGCTGCAGGCCGATGAAATCGTCTTCGTACAATGCATCGCGGTCGCGCAGAAAGGCGCGGATCTTCTTGGGCTCTGGGTCATCGGCGATGAAGCCGATGTACAGCGCGTCTTCGGTATGCAGTACGCGTGCGACGGTGCGTACGGTGGCCGGAATGTTATCGCCAGGGCTGTTCTCGTATCTCAGTTCGATCTCGGCGGCTTGCGCCCATGCGGGCTCGTCGAGCGCGCCGTCGAGCACGATGCTGCGATCCACGCTGTCGCCAGCATCGATGCGCGGAATTTGCAGAGGTTCCTGTGCGAACGCAGTCGGCGTGGTGGCGATAGCGAGCGCTATCGTTAGCCAAAAGCGAAACGCGAAGCGGCGAATCGTGTCCATGGACACAGGTTAGCTGCGCTGTATGTCGTACGGATGCCTAGGAAATCGTATTCCTGGCATGCGATGGCAATCATGCTCACAAAATATGAAACGCGCCAAAGCAATTCAGACCACGCAAAACGAAAGGCGCCGAGGCGCGTCAGACCAGGCAAAACGAAAGGCGCCGAGGCGCGTCAGACCACGTAAAACGAAAGGCGCCGAGGCGCCTTTCGTGTCATTACATACCGATATGCGGTTCGCGTGTTAGCGCGAGAGTTCCAGTAGCGTCGACGAGACCCAACCCTTGTTGCCGAGTTCGTCTTCCACTTCCCACATCATGCCTTCCTTGTTGCCGGTGGGGTACAGCATCATGCCTGGGTCGAGCGTACGCACGACTTTGCCGGTGCCCTTGGGGTTGGCGAACAAGCGGCCAGGCTTGGTCATGGTCACGGCCTGCTGCGCGTTGGCGGCGGAGGCGTTATCCGGTAGGCCGCCGAGTTGGGCGACGATGTCGGTATACGCCTGCAGGTAGGCGAGGGTGATGACTTGGCCGATTTCGGTGTTGGCGTAACCGCTGGCGCCGCCAGCGCCGAAGCCGCTACCGCCGAACAGGCCGCCGCCAGCGCCCCAACCGATGTCGGTCTTCTTGGCGCTGCCTTCGGCCATCGCCACCTGTTCGGTCGAACGCACGTCGGTGACGGTCAGCACCACATCGGCCGTCTTTTTCTGGAAGTTCAGGCCGCCGATCGCGGCACCGGCGCGACCGCCGACCAAACCGCCGATTAGACCGCCGATGGCGTTGCCGCCAGCGTTGCTGTTGCGAGAGATCAGGTCCGGCGTCATCACATAGTCGGCGGCTTTCATCTGGCCCTTACCGACGTTGGAGCGATTGCGCAGTTCGCCGCTAGCGCCCAGGTCGCGTTCGCGCTTCGCGGCGTCGAGGCCCGCACCGCGATCGACCAGGGTAAAACAGCGCGATTTGTTGACGAAGACTTTGATCAGCTTGGACGGTGCCGGCAACTGCTGGCCGGTCCACCAATTGACCGCATCTTCGGGCTCAAGCACTGAAATCGTGCCCAGTGGCTTCGCGCAGGTCGGGATTTCGGCCGTCTTCTGCTTGCGCTGGTCCTGCGCGCTCTGGCGTTGGGCGCCGGCCGGCGCAGCGAGCGCGGCCAGGAGGACGGTCAACAGGCCGGCCGAGAGAACAGCGGAACCGCGGATCGGAAGACTCATCGTGAAATACCTTCAGTAGTAGTGGGGAGAAAAGAGTGGAGCGACATCGCGGGGTAATCACCCTCGGCCAGCCTGCGGCGCAGTATCGGGCGGGGGCCGATCCTGCAGTAAACGCAATGCACTGCCCCCCGGGGACAATTCTAGAGCCAGACGGCCGGCGATGGGCGAGCGTGCGGCCGAATCGAGCGCAGCCCGCTTGTTGTCCTGAACCTGTTTGGACGCGACTTTGCTTTCCCTTCTCCCACCGGGAGAAGGTGGCCCGAAGGGCCGGATGAGGGGAAGAGGCGCACCCCGCTACGGTTGCCAGGCGTCACTCAGCTTCACGAACACGCTGCGGCTATTGTCGGTGAGCGCGATCTGGCGGTCGTCGGCGTCGCCGCCGTGCGAATAGCCCGCGTACAGCGCGCTGCGCGGGTTGGGCGTGTAGGAATACAGCAACTGCGCGGCCAGGTCGCGGCTGCGGCGCGCGATCGGCCGCGAATACAGCGCCGTGTCGCCGCGCTCCACGCGGCTGCCCTGCAGCGAGAGGCGCAGGCGTTGCTGCGGGTCGAGCTGCCAGCTCACGCGGCTATCGAGCACGCCCACCTCGAATCTTGCCGAGGTCCAGATCGTGTCGAAGGTGTCCAGCGCCACGCCGACGACATCGTCGTCCCACAGCGCGTCGCAGTCGCGCAGGAGGGCGCTGTGCAGCGCGTTCTCGCTGTGCGGCACCAGGGCAGTGGTCTTGACCAGCGCAGCCGTTTTGTCGCCGGGGTTGGTTTCGTAGGCCAGTTCGACCGCGGTCGCCAGCGCTGGCCGCAGCCAAGCGCAAAGGGGTCGTGTGGCCATCAATAAAGAATAAATGAAGGCCGCCATCGACCGACCGTGTCGGAGGCCCTACCGGCTGCCGACAGGGGAGCTGTCCTGCGGGTACACTCGCGGCTTTCCCACCGACCCATCCCCCGACATGCGCGCATCGATCCTAGCTTTGCCGCTCCTGAGCACGGCTCTCATCAGTATGTTCCTGATGACGTCCTGCTCCTCCGACACCCCTCCACCGACCACCGCCGCGCCTGCGGCCACAGCAGCGAAAGCAGCGCCCATGGACGAGCATTCGTACGCCGAGCCCAACAAAGTGGTCATCGACGACCTGCAGCTCGATCTGAAGCTCGACTTCGATACCAAAACCATCGCCGGCGCCGCGACCTATACCCTCGACTGGAAAGATAAATCGGCCACCGCGCTGCTGCTCGATACGCGCGACCTGACCATCGCCAAGGCCGAAGGTGCCGATGCGCAGGGCGCGTGGACGCCGCTGACCTTCAAGCTGGCCGGCGCCGATCCGGTGCTCGGCAGCAAGTTGACAATCGATGTGCCGAAGCGGAACGCTCAGATTCGCGTGACGTACACCACGTCGCCGCAGGCCTCCGGCCTGCAGTGGCTGGAACCGAGCATGACCGAAGGCAAACAACTGCCTTTCATGTTCAGCCAATCGCAGCAGATCCACGCGCGGTCGTGGGTGCCGCTGCAGGACACGCCCAGCGTGCGCTACACCTACGGCGCGCACGTGACCTCGCGCGCTGACGTGATGGTGCTGATGAGCGCCGACAACGACCCTGCCGCGCCGCGCGACGGCGACTACACCTTCAAAATGCCGCAGAAGATCCCGTCGTATCTGATGGCGATCGCCGCGGGCGATTTGGTGTTCAAGTCGATCTCGCCGCGCAGCGGCGTGTGGACCGAGCCGGCGATGCTGGACAAATCGGTGAAGGAATTCGAAGACACCGAAAAGATGATCGCCACCGCCGAAGCGCTGTACGGCCCGTATCGCTGGGACCGCTACGACATGCTGGTGCTGCCACCGTCGTTCCCGTACGGCGGCATGGAGAATCCGCGCCTGTCCTTCATCACCCCGACCGTGATCGTCGGCGACAAGACCTTGGTCTCGCTGATCGCGCACGAACTGGCGCACAGTTGGTCGGGTAATCTCGTCACCTTCTCCAGTGCGAAAGACGCATGGCTCAACGAAGGCTTCACCAGCTACGTCGAGAACCGCATCATCGAAGTGCTGTACGGCAAAGAACAGGCCGAAATGGAGAACGTGATCGAGCGCAACGCGCTGAAGAAAGAATTCGCCGAGATCGACCCCACGCTGCAGGCGCTGGCGACCAAGCCCGGCGTGCTGAAAGACCCCGACGACAGCAGCAGCGCCACCGTCTACACCAAGGGCGCGTGGTTTTTGAGTTTCCTCGAAGATCGTTTCGGCCGCGATAAGTTCGATCCGTTCCTGCGCGAGTACTTCAACCACTTCGCGTTCCAGAGCATCGATACCGAACAGTTCGCCAAATACGCGAAAGCCAATCTGCTGAAGAAGTATCCGAACACCATCACGGTCAAGGAATTCGACGAATGGCTGTACGAACCGGGCATTCCTGCCACTGCGCCGCAGGCACAGGCGCGACGCTTCGGCGTGGTCGATTCCGCGCGTCTGGCGTGGCTGGGCACCGGCCAACTGCCGCCGGAGGAAATCACCACGGCCTGGACCACCCAGGAGTGGCTGCATTTCATCGAAAGCCTGCCGGAGACGCTGACGAAAGAGCAGCTCGCGCAGCTCGATGGCGCTTATGGTTTTACCGGCACGCTGAATGGCGAAATCGCGCAGCGCTGGTATCCGCTCGCGGTGAATAACGGTTACAGCGAGGCCAACGCGGCGATCGCTGCGTTCTTGCAGCGCATCGGCCGGCGCAAATTGATCATGCCGACGTACGCGGCATTGGTGAAATCCGAATCGGGTCTGGCCTTGGCGCGCGAGATTTTCGCGAAGGCCAAGCCGGGCTACCACCCGATTACCAGTGGTTCGGTGCAGAAGGCGATCGACGAGGCCAAGCCGGCGCCCGCGCCGTTGCAAAGCACCGCCCCGGCGCCGTTGCCCGAGCCCGCAGCGCCGAAGGTGAACACGCCGACGTCGCCGACCGATGCGTCCAATCCCGCGCCGCCGGCACGGTGATCTGAGTGTCGAAGCAACGCCGCGCCAAGCGCGATGCCCGCGACGCGGCGGCTCAGGCCGCCGCGTCTGCGCCGCCGCACGATCCGGCCGCATCGGCATCCGCCGCGCGTCGTGCGCGTGTCTTTAAGATCGCGAATCTTGTGGCAGGCCTGGTGCTACTCGCGCTTGTGATCGCGGTCTGGCGCGACCCGGGATTGCCCGTTCGCGCCGAGTTCGCGAAACAGCGCATCTTGCTCGGCGCGAAGTCCGAATCCATCGAGGTCGGCGATCATCGCTGGGTCTACGCCGAACTTGAAGCGGAGACACCGAATGCGCAAACGGTGGTGCTGGTGCACGGCTACACCGGCAGCAAAGAAAACTGGTATCGCGTCGCGCAGCAACTCAAGGGTCGCTACCGATTGCTGATGCCGGATTTGCCGGGCTGGGGTCAAAGCGAGCGCAAGCCCGATGCCGACTATGGCTATCTGGCGCAAAGCGAACGCCTCGCCGCCTTCATCGGTGCGATCACCGCCAAGACCGGCGGCCAGCCAGTGGTCCTGATCGGCCATTCGATGGGCGGCGGCATCGTCGCCACCACTGCCGCGCGCGCGCCCGGTCGGGTCGCGCGCGTCGGTTTGCTCGACGCAGCCGGCGTGCGGTTCGAGGACAACCAGTTCGGTCTCGACGTGCTGGCAGGGAAAAATCCGTTCGCGGTCGAGGACGCCGCATCGCTGGAGCGCTACCTCGCTACGGTATTCCACAAGCGCGATGCGCGGCCGTGGGTGCCGTGGCCGGCGGACAAGCTATACATCCTGCAGCGTCGCCATGACGCCGCCTTCGAACAGCGCGTGCTCGATAAAATCGGTCGCGGCGAGGAACGCTTCCTGCCGGGCCTCGCCGCCACTGGGATCAAACAACCCACGCTGCTGCTGTGGTGCAAGCAGGACCGGGTGATCGACCCCAGCGCGATGACGCTCTACGCGCGCAGCATCGGCCATGCCACCCAAGTGCTGCTTGATGACTGCGGGCATATGTCGCTGATGGAGCGCCCCGGCGACACTGCCGGTGCGATCGTCATGCTGATCGAACGAGGACGCTGGAAATGAGTCGAACTGTCCCGCGTCGAGCCGCTCGGCTTCAGATTGATCGGCCTCGGGCGCCGCGAACCAAGACCGCCCGCGCACTGCGCTGCGTGGCGCTGCTGTTGAGCATGGCACTGCTCGCCGCCTGTGCCGGTGAAGACCCCGCTGCGCTCGCCAAGGCCCAGGCCGAACACGCCGCCGCCAACGAAGCGACTGCGAAGAGCGAAGCGGCTGCGTTCGATACCGCAGTCGCCGAACAAGATTGGCGGATGGCCAAAGCGCATGCCGATATTCTGATCGCGAAACATCCCGGCACGCAGACCGCCAAACGCCTGCAGGGCGAATACGACGCGATCAAGATCAAGGCTGAGGCCGAGCGCGAAGACGCGCGCACCGCGGCGCTGTGGAGCTACACCGTGCAAGCCGTGACCGGTGGACAGCAGACATCGGCTGCGATCTACTCGAAAGAAATGGTCGATGTCGATGGCACCGGGCCGACTGCGGTGCGCCTGATCTTTCGCGATCATCCCTCTTGGGGCCGCAGCACCTATTTGGTGTTGCAGACCGGCGATTTCGATTGCTACGGCGGCTGCAAGGTGACGATCGCGATCGACGACAAACCGGCGAAAGCGATGGCCGCCTCGCGGCCGAAGACCGACGAAGCCATTGCGATGTTCATCGAAGACGAAGCCGCGCTGTGGAAGATGACCAAGGGTAGCTCGCTGATGACGATCGAATTCCCGGCCAAGGGCATGGGCAAACGCACGGCGGTGTTCGAAGTCGCGGGTTTGGACCACGGCAAATTGCCGAAGTGGAATTGAGCGTCGTACGCGCGATGCTCGCGTGTCGGAACGAAGGTCAGCGCAGGGCTTCGGCCACAGGTGCTGAGGCCGAAGCGATGTGGCGCGAACGACGCTGAGCCGGCAGCGCCTGCCCTTGGGTTGCGCCCTGTTCAGGCCCATAATCCGAAGCATGACGATCAACTCCGACCATCCCGACCACGGCTTCCAATTTCCCGGGGTCTTCGAGATCACCGCGATGGGCGCGGCCGGTAGCGGGCTGGAAGAGCGCGTGCCGCAGGTCTTGGAAGCTGCCGGCATTCCGGTGCTGCGCGAAACCGTCGCCGCGCGTAACTCGTCCGGTGGTAAATTCGTATCGATCCGGATCAGTATCGAAGCGGCCGATCGCGGCCGTTACGAAGCGGCTCACGCGGCGTTGCGCGCGGAGCCGGACATCAAATGGACGTTGTAATGTCCGCGCATCTCAGGTGAGACGAAAATGACGCGCGGAACGCCGTCGAGGAAGCTGCCATGCATGGGGGCGTCATGAAGGATCTATGGGTCTTGCTGTATCGCAGCGTTGAAGCCTATGAAATGGATACGGCCGATATGTTGAAGCTCTTGCTCGATGCGCGCTCGCATAACCTCCGCAGCGGCATCACCGGTCTGCTGCTGCATCACGACGGGTGCTTCATGCAGGTGTTGGAAGGCGCGCGCGAGCAGGTGCGGGCGCTTTACGATCGGATCGCCGTCGATCCGCGCCATCGCGATGTGGTCCTCGAATGTGATGCGCCTCTCGATGAGCGTTTGTTTCCGGATTGGCAGATGGGGTTTGCCGAGGTGCCGCATATTCGCGGCCGCGCAGTCATGACGGGTGTCGAGTCCGAGCACGACGCCATGCAGGTGCTGATCGCTCTTGCCCAACAGCATATGTTGCCGCGGCGGATGCTCGATTTCCTCACTGGAGATGCGATAGATGGCGCAGAGCAGGTCTGAATTGTCGATCCTCGACCCGCTAGCGCCTGCGTCATGTTCAGCAGATGCAGCGCCGGCAGATGCGGCGCCGCTTGTACGCGCGCATACCGTTGCGCAGGTGCGCGATCTCGGCCGGCAGCCTTACGTTCCGGTCTGGCGCGCGATGCAGGGCTTCACCGATGCGCGCACCGCCGATACGCTCGACGAGATATGGCTGGTTGAACACAACCCGGTGTTCACCCTAGGCCAAGCCGGCAAGGCCGAGCACGTGCTGCTGCCGGGCGACATCCCGGTCGTCAATGTCGATCGCGGCGGTCAAGTCACCTATCACGGCCCCGGTCAGATCGTGGCCTATCCGCTATTCGATCTGAAGCGCTTGAAAGTGGGCGTACGCGATTACGTCTGCAAGATCGAACAAGCGGTGATCGACACGCTCGACCATTGGAATATTCAGGCCGTGCGTCGCGACGGCGCACCGGGCGTGTACGTCAGCGATGCGAAAGTGGCCGCTCTGGGCATTCGTGTCCGCCGCGGCTGCACGTTCCATGGCCTGGCGTTCAATATCGCGATGGATTTGTCGCCGTTTCACCGCATCAACCCATGCGGCTACGCCGGGTTGCAGGTGACCTCAATGCTAGACTTGGGCGGCCCGTCGAGCCTTGATGCGGTCAAAACCGTCTTGCTAGAAATGCTTTCTACGCAGTTCGGCCTGCAACTGCAGGCTGCGCCATCGCCAGATCTTGATGCGCTCGCCGCACTCGCTTCCCGTTCCGCATCTGCTCCCGCAAACACCCAGGCCGCCTGAGATGTCCACGCCGAACATCGTCGAAAAAATCATCCCGCTGACCGTGGTTGTCGACGCTCCTGCCGATGCGCCCGCGTCATTGCAGCCGGGCGTCAAACAAGTGGCGGGGGATAAAATCGCCCGTTCGCCGGTGCAGTTCGCCGACGCCCCAGTGCTGCGCAAACCGTCGTGGATTCGCGTGCGCATCCCTAGCGGTAATGCCGTTGCCAACCTCAAGGCCAAGCTGCGCGAAAACCGGCTCGTCACCGTGTGCGAAGAAGCTAGCTGCCCGAACATCCACGAATGTTTCGGCCACGGCACCGCGACCTTCATGATTCTCGGCGAGGTCTGCACCCGTCGCTGCTCGTTCTGCGATGTCGCCCACGGCCGGCCCAAACCGCCGGACGCCGAGGAGCCGCAGAATCTTGCCCGCACCGTCGCCGACATGGGCCTGAAGTACGTGGTGGTGACCAGCGTCGATCGCGATGACCTCCGCGACGGCGGCGCCCAACATTTCGTCGATTGCATCGCTGCCATTCGCAGCCACAGCCCGAACACCAAGATCGAAATCCTCACCCCCGACTTCCGTGGCAAAGGTCGGATGGAGCGCGCGCTTGAGATCCTCGCGCAGAATCCGCCGGATGTGTTCAATCACAACGTCGAAACCGTACCGGACCTGTACCGCAACGTCCGCCCTGGCGCCGATTACCAGTGGTCGTTGACCCTGCTGCAGCGCTTCAAAGCCCAACATCCATCGATTCCGACCAAGAGCGGCATCATGCTGGGCCTGGGCGAAACCATGGAACACGTGCAAGGCACTCTGCGCGATCTGCGCGCGCACGACGTGGACATGGTCACCATCGGCCAGTTCCTGCAGCCCAGCGCGCACCATCACCCGGTGATGCGCTACTGGACCCCGGATGAGTTCAAGGCGCTGGAAGACTACGGCATGGCCCTGGGCTTCACCCACGTCGCCTCTGGGCCGCTGGTGCGCAGCTCGTATCACGCCGACAAACAGGCGGCCGATGCCGGTTTCGTGGCCTGAACGGCGACCCACCGTTCGCCCCCGGCAGCGCAGCCTTCCATCGGTGGTGACTAGGGGCACGTCCAACCGCACGAAACTTTCGGTAATCTCGACAGTCGGAACAAAGTGCGGTCGGCTTCGACCGCCCTGCTTTGACCGTAACGGCTTTGACCGTAACGGCTTTGACTGAATCAACCCCACGCGTCGCCTGAGAGAGTCCCGAATGAACCTCGCCAAAGCTTTGCCGGTTTCCATGCTCGTGCTGGCCATGACCGCTTCGGTAGCGGGATTGACCGCGAAAGCCGAAGGCAACGGACCCAGCGCCGACCAGTCCACCGCGTCGAAACTGGTGTATGGCCTGCTCTCCGACAGCCGCTACGCCTACCGGCCGCGCGCGCTCGACGACACGCTGTCCGCTGAGGTCTTCAAACGCTATCTCGAATCGCTGGACTCGGCGAAGCTATTCTTCACTGCCGCCGATATCGCCTCGCTGTCCGAGAGCAAGTCTAAGCTGGACGACGCGATCAAAAGCGGCGAGATCGACGTCGCCTTCTCGATGTTCTCGCTTTATCAGCAGCGCGTGAACGAGCGCGTCGCCTACGCGCGTAGCCTGTTGAACCAAGACATCTTCAGTTTCGCCGGCGAAGACCGCTGGTATTACGATCGTGAAGACGCGCCGTGGGCGGCGACCACCGCCGAACTCGACGACCTGTGGAAGCGCTCCGTGCGCAACGACTGGCTGCGTTTGAAACTCGCCGGCAAACAGCCGGACGACATTCGCAAGACGCTCGACAAGCGCTACGCGAACATGGCTAAGAGCATTGCCGAGCTTAACGGTAGCGATGCGTTTCAGACCTTCCTCAATGCGTACGCGACCTCGATCGACCCGCATACCGATTATTTCGATCCGCGCGCGGCCGATCGCTTCAATCAAAGCATGTCGCTGTCGCTGGAAGGCATCGGCGCGCAACTGCAAAAGCAGGACGATGTCATCTTGATCCGCGAGTTGATCGCAGGCGGTCCGGCGCTTGCCAGCGGCAAGCTGAAGGCGGGCGATCGCATCGTCGGCGTCGGCCAGGGTCCGAGTGGACCGATGGAAGACGTGGTTGGCTGGCGCATCGACGACGTGGTCGCGAAGATCAAAGGCCCCAAGGGCACCCAAGTGCGCTTGGACATCGTACCGGCCGAAGCGCTGCTCGATAGCAAGCCCAATCGCATCACGCTGAACCGCGCCAAGATCCGGCTTGAAGAACAGGCCGCCAAGGGCGAAGTGCTGACTGTTCCGGCGCAGGGCGACCGCCCGGCGCTACGCGTGGGCGTGGTGAAGCTGCCGGCGTTCTATCAAGACTTCGATGGCAAGCGCCGCAACAGCGACGACTACGCTTCGGCCACCCGCGACACCGCGCGTTTGCTGCGCCAGTTCCGCGAGCAGAAAGTGGACGGCGTGGTGATCGATCTGCGTAACAACGGCGGCGGTTCGTTGAGCGAAGCGGTCGAACTAACAGGCTTGTTCATCGATAAAGGCCCGGTGGTGCAGGTGCGGGAATCCGGTGGTCGGGTCAGTGTCGATGGCGACAGCGACGCTGGTGTCGCCTGGGGCGGCCCACTGGCCGTGTTGATCAATCGCGCCTCGGCGTCGGCCTCCGAAATCTTCGCCGGTGCGATTCAAGACTACGGCCGCGGTTTGATCATCGGCGAAACCAGTTTCGGTAAGGGCACGGTACAGAATCTGGTGGATCTCGATCGCTGGCCGACCAACAGCGATGCGCGTTTCGGCCAGGTGAAATTGACCATTGCGCAGTTCTTCCTCCCCGGCGGCAGCAGCACGCAGAACAAAGGCGTGGTGCCGGACATCGCGTTTCCGGTGAGCGTGGACGCCAGCGAATTCGGCGAAAGCACCTACGATAACGCGCTGCCGTGGACCAAGATCGATGAAGTAGCGCACATCAAGTACGGCAACTTCGGGTCGTTGCTGCCGCAACTGCGCACGTTGCACGAATCGCGCATCACCGGCGATAAAGAATTTCAGTGGTGGTCCGAAGACATCGCCCAGTTCCGCGCCGAAAGCGCGAAGAAGTGGATCTCGCTCAACGAGGCCGAACGTCGCGCCGAGCGCGATCGCGATACCGCCAAGCGCAAAGCTCGCCAAGACGCGCGCAGGACGATGGGCCTGGATCTCGATCCGCTGGCCGACGACTCCGACGACGATGGTCTGACTTCGAACGAACGCGACATCGTCAAAGATGCGCAGCGCGAGAAGGCTTCCGAGAAGCGCCCCGACCCGCTGCTGCGCGAGTCTGCGGCGATCCTGGGCGATGCGATGCGAGTGCTGGGCGACGACCGTCAGCTCTCGGCGCGTGTGTTGCCGGAGTCGAAGGTGCTCGGCCGCTGGACGGAGTAGTCCGTTGCCCTCGGTCTAGCAGTCGGTCTAACGCTCGGTCTAACAGTCGGTCCAACAGGTTGTTGAACGACGCACATCCTGTGCGTCGTTCAAGTCGAGTCCGGGATGCCCCCTGACGTGCTCCCGACGAATCAAGTGCTTTGAACAGGCTCTTACAGCGCATCGCATCCGCAGGCTTCGAGAGAACTGGCTTCGGCTTTGACAAGCTGACCAGCAACTGCCTGCGGATGCTATGCCCCCACCATGACGACCTCCATCACGCGTGTTGCCCGGGGGATTGGCGCAAACGCGGCTCGCGAAGAGTATGCCCCGCACCAGGAGGGGTCACAGCGCAATCGCCCCGAACACGACAAGAATCGGATAGCGGCCGGCGCCGACGCCCGCTAGTCTTCTCGACATGCACACGCCTTCCCAACACCCACTTGAACTGTGCCGGCAGATGCTCGACGTCGGTGAACCGACGCTGGCCGAGTTGTCGGCCGCTGTCGGTGTCAGCGCTTCGCGTCTGCAGCGTCGTTTCACGGCGCACTTCGGTTTGAGCCCTGCCGAGTATCTCGCCCAGCGCAAACTGGGCGCGCTCAAATCCGGCTTGCGCGAGGGCCGCGATGTCAGCGCCGCGCTGTACGACGCCGGCTACGGCTCGCCATCGCGGGTGTATGAGGCCGGCGCCGCGAAACTCGGCATGACCCCAGCACGCTATCGTGCCGGCGGCGAGGGCGAGGACATCCGTTGGAGCATCGTTGCCACTGCGCTCGGCCTCGCTGTTGTCGCTGCGACCACGCGCGGCATCTGCATGGTCGAGTTGGGTGAGGACGACGCGGCCCTGGAGCGGACGCTGCATAACGAGTTTCCGCGTGCGCGCTTGACGCATGTCGATGCTGGGCGCGACGAATTTCTTGCCCCGCGCGTGCGTGCGGTCGCAGATGCGCTCGCGGGCGGTCGCACGCATACGCGCAAGCCTAAGGACGCAGGCGATCGGTCGCAGCTACCGGTAGATTTGATCGGCACCGCGTTCCAGAAAAAAGTATGGGACGCACTGATGAAAATCCCTGCCGGCGAAACCCGCAGCTACGCCGAAGTCGCTGTCGGCTTAGGCGCGCCGAAATCCGCACGCGCAGTGGCCAACGCCTGTGCGCATAACCGCGTCGCGGTCGTCGTGCCCTGCCATCGCGTGATTCGCGGCGACGGCTCGCTCGGCGGTTATCGTTGGGGTTTGCCGATGAAGCAGCGGTTGCTCGAACGCGAAGCGGCGGTTTGACCAGCTTGCGTGTGGCGGTGGCGCGATGACGCATTTGGATCGTACACGCGGCTGATGCGCGATCGCCGCTTCGCTCATCGGGCCTTCCGGCCCTCCCACAAAGCCGATCTCGCCCCAGAGGATCTTCTGCTTGTGGGAGGGCCGGAAGGCCCGATGCACAACCGAAGTATTCAAGGCAGGGCTGCGAGTCAGCAAAGCCGCGAGTCAGTGTTGCTGCGGCACAAGGATGTGCAGTAGAGGATCTTCTGCTTGTGGGAGGGCCGGGAGGCCCGATGCACAACGGTGATCGAAATCATCAAGGGTCAGGTAATCGGCCGGTACGCAACAGTTTTGCGCCAACGCGCTTTTTTTCAACCTGCATTCGGCGTAACCCGGTAACGTACTGCGATGTCCACTACTGATCTCTTGTCGTCGTCCGCAGCGGCATCCCATGCGCTGAAAGTCGCTGCGGCGCTATTGTCCCTGTATCTGATCTGGGGCTCGACCTATCTGGGCATCCGCTTCGCGCTAGAAGGCGGCTATCCCGCGCTATCGGTGGTGTCGGGGGCGCGCATGCTGTTCGCAGGGTTGGCGATGTACGCAGTGCTGCGTTGGCGCGGCGTGCCGGCACCCACTCGCGCGCAGTGGCGCACGCTGGCGACGATGGGCGTGCTGATGATGATGCTCGGCAACGGCTGCGTGGTCTTCGCGGAGAAATCCGTGTCCTCAGGTTTAGCTGCGATCGCCATCGCCTCGATGCCGCTGTGGATGGGGCTGTTCGGCTTGATCTTCGGCCAGCGCCCGAGCGTGCGCGAATGGCTCGGCATCGGCGTCGGTTTTCTCGGTGTGCTCTGGCTCAACGCCGGCAGCACGCTGTCCGCGCAGCCGATCAGCTTGGTGCTGCTGCTGGTCGCGCCAATCGCGTGGGCCTTCGGTTCGGTGTGGTCGCGCGGCCGCGATCTGCCGTCGCCGTTCATGACGGCGGCCGGGCAGATGATGTGCGGCGGGCTGATGCTGGTGCCGCTCGGTCTCGCGATGGGCGAGCGCCTGCCCGATGCGCCGACGCTGCTGGGCACCGGCGCACTGCTCTATCTCGCGGTGTTCGGCTCGATCATCGCGTTCACCGCTTACGTGTGGCTGCTCAATCACGTGCGCCCAGCGCTGGCGTCCAGTTACGCTTATATCAATCCGCCGGTGGCGGTGCTGCTCGGCGTATGGCTTGCCGACGAACGCTTCACGGCGCACGATGTCGGTGCGATGGCGGTGATCTTGATCGGCGTCGCAATTATCACTTTGGCGCGCGCGACAGCCGCGCCGCGCCCGGCGCGCGCCACGCCTGCGGACGAAGCGACGTGATGCGTGCAGTCGGAAGACGATTGTTCGATGAAAGCAATCGAGTGAGCGCAACACGATGACCGCCGAATCCCGCAAAGGCCTTTGGGTCGCCGCCAGCGCGTTTTTGATTTGGGGCGCGATGCCGCTGTATTGGCATTTCCTCAAAATCGTGCCGTCGCTGCAGATCGTCGCCCATCGCGTGCTGTGGTGCGCGGTGCTGGTGGCCGCATGGTTGTTCTGGTCGCAAGGCCGCGGTTGGTTCGTGGCGGTGATGGCGAATCGCCGACTGGCGTGGATGCTTGCGCTTAGCAGCGTGTGCATCGGTGCGAACTGGGGGCTGTATATTTGGGCGGTCAACGCCGGGCATATCGTCGAAAGCAGCCTCGGCTACTTCATCAATCCGCTGTTGAACGTCGTGCTCGGCACCGTGTTCCTGCGCGAGCGCCTGACGCCGATGCAGTGGGCATCGGTCGCCATCGCAGCGCTGGGCGTGCTCTGGCTGACGTTCAACTACGGCAGTTTTCCGTGGATCGCGCTCTCGCTTGCCTTCTCGTTCGGTATCTACGGCTTGATCCGCAAGCTTGCCGCGGTCGATTCGGTGACTGGCCTCGGCGTGGAGAACGGTTATCTGCTGCTGCCGGCGGTCGTTTTTCTCGTCTGGGCGGAGGCGCAAGGGCAGGGCGGTTTCTTCGGCGCGTGGGGCGCAGGCGTGGATGCGCTGCTGATCTTCGGCGGCGTCGTCACCGCAGTGCCGTTGATCGCGTTCTCCTACGCGGTGCGCCGCGTGCCGCTATCGACGATGGGCTTGATGCAATACATCGCGCCGACGATTCAGCTCCTCACCGGCGTGCTGATCTTTCGCGAACCCTTCGATAACGACCGCGCGATCGGCTTCGCGTGCATCTGGGTCGCGCTGGCGATATTCGCGTTCGACAGCATTCGGCGGGCGCGCCAACGCGCGCCGAAATGACCCGCGCTGCTGAAATTAACCAGCGCGGAATGCTGATGATGCGCGCTGCTGAAATTAACCAGCGCGGAATGCTGATGATGCGCGTTGCTGAAATTAACCAGCGCGTAGTGCTTCGGTTACGGGTAGGCGCGCGGCGCGGATCGCGGGCGCAAGCCCGCCGATGAAACCGATCGCTAGCGCCAGCATGACACCCACCAGCACCAGTGCGGGTGTGACCGCGAACTGGAACGCGACTTGAGTAAAGCCGCCTCCCAGTGTCGATACGGCGTAGCCGTTGAAGGCGAAATAGGCGATGACTGCGCCAATCACGCCGCCGATCAGCGATAACAACAGCGATTCGGCCATCACCGAAAGCACCACGGGCAGTGCGCCGAAACCGATGGCCCGCAGCGTGCCGATCTCACGGGTGCGCGCCGATACCGCTGAGTACATGGTGTTGAGTGCGCCGAACACCGCGCCGATCGCCATGATGAAGGCGACGATGCCCGCCAGCACGCCGATGGTGTTGGTCAGTCCTTCGGATTGGCCGGAAAAGAAGTCGCGCTGGCTGCGTACGTCCACGTCCAGCTGCGGATCGCTGGTCAGGCGCCGTTCCATCGCCACGATGTCGTCAGACGAACTTAACTGCACCAACAGCGACGACACTCCGGCGCGGCCGAAGGCGCCCTGCAGGGTTTCGCGATCGGTCCACAGTTCCGAGTCGTAAGCGTCGCCGCTCTTGAAGTGGCCGACGATCGTCCATGTCCCGCCGCGAAAGCGCAGCTTGCTGCCGATGGTCAGGCCTTCAAACTGTTTCGCCGCGCCATCGCCGACCATGATTTCTTGCACGCCGGGTCGGAAACGACGGCCCTCGGTCACAATGAAGTTTGGACGCAGCGCGAAACCGATCGGCTCGACGCCGCGCATCGTGACGTTGGCGCCCGTGCTCTGGCCGGGCCGCAGTACTTCGGTGATGACGATCAACTCGCCGCTGGCCATCGCTTGGCCGTCGGCACTGCGGGCGATGGCGCGATCCTGCTTGATCAGGGTCATCGATGCGATGGCGAGGAAGCTCGACAGTTCGCCCTGTGAACCGCCGCGGGTGATCACGACTTGATCTTCGCGGCCAGTCGCGCCGAGTGTCTGACTGAGTCCGCTGGACATCGACAGCAGCGCCACCATCACCGCGACGACGCCGGCGATGCCGATCACGATCACCAGCGATGGCGCCAGCCGGTCCGGGATCGAGCGTAGATTCATCAGCACGATTTCGCGGGTCTGGGTGAAGGTGCTCATACGACCTCCGCTTCGCTATCGCCGCGCCCCAGGGCGCGCGCGATGCTTTTCAACACGCGATGCAGCGCACGTTCGAGGGTCGAGTCGTCACCGCGACCGGCGAGGGCGTCGACGATCTTCAGGCGCTGCGCGGTGAGTGCAGGCGGCAAACCCACCGCGAGGGTCAGCACCACGACGCTGACCCCGGCGATCGCCCAGACCTGCAGATCGGTGGTGACTGGGAATTCCGGCGGCAGCACCAGCGTCACTGCGGAGGCCAACAGCATGCCCAGCAGCGCGCCGATCAGACACAGCGCGAACGCTTCGGCCAGTACTAGCCACATCACCAACTGGTCGGTGAAGCCCAGACACTTCAGCACCGCGAGTTCGGGGATGCGTTCGCGGACCGCCTGCGACATCGACACGCCGGTGAGAAAGAGGATCGAGAAGAACACCGCAGCGGTGATCAGATTCACGATCAGACCGATGTCGCCGAACTGGCGGATGAAGCCGAGTTGGAATTCCTGCTCGCTCTGGGTCTTGGTCTCATCGGAGGAGTTGTCGAACTTGGCGTCGATCTCCGCTGCGATGCGGCCAGCTTCGTTGGGATCGTCGATGCGGACAATAAACACGCCGGCCAGACCGCGGGCGCCGGCCGTACGCGCTTCATCGAACTGGCCGTAGTTCAGATACATCAGGCCAGCGCGTTCGGTCCATTCGTCGTCCTTGCCGTCGAAAATGCCGACCACGCGCCATTCCCAGGTCCGCGAGCCGTCGGCTTTTGTCCAGATGAAGGAATTGAGCGGCACGATATCGCCGACTTTCCAGCCGAACTGGTCCGCGAGCGTGCGGCCGACGATGGCGCCATCGCGGGTCGAGATGAACTGGCGCCAGTTGTCCTCCGGCATCACCCATTCCGGATAGGTGTCGCGCAGACGCTGCGGATTCACCGCGAACTGCGGGAAGAAACTGCGGGCGTCCTGATAGATGCCGCCGAAGAACTGCGAATGCGAGACCGCAGTCACGCCGGGAATCGGTTCGAGCTGCGGCAGCATCCGCATCGGCAGCGGTTGGGTGAACGAGGTCGAGGCCTGGGTGATCAGTCGATTGGCGCCGAGAAAGTCCGCAGCACCACCGAACAGCGAATTGACCGCCTGCAGCAGCCCAAGCAGGGTGAAGGCCGCGATCAGCGATACCAGTGTCAGCCCGGTGCGCAGTTTTTTGCGCAGCAGCCCGGAGAGGATCAGCCCGACATATCTCATGGGCATGCCTGTATCGGGCAGGCGTCCATAACGCATGCGTTCGCTGTGCAGGCCTTCATGCGCCGGTCGTCGTGTGCTGCGGTGATGATGGCCATTACATCAATGCGCCGGGGTATCGACCAGCGTGCCTTTGTCCAAGTGCACGGTGCGGTTGGCGTACTCGGCGGCCTTGGGGTCGTGGGTCACCATCACGATCGTCTTGCCGAAATCGCGATTCAAGCGCTGCAGCATCGTTAGCACTTCGTCGGCAGTATGGCGATCGAGATCGCCGGTGGGTTCGTCGCAGATCAGCAGCAGCGGATCGGACACAAGCGCGCGTGCGATCGCCACGCGCTGCTGCTGGCCGCCGGACAGTTCGTTCGGCTTGTGTTTGGCGCGGTCGCCCAGTCCGACCAGATCCAGCGCGATTTTGGCGCGCCTGCTGCGTTCGCCGGCGCTCATGTCGCTGAGCAACAGCGGCAACTCAACATTCTTCTGCGCGCTGAGCACGGGCATTAAGTTGTAGCTTTGGAAAATGAAGCCGACGGTATCGGCACGCCATGCGGCCAGATCGTCGCCGTCGAGATCGTCGATGGCGACGCCTGCGACCAGCAATTGGCCGTCGCTGGGCGAGTCCAGACCGCCGATCAGATTCAACAGCGTGGTCTTGCCCGAGCCCGAGGGCCCCATGAGCGCAACGAAATCGCCGCGTGGGATGTCCAGATCGATGCGGTGCAGCACTTCGATCCGCTGCTTTCCGCGCTCGTAGGCTTTGGTCAGCGCGCGGATTTCGACCAGTGGACGCGATTGGGCCGCTGGCGGTTCGACCGATGGAGGCGCTGTGGCGGAATCGCTCATGGCGCTCACTTGGTCTTGTTCTGTTCCGCGACCGAGACGCGCTGGCCGTCGCGCACGCCCTTGGGCTCGCTGACGATGCGCTCGGCGGGTTTGAGCCCTGCACTGATACGGCGATCGGTATCGCGGCTTTCGGCCAGTTCGACCTTGCGCGCTTTGGCGACGTTGTCTTCGATCACGAAGACCGTGCCGGCCTTGGCCTTGGCCGCGTCTTCGCCTTCGGCGACAACGATCGTCCTGCTCGGCACCCACACGCCCGTCGGCTTCGGCGCATTCGGCGAGGCTTTTTCGAGGAAGCTCACCCGTACGCCCATGTCCGGCACGATCTTGGCATCGCGCTGCTTCAGCGCGATCCTCACCTTGACCGTGGCCTTGCTGCGGTCGGCGGCGGGAATGATCGCGATCACTTCGGCCGGGATGCGCCAATCGGGATACGCGTTGAGCACCGCTTCCACTGGCATGCCCGGCTGTACCCGGCCGATGTAGGCCTCGTTGACATCGACCTCGATCTCCAACGAGTCCATATCGACGATGGTGCCGATGCCGGTGCGGGTGAAGCCGCCGCCTGCGGAAATCGGCGAAACGATCTCGCCGGGCTGTGCCGCTTTCGCGGTGATCACGCCTGCGAATGGCGCACGTACGATGGTGTTGTCGACGCCGATCGAGGCCACGTCCAACTGGCGGCCCGCGACCTCGGCATTCCGCCGGGTGCTGACCAGCGAAGCGCGCAGCGCATCGCGTTGCGAAATCGACTGATCGTACTGCTGGCGCGACACCAGTTTGTCCTGCACCAGGGCCGAGAGCCGGCGCGCATTGGCTTCGGCTTCCACCAGCTGCGCCTCGACTTGGGCGATCTGGCTCCGGGAAGCGCTGAGCTGCGCGCTGGCCAATGCCTGCTGCGCATCGGCGTCGATCGGATCCAGGGTGGCCAGCACTTGGCCAGCCTCGACCCGCTGGCCTTCTTCGATCAGCACTTCGCGAACGCGGCCGGTGCTCTTGCTCGACACCGTGGCAATGCGACGCGCGACGATGAAGCCTGAGGCGTCGAGCAGCGATGCGTTGGCCGGATCGGCGGCATCGCGTGCGGCGACCGCCTGCACGCTGGTCGGCCGCGTCGACGACCACGCGATGATCGCCGCGATCAGCAGAACGATGGCACCGACGATCCACGGCCACAGCTTGCGCTTGCGTTTGCGCGCGCCGGGTTTGCGTTCGATACGGAGTTGGTTGAGCTGGTCTGCAGCAGTATTCATCGATGGCGACGCTTTGGAAGAGGAATTTGGAAGAGGACATGGAGCTGGCGTGAAGACCGCATGATGGTGCGCCGGCGATGCGGTGAGCTTAGCACCGCTCCCGTGGGCAGGTGCGGTCTGACCGGTAGTCGAACATCTTGCCACCTACGGCGTATTCAGGGTGATGGGCGTCGGTCTGTTCGCGTTCGGCGTGACCGTGGCGCTGGAGCGCGAGCAGGGGTTTCTGCTCTACAAGTGACTTCGTTACAAACGTAATGCGGACTCGGATGAGATGAAATAAACCAAAAGCAATGTGGACGAGTCGCCGAATACGAGCCCAGTATGCCGCAGGCCATGCCATCGTCGAAGCGTGTCGATTGATTCGTGTCGTCACGCTCGCATAAACCAGTTAGCCGCCGGAACGTACCCTTTGTTGAACAGGCGGCATGGCCGCCAAAAATTGCGCGCGCACGTCTTGCTCTGAGCCGGCCTTGTCGCGTAGTGCGACGTTGAACAGGCTCTTAGCCCCGGGTGCGCTGCGCGTACCCGGGGCTACGATGCTACTTTGCTGGTTCAGCAAGGCCTCTGATGATATCCAATCGATTGGCTGGCGCATCTGGCGCCATGAAGTCGGGAATGGTGCGCGCGTTGCGTTTAGGGCGCGAAAGGAAGGACGGCGGCCATTCCGTGATGCGGCGCTCGCGGATGTGCACATAGCATCCACGCGCGGATTCGCTGATGTACTCCTCCTGCAGAATCAGCGCGAGCGGCTCGTCCGCGCCGTCAGTGTTTTGCGAGAACGCCAGCGCGTTTTCATATGTCTCGAACGCATAGTAGCCATCGCTTCCGTCGGTGGAATCGTGGCACCAGACCCTGTACTCAAGAACAGCGTCCCACACGTAACCGCCGCCAGAATAGGCGCTTGTTGGGTAGGTGCCGACAAGCGTTGGATCCGAGCATGCGGGGTATGTTTTGTCGTTTGTCATTAATGCGTAGGGGATTTTTGTAGGATGGGGTGAGCGCAGCGATGCCCATCGCTTTTCCGAAGGCATCATGGGCATCGCTACGCTCATCCGACCCTACCCAACCCCCAATCGTCAATCCAATCCCACTGTCAAATCTGGCAGTCCGGTCACAAGCCATCCACCTCCGCATCCATCCCCAGTATTTCCCCGTACCTGCCATCAGTTGGGTCCGCCCAGGCTTGCGTTCGCCTGCGACTTGCCCAATATCCGCCATCCGCTCTCCGATCGACGACATGCCCATGACCCTCCATCCGGCCGCTGGCGACCTCGCCATCTCCGAAGCCACCGCCACCAAGGCCGCTGCCGCGCCTGCGCTGCACGTCGAAACCCTCGGCAAGCGCGTGCCGCTGCCCAGTGGGCCGTTGACCATCCTGGACGATGTGAGCTTTTCGATCGCGGCGGGCGAGCGGGTGGCGATCGTGGGGGCGTCAGGCTCCGGCAAAAGCACGCTGTTGGCGCTGATGGCGGGGTTGGATACGCCGAGCGACGGCCGCGTGTTGTTGGACGGGGCGCCGTTGTCCACGTTGGACGAAGATGGGCGGGCGAAGGTGCGCGGCGCGAAGGTGGGCTTCGTGTTTCAGAGCTTCCAACTGCTGCCGTCATTGACTGCGTTAGAGAACGTGATGCTGCCGCTGGAGCTGCGCGGCGATGCCGATGTGAGTGGGCCGGCGAAGCAGATTCTGGACAAAGTGGGGCTGGGCGAACGTTTGAATCACTATCCGCGGCAGTTGTCCGGCGGCGAGCAGCAGCGCGTGGCGCTGGCGCGCGCATTCGTGACCCGGCCGGCGCTGTTGTTCGCGGATGAGCCCACTGGCAATCTCGATACGCGCACCGGGCAGGCGATCATCGAATTATTGTTCGGTTTGAACGCCGATGCCGGCACCACCTTGGTGCTGGTCACGCACGATGAGCATTTGGCCGAGCGCTGCGATCGCATCTTGCGCTTGGATGCAGGGCGATTGGTGAGCGCATGAAACTCGTCGCGCTGGCATGGCGGCAACTGCGCCGCGATTTGGCCGCAGGCGATATCCGCATTTTGGTCGCGGCCCTGATCCTCGCGGTCGTCGCGGTGACGGCCGTTGGCTTCGTGACCGATCGCGCCGGCCGTGCGCTGGCGATCGAAGCCAATCGTTTGCTAGGCGGCGATGCGGTAGTGCGCAGCGATACGCCGATCGCAGGCAAGGTGCGCGCGGCGGCGAATATTCCTGGGTTAAAGCGTACCGAAAGCGTTGAATTAACGACGATGGTGCGAGTGCTGCCGCGTGGACAAGCCACAGGTGCTCAAGCCGCAGGCGCAAGCGATGAAGCGCGGCTGAAACTTGGCGATTTGCGCGCAGTGGGCGAGGGCTTTCCGCTGCGCGGCCAGTTCCGCGTGCGCGATGGTCGCGGCGAACGTAATGTCGATGGCGGGCCTGCGCCTGGGACGATCTGGATCGGCCGCGCGGGCGCCGATGTGCTGGATGCGCAGATCGGCGATACCGTCGGCGTCGGCACGTTGGAGCTAAGGATCGCGGCGATCGTGCTGCAAGAACCCGACGGCGCGATCGACTATTTCAACGTCGCGCCGAAAGTCTTCATCGATTTGAAGGATCTGCCCAAAACCGGTCTGATCCAAGAAGGCAGTCGCGTTGGCTATCGCATCGTGGTCGCCGGCGATGCGAATGCGGTCGAACGCTTCGTCGCCGCCGCGCGTCCGGCGCTCGGTCGCGGCCAGCGTTTGGAAACCATCGCCGATGCGCGCCCGGAGATTCGCTCCGCGCTCGATCGCGCCGGGCGTTTTCTCGGCTTAGCGGCGCTGGTGTCGGTGGTGTTGGCCGCAGTGGCGGTGGCGATGGCCGCGCGTCGCCATAGCGCGCGGCACTTGTCCGGCGCAGCGGTGATGCGTTGCCTCGGTGCGAGCCAGCGCACCTTGGTCGGCATCCACATCGGCGAGCTGTTGATTCTCGGCGCCGTATCCAGCCTGATCGGTGTCGCTATCGCGTTCGCGATCCAGTGGGGCATTGGCCTGTGGTTGGCCGATACGTTAAAGATCTCGATTCCACCGGCCGGCATCGCACCTGCAGTGCAAGGCATCGCGGTGGGTCTTGTGGTGTTGATGGCGTTCGGCGCGCCGCCGGTGCTCGCACTGCGGCGGGTGTCCGCGCTGCGCGTGCTGCGCCGCGATCTCGATGCCACCGAGCCCAGCGCATGGTTGGTCGCACTCGCGGGTTTTGGCGGTTTGGCGGCGTTGCTGTGGTGGCAAGCCGGCTCGGCCACACTGGGCTTCGCGATGTTGATTGGTATCGCCGCCACGCTGGGCGTGCTCGCGCTGTTCGCATGGTTATTGATTTTGCTGGTGCGCCGCAGCCGCAGCCGTTTGCGCGGCAGCCTGCGCTACGGCTTGGCGAACGTGAGCCGTCGCGCTGGCACCAGCATCGCGCAGGTGTCGGCGCTCGGGCTTGGGTTGATGGCGCTGCTGTTGCTCACCTTCGTGCGCACCGATTTGCTCGACCGCTGGCGGCTGTCGCTCTCGGCAGATGCGCCCAATCGTTTCATCATCAATGTGCAGCAGGATCAGCTCGAACCGGTGCGCGCGTTTATCGCTGCGCAGGACATCGCGCCGCCAATGTTGTACCCGATGGTGCGCGGCCGTTTGATCGAGCGAAACGGCAAGCCCGCGGGCGGCACGCAGTACGCTGCGGACGATCCGCGCGCGCAGCGCTGGGCCGAACGAGAATTTAATCTCTCCAGCGCCGACGCGCTCGGCGACGATAATCGCATTACCGCCGGCGAGCTGTGGGCGAAGAATTACAAAGGCAAACCGCAAGTTTCGGTCGAAGAAGAATTCGCAAAAACGCTCGGATGGTCGATCGGCGATCGCGTGGCCTTCGATATCGCCGGCCAGCGTATCGACGCGAAGATCACCAGCCTGCGCAAAGTCGAATGGGAAAGTTTCAAGCCTAACTTCTTCGTGGTGTTCTCGCCCGGCGCGTTGGAAGGCTACCCGGCTAGCTACATCACCGCAGTGAAAGTATCGGCCGAGCGCACGCGCTTTACTGCGGACTTAGTCGAGCGCTTCCCGAATATGTCGGTGGTCGATGTCGATGCGATTATTACTCAGGTCAAAAGCATCGGCGACCAAGTCGCGATGGTGGTGCAGGTGGTGTTCTGGTTCGCGCTCGCGGCCGGCGTGCTGGTGCTGATGGCGGCGGTGAGCGCCAGTCAGGACGAGCGCTTGCGCGAAGGCGGCGTGATGCGCGCGCTGGGCGGCAGCCGCAAGCAATTGCGCATGGCGCAGGCATCCGAGTTTGCGGCAATCGGGCTGTTGTCGGGTCTTGTCGCTGCGATTGCGGCATCGATTTTGGCGGGCGTGGTGGCGACGCAGGTGTTCAATCTGCCCTGGGAAACGAACTGGGGCATGGCGGCCGCCGGTGCTGCGATCGGCATGGCGGCAGCGCTTGCGGCGGGTCTGTTCGCGACCCGCCGGGTGTTGGATGTCGCGCCCTCGGTGACGCTGCGTGAGTTGGATGCGTGATGCGCGAAAGCAGCGAATCGATCGACTAACGATCGATTCCGCCGCTGCGAACGTTAGGCTTTAACCGTTTGGATAGGTTCTGATCGAACCACTTTCCGCTTTCGCATCGCCTCGCGACATAAGTGCGATAAGCACCGGGAGACATCGGTTTCTTCGAGCGATGACGCCGATGATTGCACAGTGCATGCGCGGCGGCGATATTCTTCGGATGGTCGCTGCCGCCTTCGCTGCGCGCGTGCAGATGCTCGGCTGTCGCGAGCAGCACTCGAGCACCGGCTTGCGAGATGCTTAAATCGAGCGCGAAAGTTGGTAAAGCATCTTGCGAAAGGCACATCGGCCTGCCGCAGTAGTAGCACAGGCCGTTTTGGGCGTGAAATGCGCGGCAGCGCGCAATGCGGACGGTTTTTTTGGACATGGCGAAGCGCCTCTCAGAGGAATGGATGGGAACCGAGCAGGCGTTGAAATAATCGACATATGCCGCCTACGGCCCATCTGAGGCATCACCTAAGGGGCGCATCTCTCGCATAGCGCAGAGCAGACGCTGATGGCTCCGGGTGCGCAACTGCATTATCAGTTGCCTTCTTACCGACAGGAACCGTTTCGACCTTACTTTAGAGGCGAAGCGGCGCGCGAGTCACATCACACTAAAATCGTAGCGAAGGTCTTAGCCAATTTCAAGCGTTGGCCTCTTCTTGCTGCGGAACAATGGCGGCTCGGCATGCGCCGGATCGCCGATCGAAATAATGCGGTGCGCGATGCCGCTCTTCTTATTCTTGGGCATAGCGCTTGAGCGCATCCAATTCCGCCTGCGCACGACGCAGGCTGCCGCCGACGGCGCTGTCCTGCACGCGCTTGGCTAAGGCCTCCCGGCCGGGCCGCTGCAGCCAGCGATGGAACAGCCAGGTCGCGAGGATGCCGGCAATACCGCCTGCGATGCACAACCAAATCCATAGCGATAGTCCGGACGCTCCGACCTGCGCATTGTGCAGTGAGGCGATGGCCACCAGCGGCAACACCCACAGCACCCACCACGGTAATCCGATCACCATACCGCTGATGAGATAGGCCTTGCGCAAGCGCGCGAGACGTTGCTGCAGCTCCAATACCGGGAGGCTGTGATCGATCCGGGCGATGCCGCCGAGAACGATGGCGGCCGCGATGATCGTGAGCACGCCGTAGATGTGAAAAACGATTCCGGTCAGCAGCACCGGCACGATCGCAGTGAAGGTGTTCCACATGCCGACACCGGCGATCACGCAGCCAGCGCCGAACAGGATTTGCACGATTTGTCCGAACATCAGCGGCCGCAAACTGGCGCGGATGCGCCCGATCTTGCGGTCGCGCAGTTCGGCCAGTTGCAGCGCATTGTGCTGTTGCAGCCGCGCGTCGAGTGTTTTCCAAGCGAGTTTGAGATCGTCGAGTTCCATGGTTGCGTTCATCGTCTTCTCGTGTGGTAAGAGGGAGGGTTCAGTCGTCCGCCAATTGCAGGCGAATGCGCTGTTTAAGTCGGTTGAGTTTGGTCGCGATATTGCTTTCGCTCAGGCCTAGCACTTCGGCGATCTCGCGTTGACTGCGTTCGTCCAGCCACAGCAGCAACAGCGCCCGATCCAGCGGCGGCTGGCGTTCGATCACCGCGTACAGCGCGCGCACGCGTTCGTCGCTCTCGTGCTGCGCGCTGGCGTCGTTTACAGCGAAGCCGGCGTGCGCTTCGTGATGTTCGTCCAGCGGTTCGGTGCGCGTTTGATGACCTGCGCTGCGTCGGTACGAGATCGCGACGTTGAGCGCGATCCGGTACATCCAGGTCGAGAACGATCGCGTCGCGTCGTAGCTCGGAAACGCGCGCCACAGATGCGCGGCGATCTCCTGGGCCAGATCATGACGATCCTCCGGCAATCGGCAGTAGCTGTGGGCGACTTTGAACACGATGCCGCGGTGCGCTGCGAGCAGTGCGGCGAAGCGTGCATCGGGCCGGGTGCGGGTCGGTTCCATCGCGTCGGTGGCAGCGGTCACGGTCGGAATATCGTGGGGAGGATGCTCACATGATTCGCGGCGGCGCGCGAAACATCACAGCGCCGACGTAAAATGCAGGGATGCCTGCCGACCTCACTATGCGCCCCGCGCGCCCATTCGCCCCCTTGTGCGCTCCGGGCCCGACCATCCCAACCGATCGTCGCCATGACCGTTAACGCAAGCGATCCGGCCCTCGATGTCCTGTTCTTGCCGTTCGACCAGGGCCTTCTGTCGTGGCCATCGCAGGGCGAGGTCTTGTTTCTGCACGCGCGCCATGGCGAACCGTTGCAGCGCGAAACCCGCGCGAATCTGGTGTGCGAGCAGAGCTTCGCGCCTCAGTTCGATGCCTTGCGGCGCGCGGGTGCGACCGTGCGCGATGTCACCGTGCGCGATGTCGATGCGTCGGGCGATGCGTCGGGCGATGCTGCGGCCGACACCGCGCAGTATCCGCTGGTGTTGGTGCTGCCGCCGCGCCAGCGCGAAGAAGCGCGCGCACTGCTGGCGCGCGCGGTGGCACGCTGCGCGCCGGGCGGTACGGTGGTCGCATGCATCGCGAACGATGAGGGTGCGAAATCCGGCGAATCCGATCTCAAGGCCCTCGCAGGTCTGAGTGGGACGCTGTCGAAACATCACTGCCGGGTGTATTGGGCGACGATCGCCGATGCGACGACTGATGCTGCATTGCTTGCAACGTGGTCGGTGCTTGATCTGCCGCGATCGATCGCCGATGGTCGCTTCTACAGCCGCCCTGGCTTGTTCGCCTGGGATCGCATCGATCCGGCATCGGCTTTGCTCGCCTCGCTGCTGCCTGGCGATCTGCACGGTCGCGCCGCCGATCTCGGCGCCGGCTACGGCTACCTGTCGGTCGAACTGCTGCAGCGCTGCCCGGGCATCGTTGCGCTCGATCTGTACGAGGCCCAAGCGCGCGCGCTCGCGCTGGCGAAGCGTAATCTCGAACCATTCTCGTCGCGCGTCGCGCTCGATTTTCATTGGCACGATGTCGCAGCGGGCTTGCCGCAGGCGTACGACATCATCATCAGCAACCCGCCGTTTCACGCCCATGGCCGCAGCGATCGTCCTGATATCGGCCGCGCCTTCATCGCCGCTGCGGCGCAGGCTTTGAATCCCGGCGGGCGGCTGTGGCTGGTCGCCAATCGCCATCTGCCCTACGAGCAAGCACTCGATGCAGGCTTCGCCAGCGTGCGCACGCTGGGTCAGGCGAACGGCTTCAAGGTGGTTGAGGCGGTGAAAGCGATAAAAGCGATAAAAGCGATAAAAGCGTCGAAGGGGAGGCGTGGGTGAAATTGCTGAAACTCATCGCGAATCTGGGTTACGGCAGTCGCAAGCAGGTCACGGCGATGTTCCGCGAAGGCCGCATCGCCGATGCCGATGGCGAGCCGCTGTATGCCGATGATGAACTCGGCGTGCACACCACACACGATGCGATCCGTGTCGATGGCGAACCGTTGGACCCACCGCATGGCGTGTTATTGATGCTGCATAAGCCACCGGGCTATGTGTGTTCGACCAAAGACAAAGGTCGGCTGATCTACGACCTGCTGCCGCCGCGCTATCGTTTGCGCGATCCGGTGTTGTCCACGGTGGGTCGTCTCGATCGCGACACCAGCGGACTGTTATTGATGACCGACGATGGCGGCTTGTTGCACCGGATCATCTCGCCGAAAGCGGAGTTGCCGAAGGTGTACGACGCGATGCTCGCGGAGCCGCTGCGCGGTGACGAAGTCGCGCTATTCGCAAGCGGCACGATGATGCTCGAAACAGACACCAAACCGCTGTTGCCGGCCGAACTTGTTGTGCTGTCGTCGCAGCGTGCGCGCTTGACCCTGCATGAAGGCCGCTACCACCAAGTGCGGCGGATGTTCGCGGCGGTGGGCAATCATATCGAAGCCCTGCATCGGGTCTCGATTGGCGGTTTGTCGCTGGACGGGCCGGCCTCGGATGCATTAGCGCCTGGGCAGTGGCGCGCATTGAACGAGAACGATCGGCAACGCTTGTTCGCCGGAGCGACGCGCGAATGATCGCGCACTTCCAGATATCCGAGGCCACGCTTTCGATTCCCTTCGCGCCCGAAGCGATCGCGTTCTGTGCGAAATCGACGGCGCATTCCAAGCGCATTAATCCGCATTGCAGTTCGTCGGCGGGTGCCAACTAGACCGGTGTCAACTAGACCGCGACGCAGGGCGTCAGGCCAACAGCGCGCGATAACACTGCAGACCCAGCGCTTCCATTGTCGCTAAATTGCGCTCGACGATGGCGTCCGGTTCTGAATACGCCGCCAGGGCGCGATCGAGACTGGTTTCGCGCAGCAGATGCAATGTGGGGTAGGGCGCGCGATTGGTGCAGTTGCCCGGGTCGTCGGCATCGGTGTCGGCGAAACGGTAATCCGGGTGGAAACTCGCCACTTGCAGTTCGCCGTCGAGTTCGAGCGCTTCGATCAGCGCATCGACGCGGTCGAGAAAGTCGTTATAGTCGAGAAAATCGGCCAGCACCCGCGGGTGCACCAACAGCGTGGTGTCGATCTCCTGCGCAGGCGTGTCGCGCAGGCGCAGCAATTCTTCGCCGAGTTCTTCGAGCAAATCGTCTTCCAGCTCGGCGTCGCTGAGCGTGAACCGCACCTGCTGTTTGACGTACACCGCCTTGGCGAACGGGCAGAGATTCAAGCCGATGACCGCGCGCTCCAGCCACTGGCGCGTCGCGGCGAGTTCCGGCGCTTCCTCGCTTATTTCTGTATTACTCGTTCCGTCGTGCATTGATGGCTCAATCGCGAAAATTATCGAACTGCAGCGGTCGTTCGTAGTTCTGCTGTTTCAGCAGCGCCATCGCCGCTTGCAGATCGTCGCGCTTCTTGCCGATCACGCGCAGCTTATCGCCGTTGATCTGGCTATCCACTTTCAGTTTGGCTTCTTTCAGCGTGGCTTGGATCTTCTTCGCCAGCTCGCGCTCGATGCCCTGCTTGACTGTGACTTTCTGTCGGCTGCCGGCAAGGTTGCTTTCGACATCGCCGAATTCGAGGCAGCGCACATCGATGCTGCGCGCGACTAGGCGCGCACGCAGGATGTCGGTCATCTGCTTGAGCTGAAACTCGCTGGGGGCCGATTGCGAAATTGTGGTGTCGTCGAGGACGAACGCGGCATCCACGCCCTTGAAATCGAAGCGCGTGGTCAGCTCGCGATTGGCTTGATCGACGGCATTGGTGAGCTCGTGCTCATCGACTTCGGAAACGATATCGAAAGAAGGCATGGCGGCAGTGGTGCGGAGGGGGCGCCTAGATTAACCGATCGTAGAGCCTGCCCCGGACTTGATCCGGGGGCGGGCCCTGGCCCGCCGTGGCGACAATACCGTTGAACTTCACCTGAGCGCATATCGCTTTCGATCATCGCTCGGGGCGGCGGATGCGTCATAACGGCGGGCCTGGGCCCGCCCTACTTTACTGGCCCGCCGTGGCCACAACACCGTTGACGGTCGCGATGAGCGCATATCGCTTCGATCATCGCTCGGGGCGGCGGATGCGTCATAACGGCGGGCCTGGGCCCGCCCTACTTTATATTTTGACCAGCTCTACGCGGCGGTTTTTGGCGCGGCCGTCTTCGCTGCCGTTGTCGGTCAGCGGCTTGTCCTGGCCGAAACCCTTGGATTGAAGCCGTGCGGGATCGATACCCAAGCCGACCAAGGCGCCGAGCACGCTGCGGGCGCGGCTGGTCGATAATGCTTGATTGTGCGCGGGCGTACCGGTGTTGTCGGTATGGCCTTCGATCGACAGCTTCAGTGTCGGGTCGCTGTCCATCAGTTTGCCGATCTCGGCCACAATGGGTTGCGCATCGGGGCGCAGCGTCGCTTTGTCCAGATCGAAGTTGATGTACAGCGTGACGCGGCCAGCGGTGTCGATCGCTTTTTTCATCGCCGAGGCGTCGAGAAAGCCGAGCGACTGCTTCATGCCTTCGCGTTCCAGCACGACCACGTAGCCGTGCAGCGGGAACGCCCCGGTGCTGACGTCGATCCAATACTCCTTGCCGGCCTGACGGATCAGATAGATGTCGTGCGGGTAATCCGGGTTCATGCCAGCGGCGTAATTGGTCTTTTCCAACACATCGCGGCCACCGGCGGCTTCGATGACCTCAAGGGTGTACTGAGTGTCGTTGATCTTCTTGCCGCCCAGCGCCTGGATGGCGTTCTCGTAGTTGCGGCGGAATTCGATGTCCGAGTATGTCCGTGGGCCGTTCGTCAGGTTGAAGCGATCGTGGAAGATCTTGCCTTCCACGGCCACGGCCTTGCCGCCAGCAATAAAGAAATGCCGGTCGAAATTCACGTTCTTGTCTTTCTCGTCGAAGGTGCTCTCCAGGCCCTCCGGCAGCTTGAAAAACGGGAACGGTGGCAGCGTTGCGATGCTTTCCGGCACGCTGGCAGGGTCGAATTCGGCCAGCGCTGCGGCCACGGCAGGTGCAGGCGCGGCGGGCGCGGGCTCGGCGGCGGGCGTTGCTGCGGCCGGCTCGGCGGCGGGGGCGGGTTCGGCCGGCGCTTCGCGTTTGCAGCCTGGGAGACAAACAGCCCCGAGCAGCAGAGAGGTCAGAAGGAGCGCGCGTGAGCGGTTCGGCAACATCGGAATTCCTCGCAGGCGATGAGAGCGTTGCACAGGATATACGCCAAAGCCGCAATCGGCGGGACAGCGAGGTTGTGATGGCGCACGCGAGCGCCCAGCGCCCGGCTTGGGGTGGCGCTTGTCAGGTCGGGGCGTCATGCTGAACGGATGACGTCCATTTCCGCACCCAACGATGCTGGCCAAACCAGTCGCGAACAGCATGCGTCTGGCCCACATGCCGCCAGTCAACCCGACGCCAGCCAACGCTGGCGCGCGGCCGTATTTATGCTGGTCGCCGTCGGCTTGTTCGCGCTGATGGACGCCGGTCTCAAGTCGCTGACCGTGCATTATCCGCCGATGCAGGTCGCGGCGATCCGCGGGCTGGCTTCGCTGCCGTTCGTGTTTGCCTGGGTGTTGCTCAGCGTCGGCCCGCAGCGTGTTCTGCCGACCCTGTTCCGGGTGCGCTGGTCGCTGCATCTGCTGCGCGGCGTGCTTGGCATCATGATGATGGCGGCCTTCGTCTATGCGCTGCGCAGCCTGCCGCTCTCCACGGCCTACACCATCTTCTTTGTCGCCCCGCTGCTGATCACCGCGCTATCGGTGCCGATCCTCGGCGAGCGCGTCGGCCCTCGGCGATGGATCGCGATCACGATCGGTTTCGTCGGCGTGCTGGTGGTGCTGCGGCCGACCGGCGATGGTCTGGCGAGCTTCGCCGGGTTGGCGGTGCTGGTGGCGGCGTTCGGTTATTCAGTGTCGGCGATCACCGTGCGGGTGTTGATGCGGACCGACAGCAAGCAATCGATCGTGGTCTGGTTGTTGGTGTCGATGGGCGTGGGCGCCGGTTTGCTCGCAATGCCGCAGTGGGTGGCCATCCGCGGCGACGATCTGTGGCTGATCCTGGGCGTTGGCGTTGCCGGTGCGCTCGGTCAGTACACCATCACTGAGGCGTTCCGGCGCGGTGAAGCCTCGTTGATCGCGCCGCTGGAGTACACCGCGTTGCTCTGGGGCGTGCTGCTGGATTTCACGCTCTGGCACGTGTTGCCCGACGGCATGACCTGGGTGGGCGCCGCGATCATCGTGCTAAGCGGGATGTATCTGCTACGACGCGAGCGCGTGCATGTGGACGCTGAGCATCCCTAGATTATTTCTAAGGTCAGCGGCGGCAAAGTAGTCGTGGCCCCGCGTCCGAGCGGGGTGATCGCAGCGGCTTGGCCTGTTTCACCCACCCTCCGCGTTTTGTCTCGGGTACCACCACCCACCCCATCATCAACCTCCAGGGGATCTCCAAGATGCACCGCAAACATATACTCGGCCTCGCCGTGGCCGCTGCCGCTCTCGCTTCGATCGGCGTTTTCGCGCAACAGGGCGGGCTTTCCAAAGACGACATCATCGAAGCCGTATCGCCGGATATCCCGGCCGGCAAGTCGCAGCAACGCCTCGCGCTGAAGGCCAGCGATACGACCGCCGCCGCAGTTGCCGCACGCGCCACAGCGCCGACCGTCGAAGACGTTTACGACGTCGATTCCTTCAAACGCAATGTGATCTATCTTGGCCTGACTAGCGCCTTCATCAACCTTAGCAACACCTGCCCGACCGATCCGAGTAACCCGGACGAGCTGTGCCAGGTGCTCAACCCCGCGCCTGCCTTCACCAACTTTAATTTCCAAGACGCTGCGCGGATCAAGCTGCCGCCGAAGTCGGCTAATTCGCTGCTGTGCTACTGGTTCTCGCCGCTGTTGACCGTGAACTACGCCAACTTCGGCGCCACGCCGGCGCTCGGCCGCTTCCGCTACAGCCCGACGCTGACGATCGAGAACCCGGTGCTCGACGACCCAGCGCTGATCGATCCGACCACGGGTGTGCCGTTCGGCGGGAAACTGCTGACCAGCATGAGTTCCAGCGAGAGCTTCCAAGTCCCGCTCAATCCCGGCACCAGCTTCACCGAGCGTACGCGCGACTCCACAGTCTGCATGGCCGGCTTCGTGTCCAAGCGCGGCCTGATTGATAACTATGGGCTCACCGAGGCGCAGGCCAAGGAGTTCTTCAAGAAGTCGACCACGGTTCGTCTCAACGTGAGCGGCCAAGTGCAGAACGTCGGTTTCGCTTCGATGGTGTTCGGTTTGCGCATCGTCGGGGATGAACGTTAATTTCAGCGACTTGTGCAGCAATCGTGCTTCACCGCAAAGCCCGGCCTCGCGCCGGGCTTTGCCGCGTTTGGGGGGAGGGCTGCGATCACGACGATGTGGCGCGTCGTGACGAAAGCAGCGGGAGATGACAGGCATTGGAGTCATCTGCCTGGAGTGGAATTTGCGCTGCTGAAGCGGTGCGGATAGAACCGAATGGTGGCATTGGCGCACCGTTCGCCAGCGTATGGCGTCATCGCCATCCCGCTTGAATACGTTTTCCTCGCGCTCGTCCGTGTAGGCGCGTCTCCACGGCCACGATCGCGGTTGGCGTGCGGCCCGTCCCCGGCCACAATAGCCCGACCATACGCGTCCGATCCTCTCGCCTCCCGGCGCAGGCACCACCACAAGGCCCGCACATGACAGTTCTGAAGGAAGCCCTCGTCCCCGATATCGGCGATTTCACCGGTATCCCGGTCATCGAGATTCTGGTCGCCGTCGGCGATAGCGTTGGCAAGGACCAGAGTCTGGTCACGCTGGAATCGGATAAGGCGACGATGGAAGTGCCGGCCCCGTTTGCCGGCACCATTCGTGAACTGAAGGTCAAACTCGGCGACAACGTCTCCGAAGGCAGCGTTGTGGCGATGATCGAACCGGCCGACGCCACTGCCAGCGCGCCTGCGCCGGTTGCCGCAGCTCCGGCCCCAGCGGCTGCACAGACGCCCGCACCAGCGCCAGCACCAGCTCTCGCATCAGCGCCCGCACCAGCTCCCGCACCGGCAGCCGCGCCGGCAGCCGCAAGCGCCCCGATGGGCGCCGGCCTGCCGCCCGTGCGCTTCGACGCCTCCGCCGTGCTGCCCGACAAAGTGCCTTATGCCAGCCCCGCAGTGCGCTTATTCGCACGCGAACTGGGCGTTGATCTAGCCCGCGTTGCTGGCAGTGCCCGCGGCGGGCGCATCAGCAAAGAAGATGTGCAGCAGTTCGTGAAGGCCGCATTGCAGGGCGGCGGCGCCAGCGTAGGAGGGGCTTCCGCCCCGGCCGGCGGCGGACTGAACCTACTCCCCTGGCCGAAAATCGACTTCTCAAAATTCGGCGCGATCGAAACCCGCGAACTATCGCGGATCAAGAAAATTTCTGGCGCCAATCTCGCGCGCAACTGGGCGATGATCCCGCACGTCACCCAGCACGACGACGCCGACATTACCGATCTCGAAGCGCTGCGGGTCGCATTGAACAAAGAAAACGAGAAGGCAGGCATCAAGCTGACCATGCTCGCCTTCCTGATGAAAGCGACGGTGCAGGCGCTGAAGCAATATCCCGATTTCAACGCCTCGCTCGATGCCGACGGCGGCACGTTGGTGCTGAAGAAGTATTTCCATATCGGTTTCGCCGCGGACACGCCGAACGGCCTCGTGGTGCCGGTGGTGCGCGATGTCGATAAGAAAGGCGTGATCGAGATCGCGCAGGAGACCGGCGAATTGGCGAAAAAGGCGCGCGACGGCAAACTCGGCCCGGCCGAGATGAGCGGCGGCTGTTTTTCGATCAGTTCGCTCGGCGGCATCGGCGGCACCGGCTTCACGCCGATCGTCAACGCGCCGGAAGTGGCGATCCTCGGCGTCTCCAAATCGGCGATGAAGCCGGTCTGGGATGGCGCGCAATTCGCCCCGCGTTTGATCGTGCCGCTGTCGCTGTCCTACGACCATCGCGTGATCGACGGCGCCTCCGCCGCACGCTTCACCGCGTATCTGGCGCAGTTGCTCGCCGACATGCGCCGGGTGTTGCTGTAAGGCGGGTCTTGTACCCGCCTTTACTGCAATCGAACCATTGAATGGCGGGTGCAAGACCCGCCCTACGAGAGATGCGATGACGAATACGGTTGAAGTGAAAGTCCCCGATATCGGCGACTTCGACAATATCCCGGTGATCGAGATTTTGGTGAAGGTCGGCGACACCGTCGCCAAGGACCAGGGTCTTGTCACGCTGGAATCCGACAAAGCGACGATGGAAGTGCCGTCGTCGGCCGCCGGCGTGGTCAAAGCGCTGAAAGTGAAGCTTGGCGACGGCGTGTCCGAAGGCAGCGTGATCGCGATCGTCGAAACCGCCGAAGCTGCGAACGTAGGAGGGCCTTCAGGCCCGACCGCTGCAGCCTTTGCGCCCGCAGCAGCGGTCGCACCCGCAGCGACTCCAATCGCAGCTCCCGCCGCAGAAGGCAGCGGCCGCAAAGCCGACATCGAATGCCGCATGCTCGTGCTCGGCGCCGGTCCCGGCGGTTATACCGCTGCGTTCCGCAGCGCCGATCTGGGCCTCGACACCGTGTTGGTCGAACGCTATCCCTCGCTCGGCGGTGTGTGTTTGAACGTCGGCTGCATTCCGTCGAAGGCGCTGTTGCATGCGGCAGCGGTGATCGACGAAGCCGCGCACGCGAAGGACTACGGCATCGATTTCGGCGCGCCGAAGATTGGCCTCGACGCGCTGCGTGGTTACAAAGAAAAAGTCGTCGGCCAGCTCACCAAGGGTCTGGCTGGCATGTCCAAACAGCGCAAGGTGCGCGTGGTGCAGGGCGTGGGCAAATTCGTATCGGCGCACGAGATCGAAATTCATTCTGCTGAAGGTGGGGGCGATGCCGGTACTCAGCTGATTCGCTTCGAGCAATGCATCATCGCTGTGGGTTCGCAGCCGGTGAAGCTGCCGGCCTTTCCCTGGGACGATCCGCGCATCATGGATTCCACCGATGCGCTTGAGCTCAAGGACATCCCAAAGAATCTTCTGGTGGTCGGCGGCGGCATCATCGGCCTGGAAATGGCGACGGTGTATCGCGCGCTCGGCAGCGCCGTGACCGTGGTCGAGTTCATGGAGCAGATCATGCCCGGCACCGACACCGATTTGATCAAGCCGCTCGCCGACCGCATGAAAAAGCAGGGCGTCGCGATTCATCTGAAAACCAAGGTCGTCGAAGCGAAGGCGACCGAAGCCGGTATCGTCTGCAGCTTCGACGGTGCCAGCATTCCCTCGAACGATACGTACGACCGCGTGCTCGTCGCTGTCGGCCGCACGCCGAACGGCAAGAAGATCGATGCCCAGAAGGCTGGCGTCGCTGTGAGCGAACGCGGCTTCATCGAGGTCGATCGGCAGATGCGCACCAATGTGGCGCACATCTTCGCCATCGGCGATCTGGTCGGCCAGCCGATGCTCGCCCACAAGGCCACGCACGAAGGCAAACTCGCGGCGGAAGTCGCGGCGGGCGAAAAGAAAGAATGGGTGGCGCGGGTGATTCCATCGGTGGCGTATACCGACCCGGAAATCGCTTGGGTCGGCGTCACCGAAACCGAAGCGAAAGCCAAAGGCATCACGGTCGGCGTCGGTAAATTCCCGTGGGCGGCTTCGGGCCGCGCCATCGGCAACGGCCGCACCGAAGGCTTTACCAAATTGCTGTTCGACGAAGCGACGCATCGCGTGATCGGCGGCGGCATCGTCGGCACGCACGCTGGCGATTTGATCGCCGAAGTCGGCCTCGCGATCGAAATGGGCTGCGAAGTCGCCGATATCGGCCACACCATCCACCCGCATCCCACGCTCAGCGAATCGGTGGGCATGGCGGCGGAAGTGTTCGACGGCACGATTACCGACCTCTACATCCCGAAAAAGAAATAGCCGGTGCGCACGCTCGGCCTGATTGGCGGTATGAGTTGGGAATCGACCATTCCCTACTACCGCATCATCAACCAATGCGTGCGCGAGCGTCTCGGCGGCCTGCATTCGGCGAAGCTGGTGCTGCTCAGCGTCGATTTCGCCGAGATCGAAGTCCTGCAGCGTGCGGGCGATTGGGAAACCGCTGGCGCCGTGCTCGCCGATGCCGCGCGCGGCCTGCGTGCGGCAGGCGCGGAGGCGATCGTGTTGTGTACGAATACGATGCATCAAGTGGCTGCGTCGATCGAGAACGCTGTCGATATCCCGCTGCTGCATATCGCCGACGCCACCGCTGCACGCATTCGCAGCGCGGGATTACAGCGCGTCGCGCTGCTTGGCACGCGCTATACGATGGAGCATGCGTTTTATCGCGAACGCATCGAAGCCGCTGGCATCGACGTGAGCATTCCAGGTCCGGCGCAGCGCGAATGCGTGCATCGGGTGATCTACAGCGAGCTGTGCCTCGGCCGAATTCTCGATGCCTCGCGCGACGACTACCGCGCGATCGTCGCCGACCTCGTTGCCCACGGCGCACAAGCTGTGATCATGGGCTGCACCGAAATCGGCCTGCTGCTGCGCCCCGAGGACGCCGATGTCCCGCTGTTCGATACGACGCAGATTCACGCCGAGGCTGCGGTGGATTGGGCGCTGGCTGGTTGAGGGTCTTTCGGCCACATCGAAACCGCGTCGCGCCGGTGTCCGGCTCGCAGGCCGCCAACGCTAACCCAGCCTCCAATGCAGCGAAGCCCCCAAACGAACGAAGCCCCGGAGGGGAGCCGGGGCTTCGGAGCCTGCGCTTGCGAGGGTCAGACGAGGGGAGGAGAGAGGCGCAGGCGCAAAGATCGACTCAACTAACCCCTTGGAAGTTCCCGGCCTGCGCTCAGTCGTTGCGAGGCGCCGTTCAGGCCGGAGCCGAGCTCGGTTCTGTGACCCCTTCGCGGTTGCCCCGAAAACCGGCCGGCTGTTATACTTTTGCGGCTTCGCGGGGAGGTTTTGATCGGCTTGCTAGTTAAGCGCCCGGTCGGCCTGCTTCGACGCTTCCGCTAACGCCACGGGTGCCGCGTGCTGAATTCAGTCCCTGCTGGCCGCCAACTGGCGCGACGCACGGTCACGATCCAAGCAGTTGCGACGCTGCTCGCCTCGCTCGCATGCCTCGCAATTGGACGCGAAGCCGCGTTCGGAGCCTTGGCTGGCGGGGCGTCGATCACGCTAGGCAGCCTGCTGACAGGGCTGGGTACGTTTGGCGGTGGCGTCGTCGGTGCAGGTGCGGTGTTCGGGCGTCTGCTGCTGGGCACGGTAGCGAAATGGGTTCTGGTGGTCGCCGTGCTGTATCTGGCGATCGCCGTCTGGAAATGGCCGGCGCTGCCGGTCCTAGCCGGCATGGCGTCGGCGGCATCGGCGCTGTTGGTCGCCGCGAGGTTCTGGTTTGGGCGCGGATGATGCGCTGACCGGATGCGTCGCAAAGCGGAAACAAAGCAAGCACGAAATAAAGCAATACGAAACAAAGCAATGACTGAATAAAGCGACACGAATCGAAAGCGTCATCTCTGCGGCCCGAAAAGCCGCATCACTTGTGCGGAATTGAGGACGACAGCGTGGCTGAACAGAACAGTGGTGGACTGACCGAATACATCGTCCATCACCTGACCCACAACACGACGCAGGTGGCCGGCCAGAATTTTCATGTGGACACATGGATTATCTCGCTCGGGCTGGGCCTGTTGGCCTGCTTTCTTCTGTGGACCCAGGCGCGCAAAGCGACCTCCGGCGTGCCGTCCAAGCCCCAGGCCTTCGTCGAATTGGTAGTCGAGTTCGTCGACGGCCAAGTGAAAGACGCCTTCCACGGCGACCGTCGCTTCATCGCCCCGCTGGCGCTGACGATCTTCGTCTGGGTGGTGTTCATGAACACCATGGACCTGCTGCCGCTGGATCTGCCGATGGCCGTGGTCACCTGGGTCGCAGGCGCGGAAACCGCGCACCACACCTACCTGCGCGTGGTCCCGACCGCCGACGTCAACACCACCTTCGGTATGTCGATCACGGTGTTCCTACTGATCATCTTCTATTCGATCAAAGCCAAGGGCGGCTGGGGCTTCACCAAGGAGCTGTTCACCGCGCCCTTCCATGGCAGCGGCGTGATGGCCATCATCCTGGCCCCGTTCAATCTCTTCCTCAACCTCGTCGAATACGTGTCCAAGCCGGTCAGTCTGGGCATGCGACTGTTCGGCAACATGTATGCGGGCGAGCTGCTGTTCATGCTGATCGCCGGTCTGTTCGCTTCGTGGGTCACGTTCGTGCCTGGCGTGTTCATCAACGCCGGCTGGGCGATCTTCCACATCATGATCATCTTGCTGCAGGCCTTCATCTTCATGGTGCTCACCGTCGTCTATCTGGCGATGGCGCACGAGCACCACTGAGTTTCGCTTCACACCGTTTCGCATCCCACCCTTTCATCCATCTAGTTTAATCCGGAGATCCACCATGGAATTCATCGCCAACGTCCAGGGCTTCACCGCCATCGCCATCGGCCTCATCGTCGGTCTCGGCGCGCTCGGCGCTGCGCTCGGCATCGGCATCATGGGTTCGAAGTTCCTCGAATCCGCCGCCCGTCAGCCGGAGCTCGTTCCGATGCTCTCCGGCCGTATGTTCCTGCTGGCCGGTCTGATCGACGCGGCGTTCCTGATCGGCGTCGGCGTCGCGATGATGTTCGCGTTCGCCAACCCGCTGCTGGCCGCGCTGCAGTAAGACTGGGTCGGCGCGCGGGTCGCGATGCGGCCCGCGCCATCGCATGAACGCGGGTCGCGGCCTGAAGCCATCGCTTCAGGTGTCGCGGCATCCACCGATTCGCAGGGCACGTCATGAATCCGAATATCACCTTGCTGGGCCAGATGTTGTCGTTCGCGATCCTCATCTGGTTCACCGTCAAGTTCATCTGGCCGCCGTTGATGAAGGCGATCGAAGAACGGCAAAAGAAGATCGCCGAAGGCCTCGCCGCTGCCGACAACGCACAGAAGAATCTCGCTCAGGCCGAAGAAAAGGTCAACGAGGAGCTGAAAGTTGCGCGTTCGAAGGCGAACGAGATCATTGAGCAGGCGCATCAGCGCGCTAATCAGATCGTCGATCAAGCCAAGACCGATGCCGTCGCCGAAGGCAATCGCCAGAAAGTGTTGGCCGAAGCCGACATCGCCGCTTCCGCCAACCGCGCTAAGGAAGAGCTGCGTAAGCAAGTCTCCGCGCTCGCGGTCAGCGGCGCCGAGAAGTTGTTGAAGCGCGAAATCGACGCCAACGCTCACAAAGCGTTGATCGACGATCTCGCCGCCCAGCTCTGAACGAGCGCAGACGATGACCCAAGCCCTCACCCTCGCACGCCCTTACGCCCGCGCCGCGTACGCGATCGCACGTCAGACCGGCGCTGCGGCGCAGTGGTCCGATGCGCTCGCATTCGCCGCGCGGATTGCGGCCGACCCACGCGTGCAATCGCTGCTCGGCCATCCGCAGCTCGAACGCAGCGACGCGGTCGCGCTGCTGTCGCCGCCTACCGCGTCGAATGCCGCTGCACCCGATCTGTTCGGTGGCGATCTGTTCGGCAATTTCCTCGCGCTGCTGGCGGACAACCGCCGCCTGCCGCTGCTGCCGGAAATCGCCGGGCTGTTCGCTGAACTGCGCGCCGACGCCGAACGTATCGTCAAAGCCAAAATCACGTCGGCGACGACGCTGCCGGCGGCCGAACTCGACACGATCAAGGCGGCGCTCAAGCGTCGCTTCGGTCGCGATGTCGAGGTCGAAACTGCGGTGGACGAAAGCCTCATCGGCGGCGCGGTGATCGATGCCGGCGATGTGGTGATCGACGGTTCGATCAAAAGCAAGCTCGCGCGCCTGCAAACGGCGCTGGCGCAATAAAACGATCGTAGGGTGGGCTTCATGCCCACCGCTTAAACAACAAACCACTGCGATCTCTTCGGAATTCGTAATGGTGGGCACAAGGCCCACCCTACACAGGAAATAACCATGGCTACCTCTCAGCTCAACCCGTCCGAAATCAGCGAACTCATCAAGAGCCGCATCGAGAAGGTCAAGCTCGCCGCCGAAGCGCGCAACGAAGGCACCGTCACTTCGGTGTCCGACGGCATCGTGCGCATCCACGGCTTGGCCGACGTGATGCAGGGCGAAATGATCGAGCTGCCGGGCGGCACCACCGCGCTGGCGCTGAACCTCGAGCGCGACTCGGTCGGCGCCGTGGTCCTCGGCGACTACAAAACCCTGCGCGAAGGCGATACCGCCAAGACCACCGGCCGCATCCTCGAAGTGCCGACCGGTCCGGCACAGCTGGGTCGCGTCGTCAACGCGCTGGGCGAGCCGATCGACGGCAAGGGCCCGATCGAAGCCGACACCTCCTCGCCGGTGGAAACCATCGCCCCGGGCGTGATCTGGCGCAAGTCGGTGTCGCAGCCGGTGCAGACCGGCTACAAGTCGGTCGATGCGATGATCCCGATCGGTCGCGGCCAGCGCGAGCTGATCATCGGCGACCGCCAGACCGGCAAGACCGCGCTCGCGATCGATGCGATCATCAATCAGAAAAACTCGGGCATTAAGTGCATTTACGTGGCGATCGGTCAGAAGAACTCGACCATCTCCAACATCGTGCGCAAGCTCGAATCCAACGGTGCGATGGCGTACACCACGGTTGTCGCCGCCTCCGCGTCCGAATCCGCTGCGATGCAGTACATCGCGCCGTACGCCGGCTGCACCATGGGCGAGTTTTACCGCGACCGCGGCGAAGATGCGCTGATCATCTACGACGACTTGTCGAAGCAGGCCGTGGCTTACCGCCAGATCTCGCTGCTGCTGCGCCGCCCGCCGGGCCGCGAAGCGTATCCGGGCGACGTGTTCTATCTGCACAGCCGTCTGCTCGAACGTGCCGCCCGCGTCTCGGAAGAGTATGTCGAGAAGTTCACCAATGGCGCCGTGAAGGGCAAGACCGGCTCGCTGACCGCGCTGCCGATCATCGAAACCCAAGCTGGCGACGTGTCCGCGTTCGTACCGACGAACGTGATTTCCATTACCGACGGCCAGATCTTCCTCGAAACCGATCTGTTCAACGCCGGTATCCGTCCGGCGGTGAATGCCGGTATCTCGGTGTCGCGCGTCGGTGGCGCTGCGCAGACCAAGATTATGAAGAAGCTGTCGGGCGGTATTCGTATCGCGCTCGCGCAGTACCGTGAACTCGCGGCGTTCGCGCAGTTCGCTTCGGATCTCGACGAAGCCACCCGCAAGCAGCTCGAACGCGGTCAGCGCGTCACCGAGCTGATGAAGCAGAAACAGTACGCCCCGATGTCGGTCGCCGAGCAATCGCTGTCGATCTACGCCGTGGACAAGGGCTACATGGACAACGTGCCGGTCGCGAAGATCGGCGCGTTCGAACAGGCCCTGCACGCCCACTTCTTCAATACCAAGGGCGATGTGCTGGCGAAGATCAACGAGAAAGGCGATTGGAACGACGAGCTCGAAGCGGCGTTCAAGGCCGGCATCGAAGAGTTCGTGAAGACCGGTTCCTGGTGATCCCATCGTAGGGCGGGCCCTGGCCCGCCTTCGGACGACGTGTCGCAATCGGCAATGGCGGGCTTGAGCCCGCCCTACGGGAAAAGAAGATGGCAGGCGGCAGAGAAATCAAAACCAAGATCAAGTCGGTGCAGAACACCCGCAAGGTGACGCGCGCACTGGAAATGGTCTCGGCTTCAAAGATCCGCAAGGCGCAGGACCGGATGAAGGCCTCGCGTCCGTACGCGCGCGCGATGAAACAGGTCATCGGCCATCTCGCGCAGGCGAACTCCGAGTTCAAGCATCCCTATTTGGTGGAACGCAGCGAGATCAAGCGCGTCGGTTACGTCATCGTATCGTCCGATCGCGGCTTGGCCGGCGGCTTGAATAACAACCTGTTCCGCAAGGTGCTGGGCGAGATTCGCGGTTGGGAACAGCAGGGCGTCGAAGTCGATATGGTCACGATCGGCCAAAAGGCCACGGTGTTCTTCCGCCGGGTCAAAGTCGGCATGCTCGCTTCGGCGACGCATCTGGGTGACACCCCGAATGTGGAACAATTGGTCGGCGTGATCAAAGTCATGCTCGATGCGTATAGCAGCGGCAAAGTCGACAAAGTGTTCTTGGTCTATAACGACTTCGTCAACACCATGACCCAGCGCGCGGCGTTCGATCAGTTGCTGCCGCTGCCGGCGTCGGAAACCGAGGTCGCTCGCCACGATTGGGATTACATCTACGAACCCGATGCGCAGGCCGTGCTCGATCACGTGCTGACGCGCTACATCGAGTCGCTGGTGTACCAGGCAGTGATGGAGAACGTGGCCTCCGAGCACGCCGCGCGCATGGTGGCGATGAAGTCCGCCAGCGATAACGCGACCAAGATGATCGACAGCTTGAACCTCATCTACAACAAGGCGCGTCAGGCCGCGATTACCCAGGAAATTTCCGAAATCGTCGGCGGCGCTGCGGCGGTCTAACCACATTCCTGTAGGAGCGGCTTCAGCCGCGATCTTTTCACCGGCTCGAAGCCATCGCGGCTGAAGCCGCTCCTACAAAAACAGCAATCGAAGTTCCAGAGGACACAGTGATGAGCAACCAGGGCAAGATCGTTCAGATCATCGGCGCCGTCGTCGACGTCGAATTCCCGCGCGAAAGCGTGCCGAAGGTGTACGACGCGCTGAAGGTGCAGAACACCGAGATCACGCTCGAAGTGCAGCAGCAGTTGGGCGACGGCGTGGTGCGTACCATCGCACTGGGCTCGACCGACGGCCTCAAGCGCAACCTGATCGCCGACAACACCGGTCGCGGCATTTCGGTGCCGGTCGGCATCGGTACGCTGGGCCGGATCATGGACGTGCTGGGTCGTCCGATCGACGAAGCCGGTCCGGTGAAGTGCGACACCACGTGGGAAATTCACCGCGCGGCGCCGAGCTACGAAGATCAGGCTTCGACCACCGAACTGCTGGAAACCGGCATCAAGGTGATCGATCTGATGTGCCCCTTCGCGAAGGGCGGCAAGGTCGGCCTGTTCGGCGGCGCCGGCGTGGGCAAGACCGTGAACATGATGGAACTCATCAACAACATCGCGACCGAGCACTCGGGTTTGTCGGTGTTCGCTGGCGTCGGTGAGCGCACCCGCGAAGGCAACGATTTCTATCACGAAATGCAGGAATCGGGCGTCGTCAACGTCGAAGAGCACGCCAAGTCGAAAGTGGCAATGGTCTACGGCCAGATGAACGAGCCGCCGGGCAACCGTTTGCGCGTGGCGCTGACCGGCCTGACGATGGCCGAGTACTTCCGCGACGAAGGCCGCGACGTGCTGCTGTTCGTGGACAACATCTACCGTTACACGCTGGCCGGTACCGAAGTGTCGGCGCTGCTCGGCCGCATGCCGTCGGCCGTGGGCTATCAGCCGACGCTCGCCGAAGAAATGGGCGTGCTGCAGGAGCGCATCACCTCGACCAAGTCCGGTTCGATCACTTCGATCCAGGCTGTGTACGTGCCCGCCGACGACTTGACCGATCCGTCGCCGGCCACCACGTTCGCCCACTTGGACGCGACCGTCGTGCTCAGCCGAAACATCGCGTCGCTGGGTATCTACCCGGCGGTCGATCCGCTCGACTCCACCTCGCGTCAGCTCGACCCGAACGTGATCGGTAACGAGCACTACGATACCGCTCGCCGCGTGCAGGCCACGCTGCAGAAGTACAAAGAGCTGAAGGACATCATCGCGATCCTGGGGATGGACGAGCTGTCGGAAGAAGACAAGCAGGCGGTGTCTCGTGCCCGCAAAATCGAGCGCTTCTTCTCGCAGCCGTTCACGGTTGCCGAAGTGTTCACCGGCTCGAAGGGCAAGTACGTCTCGCTCAAGGATACGATCCGCGGCTTCAAGATGATCGTCGACGGCGAGTGCGACCACCTGCCGGAACAGGCCTTCTATATGGTCGGCGGCATCGAAGAAGTGATCGAAAAGGCGAAGAAGCTCGCCGCGTAAACTGCGGTTGTAGGGTGGGCCTTGTGCCCACCATTACAGGCATCAAGCGTAAGGCATCAGGTGTTTTGAACGCTTGATGTAACGATAGAGCGGCGGGCCTTGTGCCCACCATTGCGAGATATCAGGTGTTCGCGAACATTTGATGTTGCGATAAGAGCGGTGGGCACAAGGCCCACCCTACGAGGAACCGGAATACCTATGGCCACTATCCGTTGCGACATCGTCAGTGCCGAAGCCGAGATCTTTCACGGCGAAGCGACGCTCGTCGTCGCCACCGGCGAACAGGGCGAACTCGGCATCGCGCCGCGTCATGCGCCGCTGATCACGCGGCTGAAGCCCGGCAAAGTCGTGGTCACGCTGCCGAACGGTGAAGTGCTCGATTTCGCGATTTCCGGCGGTATTCTCGAAGTGCAGCCGCAGGTGGTGACCGTGCTGGCCGACACCGCAGTGCGTGCCGACGACATCGACGAAGCGGCGGTTCGCGCGGCGATGGAAGAAGCGCAGCGCGCGCTCGCGCACAAAGATCCGAAGATGAGCGCCGAAGAAGCGCAGAGCCAGTTGGCGATGAGCCTCGCCCAGCTCAGCGCGTTGGAACGTTTGCGCAAGAACCTCAAGCATTAATCGCGCTGTTCGGCGGCACGGGGTCGAAGACCCTCTACCGTCAGAACGGGGTCGAAAACCCGCTCTACCGTGACAACAATCAGACGCCGGCGAAAGCCGGCGTTTTCGTTGTCGTGGTAGAGCGGGTGTCGTGGTGGATCGGGCGTTAGCCCGCTGCTGTCCTCTGGCATCCCGATTCGGGGGTAGCGGGTCGAAGACCCGCTCTACCATTGGCGATCAGGCTTTATAGACCCAATGCCGCGACAGCAAGAAACCGATCAACCCCAAGCTCAATTCGATCGCGGGCTTCGCGATCCACGCCCATTGCAGTCCTAAGACATCGTCGATATGGCCGATCGCGAAGGTGCTGATCATTGTGTTGCATAGCCACATCAAGAAGAAGCGCTGCAGCTGTTTGCGGCCGACGGCCGTGCCTTCGCTTGAGAAGGTGATCCTGCCGTTGAGCCAGAAGCCGAGCATCGCGCCGCTGATGCGGCCGCAGACATTCGCGACTTCCACCTTCGCGCCCAGATGACTGATCAACACCATCACGCCCCAATCGAGCAGCCACTGCACGCCGCCGATGAGCAGATAGTGCCGGCCTTGCCGCGTCAGGCTCATGGCTGCGGGTCCTTGCGATCATCGCGATTGATTCGATCGCCTCGACCGGGTGTATCGGTGAGCACGCTGCGACGACGGCCTTCGTCGCGGCTATCGGTGGCCGGCACGGGCAGCCGCCACAGTTCGACCGTGCGCAGCGTGCGTGCATGCGTCGCGTTCGCGCGCGCGAGGCCAGCGCGTAGCGCGGGCGAGGCGCGTGCGGTCGTCACCAGCGTCCAGCGGATACGGTCGCGCTCGAACAAGGCGACCCATGCGGCGCCGCTGAGATCGGTATCGGCCTGTTTCGCTGCCAGTGCGAGCGATGGATCGTGTTCGGCGACGGTGCGACCGCGGCCGGCAAGTTCACCGACATTGCTGTGGAAGGGATCGGTAGCGAGCACCAGATGTTCCGGGCCATCGGGCACATCGCGAACGAGCAGCCGCTCCGGCGTGTAATAGGGAAAAATGCGCGCGGGGTCGCCGCCGCTGCGGATCGTGCGTTTAATCGCCGACGAATGATGCAGCCAGCTCGCGTTGGCTTGATACGCGAGATTGAGCGTGCACACCGCCGCGATCGCCCACGCGAACGCGCGCGGCCCGAGCTGCGCGCGCAGACCAACTGGCAGCACCACACAAAACAGCGCGAGGCCGGGATAGGCGTAGCGCGCGTACTGCATCGGAATCAACGGAAGGATCAAGACGGCTGTGACCGCCAGCACGAATCCGCGCGCGCCGCGACGACGCAACAGCAGCAGCCAAGCGCCAGCGAGCGCAATCAGCGTGAAGCCAAGACCGCCGTCCCAGGCTTCGACGTAACGGTCGGTGTTAAAGGTGATGCGCCAGGGCAAGGCCGCATCGACACCGCTGAACCAGCGATCGTCGCGATACTGCACGTCTGGAAAAAAAGGCGAGCGAAACACCTCGTTGAACATCGGCAATAGCGGATTGCCGGTGCCGATCCAGGCCTGCACGTAACTCGGCAAGGCGAGCACGGCGAATATCGCGAGCGCCATCGCAATGCTGCGCAGATGCACAAGACGTAGGTGCGTGAGAGTGAAGTTCATGCGATAGCGCCACAGCGCATAGACCAGCAGCGGCAGCGCCGAGAGGCCGTGCGCCAGCTTCAGCGCAAACAAACCCGCGAACACGATTGCGCCCGCGAAGATGCATCGATTGATGGACGCGGTATTCGTAGGCGCGCGCGTGCCGATCGGCGCGACGACGACGGCAGCGAACGCTACCAGCACTGCAGTCGCCGCCAGTTCGGTTTGCATACCCGCCGCGATCCACACCAGCGGCGGCAGACTCGCGAACAGCGCGAGGGCCGCCCAGCGTTCACGCAGCGTCGCGCCGAGCGCGCTCGCGATCGACCATGCCGATCCGGCGGCAAGCAACAACCACAGCGCATTGAGTGCGCCATGGGCGTCGCGCCGCGCCAGCATGAACACCAATCCGTGCAGCACATCGCCCGCCCAGGGCGCGAACGACCAGACCTGAAACTCAGGCTGCGGCGTATAGCGGCCATAGCGCATCACTTGCGTCGGCAGATTTAAGTGATAGGCGATATCGTCCATCTGCATCGCCGGGATCCAACACGCGACGCTGACCAGGCCGAGCAGCAGCATGACGCAGCTTGCGGCGCGCGGCGCATCCGCGACCGCATCGCGCACAGCGGTCACTGCATCGTTGAGTGCAGAACGCAGCGGCGCGCGCTGCCAAAACGCCAGCGCCGACAGCAGCGGCCACCACAGCCATGCATGGAAGATCGGCAGGGTGATGGCCCAGCCGCACAGTCCGGCGATGACGATCAAACCGATTGTCATCGCGATCGCGACGCGTCCGGGCCAGGTCGGCGGCACGATATGCAGACCGATCGCCAGTGCGGCGAGGCCGAGCAGCGCGGTCGCCAACAGCGGCAGCGGGCCGATGTACACCGCGAGCGCGAACGCCCACACCATCGCCAATGCAGCGGCGGTGGACAGGCGCAATGCGCGCCGCAGCGGCCAAGCGACGAGCAGCGACAGTCCGGCCAGCAGCAGCGACAGCGCGAAGCGCTCGGCCGGCAGTACGCGCCATAAGCCGTGCGCGATCAGGCCAATGACAGTCGCGACCATGCCCGAGCCCACGAGCCACTGCGCCCCGCGCGAGGCGGGTAGGGTCTCGGCGATGGCGGTGTCGCTGGGCATAGGCGGACGAGGAGTGTCGATTAACTGGGGATTCGGGTCGGGACGGCATCGTAACAGCGGCTGTCGCCCTACAAACACCGAGCCTACAAACACCGAGCCGGCCTTTGTCGATGTGTGTAGCGGTCGTGAGCTGTCCACCGCGCATATCGTCGCGCCAGACACGATGCCGACACCGATCCGACGCCCTTGCCCTAAAATACGCTGAACCCTAATGCTGGAGTCCCCATGAGCGCCCCTTTACACGTCGTCGTTCTCGCCGCGGGCGAAGGCAAAAGGATGAAATCCGCGCTGCCCAAAGTGCTGCAAACGATCGCAGGCGTGCCGATGCTGGCGCATGTCATCGCCAGCGCGCGCGCGCTGCAGCCGGCGGGTGTTCATATCGTTTACGGCCATGGCGGCGATCGCGTGCGCGCTGCATTTGCGGAACAGACCGATTTGCACTGGGCTGAGCAGGCGCAGCAACTCGGCACCGGACATGCAGTGCAGCAGGCGATGCCAGGCATTCCCGACGACGCGCGCGTGCTGGTGCTGTACGGCGATGTGCCGCTGATCCGCAGCGCGACGCTGCAGCGCTTATTGGATGCTCCCGGCGCGCTGGCGGTGTTGGCCGCCGAATTGGACGATCCGACCGGCTACGGCCGCATCCTGCGCGACCCGCAGGGCCGCGTCGGCGCGATCGTTGAGCACAAGGATGCCAGCGACACCCAGCGCGCGATTCGGCTCGTCAACACCGGCGTGATCGTGGCCGACGCCAAGGCACTGCGCCGCTGGCTGTCGAATCTCTCGAACGGCAATTCGCAAGGCGAGTATTACCTGACCGACGTGTTCGCGATGGCGGCGCACGAATTCTCGGGCGCGGAGATCGCGATCGCCGACGACCCGCTCGACACCGAAGGCGCGAACGACCCGTGGCAGCTCGCTCAACTCGAACGTGCGTTCCAGCGCCGGGCCGTGCGCGCGCTATGCGATGCCGGCGCGCGCTTCGCCGATACCGATCGCGTCGATGTGCGCGGCGAAGTCACGGTGGGCCGCGATGTCGAGATCGACGCGAACGTATTGTTCGAGGGCCGCGTCGTGCTCGGCGACGGCGTTCGCATCGGCCCGTTTTGCCGCTTAAAGAATGTCGAGCTCGCCGCAGGCACCGAGGTGCGTGCGCACTGCGATCTCGAAGGCGCGATCACCGAGGGCGCGGTGCAAATCGGCCCGTTTGCGCGCTTGCGCCCGGGCACGGTGCTCGCCGACGGCGTGCATATCGGCAATTTCGTTGAGACTAAGAACGCGAAGATCGGCGCCGGCAGCAAAGCCAATCATCTGACGTATTTGGGCGACGCCGCGATCGGCGCCGGTGTCAACGTCGGCGCGGGGGTCATTACCTGCAATTACGACGGCGCCAACAAATACACCACGACGATCGAAGACGGCGCTTTCGTCGGCTCGAATGCGGCCTTGGTGGCGCCGGTCACGATCGGTCGCAATGCGACGATCGGTGCGGGCTCGGTGGTCAACAAAGCTGCGCCGGAAGGCCAGCTCACCATCGCCCGCGCGCGTCAGATCACGCTCGATGGTTGGAAGCGGCCGGTGAAGACACCAAAGGGATAAGCGGTTCTTCCAGAAAGTGATGCTGGTTGCGATCGCGAATTGCTCCGTGGGAGGCCCGGAAGGGCCGAGTCGAACCCCATGCAATCGCACTCACCGCGCCGGTAAGATCAAACTCACCCACAGCCCGCCACCGTCGCGGTTCTGCAGCGAAATGCGGCCGCCGTGGGCTTCGATGATGTCGCGCGTAAGCGCAAGCCCTAGCCCGGTGCCGTGGCGTTTGGTCGAGTAGAACGGCAGCAGCGCTTGCGCCAATACCGCATCGCTCATGCCGCCGCCGCGGTCGAGGATATCGATGCGCCAATGCTCCTGCGTGCGCCGCAGCGCGACCGTCACCTCGTCCTGCGGCGAGCCCGATTCGTGCGCGTTCTTCACTAAGTTCAATAGCGCCTGCTCGAACTGCGCCGTATCGACATGGACCACGCCGTCGCCGTGCATCCCGTCCCAAGCGAATTCCACTTGACTGCGCAATTGCGCGAAAAAGCGCGACCACAGCAGCGGCTGCAAACGCGGTGCAGGAAGCTTCGCGAAGTGGGCGTAGTCGCGGATAAAGCCTTCCAAATGCCGCGCGCGTTCTTCAATCGTCGCCAGCGTCATCGGTAAGCGTTCGAGTTGCCCGCGCTTGAGCAGCTCCGCGCTCGAGTGCGCGAGCGATGCGATCGGCGCGAGCGAATTATTCAGCTCATGACTGATGACGCGGATCACTTTTTTCCATGTTTGCACTTCCTGCCGCCGTAGCTCTGCGGTGAGCTGGCGCAGCAGGATCAATTCGTGGAGGCGGCCGTTGAGCCGGAAATTGCGCCGCGATAAATGAAAGATGTCCTCGTCGTCGTCGTGTCCGACTGCGAAGATGCCGTCGCCGCCGCGCGCGAAGGCCTCTTTTAGCGCCTCTGGCGCGCGGGTGAGCACCTCATCGAACGCTTGGCCTTCCATGCGCCGGCCTTCGCCCAGCAGTTTGCGCGCGGCGATGTTGCCCAGCACCACACGCATCCCAGGATCGATCAGCACCATCGCCACCGGCGTGTTTTGCACCATCGTGTCGAGCAGCAATTCCCTCTGCACGAGTGCGAGCCGCTGATCGCGCAGAGCATCGCCGAGTTGGTTGTGCGCTTCGACCAATTCGATCAATTCGCGGTCGCGATCCCAACGGATACCGAAGCTGAAATCGCCGTCGCGATAGCTGGCCACCGTGCCGGCAAGCGCACGGAACAGCGCGCGCATCGGCGACACCGCTCGCCAGATCATGCTGGCGAGCAGTGAGGCGACCAGCAACGCTGCGATCGATGCTGCGGCCCAGGGCTGCAGCCATTGGCCTAAGACTGCGGTAGCCACGGCAGCCGCCGCGACTGCGATCGTCGAGATCGCGATCAGGCGCACCGCCAGCGGCATCGCACGGAGTACACGCATCGTCGAGATCTACCGTTAAGGACGCTTGATGCCAAGACGTTCGAGCCGACGGTATAGCGCTTGGCGCGACATTCCCAATTCGCTTGCGGCTTGCGCGAGCACGCCGCCAGCGCGATCGAGCGCAGCTTCGATAGTCGTGCGATCGGGCTCTACAGCATCGTTCGATCCTATCGCGATAGCGGACGTGCTATGAGGCGCGACGAGCAGACCCAGATCGTCGACATCGATGCGATCGCGCGCAGCCAATAACGCCGCGCGTTGGATCGTATTGCGCAACTCGCGCACGTTGCCGGGCCAGCGATGCGCGAGTAGCGCGCGTTCGGCGCCTTCGCTCAGCGATTTGCCAGTTGCCAGAAAATGCCGCGCCAACGGCAGGATGTCGTCGGGACGCTGCGCCAACGGTGGTAGGCGCACTTCGATCGCGTTGAGACGGTAGTACAGATCTTCGCGGAATTGGCCTGCGGCGATCATCGCTTGCAGATCGGCATTGGTCGCGCTGAGCACGCGTACTTTTACTTCGCGCTCGCGATTGCCGCCAAGCTTTTGAAATTTTCCGGTTTCCAGCACGCGCAGCAGCTTGACTTGTCCCGCTAGCGGCAGGGTGCCGATTTCGTCTAAGAACAACGTACCGCCATCGGCGGCCTCGAATTTACCTTCGCGCGCGCGAGTCGCGCCGGTATACGCGCCGGCTTCCGCGCCGAACAATTCCGCCTCGATCAAATCCGCCGGCAATGCGCCGCAGTTGAGCGCAACGAACGCTGCGCCGCGTACCGATGAATTGGCGTGGACGATCTCCGCGAGTTTTTCCTTGCCGCTGCCGTTGGCGCCGGTGATGAGTACCGGCAGGTCGGAGCGTGCGACCTGCAGCGCGAGCCGCAGCGTGGATTCTGTTGCGGCATCGGCATAAACGAAACCGCGCAGATCGTACTCGCGGGCGAGTCCATCGCGCCGCCGCCGTTCGCTACCGCTACGCCGCGCGAGCTGCCGTCGCGTTTGCGACAGTTCGAGCAAGTTGTTCACGGTCGCCATCAGCTTGCGATCGTCCCACGGCTTGCCGAGATAATCGGCCGCGCCGGCTTTCACTAATTCAACCGCCGACTCTAAATGCGTCCACGCCGTTAGTAAGATCACCGGCAGGTCCGGGTCGCGCGCGCGAATCGCGCGGAACAGCGTCTCGCCTTCTTCGCCGGAGGTCGTATCCTCCTGAAAATTCATGTCCTGCAGGATAAGATCAATGTCGTCCGACAGCATCGCAAGCCCGGTCTCGGGGTCTTCCGCATGCACGCATTCGATGTCGTGCAGCGACAGCAGCACTTCGAGCGCAGTCGCGACCGAACGGTTGTCGTCGATGATGAGGATCTTGGGCATTCGTTCGTCGTGCCGATTCGTCGGTATGGAGGGCGCCGCGCATCCTACGATGCGCAGCGAAAAGCATATGCTCGCATCGTCTCACGTCTTCATCCATGCTTCACTTGCTGCAGGCTTGAATTCGACATGATTAGATTCCGGCATGCTTCAGAGGCGGCATGCTTCAGAGGCGGCATGCTTCAAACGCTGCGCGTTGCGACAGCTGGCGGCACCGCCGCTGCGCGCCGGGCCGGGCCGAATACCGCGATCTGCCCCAATATCCACAGCGCGATGGCGCCGATCGGCAGATAGTACGCGGGCAAACGCGGCAGTTCGTAGTAGGACATCAGCAACTGGTTCAAGCCGAAGGCGCCAAGCATGCCCAGCACGATCCCGAGCGTCGCAAGCAGAAAGTTCTCGGTTTGGAAGTAAAGCAAAATTTGCCGGCGAGTCGCGCCCAGCGCGCGGCGTATGCCGATCTGCTTAGTGCGCTGCTGCACCCAAAAACTGGCGAGACCGACGATGCCCAGCGCGGTGACTACCATCAGCGCGATGCACACCGCGCCGAGCAGCCACGCCATCGCTTTGTCCTGCCGATAGTATTTTTTGAGGACATCGGAGAATGTCCCCTGGTCCATGATGATGCGGCTGCGGTTGATCTTCTCCAGCGCAGCGACGGCAGCCTTCAGCACGTCCTCGCGGCGTTCGGGGCTGGTGCGTATCGCGAAACGGCCCGTCGCGGCGCGGATCGGCAGCAGCATCGAATACTGCGCCTCGGATTCGCCGCCGTTGTCGTTGGGGCGGATCAACCTGTCGACCACACCGACGATCTTGATCGGTTTACTGCCCCAACTGTCGTAGAGCAGCTTGCCGACCGCGCTTTCGCCGGGGAAGAGCGTCTGCGCCATAGTGCGGGTGACGATCGCTGCTGGAACCGCCGTATCGACTTTGATCTCCTCCATCACGATGAATTCTTCAGGCAGAAAATCGCGTCCGGCGACGAACTTCAGGCCGAATGTTTCCGGCAATTGGTCGTCGCCAAGATAGACGCCGACATTCATGTTTGGAATCTGCTGGTCGGCTTTGACGCTGACCGATGAGTTCCATGACGAATTGTCGAACGGCACGTGGTTGGTCATCGTCGCGAATTTGACGCCGGGTATTGCGCGCAAGGCAGCAAGATCGGTTTTCGCGGCTGCATCGGGATTGTCGTTGGTGCCGATGCCGGCGGTATTGATCCGCACGATGTCGTCGACCGCCATCCCAGTGTCGCGATTCATGCGTTCGATCCGGGTGCCGATCAGGAACAGCGCGTTGCAGATGATCGCGCAGCTCAGCGCGATTTCGAGCACGATCAATGCCGATGCGGTTTTATGCCGACGCAGCGTGGAAAGGATGGGGCGGATGTCCATGGGAGGCTCCGTGGCCGTGAGCTAGAGCGGGCTTTAGCCAGCTTAAGGCATGCGTATATGGCAGCGGGTTAAAACCCGTTCTACCGGATCATTGGGATTTCAGTTGGATCGCCGGCGCGATCTGGCAGGCGCGCCATGCGGGTAACAATCCAGCGAATAGGCTCGCAATCAAACTCAGCGCGACCGCCGCGATCAGCATCGCCCCGTCGAGATGCGCCAATTCGGCGTAATCGGCAGGCTGCTGGCGGACGGCCCACAGCCCGAGCCATGCGAAACCCAGCCCGAGCGCACCGCCAGCGAGCCCGATCACACCGGCCTCGATCAGGTACTGCGCGAAGATGTCGCGCTTGGTCGCGCCAAGCGCGCGGCGCACGCCGATTTCGGAGGACTGCCGCAAAAACTTCGCCAGCAATAGACCGATGGTGTTGATCAGACAGACGAACAGAAACGCGAAAGCAAGCCAGCCCTGCAAGCGAACGTCCCGCGGCACCATGCCGTTCACATCCATCCACTGCATCACATCGTCCAGACGCACATTATTCGGGCGTTGGAAACGGCCGGCAGCGCGCTGCTGGGCGGAATAATTATTCAGATACTGGCGATATGCGGCGACCTTCGCTGGAGAATTCAATTCGACCCAATATTGCAGCCATGCGCAGTTCGCGTTGACGCCGCGATTGCCTTCTTTATCCTCTTCTGCCTTGTTGTCGCCACCGTCCCAGCAATTCATATTGCCGTTCGGCGACATGTCCACTGCGCGCGACGTCCAGAACGGAACGAAGAGCTGTTCGTCCGAGCTGAATCTGCTCTGGGTCACATCGTAAAACCGCGGGCGCGGGCGCCATTGCTTCAACACGCCGATGATCTTGAATGCGTTCTGTTCCAGTCGTATGGTTTTGCCGACGCTGTTGCCGCCATCGAACAGTTTTTCGTTGAGCTCAGACGAGATCACCACGACGCGCGCGCGCGCTTGATCGTCCTCGCTGGTCCAGGCGCGGCCATGCGCGAACGGCACATCGAACATCGGAAAAAAATCCGCGGTGGTGAAGCGGGCGTCGGCGATGAATGGCGGCATGCCATTGCGGTCCGGTTCGATCGCGACGCTGCCAGCGGTCATCAGCGCCTGACGATCGCCGCGTTTCTCGCGCAACAGCGCCTCGGCGTCGAAGCGCGTCATTTGCGATTCGGGATCGCCGCCGGGCTCGTAGCCGCGTTTGCTGGCCGCGTCGATACGCGGATAAAATAATGTCTCGCTTTTTTGCGGAATGGGATTCCCCGACAGCACATAGAACACCGTGAGCGTGGTCATGCTGGCGCCGATGCCCAGCGCGATCGCGAAGATCATCAGCGCCGTCAATGCCTTGCTCCGCTTCAAGCTGCGCACGGCCAGCGACATGTAGTAGCCGAACATACCGTTGCTGAACATCGTCTTCGATGTCATGTCGCGCCCTTAGGCCGTGGTCGTAGAGGTGTGCGTGCCGGGAGTGCGCAGCAGGCTGCCGTCGTTGCGCAGGTCTGTCACCATGCCGTCGACGATATGCACGTTGCGCTGCGCGCGTGCGGCCAGTTCCGGATCGTGCGTCACCATGATGATGGTCGTGCCCTGGCCGTTGATCTCTTCCAATAGCTCCAACACGCTGCGCGCCATCTGCGAATCGAGGTTGCCGGTGGGTTCGTCGGCGAGCAGCAGCTTCGGGCTACCAGCGAGCGCGCGTGCGATCGCGGCGCGCTGCTGTTGGCCTCCGGAAAGTTCGGACGGATAGTGCTTCATGCGCGAACCGAGGCCGACCCGTGCCAGGGATTCCTCGATGCGCTTACGCCGATCGGCCGCCGACATACCGCGATAGCGCAGCGGTGCATCGACGTTGTCGAACAGATTCAGATCGGGAATCAGATTGAAGCTCTGGAAGATAAAACCGATCTTGCGATTGCGCAATTTGGAGCGCGCATCGTCGTTGAGTTTGCTGACGTCTTCGCCGTCAAGCAAATACGTACCGCCGGTGAATTCTTCCAGCAAGCCGGCGATATTGAGAAAGGTGGTCTTGCCGGAACCCGACGGCCCAGTCACCGCGACAAACTCGCCCTCGCGCACATGCAGATCGAGCGCGCGCAGCGCATGGGTTTCGACCAGCTCAGTGCGATAGATTTTGGTGACGCCTTGCATGTGCAACATGGGAGACTCCTGGCCGAGAGAACATTGAAATCGAAAACCTTGATTTTGTAGAGCGGAGCGCAGCTCCGCAGAACGTCACCGCAAACGCCACCGCAAACCGCATCGCTAAGCGCACTGCACACATCATCACTCACCGAACTCACCGAGCTGTCATCCCGAGCCGAAGGCGAGCGACCTGCTGTCGCTGTTGCTGCCGATCTCGCCAGGACCTATCGCAAAATCGAAGCAGCCCGATCGGAGGATGGCTTCGTCATTCCGGCGAACGCCGGAATCGCTTCTCAACAGCAAAGGTGGGTTGTCCAACTGTTGCCGAGGATTTCGACATGCTGGGTCCCGGCGTTCGCCGGGACGACACCAGACAATGTCTCGATTCCGATGTTGAGATAGGTTCTAACAAGACGCACGCTCATTCCCCCGACACGCGCACCCGCTCGGCGGTGCCGAACTGGTCGCTACCGGACACCACGATACGTTCGCCCGCTTTGACGCCGTCGAGAATCTCGATCGCGTTGAGGCTGCTCACGCCAAAGCGCACCGAACGTTTGATCGCGATATCGCCGTCCATCACATAGGCGAAGCCGCCGCCTTGTTCGAGGAAGGGGCCGCGCTCGACCATCAGCACATTGCGGCGCGTGTCGAGCACGATGCGCACACTGAGCCGTTGATTCTGGCGCAGTCCCGGCGGCTGTTGCTCTTTAAAGCGCAGGCGCGAGGCGACTTCGCCGTTCACCACTTCCGGCGAGACCGCCGAAATGGTCGCGGCGAATGTTTTGCCATTGCCCTGAATTTCCGCCGGCACGCCGATGCTGAGATCGCGCGCGAAACTCTCCGGCACTTTGATCTCGACCTCGAACTGCGAGAGATCGATCAAACTGAGCACCGGCGCATTGGTCGCAACGTTCGCGCGCTGCGCGATCAACAATTGGCCGACTTGGCCATCGAAGGGCGCGCGCAGATTCAGCGCATCGACTTGGCGCTGCAGTTCGACAACCACGGCGCGCTGACGCTCCGCTTGCAGCCGCTTATTGCGCGTGTCCAAGCCGGCGCCGCGGCCCTGCAGTTCGAATTCCTTGCGCGCGCTGATCAACGCCAGTTCCGATTTTTTCAGCGAGTCCTGCGCGCGCGCAACGTCGATCTGCGCGACCGCGCCGCCCTCGAAGGCGCGTCGGTTGCGTTCGAGATCGCGCTGCGCGGCGGTTTGATCCACCGTGGCCTGATCCAGCGATTTGCGCGCATCGGCGCGCACGAGTTCGGCGTCGAGCACGGCGCGATCGGCTTCGGCTTCCAGGCTGGCGAGCGTCGAGGCTTCCTGTGCAAGCCGGCTGCGCAGATCGGGGCTATCGATCGTGGCGAGAATCTGATCGCGCTTCACCACATCGCCGGCGACGACGTTCAAGCTGACGGTGCCGCCGGCGATGGCGTACAGCGTCGGACTGTTGGCGGCGATGACCTTGCCTTCCGCCGACAGATCGCGGACCAACTCGCCGCGAGTGACTGCGGCGATGCGCAGTTTTTCGCTAGCGAACGAGCGACTGCCGCCGCGCCAGGAAGAGAGCAGAAAGGCCGCGCACAGCACGATCGCTGCGGCGGCGCCCGCGACCATCAGCCAACGCTTACGCGAGGCGGGCTCTGCATCCAGCCGTTGATCCTGAGCGGAGGTGTCGCGAATGGTCATGGTGCTGCCGTAGTCGAGGGAGAGTGCGAGGAGCTTACGACGGATCAGTCGTTGAGCCGCCGCGAAGATCAGCCGCGAACGCGGAAGGATGTCATCGCGGCGTTCGCGACATAAGCCGATGCGATGCGGCGCGCACGGTGCAGCGCGGCCGCGTTGGCCGGCGGCTGAAACGCAAAGGTGTGAAGTGCGGGCAGGGTTTGCGGCACGGCGGCGGTCAGCTCATCGGCAGACCAATGTGGAGTGAAGGCGGACGCGTTCGCAGTGGCATGGGTGGACATGGCGGTTCTCCGAGAGGCGGGTGGACGAGGGCGGGGCTCTGTCCAATCAAAGCAATCTACGTGCCAACTTTATCTCGCTGTTTTATATACATATTTACTTGCTATGGCGCGTGTCCGCGCGGACAGCGGACGCGTCCGCGCGGACGCCGCGCCGCTGTTTCGCCTTATACTGCCCGCACCATTAGGAGGCAATAATCCATGTGCGGAATAGTCGGCGCGATCGCGAATCGCGATGTGGTACCAGTGTTGATCGAGGGCCTGAAACGGCTCGAATACCGCGGTTACGATTCGGCCGGCATCGCCATCGTCGAGCCGGCCTTGGTGCCGGCCGCTGGTGTCGATGCCGTTGCTGCTGCCGGGCACGATTTGCGTCGCGTGCGGCGCACCGGTCGCGTCGCCGAAATGCAGAGCGCTGCGGCCAGCGAAGTCTTTCGCGCGCAACTGGGCATCGGCCACACGCGCTGGGCCACTCACGGCGGCGTCACCGAGAGCAATGCGCATCCGCATATGAGTCACGGTGTCGCCCTGGTGCATAACGGCATCATCGAGAATCACGAACAGCAGCGCGAGCGTCTACGCGCGCTCGGCTACGTCTTCGAGTCGCAGACCGACACCGAAGTCATCGCGCATTTGATTCATCATTATCTGGGCGAATGCGGCGATTTACTCGTTGCGCTGCAGCGTGCGGTCAAGGAACTTGAAGGCGCCTACGCACTGGCTGTGGTCAGTCGCACCGACCCCGAGCGCATCGTGTGCGCGCGCATGGGCTGCCCATTGCTGATTGGTTTGGGCGATGGCGAAAACTTCATCGCTTCTGATGTGTCCGCGATCATCCAGGCCACGCGCCGCGTTATTTTTCTCGAAGAAGGCGATACTGCCGAAGTCATGCGCAGCGGTGTGCGCGTGTTCGATGCAAACAATGTCGAGATTCAGCGCGATGCCCACGTTTCCGACGTCTCGCTGGCCTCGCTGGAGCTCGGCCCGTATCGCCACTTCATGCAGAAAGAGATCCACGAGCAGCCGCGTGCGATCGCCGATACCATCGAGGCGATCATCGATGAAGGCAGCTTCACGCCCGCGCTGTTCGGCGACGAAGCCGAAGCGATCCTGCGTGACATCGATGCGCTGCAGATCATCGCTTGCGGCACCAGTTATTACGCCGGACTCACCGCGCGTTATTGGTTCGAGGCGATGACCGGTTTGCCGTGCAGCGTCGAAATCGCCAGCGAATATCGCTACCGAAAAGTTGTCGCCAATCCGCGTCAGTTGATCGTCACCATCTCGCAGTCCGGCGAAACTCTCGACACGATGGAAGCGCTTAAATACGCCAAAGCGCAGGGCCAGCACCGCACGCTGTCGATCTGCAACGTGCCCGAGAGCGCAATCCCGCGCGCAAGCAAACTGGTGTTCTACACCCGCGCCGGCGCCGAGATCGGCGTTGCTTCCACAAAAGCGTTTACTACCCAGCTTGTCGCACTGTTCGCGCTCACCGCCACCGTGGCGAAAGTGCAAGGCAAGCTGTCGGCGGAACAAGAGGCGGAGTTGCTCGACGCACTGCGTAATCTGCCGGGAAGCGTGCAGCACGCGCTGAATTTGGAGCCGCAGATCGCGGTGTGGTCCGACCGCTTCGCGCCAAAACAGCACGCGCTGTTTTTAGGGCGCGGTATTCATTATCCGATCGCGCTGGAAGGCGCACTCAAACTAAAAGAAATCTCGTACATCCATGCCGAAGCCTATCCGGCTGGCGAACTCAAACACGGCCCGCTTGCTTTGGTCGATGCGCAAATGCCGGTGGTGGTGATCGCGCCGAACGACACGCTGCTGGAAAAAGTGAAATCGAATATCCAAGAAGTGCGCGCCCGCGGCGGTGAGATGTACGTCTTCGCCGACGCCGACAGCCACTTCACCGAATCCGAAGGCGTTCACGTCATCCGCACCCCGCGCCACGTCGGCGTACTGTCGCCGATCGTGCATGCGATTCCGGTGCAGTTGCTCGCCTATCACGCCGCGCTTGCGCGCGGAACGGATGTGGATAAGCCGCGGAATTTGGCGAAATCGGTGACGGTTGAATAATGTCCGCCATGTTGGTCCGCAGTCTCTAAGCAGCCTTCATACACAGCTTTCATAGCAACCTGTAATGGGTTGGCCCAGATATAATTTCTGGGCCAACTTGCGCAATTGAAATGCATATGCGGTTGCTTGCAGCGACGCATGAATGTGACGCGTTGCGTCTGTAACTACATTCTCACCTTTGGTCGCGCCGGTAGCATTTTGCTTGCGCCATAGTCTTGCGGCTTTCACCGCAATAGCCGGATTGCGCGCGTAGGAACCAGCGTTCGATACCGCCTGAGAATTTCGGATAGATCGCCACCGCTTCACCGCCGCCATCCCAATTTCCGCCGCCCCCAATCGACGTGAAATGACACATCGCGTCGTTGACTGGTGCCATCTCCACTTCATGAACACCATAGCTGTTGACGCAGCCATTGCCGCTGCTGGCGATATAGGTGGTGTTATTCCAGTACTTAGCCAATACGCCTGAATTCGGCGTGCCGGCGAAAAACGATAATCCATACGCGATTAAATAACCGCTTTGACAGGTATCGATACGCATTACCGATGGCGTGAACGCGCCGTTGGATTGCAATATCTGCGCACGGTCGCCGCTGGTACGCAACTTTCCGCCGATACCGTTGAGCAATGTGGTCGCATCGCCCCACCACATTCCGTTGTGCTGAAAGTTGAAGCAGCCTGAGCTCGATGAGGCCCAGACGCTAGCGTCATCACTACTCCAACGCGCAGCCCCATTCGCTAAAAAAGCATTGCGCACGAAACAGTACGCTTGGCCGCCAATTCCAGATTGCATCGAGGTGCCTCCCATAAGCCACCAACCATTCTTTTGGGAAATCATGACGCTCTCTCCGCCGCCGTCGAAGTCGCCAGAGACTCTGGTTAAGACGCAGACGTGGGTGGATACTGGCTGCATTTGTATGGTCGATGATCCTTGAGTCCAGTTGTATGGCCCTGACGCCCAGTTCGGGTCTATCGCTTCAGCTCTGTTGCAGAAAAAAATTGCGACTATCGATAACATTGCCGCATATACATTCCTCATGATTAGATCTCCATGAAATATTTGGGTGCTCGGTTTTTAATAGGAGGGCGTGATGCTCTCTTCTGCGCGCGACGCAGTGACAATCGCGCTCCAAGCAATGAACGCTCTAATCTTCTAAAAGCGGACACCCGCAACGTGCTACTTGGTTGTGCGCCTTGATGCCGTGCTTCGCCGTAAGCGCCATGCGCTCGGCGTGTCGTATAGTGACCGCAGATGAAGCCATCCTTGCGATAAGCACGTACTGATCGAAATGACAGCGAAGCTGCGCAAAATCATCCACATCGATATGGACGCCTTCTACGCCTCGGTCGAGCAGCGCGACGATCCGTCGCTGCGCGGGCAGCCGGTGGTGGTGGCGTGGCGCGGTGCGCGGTCGGTGGTGTGCGCGGCGTCGTATGAGGCGCGTACATTCGGAGTGAGATCGGCGATGCCGGCGGTGCGCGCGGAGCGGTTGTGTCCGCAGGCGGTGTTCGTGCCGCCGGATTTCGCGCGCTACAAAGCGGTGTCGCAGCAGGTGCGCGAGATCTTCGCGCGGCATACCGATCTGATCGAGCCGCTGTCGCTGGACGAAGCCTATCTCGATGTCACCGATCCCAAAGACCGGCTCGACGGCGGCGAGGTGCCGAGCGCTACCGCGATCGCGCAGACGATCCGCGCGCAGATCCGCGAGGAAACTCAGCTCACCGCGTCGGCGGGCATCGCGCCGAATAAGTTTTTGGCCAAGATCGCGTCCGATTGGCGCAAGCCCGACGGGCAATTCGTGATTCGGCCGCAGCAGGTGTTCGATTTCCTCACGCCGCTGCCGGTAGGCTGCATTCCCGGCGTGGGCAAGGTGGCGCTGCAGAAATTGGAAACGCTGGGCGTCAAGACTGTCGGTGATCTGCGTGCGATCGAGTTGACTGCCTTGCAGCGGCTGTTCGGCAGTTTCGGCGCGCGCCTGCATGAACGCGCGCAAGGCATCGACGAGCGTCCGGTCGAACCCGATCAGCCGGTGCAGTCGATCTCCGCAGAAGACACCTTCGAGCACGATGTGCCGCTGGATGCGCTGGAGCCGACGATCCGCCGCCTCGCCGAGAAAACCTGGGCGGCCACGCGCAAAACCGAGCGCATCGGCCGCACCGTGGTGCTCAAACTCAAGACGGCGCAGTTCCGCATCCTGACCCGCAGCCACACGCCGGATGCGCCGCCGATATCGCTGCAGGCCTTGACTGAGATCGCGCTGGGCCTGCGGGCGCGGGTCGATCTGCCTGCGGATACGCTGTATCGGCTGGTCGGCGTGGGGGTCTCGGGGTTTCGGGACCCGGACACCGAGCGATCGCCGCAACCGGAGTTGTTCGCGAACACCGCGTCGGCGATGGCCCTGCCGTTGACGGACGAGCTGTCGATGGATGAGCTGGTGATGGACGAGCTGTCGATGGACGAGCTGTTGACGGGTGAGCCGTTGACGGCTGAGTCGTTGATCGACGAGCTGCCCACGGTTTGGGCGCCGACGGACTGATCGTTGGCAGATGATCTGGAGACGTAAAACAGAGCGCATCGGACCGACGGTGCCGCAAACAGCGCCGCCACGCTGAGATTTCGCTCGTTCCATGCGATTTTCGCGGGCTAACCGCTGGTCATCGCCTTTCGAGGGGTCGCATAATGGCCTCAAGGGGCGCAGGCGGGGGGTCTGCGGAGGCGAAGGTCTTGGACCGAATTCAGCGAGCGACATACGAAGCGAGTGGGGAACCGATTTCGACCGAGGAACTGCCTGCCGACGTTCGGCACAAGGTAGTCCACGCGCGCGAACGGATGCTGTATGCCCAGGCGCCAGGCGCCATCGTGATGACGATCGCCGCTTCGGCCGGCTTATTGCTCACGACCACCCACGGCCGGCTCAACGCCCAGCATGTCGCTTGGGCAGTCGCGATGGCAGCGCTGGTGGCGCTGCGGTTCACGCTCTATCGCCTGTATTTGCGCAGCGACCGTCCTGTCGCCCCGGCCGTAGATCGTCCGTTCCCAGCCGCCTACTGGCGACGTCTCTACTGCGGATCGGTGCTGCTGACCGGCGTGAATTTCGCGCTGTGGCCGCTCGCGTTCTTTGCAGCGCAAACCGATGTCCATCGGCTCACTGGCGCACTGGTGCTATGCGCCTTGGGCAGCGGTGCGATCGCGGTGCTGTCGGTCGAACGCTGGCTTGCGCTAAGTTATGGCGCGCTGCTGTTGATCCCGGGCTCGCTAATGTTGATCGCGGTCGGCGGGTTGGAGGAGCGCATCTGCGGCGGCCTTGGTTTCGTGCTGTGGCTGTCGATGTTTTTCTCGATCGGGCGCACGTACGAACGCATCACGCAGTCGCTGGTTCTGTCGTACCGGAATGCGGTGCTGGTGGAAGAGCGCGATCGACACAGCCGCGCATTGCTCGAAGCGAACACGCAGTTGGCGACTGCGCAGGAGCAAATGCGGCGTACCAATCAGCGGCTCGAACAGCGCATCTTGCAACGCACTGCGGAATTGCATCGCCTCGCTACGCGCGACAGTCTTACTGGTTTGGCCAATCGCTCGCGCCTCGCCGAGTTGTCCGCTGCGCATCTGCGCTCTGGCGACGCGCCGGCGGCTCTGTATTTTATCGATCTTGATGGTTTCAAAGAAATCAACGATTCCATGGGCCACGCCATCGGCGATATCGTGCTGTCGGAAGTGGCGCTTCGGTTGGCCGATGTCGCAGGCGATACCTTGGCTATCTCACGCTGGGGCGGCGACGAATTCTTGATCCTGCGTCGCGCCGAGCGCGACCCTGCCGATGAGTACCGATACGCCGAAACACTGCTCGAAGCGCTGCGCGATGAGATCTACATTGAACCTTATATGGTGCGTATCGATGCGTGCATCGGCATCGCGCATTGGCCGCAGGACGGGGGCCGCTTGCAGGAGCTCATCTACAGCGCCGATTTGGCGGTGTATTCGGCAAAAGCCGAGGGCCGTGGCGTGATTCGCGCGTTCGACGATGCGCTTGCCCAGCAGGGCCAGCGCACACTGCAACTGCGGCAAGCGCTCGCGCGCGAGTTGGCGGGCGGCTGTCCTGGGCTGAATCTGGTGTATCAACCGATCTTCGACGCCGCGACCGGCGCGCTCTCTGCGGTAGAAGCGTTGCTGCGTTGGCGCCATGCGCAGCTTGGCGCGATTAGCCCGGTGGAATTCATCCCGCTCGCCGAACGCAGCGGCGAGATGATCCCGCTTGGTCTGTGGGTGATGCGCGAAGCCTGTCGATTCGGCGCAAGTTTCGATCGTGCGCAGCTCGCATCGATCTGCGTGAACGTCTCGGTACAGCAGCTGCTTTATCCAGGTTTCGCCGACGATCTGGCCATCGTATTGCGCGATACGGGGCTCGATGGCGATCGGCTGACGATCGAGCTTACCGAATCGATCTTCATTGCCGATTACGCGCAGATCGCGGAGATCTTTCGCATGCTCGAATCCCTGCGGGTGCGGGTTGCGATCGACGATTTCGGTACCGGGTATTCGTCGCTGTCGTACCTGCAGCGCTTGCCCGCGAAGCTGCTCAAGCTCGATGGCAGTTTCGTGCGCGCGCTGGATGCAGGCGGCGCGCCGATCATCGAGGCCGGCATATCGTTGGCGCGCGCGTTCGGGATGAAGGTGGTGGCCGAAGGTGTCGAAGAGCCCGCGCAACTCGACGCACTGCTCACGATGGGTGTGGATAGCGTGCAGGGCTTTTTGCTGGGGATGCCGCAAGGTGGCGATGAATTGAGAAGTCGATTCGTGAAGGACCGCTTTCCGCCGCATCCGCGACTCGCACGACCAGCGGGTGTTATCGACGTGCGGCCGAACGAGATGCGCTGAACAGCATGCGCTGAACGGCATGCGCCGAACGGCATGCGCTGAACGGCATGCGCTGAACGTCTGCGTCGTTAGCGCACCGGGATTAGGAAGGGCCTGGCGTATGCGATCTGCAGCGCAGCGGCGTCCGCAATCGGTAGGCCACCGAGCAAATGCCACGCTGCGCGAATCACGCCGCCGTGGCTGACGATCAGATGCGGCTCGCGCAGGTCCGTGAGCGCTTCGCCGACACGCGCGACCACATCGGCGAACGATTCCCCTCCCGGCATGCGATACCCTGCGACATCAGCGGCCCACAGATCCAATTGTGCGCGCGGCAGATCAGACCATGCGCGGCCTTCCCAATCGCCGAAGTCGATTTCCAGTAGGCGCATATCGGCGAGCGTCGCGATCGCGATCGGCAATGGCCGTGTCGTCGTTCGAACGCGTGTGCATCGTCATGGCTCAGGGTTTCGGGGCGTAACGCAGGCGAACCTGATACGTACGGCCGGGCTGATTGTAGAACGCAGCTGTCTGGTAATCGCGGTCGAACGCATTCGCCACTCCGGCCTGCAGGCTCCATGCATCGCTGAAGCCGTATTCCGCGCGCAGATCGAGCGTGGCGTAGCCGCCGATGCGGCGGGTATTGGCGACATTGTCGTAGCGCCCGCCTTCGCCGAGCATGGTCGCACCCATGCGCAGCGCGCCAAAGCTGCGATCCACGGATACGCGTGCGCTTTCGCGCGCGCGCCGCGGCAGATCGTTACCGCGATTGCTGCCGCTGCGATTTTCCGGGTCCAGCCAGCTCGCCGACAATGCGATGTCCCAGTCGGCGATGGTGCTGTCGATCTGAAGCTCGGCGCCGCGCAGGCGCGCGCGATCGATGTTGTTCGGTAGGAATATCGCGATGTCGAACGCGATCAGATCGTCCACATCGGTCTCGAAGGTATCGAGCCGCACCGCAGTGCGTTCGCCGCGCCATGCGAGCCCGGCCTCGAGCGTGCGCGAGGATTCCGGCTGCAGCGCCGGATTGCCGAAAAACGGGAAATACAGTTCATTGAAACTCGGCGCTTTAAAGCCGGTGCCGTAACCGGCGGTGACGCGCCAGCCGTCGCCGAAACCCACGCCCCAGGCCGCAGTGCCGGTGGTTTCGCCGCCGAACTGTTCGTTGTCGTCGCGACGCAGCGCGAGCTGCAGATCCTGCGTGCCGATAGCGGTGTCGAAGCGCCCCTGATACTGCGCGAATGCGGCGACGTTACGGCGGTCTTTGATGTCGTAGTCGGTAGCGCTATCGATACGGTCGCGCAGCCAGTCCGCGCCGATGCTCAGCGTCTGCGCATCGGTCAGGGCGATGTCGTACTGCAGGCTTGCGCTGTCGCGATCGCTGGCGAAGTCGCCTTTCGCGACACGCCCTGAGCTTGGTGTATCGATGAAATCATCCGAAGCGTCGCGATTGCGGCCGACAGTGATGTGCAGCGCGCTGCGCTCGCTGATGTCCCAGCGCAGTTTCGCGCCGAGCACGCGCTGCACCACTTCCGAGTAATTGACGAAACTGCCGTCGTATTCGTTGTCGCCGCGCGCTTCCAGCCATTGTCCGTTGAGTTCTACGTTCTCGCTCAGCGCAACGCCGCCGCGCAACGACAACGCGCGACGCGTGTAGCCGTCGCGGTCGGGTTGTTCGGTAAAACAGCCGGCAAAAATTGGAAACCCTGCGCCATCGCAGGCGTTAATACCATCGGTGCGCTGGTATGCGGCGTCGATCCCGTACCAACCGCGATCGCCGCCGCCGCCGATGCCTGCGCCGGCTTCGCGGCGGCCGTGACTGCCGATGCCGATCGCAAAGCGCCCCTGCGCGGGACCGCGATCGCGGCGCGTGAAAATTTGAATGACGCCGCCAATCGCGTCCGAACCGTAGAGGCTCGAACGCGGGCCGCGCACGATTTCGATGCGATCGACGAACTGCAGCGGCAAATCTTGAAATGCCGCCGCGCCGCTGGTCGCCGAACCAATGCGAATGCCGTCGATCAGCACCAGCACGTGATCGAATTCGGCACCGCGCACGAACACGCTGGTCAGCTTGCCGTCGCCGCCTTGGTTGGCGATATTGATGCCGGCGCGACCGCGCAGTAGTTCTGCGAGCGAGCCGGCTTGGCTGCGTTCGATGTCAGCGCGGTCGATGACATCGACCGGCGCCAACGCGGCATCCGTCGTGATCGCGGTGCGCGTGGCGGTAACGACGACGCGATCGAGCGCGTCGGATTCGGTGGACGGGTCGGTGTCGCTACGCGCGAAAGCGACCGTACTGAAGGAACAGGACAACACGCTCGCGATCGCGAGCGACAAGGGCAGACAACGAATGAACATGCGAACTCCATCGCGCACACCCGCGCGCGGTGATGAGGGAGGAGGTCGCGAGGAGAAGAGCGGCGCGTAGGCCGAGCGCAACGAATTGCTCGAAGTCTCGGCGATCCGCGCACGGTGCCCGAAGACAACGTACCTCGAACCGTCGAGAACAGCGGAATGCGCATGCCGACGACGTCGCCGCGACGCCCTCCGCATCGCAACCGTGTACTTCGTGGCCGGTCTCCGGACTCGCGCGTTCGGCGTTTCACCGAGGCTTTCGCGCCTTCCCACAGCGATGCTGCAGTGGCGATTGCGAAAGATTGACGCGCTTACCGTTGCGGGGGCAGTGCCGGGATTGCGTCGCGAGCGTTATGCGATGCGCACCGGCTTCCCGTTTCAACCCGATCGTCGCCCTCAACTGAGGACAGCGACGACCCGGTCACCTCGAAGCGCGCGCAGTGTAACCGATCGGCCCGCAGGGCAGGCGTTGGCGCTCGGTCTAGCGTTCAATCGTGGTCGTGACCGCCGCCGCTATCGCCATCGGGTTCGTCGAACAGGGTGAAGCCGCCGGCCATCTCGCCGCCGCTGTCGTCGCGGTTGTGGGTCGTGGTGGTGACTGGGCCTCCGGCCGGACGTCCACGCGGATTGGGCAGCAGCGCGATCGCTGCTTCCGCCGCCACCAACAGTTCGCCGCGGCGTTCGGCGGGAATCTCCTGCCAGTGGCAGTCTTGCAGTGCGCCTTCCAGCGCGTACAGCAGATTTAAACTGGGCTTGAAGCCCGCGCGCTTGACCTTGATGAAGGCATCCAGGGCGCCGATCGCACGCAAATCGTCTTCCGTGCGTAAACCCACTTGGCGGAGCCATGCGGCGCTTTTGGGGCCGATATTGCGCATCTTCAGGGGCGGCGTGGCCATGCGGGGAACCTATGCAAAGAAGAACGGTTGAACATAGAGGCGTCGCGCGGATGCGCTTCGCATGCGTAGCGGCATTACGGCGATGACGCTGCTGTGAGCGACAGCGCGGATTGTCGTCGTCGCGATCTTGAAGCCTTCTTCAAAAACGATGTTGAAGCCGGGCTCGACAGATCGCGCAAACACACTTTCTCTGCGTCCTTAATCTAAGCCTACCCATCAGAACCCTAACAAAGACTCGTTTTGAAGCTCTTTTCCCTTATTTTCAACTGTGTTTAAAGGAAACATACGAGGCTTTGTTTGCGCATGTCTTAGTAATTAACCGATCTTAGTAATTAACCGATGTGCTTTTGTAGCTCCAAGATTCTGAAGCTGCCGAGTTTCAGCGCGAATACCGTCGTCGATGCGCAGACGTCGTCATCGGGCGATGTCGGCGAACGCCGCGCCGAATCAAATCGTACCCGAGACGCTCGCATCCAAGAAAATCGCGGCAATCACTTCCAACCCCACTTGATCTTCAACGTCGAAACGGCCGGGAACAGGACTATCGATGTCGAACACGCCGATCAGCGCGCCGTCGCGCACGAGGGGCACGACCAATTCCGAGCGCGATGCCGCATCGCAGGCGATGTGATCCGGGACGTCGTGCACATCCGCCACCCTCTGGGTTTCGCGAGTGCGCGCTGCGGCGCCGCAGACGCCGCGATCCAGCGCGATGCGCACGCAGGCGGGTAGGCCCTGGAACGGCCCGACCACCAGTTCGCGGCCGTCGTAGAAATAGAAACCGACCCAGTTCAGCTCGGGCAGTGTGTGATAGACCAGTGCGGATAAGTTTGCGGCGTTGGCGATGCGATCGCGTTCGCCCTCGACCAAGGCGCGCGCCAGTGCGGCGAGTTGCAGATACTGCTCCGACTTGGTGCCGGTTAGACTGGTCGCGGTAAACATGGCGTGAGTCTAGCAGCCGGCTGTTGCGTCTGTGCTCTGGGCGCTTGCCGGTGACCGGATTGGGTCTTGCACCGTGAAGTCACTTCGTTCAAACCTCGCCCCGCTATGCCGTCCACAACATGCCGTTCAGGACCAACGCCCGATGACCTTTTCCCTCACGCGACCTCCGGCCGAACCAGGCCTCGTCCCCTGGGCGCAATCGACGTTCGCCGTTGCTTTCGCGGTAGCGACATCGTGAATCGTTTCGCACGACCTTCCGCACGACATTCAGACACACCACCGATCGACGTTCGCGGCGCACCCGGTGTGTTCATCACCGGCACCGACACCGGTGTGGGCAAAACGCTCGCCAGCGCGGCGCTCGTGCACCGGCTTCGCGCAGCGGGCCTGCGCGCGGTGGGCATGAAGCCCGTCGCCAGCGGCTGCGAGCGCACCGAGGCGGGTTGGCGCAACGACGATGCCCTGCGCCTGCAGGCCGCGAGCGACCCGCGGCCCGAGTACGCCTTGGTCAACCCGTATGCGCTGCCGTTGCCGACCGCACCGCAGTTGGCTGCAGCCGCGGCGGGGGTGCGGGTCGAATTGGATCATGTGATCGAGGCATACCGCGCGCTGGCGGCGCAGGCCGACGCGGTGGTGGTGGAGGGCGTCGGTGGCTGGGCCGCGCCGCTGGATCACGGGCTGGAGCAGGCCGATTTGGCGCGCGTACTCGGCCTGCCGGTGGTCTTGGTCGTCGGCGTGCGCCTGGGTTGTTTGAGTCACGCCCGCTTGACCGCGCGTGCCGTGGTCGCCGATGGGCTGCCGCTGGTCGGTTGGATCGCCAGCATGATCGATCCTGCGTTCGGCGATGCCGAGGCCTATCTCGAACTGTTGGCCGACGCGCTACCCGTGCCGTGTCTCGGTGTGTTGCCGTATCGCGCGTCGCCGTCTGCGGCGGCGATGGCGGAGGGGCTGTCGCTGCCAGCCGGTGTGATACCGGCGACTGCGATGCCGCCAAGCGCGTTGGCGACGACATCGCAGACATAAAAAACCCGGCGCAAGGCCGGGTTTCTTGGAGACAGACGGGTGTCGCGCGATCAGTCAACGCGCGATCAATCTCAAGCGGTTTTGCGAGCGGCGGCCTTCACGACCTTCTCGGCGTCGGCCTGCACGGTCTGGGCGGCGGTTTCGAACTGGGTCTTGGCGAGTTGAGCGATGGCTTCCTGGGTCTTCAGCGTGCGGCCGAACACTTCCTGGCCGGTGCCGATGGTGCGCTCGACGTTCTCGCGGGCAACCTGCACGCCCTTCGGCCACACGGCCTTCGCGCTGTCCAAATCGCGCACTTCGGCCAGCTCGCCGAAGAAGGCGAACGCGGCGTTGAAATTCTGTTCGATGGTGGCGAGCTGCAGACCGAAGACGGCTTCGGTGTTCTCAAGGGCAAGACGCCCGACCTGGGCAGTGGCGTCGGCGAACTGACGGGTCGACTTGGTGAACTGGTCGTTGAACTGCTGGTACATGGGAAGTCTCCTGGCGAGAATCGGCCCGGGCGGGCCGTTGTGCAGCGCAACATAGCGGGCATTTTGTTGCGCCGCAACATTTCCCCGGCTGCCGTTCGTCGGATTGTCCGATAGCCTTTTCAATTCAATGAGTTATTTGTGAATAAACGGGCTGAATGGTGTGGCTTTGATGTTTTCTGGATCGAGGATCAATGCGCATGCGCCGAATTGAACGGCAGAATCAAGCGCTGCATCTGCATCGCGATTGGGGCTCAACCACCCATGCGCGGCCCGCGGTAGCGGCAGCCGGAGGTGCAGGTTTCATGGACCACGACTTCGCTGAGCTGGGGCAGGCTCGGCGTGAGCTGGTCCCAGATCCACACCGCGAGCCGCTCGCTGGTCGGATTCTCCAAACCTTCGATGTCGTTCAGGTAATGGTGGTCCAGGCGCTCGTAGATCGGCTTGAACGCGGCCTTGACGTCGGCGAAATCCATCACCCAGCCGCTGTCTGCCTCAATCTTGCCTGAGACGTGCAGCTCGACCCGAAATGAGTGCCCGTGCAGGCGCGCGCATTTGTGGCCGGGAGGAACGTTCGGCAGCCGGTGTGCGGCTTCGATCGTGAAGATCTTGAAGATATCCATCGGCATCTATTTGGACAGGGTAGGAGAGTGCGCTTGCCCCCGGAACAGCGATGGGCAGGCAACGGGAGATGGGGCGAAGCGCCCTAGCGGCGCTAAGCCCCCGATTATCCGTCCCGGCCACCGGGCCGGCAACGGGCGATGTCGCAACAGGCCTGTGCTAAGTTGTCCACAACCGGATATTTGCGGAGTCCGATGCCGTTGTGCCATGGGGGTCGGCGTTTTGCGCCGATGCGTGCGACAGGTGTCTCGTGGGCCGGGATGTGAGCGACTGTCGATCGGCGCCGCTCCAGGCATGCCGATGTGAGGGGGCGATGAACGATCTGGCGCTGGTGACGGACTACACGTTCCTGGTCACAATGCTGTCGATGGCGGCGGCGAGTGCGTTTTTCTGGACCGAACGCGACACGCTCGCGCCTCACTGTCGCAGCGCTTGCACGCTCGCCGGCATGTATACCGCCGTGGCGGCGTTCGTTTACTGGAGGATGGTGTCGATGGTCGGCGGCGACGGCGATCCGGCCTCGGTGATCGCACTGCCGACCCACTACCGCTATGTGGACTGGGTGATCACCACTCCGCTGATCGTGCTCAGTGTGTTCGTGACGCTGCAGGCCGCCAATGAGCGGCGAGGTCTCGCGATGCTTGCGATCGCTGCCGATATCGCCATGATCGTCTTCGGTTATTTCGGCGAAATCAATCTGCGAAACCCCGATGCGCGAGGCCTCGCTTGGACCATGTTCGGGCTGGGCTGCGCCGCGTTCTTGGTATTGATGTACGTGATGTATGGTCCGCTGGCGCAGGTCGCGGTGACGCGCCCGGAATCGCTGCAGCGCGCCTACGTGCGGATGCGCCGCTTCATCGTACTGGCGTGGCCGATCTACCCGCTGTGCTTCGCGGCCGCGCTGATCTGGCCCGGCGACGACGTGAAGATCGCGCGAGAGTTGATCTACAACATCGCCGACGTGCTCAACAAAATCGGCATGGGCGTGCTGGCCTTGGTGGCGGCGCGGGAGACGACGGACGCGCTGCAAGCGAACAAGCCCATCGCTTGATCCGCCGATGTTGAGCTGCCCAGCCGCATCTGCTGCGTGACGCGTCTGGGTCGCGAACCTCAGCGCAGATCGGGATGATGTTCATGACCTTTCGACTGGGTCGATGTTTCCCGCTCCTGCCGCGCGTCGTCTGCAGTGCATAGCATGGCTAGTTTCACGCTAAGCATGCCTGCCATGCCAGCCGACGCAGCCATCGCGTAGCCTCAAATCGCTGCCATGCGCCGCTATCGCCGCCGTCTTGGCGGCGTTGGCGTTGGTGGCGTTCCGACTATCACATGATATTTCAAGGAGAACGCGATGAACGTGTACAACAAGCAAGTGACTGCGCTGCGCGCTGCGATGCTGACCGTGGCGATGCTGACACCGACGATGGCTTGGGCGGCTTGCTGTCCGTCTGACGGTAATACCTCGCCGAAGGCTGCGCGTGGACTGGGCGAATCGACGCCTGCCGCGACCGATCTGGCGGCCGATGCGGCGTGGCAGATTTACGAGTTCGAGCGCGACGGCGTTCGCTACACGCAGGTCAACGACAGCACTGGGATTGTGCGTGCGGCAGTGGGTCGTATCGGCGAGACGGCGTGGGTGCTGCCGATCGGTCGCGATGCAGATCGCGTGCGCTTGCCTGGAGATGCGCTGCCGGCCGGTAACGCTCGCGTGCTGCTGCGTTCGAAGGAAGTCGAGGTCGTACTGTTCGAAAACGGTACGACGCAATACTGGTGGGTGCGCGCGCTGAAGTCGACCGACTAAGGCGTGAGCTGCGGTTCGGAAATCAAGAACCCGATACGATGCGTATGGCGGTGCTTAAAGGTGCCGTCATACGCCCGCGCTAGCATCGCCAGCTCCTGCAGCGCGCTGCGTTTCCGGTGTACCGGTGTGACGCAGGTCCGCCGGCGCGTTACGTCTGCAGCCTGCGATGCCGTTGCACCATCGATACACGTACAACGGCGCGCACGCATAGCCACGCTATCGCGTCGCTAAGGCGCGCCGCACTGCCTGCTTAAACACCCATCGCGTAGCCTCGAAATCGCTGCCCTGCGCCCCTGTCGCCGCTATCTTGGCGGCGTTGGCGTTGGCGGCGTTCCGACACTTACATGAATATTTTAAGGAGAACGCGATGAACGTGTACAACAAGCAAGTGACTGCGCTGCGCGCTGCGATACTCACCGTGGCGATGCTGACACCGACGATGGCTTGGGCAGTCTGCTGCCCGTCAGACGATAAGACTGCACCGAAGGCCGCTCGCGGACTGGGTGAATCTGCTCCGGCTGCGCCGGATCTGGCGGTCGATGCGGCGTGGCAGATCTACGAGTTCGAGCGCGACGGCGTTCGTTACACGCAGATCAACGATGACAACGGCAAAGTGCGTGCAGCGGTCGGTCGTGTCGGTGAGACGGCATGGGTGTTGCCGATCGGTAGCGATGCAGATCGCGTGCGGATGCCCGGAGATGTGCTGCCGGTTGGTAACGCTCGCGTGCTGCTGCGTTCGAAGGAGGTTGAGGTGGTGCTGATCGAAAACGGCACGACGCAATACTGGTGGGTGCGTGCGCTGAAGCCGGCCGACTAAGGCGTGGGTTGGGGTTCGGACACCAAGAACCCGATGCGGTGCGTATGCCGGTGCTGAAAGGTGCCGTCATACGCACGCGTCAACATGGCCAATTCTTGCAGCGCGCGTTGCACGTCGGGTGTCAGCGCGAAGGCTGTCGTCGGCGAACAGTCGATAAATACCGTGATGCCTCTGCGACCGCCACGCTGCCGTAGGCGCGTGCGGAGCGTGTACTCGGTCGGTGCCATCACCGCCAGCATGTTCATGCCGCTGCAGATCGCGCGGTAAGCAGCCAGTTGCAGCGGCAGGCTCAGCGGCGGCTGTTTTGAGGGGGCGGGCAGAACGCATTGCACGCGAACGTGACCGTCCCATCGGTCCTGGAAATACTCCGAAAGCAACACCGCATTCAGGCCATAGGTCTCGATCTCGAAGGGATAGAGCAGTTCGCTGTGCCGCACCAGTTCGCGGGAGGACTCCACGCCCGTCGATAGGGCGTCCATCGCCTGCCGGTACAGTCCTTCGTCTTTGAGCGTCTGCGCCACCGCGTTGCGATAGGCATCCAGATCATCGCGCGCATACGCCAGCAGCAGTGACTTCTCGCGGAATTGCTGCTCAAACGACTGAAACATACTGCGCACCGCGCCCATTGTGTTCGCTTCATGCTCACGCTCGCGTTCCGTCTGCAGCACAATCCATTCATCGCGCAGAGCCGGCCCGGACTGTTGGTATAACTGTGATATGCGAATTCCGACGACTAATAGTCCACTCGATATGACCGCAAGTGTGGCTTGCGCGATTAACACAATCGAATCGCTCGCGCCGGTCAGATGAATTTGGGGAAGCGCTAACGAGATCGCTACATTGATCAGCAGAGTACCAACGGCAGCCCCATGCCAGCCGTGCAGGATCGTTAGATAAACCAGTGGAAGCGGCATGAAGATCAGTGGCATGAGCCGAATAGGCGATTCGCTGCCGCCTGGAATCATCGCCGTTGCAAATAATGCAGCAACCATCAACATCGCGACCGCGAGGCTCTGTGCAATGTGGGCGCGTGAGTTACGCCATTGCTTTCGTTGCTGCCAAAGCAAGTAGGGTAATACGACCATCAGGATGCCAAGAACATCACCTACGCAAAAGCTGACAAAGCGTTCCATCGTGAATGGCGGTGTCGGCCCATGCAGCAGGCGATTCACCATTCTCGCGGCGACCGTCGTCCAAACAGCGGCGGCGACCGCGATCGCAGGCAGCCATCGGATGATGGTGTCTGTGTTGTGCGACCGTTTCCGAATGAAAAGCGGTAGGAGTGAGTACAGGGGGATAAACAGGAATGGGCTCAAACTCGCCCAGAGTGCTCCGTGCTGCTCAGCCTTTGGGATACGCATGGACAGAAGGGCAGCGGCGTCCCCAGCGAACACATAGAGCCAGTATCGCGTCGGCAAGAACAACAGGCTGACGAGACGCAACCCTGCCGGCAAATACCACTGATCGGCAGAAAATCGCCACATAATCAAGAATGCAGCGCAATAGCCGGCAGCTATCGCGAGACCTCGCCCGAATGTTTTCCACGTCTGTGCGTCCATGCTGCCCCCTGTTCCGTCTGCCCGAAAAAACGCCTCCCGTCTTACGGGGGAATGGTCGTTGTGTCAACGGCTTGCACGGCGTTCTGCCGCGCGGACCTTACAGCCAGCCGACCACTGCGCCACGCAATGCCAGCTCCGGCATCGTCGGTTCTTCGACCAGGATGCGGTCCTTCTCGGTGTCCTGCATGCACAGCACCCAGCCTTCGCGGCGAATCTGGATGCGACGGATGTGCGGCCGTCCGAACAAGGTGAACGCGTAAATGCCGCCATCCACCACCCGGTCCTGCGTCAGCGTGCGCACATCGACCAGCACCACCGTGCGCGCCGGAATCAGCGGCACCATCGCGTCGTTGGGCTGGAACGTCCAACGCACCTCATCCAGCGGGGTCATGCCGATTTTCAGGCGGATCAGGAATTCCGGTAGCAGGATGAAGCCGGGGCCATCGCCGTAATCGAACGAGTGCAACCGATCCACAGCGAGGTGTCCGTTCGGCACCGTGCCCACCCCGAGGCCATCACGTGGAATGCAGCCGGAGAGCAAGAGGCGCGCATACGGTTCGCTGATCCGTTCCGGCGGCACACCCAGCATCTCCGCGACGATCGGCGCGCGGCCCGCTGGAATCGGACGCCGGCCGCACCGCCATTGCGAGACGTAAGCATCGACGACACCCGCGCGCTTGGCGACCTCGCTGCTGCGCGTCTTGGTCGCATCCAGCGCTTCGATGAAGGCCCGCGTGTACTTGTCCATACCGGAAGTGTTTCGCCCACTGAGAGTGGGTAAACATATATCAGAAACGAGTTGACATTAAAACAATAGCAATGCTACTAATTTATTAAGCGAATCGTTCGCAGGGCGCAAATGACGCCCATTCACACCAGGAGGGGGCAGGATGCAGCTCGTGATATGTCGGGTCGGGGGCACCCTGCGACCCACCAGCAACACCCGAATCGTCTTCCATCGCCGCCAAGGGAAGCGGGTGGTCCTCGGCGTCACCGTGCCGGCTGGCACCGAATTGATCTTCGGCGCTGCTGCTCTCCGGCCGATGTCGGGCAGGGCCTGGACATCGAGTTTCTTATTTTCGCTGCAGTCGATCCGCCAGCTCACGCTTGGCCGGTTCGATATGCGCATCTGGCGACCCAGCGAACTCGTGCCGCTCGCCGCCGACTGCGAGGGCAGGCTGCACGTCGGCATCTCATCGGCCTGCATTGGTCCCGCAACTGCTTTGCCGGCGCCCGTCGTGGCTGCGAATCCCCCGTCGCAGCCCCAACGCGACGGGTGCCGGCCTCTTTTGGGGGAGGCGTGAATGGGCCTCATCGACTGCTCCGTGGGTGACAGCCTCCACTTCGGCGACGATATTCGCGCCCAATTCACCGGGCACATCGGTGGCCTGCTGTATGTCTTCATCGGCGCGAAACGAGCGCATGCGCTCGAAGGCAGCGATGGTTTTCATGCAAGCGCAATGTGCCGTGGCGGCTGTCGCGCGCATGTCCTTGCCTTATGCGACCACGCTTTGTGCGACCACTGCCAAGTTGTGATCGGCCCAGTGTGCGTCCAGGTGCAGAGCGTGCGCGTCGATCTGCTGGGCGCACAGGCCTTGCGCGACGTGCGGCTGCGCATCGATGCGCCGATGCCATTCACCCGCACAACGCATGCGAATGTCCGATATCGCCTGCTGCGACGAGTGGAGGACGCGTCATGCTGGTCTTGACCCGAGGCATTGGCGAGAGCGTCCGTATCGGCGATGCCATGCATCTGACGATTTGTTCCAAGCTGCGCGCGCATGTCACGGTGTCGCTGGTCGCGCCTGCGGATATCGCCATCACCGATGACGCCCACGTCCTGGTGACACCAACGTGGCATCGCCGATGCAACAAGGGTTATCTGATCGCACTGGTGGCCGGCGATTCCGTGCGGATCGGAGAGGAGATCGTCGTGTACTTGCTTGGCGGATGGCAGGGCTTCGCGCGTGGCCGACAGGTGCGGGTCGGCGTCGACGCCCCGCGCGCGGTTCCAGTGCATCGCGAGGAGATTTATCAGCGAATACAGCGTGGCGAGCCTGCGCGTGGTAGGGAGCGAGATTGATTGCGTGGCCGACAGCAGGGACACATTGACGACGAGATGGCCCGAACGGAAGTCATCGCCGATATCGTCTTGTTCTGGGCGAGGATGGTGTTCGGGATCGTGTTGTGTAGCTTCCCCTAATTCGGTTCTGAATCGCCCCAGCTTCTGTGGCAACTGCTGTGGATACTCACCAGCCGCGCCGGTGATGGGGCATTGCGGCCGTCTCCTAATCCGCGCTGGGGTATTGCCCCCATAGTTGCCCCCCAGTTGCCCCCGGATTGCAAGAGCCCCCATTGGATGTCATCGGACACAAAAAAGCCGAAACCCTTGTTTTTATTGGGGATTCCGGCCTTTCTGGGATGTTGCGAGAGGTGTTATTGGTGGCTATGGGTGGACTCGAACCACCGACCCCAGCATTATGAGTGCTGTGCTCTAACCGGCTGAGCTACATAGCCATGGGGGCGGGCATTGTCTATGCCCCGCCGTCGGCAGTCAACCTGCGCTCGGCGAGCGACGCGCCCGACGGGGGCGTGCCACGATGGAGCGGCCGGACCGGTTCTGGAGAATGGCGGATAATGGCTGACTTTCCGTATCCGTCGCGCTGCGGCTGCTTGGGTCGATCACCCGTGTGTCGTCGCCGCGCCCCGTTCTGGACGATGCCCGCTGATGAACACTGCACACCGCAAGCCGCTGCCCGGCACCCATCTCGACTGGTTCGACGCCCGCGAGGCCGTCGATAGCCTCCAGCCCGGCGCCTGGGCCAAATTGCCTTACACCTCGCGCGTGCTGGCCGAGAATCTGGTGCGGCGCGCGGACCCGGCGCGGCTGAACGATTTTCTGCTGCAGTTCATCGAGCGCCGGCGCGATCTCGATTTCCCATGGTTCCCGGCGCGGGTGGTCTGCCACGACATCCTCGGCCAGACCGCCCTGGTGGATTTGGCTGGTCTGCGCGACGCCATCGCCGAGCAAGGCGGCGACCCGGCGCAGGTCAATCCGGTGGTGCCGGTTCAGTTGATCGTCGATCACTCGCTGGCGGTGGAATGCGGTGGTTACGACCCCGATGCCTTCGCGAAGAACCGCGCGATCGAAGACCGCCGCAATGAAGATCGTTTTCATTTCATCGACTGGACCAAGCAAGCGTTCAAGAACGTCGATGTGATTCCGCCGGGCAACGGCATCATGCATCAGATCAATTTGGAGCGGATGTCGCCGGTGATCGGCGTGCAACACGCTGATCACGGCCGAGGCGTGGCCTATCCCGACACCTGCGTCGGCACCGATAGCCACACGCCGCACGTCGATGCCCTGGGCGTGATCGCGATCGGCGTCGGCGGTTTGGAAGCAGAGAACGTGATGCTGGGCCGCGCCTCGTGGATGCGCCTGCCCGACATCATCGGCGTCGAACTCAGCGGCAAGCCGCAGCCGGGGATCACCGCCACCGACGTCGTGTTGGCGCTCACCGAATTCCTGCGCAAGCAGAAAGTCGTCGGCGCGTATCTGGAATTCCGCGGTGAAGGCGCTGCGGCGCTCACGCTCGGCGATCGCGCGACGATCTCGAATATGGCGCCGGAATACGGCGCGACCGCGGCGATGTTTTTTATCGATGCCAACACGCTCGATTATTTGCGCCTCACCGGCCGCAGCGACGAGCAGGTCGCGCTGGTCGAAACCTATGCGAAAACTGCGGGCCTGTGGGCCGATGCGCTCGCCACTGCTGAGTACGAACGCACGCTGCAGTTCGACTTGAGCAGCGTGGTGCGCACGATGGCGGGGCCGTCGAACCCGCATGCGCGGGTCGCCACCAGCGAGCTCGCAGCGAAGGGCATCGCCGGCAATCTCGACGCTGCGCGCGCGCAGGAAGCGCAGGGCCTGATGCCAGACGGCGCGGTGATCATCGCCGCGATTACCAGTTGCACGAATACGTCCAATCCGCGCAACGTCATCGCCGCCGGCTTGCTCGCACGCAATGCCAATCGTGCCGGGCTCGTGCGCAAACCATGGGTGAAAAGCTCGCTCGCACCGGGCTCTAAAACTGTCGCGCTGTATTTGGAAGAAGCGGGGCTGAAGACGGAACTGGAACAACTCGGGTTCGGCATCGTCGCCTTCGCCTGCACCACCTGCAACGGCATGAGCGGCGCGCTGGACCCTGCAATCCAGCAGGAAATCATCGAGCGCGATCTATACGCGACTGCGGTACTCTCGGGCAACCGCAATTTCGATGGCCGCATTCATCCGTATGCGAAGCAGGCGTTTCTGGCGTCGCCGCCGCTGGTGGTGGCGTATGCCATCGCCGGCACCATCCGTTTCGATATCGAAAAAGATGCGCTGGGGCACGACGCAGACGGCAAACCCATTACGCTCAAAGACCTGTGGCCGAGCGATGCCGAGATCGATGCGATCGTGAAAGCGAGCGTGAAGCCCGAGCAGTTCCGCAAGGTCTACGAGCCGATGTTCAAGGTGGTGGTGGAACACGGCGCGCGCGTGAGTCCGCTGTACGATTGGCGGCCGATGAGCACCTATATCCGCCGCCCGCCGTACTGGGAAGGCGCGTTAGCCAAACCGCGCACACTGCAAGGGCTGCGCCCGCTGGCGGTGCTGGGCGACAACATCACCACCGATCATTTGTCGCCGTCGAACGCGATCATGTTGAACAGCGCGGCCGGCGAATACCTCGCGAAAATGGGCTTGCCCGAAGAAGACTTCAATTCTTACGCGACGCATCGCGGCGATCACCTCACCACCCAGCGCGCGACGTTTGCGAATCCGACCCTGCTCAACGAAATGGTGCGCAACGCCGACGCCAGCGTGAAGAAAGGTTCGCTCGCGCGGGTGGAGCCCGAAGGCCAGACCATGCGCATGTGGGAAGCGATCGAAACCTATATGCAGCGCGGCCAGCCGCTAATCATTATTGCCGGCGCCGACTACGGCCAAGGCAGCTCGCGCGATTGGGCAGCCAAAGGCGTGCGCCTCGCGGGCGTGGAAGCGATCGCCGCCGAAGGCTTCGAGCGCATTCACCGCACCAACTTAATCGGCATGGGCGTGCTGCCGCTGGAATTCCAACCCGGCACCACGCGCTTAACGCTGGGCCTGGACGGCACCGAAACGTTTGATGTGATCGGCGCACGCACACCACGCGCGGAGATGACGTTGATCGTGCATCGCAAAAATGGCGAACGGGTTGATGTGCCGGTGATCTGCCGCCTCGATACGGCAGAAGAAGCCTCGATTTACGAAGCCGGCGGCGTGTTGCAGCGGTTTGCGCAGGATTTTCTGGAGGCCAGCCGGCCCTGTTGAAACACATTTAGAGAATCTTTGGCATGACGCTATATCAGGCATTGCAGAAAGCCCGTAGTGAAGAGGATGTCAAAGACATCTATATCAAGACGCTTGGTCTAAAGCGAGTTACGAAAGGTCTTATCGACATACATACGGACGAGATTTGGTTTGAGGCCAAAGACACGGGGCGCTATTCGTGTTACGCAATGTTCACCCAGTTGTTGCACTACGTGCAGCAGGCGCTGGACAAAGGCGAGCAAGTTCCACCATTTCTTGCGGTCATCGATACGGAAAAAGCGGCGCTGATGAAGAGCGCAGACGTCTTGCCATTCCTTAAGAAGAAGACCGTCAAGTGGGGTAAATCGGCAAGCCAGTATCCGCCGGAGGCATTCGATGCGGTCTCCGCTTACATCGGCACCTACTTTGTCCAGTTTCGAGTCGAGACGGATGCTGAGGAATTCGTCCAGACCGTAAAGTCGGCGATCAAGAGTGGCGAGATTATCCGTACCGCCATCACACCTGACAATCTGAAGCAGGTATTCGACAAATGGGTGGAGATGATTGGTCGTGAAGTTGAGGGCGTAGAGGAAGAGGATTACGCCTTATTGTTCTTCGCCGATATCATGCACGACGGAACGGTGGCGACACATCAAGATTTGCCCGCAGAGTTGCTGCACAAAAATGGTAAGCCCGCATTTCAGCTTCGTCGACAGGTGTACGAACTTAATAGTACTGCTGGATACCAGAAATTCTGGGCCATCTATCATCGGCCGCCGGATCAAGAGTACCGAAACTATCTTCTGGAACGAAGGGATAGCCTGATTCCTTTGGATGAGCGCGGATTCAAAGGTGCTTTCTACACGCCGCTGCACGTGGTCGATAAGGCCTACGATTTATTGCACCGAGTGCTCGGTAAAAAATGGCAGCAAGAGTATCTGGTTTGGGATATGTGCTGTGGGGTCGGAAATCTGGAGGTCAAGCACTCCAATCATCGCAACCTGTTCATGTCTACGTTGGATGCGCCGGACGTGAATGTTATGAAGGCGACAAAGACATGCGCAGCGGCGCAGCGATTTCAATACGATTATCTTAATGATGACATCACCGATTTTGGCGAGATCGACTATTCGTTGACGAACAAGGTGCCGCAAGCCTTGCGTGATGCGGTTGTCGATGGCAAAAAAATTCTTGTGCTCATCAATCCTCCTTATGCGGAGGCGATGAAGGCCGACAACATCGCTGAGAATGAGGACAAGTCGGAATCCAAAAAAGGCGTCGCTGGCACCAGGGTCGGGAGCTGCATGGATACCGCGGGTTATGCTTCTCGGGAATTGTTCACGCAGTTCCTGATCCGTATCGCAAAAGAAATGCCTACGGCGACAGTTGCTATGTTTAGCACGTTGAAATACGTCAATGCACCAAACTTTGAAAAGTTTCGCGAGCGCTGGAACGCTGATTATTTTGGTGGGTTTGTTGTTCACAGCAAGGCCTTTGATGGCTTAAATGGCAATTTCCCTATCGGGTTTCTGGTCTGGAAAACTAACAATAAAGCTGGCGCTAAACGGACGCCGATAACCAAAGTTTTAACAGAGGTTTTAGATAAGAATGCAACTCCTATCGGGGAAAAAGTGTTCTTTAATGTCAGTGCGTCGAAGCTTATGGGCGATTGGATCATGCGTCCAAAGCCGAACGCGGTTGATGCCCTGCCGCTGAAGAGCGCGATCACGCCTACGACGAGCACTAAAGATGTTCGAGGAAAAAAATGGGCCGACGGTGCTGTTGGTGGGATGGTATGCGGCGGCTCTGATATGCAGCATGCGCATATCTCCACGTGGTTGCAGTCGTCAGGTTATTGCAGTGCGGGTGGTTTCCTCGTCACCGAAACGAACCTGTGGCAGGTGGCCGTCGCATTTACAGCAAGGCTTGTCATCAAGAAAACATGGCTTAATGACCGTGATCAATTCCTTGCGCCTGATGAGCCGCTTCCGGCAGAGTTCGAGACGGATTGTCTGATCTGGATGCTGTTCCACAATCAGAATCTCACTGCATCCGCAGATGGGGTTGTCTGGAATGGGCGAAGCTGGTCGATCGTCAACCACTTCATCCCATATTCGGAAAGTGAAGTCGGTAGCCCAGATCCCTTCGAGTCGGATTTTATTCGCAAGGTACTTGTTAAGCGAAGATTCTCGCGAGAAGCAAAGGCTGTGCTCAGTGCGGGATGTTCAGTGTGGAGCGCTTACTTCAAAGAAAAAGATGCAAGAACGGTGCGCGAGCATTTACGTCTGAATCGGGCCGATGTCGGTTGGTATCAGATTCGAAACGCATTGAAGCAACGCGGTACGCTCGATGCGAGTGGAATGCCCGCTGTGGTTGCCGCACACGCTGTACTTTCAGACAAGTTGCGTCCTTTGATTTATCAGTATGGAATGCTGCTGAAATGACGCTGCAAAATTCTGAGCTACTAATGTTGCGCGCCTTCCGCGCCACCATCGACGATGACATGGCACGTGAGGTGCTACCGCATGTCCCCGATGCCTGGGTGGACGACGACAAAACCAAGGTGGGCTACGAAATCCCGATCAACCGCCACTTCTACGTCTACAAGCCGCCGCGGCCGCTGCCGGACATCGAGGCCGATATCCGCCAGTTGGAGGGCGAGATCGCAGACCTGCTGAAAGGGCTGATGGCATGAGCAAGGAGATCGCGCCCGCCACCCTGGGAGAGTTGCTGATCTACCCGGCCACGGGCCGCGAGGGCGGCATTCGCGTCCTGTTGGTCGGCGAAACCGTCTGGCTGACCCAGCGTCAGATCGCTGATTTGTATGGAGTCTCTGTCAAAACGATCAGCGAGCACCTACAAAACATCTACGACGAGCGCGAGCTTGAAGCTGAACGAACGTTCCGGAAATTCCGGATGGTTCAATCCGAGGGCGGTCGTGAGGTCCGCCGCCAGCTCGACCACTACAGCCTAGACGCCATCCTCGCCGTCGGCTACCGCGTCCGCTCCGCGCGCGGCACCGAATTCCGGCAATGGGCCACCGCCCGATTGAGCGAATATCTGGTCAAAGGTTTCGCACTGGACGATGAGCGGCTCAAGGGCGCGCGCGGCCCGACGGATTATTTCGACGAGTTGCTGGCGCGCATCCGCGAGATCCGCGCCAGCGAGGCGCGGGTCTACCAGCGCATCCGCGAGATCTTCGCCATGGCTGCGGACTACCGCGAGGGCGAGCAGGCCACTCAGCGTTTCTTCGCGGTCATGCAGAACAAGGTGCACTACGCGGCAACGCAGCTCACCGCGGCGGAGATCATCCACCAGCGCGCTGATGCCGCCAAGCCCAACATGGGCGTGAACACCTGGAAGGGCAGCCGCGTGCTCAAGCAGGATGTCGGCATCGCCAAAAACTACCTGGATGCCGGTGAGATCGACACCCTCAACCGCATCACCGTGATGTTTCTGGATCAGGCCGAGTTTCGCGCCATGCGTCGTCAGGACATCCGTCTGGCCGACTGGGATGCGTTCCTCGACAAGTTTCTGGGCGACACCGAACTGCCGGTGCTGGACCACGCCGGCAAGGTCAGCCGCGAGCAGGCGTTGGCATGGGCCGAACGCCAGTACGACGCCTTCGCCGAACGGCGACGGCTAGAGGCCGAGCAGGCGGCTGAGGCGCGGTATGTGGAGGATTTGCGGGGGGCGGCGGAGGCGTTAACCAAGCCGAGTCGTATTTCCAAGTTGCCCACGACGCGCGATAAACGCAGGACTCGCGTGGAATGACCGTACTTCGCTGCATCACAAAACTGCTCAAGCGTCTGAAGCCGCCGGCGAAGCCGACCGAGCCATTGTCGCAGGCGAATCCGCTAGGCGAAACGCAAGTTCGAGATTTGGATGCAGTTCGAGCACGGTGATGTGTCCATGCCGGATGCGGCAGCGCAGGAATGGCGGGGCTTGTTCAAGCATCCGGCTCTCGGACGTCATGTGCGGCACAACATGGAATACCACCAGCCGTCGGATCTGGTTAGTCAGACATTGATGCCAGCGGCCGATATTCTTCCTTTCACACTGCCTCGACACTGACCCCATGCCGCTTTCCCCCCAACTCCGCATCCCCGCCACCTACATGCGCGGCGGCACAAGCAAAGGCGTGTTCTTTCGCCTCGAAGATCTGCCTGCTGCGGCGCAAGTCGCGGGCGACGCGCGCGACAAGCTGCTGTTGCGCGTGATCGGCAGCCCCGACCCTTACGGCAAGCACACCGACGGCATGGGAGGCGCGACATCGAGTACCAGCAAGTGCGTGATCATTTCCAAAAGCACGCAGCCGGGGCACGACGTCGATTATTTGTACGGGCAAGTGTCGATCGATCAGGCCTTCGTCGATTGGAGCGGCAACTGCGGCAACCTCAGCACTGCGGTCGGGCCGTTCGCGATCGCTAACGGGTTTATCGACGCCGCGCGACTGCCGCGCACCGCGAACATCAGCATGTTCGCGGTGCGGGTGTGGCAGGCGAACATCGGTAAGACCATTGTCGTGCACGTGCCGATCGCGAACGGCGAGGTGCAGGAAACCGGCGATTTCGAACTCGACGGTGTGACCTTCCCGGCGGCGGAAATCGTGCTTGAATTCATCGACCCGGCCGACGAGGGCGAAGGCGAGGGCGGCGGTGCGATGTTTCCGACCGGGAATTTGATCGACGATCTCGACGTGCCCGGCATCGGCACGCTCAAAGCGACAATGATCAACGCTGGCATTCCGACGATCTTCATCAACGCTGCCGAGATTGGGTATACCGGCGCCGAACTGCAGGATGCGATCAACGGCGATGCCAAGGCGCTAGCGATGTTCGAGAGCATCCGCGCGCACGGCGCGGTGCGGATGGGACTGATCGCGGACGTGTCGGACGCCGCGAATCGCCAGCACACGCCGAAAGTGGCGTTCGTGGCGCCTGCGGCCGACTACACGGCCTCCAGCGGCAAGCGCATCGCGGCCGATGACATCGATGTGCTGGTACGCGCGCTGTCGATGGGTAAGCTGCATCACGCGATGATGGGCACCGCGGCGGTCGCGATCGGCACCGCAGCGGCGATTCCGGGCACGCTCGTCAGCAACGCCGCTGGCGGCGGCGCGCGCAGCGCGGTGCGCTTCGGCCACCCTTCCGGCACCCTGCGAGTCGGTGCCGAAGCCGCACAGATCGCTGGCCAGTGGGTGGTACGCAAGGCGGTGATGAGCCGCAGCGCGCGAGTGCTGATGGACGGCGCGGTGCGGGTGCCGGCGGAGGCGTTTTCAGCCTGAATATCGCCTTGGCGTTCGCGCCGCCCCTCATCAGTGGGGCCAATACTGTGGCTGTCGCCTCGTTTTGCTTGTCGATTGCGACGCAGCGTGGCAGAGTCGATAGCAGTGGCCCCATGGCCAAATCGCTTAGGAGTCCGCGTCGTGATCGATCCGGACGGTTATCGACCCAATGTCGCGATCGTGCTGATGCGCCCGGATGGCCGGGTGTTCTGGGCACGCCGTGTCCGTCGCGACGGCTGGCAGTTCCCACAGGGCGGGATGAATAGCGACGAGACGCCGCTGGAGGCCATGTACCGCGAGCTGCGCGAAGAAACCGGCCTGCTGCCTGAGCACGTCGATGTCCTCGGCGCCACGCCCGGTTGGCTGCGCTACCGCTTGCCGCCGCGCACCGTTCGCCGCAACGACCGCATGGTGTGCATCGGCCAGAAGCAGGTCTGGTTCTTGCTCCAGTTCACCGGAGAAGAGAGCGATTTGCGCCTGGACCTGACCGACAAACCCGAGTTCGACCACTGGCGCTGGGTCGATTTCTGGTATCCGCTTGAGCATGTCGTTACCTTCAAGCGCGTGGTCTATGCTCATGCACTGCAGCATCTGGCACCCTTTGCCCAACAAATCGCGGGGACGCAGGCGATCCCGACGCAGACGCTTGAGATCGGCTGGCGCCAGCAGCGCCTGCGCCAGCGGCGGCGTCCGCAGCCGAACCGGCAGAACGGCGGCGGCTCTGAGCCTGGGCCGACGTGATTCCTACGCATCGCCTGAAGCGTATCGCCTAGAGCCTGTTCACGATCTCCGCATGCTTCGCGCTGAGCCGCAGAACGCGCAGAACTAAGGAGGGGTGAGGGAATGGCGCCATCCATGACCGAGCGAGGACGCAGTGCAGCACGTTCTGTGGCTCAGCCCTTCGGGTTGCGCCGCTCCGCTGCTGCGTCACTGCGGCGGCCCGCGCTGCGGGTCTTGAGGCATGCCCGGTGCGCGTTCTCTCGACCTGAACGATGGTCTACGACAGGGTCTCGTTAAGAATTGACAATCATTCTCATTCGTGGCGAAATGAGAACCGTTCCCACTCTGCAGCCATCGCCATGTACGTCTGCCTCTGCAATGGAGTCACCGAACGCGAGATCCGCCAGACCGCCGCTGCGGGCTGTCGAAACATGTCAGAGCTGACGATGCGCACCGGCTGCGGTGCTGGATGCGGGAGCTGCGTGCCGATGGCGACCGAGATGCTCGACGAACTTCACGCCGCTGGCAGCGCGTCGCAGGATGTCGCGCACGCTGCCTGAGTCGCTAACGCGCTGCGACCGAGATTCAACCGAAGTATTCGACGCAGATTAAAATTATCGACGTTTCGATGACGCGCGCAGCGGCGTATCGACGCGCTACGCTGCGCTCACCAAATGCACTCGATTCGCATTCCGCCGTCGCGGCGTGAGAGTGGGTACAGTCGCTCAGCGATTCTATCCATCATTCTTCACATCACACCTTCACATCACACGGATGCAGCTATGAAAGGCGACCCCAAGACCATCGAATTCCTTAATCGGGCGCTCTATAACGAGCTGACCGCGATCAATCAGTATTTTCTGCATGCGAAGATGCTGAAAAACTGGGGCCTGAAGGAACTCGCCGAGCACGAGTACCACGAATCGATCGACGAGATGAAGCACGCCGACAAACTTGCCGAGCGCATTCTCTTCCTCGACGGACTGCCGAATTTCCAGGCGCTGGGCAAGCTGCGCATCGGCGAAAATCCGCGCGAATTGCTCGAATGCGATTTGGCCTTGGAATTGGAAGCGATCCCGCTGCTGCGCGAAGCTGTCGCGCATTGCGAGACGGTGAGCGATTACGTCAGCCGGCAATTATTCGCCGATATTCTCGATTCTGAGGAAGAGCATGTCGATTGGATCGAGACGCAGTTATCGCTGATCGATCGCGTCGGCGAGCAGAATTATTTGGCGACTAAACTGGAAAGCTGAGCATAGATCGCCGCTGCGCTTTGTTGCGGCACGCCACAAAAAACCCGGCTTGCGCCGGGTTTTTTGGTTTCGATTTTCGGGCGCTAGAGGTCTCGAAGCGGCGAGTACGCCAGCGACGCAGATAGCGACTCAAACGCCGGTGGTCATCGTCGCGCGCAATGCCTGACGCGTTCGCGCGAACTCATTGGAGATGAGCGCGACCGCGACCGCCGGGCGTTCCAGCGAGCGCGAACGCGCGCCGTGTTCGACTTTCTTGGCGGCATTCGAGAGCGCCACTGCGCCGAGGTTGGCGCTTGACGATTTCAAGGTGTGCGCGGCGTTGCGCAGCATGTCGTAATCCGGGCCGATGGCCGCAGTTTCCAGCGCCGAGATCAGCTTCGGGGTGTCATCAAGGAAGACTTCGATCAAGCGATCGACTTCGCTGCCGAGCATGCTGCGCAGCTCGTCGAGGATGCCTAAATCCAGCACCGGCGTGGTCGGTTCGGGCGGTGGCGCAGGGGCCATTGCAGATTGCGGCGGCATCGGCCCAGCCTGCGGCAAACGGCCGGTCGGAATCGAGGCTGCCGCCGCTTCGATCGAGGCCCGATCGGGGCCATGGCTGTTGTTCTCCAGCGACATTTGTTGCCAGTGGAACAGGCAGCGTTCGAGCTCGCCGCGGGTCACAGGCTTGGCGAGGTAATCGTCCATGCCGGCATCGAGGCATTTCTGGCGGTCGCCCGCCATCGCGTTGGCGGTCATCGCCACGATCGGCAGACGCCGATTGGCGCCGCTGACCGATTCGTGTTCGCGCCAGCGCCGGGTGGCGGTGTAGCCGTCCATGACCGGCATTTGGCAGTCCATCAGCACGAGGTCGTAGCGCGAAGCCTGCATGCGCAACAGCGCGGCCTCACCGTTCGTGGCACTGTCGCAGTACGTGCCGAGCACGCTGAGCAGACGCTGGCCGACCATCAAGTTAACCGGGTTGTCTTCCACCAGCAGAACGCGCAGCGAGCGCTTGGCTTCGGCTTCGGTTGAGGACGGATGTTCGGCAGCGGTTGGCGGACTCGACGTTGGCGCAGTCGCGGCTGGCGTCGTAGCGGCTGGCGTCATAGCGAGTGCGGCCGTCGCAGCAGGCGCGGGTTCCACTCGCGTCTCAATCGTGGTCACGTTCGAGAACGGCTGCGGTGCGCTGGCGGCGGCGGTTCCCAGCAGCATCGCGCTCGACGCGCTTTCCAACTGCATCGGCGCAATGTTCACGCTGTTCGCGTCGATGTGCTGCATCGGCGGAGGCGCTTCTTCCACCCCGGCCGCGGGCCGACCAAGCAGCGCCGCGCGCAGATCCGCATCCTGCGCTGTGCGCGGAATCAGGGCCGCACCGTTGAGCATCAACTCCGGGGGCGCGGCCTCTTCGCCCTGCAAAAACACCAATCGCACATTGCCGTAGACGTTCTGGCGTTCCAGATTGCGCTGCAGTGCGACCGCGGTGTTGCGCATGCCGGCGAGGTCTGCCAGCACCATTGTGTAGGCCCAAGGCCCGCCTTGCGACGCGGCGGAGCGCAGGCGCTCCAGCGCGTCCTGGGTGCTTTCGACGGCGGTGATGCGTAGGCCCCAGTTCGGCAGCAGCATGTTCAGGCGCAGGCGCAGGCGCTGATCGCCTGAAATCACCAACACCCGGGCGTCGCTGACATCGGCCGGTCTCGGCGCTGCGATATCGCCCTGTACCTTGAGCAGCGGCACTTCAAACCAGAAGGTGGAGCCTTGACCGGGTTCGGAGTCCACACCGATCCGACCGCTCATCAATTCGATGATCCGGCGGGAGATCGCCAGACCCAGGCCGGTGCCGCCATACAGACGCGTGGTCGAAGCGTCGGCCTGACTGAACGCCTGGAACAGCCGCTCTTGGGTTGCCGCAGAAATGCCGATGCCGGTGTCGCGCACTTCAAAGCGCAGATGGTGCTGGGCGCTCGTCTCGCCGGTCTTGCGCACTTGTATCGAAACGCTGCCGCGCTCGGTGAATTTCAAGGCGTTGCTCAGCAGATTGCTGACCACTTGGCGCAGGCGGACCGGATCGCCACGCACCGGCAGCCGCACCGATGGGTCGATGATGAGGTTCAGACGCAGACCCTTGCTCTGCGCGGGCCGCTCCATGAGCTGCAGCACCGCTTCCAGCGTTTCACGCAGGTTGAAGTTGGTCGATTCGAGCTGCAGCTTTGAGGCTTCCAGCTTGGAATAATCGAGAATGTCGTCGACGATTCTCAGCAACTGTTGTGAAGATAGAAACGCGGTTTGCACCAGTTCGGCCTGATCTTGGGGCAAACGGTTGTGCATCAGCAGGTCGAGCATCGGCACGATGCCGTTCAGCGGTGTGCGGATCTCGTGGCTCATCGTCGCCAGAAATTCGCCCTTGGCCATCACCGCGGACTCGGCGTCTTGCTTGGCTTGGCGCAGTTGTTGTTCGAGCTGACTGTGGCGTTCGAGCTCGCGCTGCAGTTCGTTGCGTTCGTTGTCGCTGCGATGCAGGGCATCGAGATGGTCCTGCAGCGCACGCTCGAACTCGCGGGCGCGAACCCCGATCAGGGTGAGTAGTACGGCGCTGAGCGCGGCCAGCCCGAACGCGCCGCTGCGCAGCAGCGTGTGTTCGCCAGCGGGCAGCAACAAAACGAGTACCGCAGCAAGCGCGGCGGTGGCCATCGCCAGCCAGCACAAGATCGACAAAGACGGTTTAGAAGCATTCAAGCGCGAGTACCTACGTATCGTCGGAACGGCGGACGGGACGCCGGATTTTTGGTCACCACCGGCCCGCCAGCAAACCCGGTCCGATCCCTTATCGGGTGATGATTGTCCCCTGCCCCAGCTAAGACTAGCAGGCCGTGGAACGTGCGTCTGCTAGCCGGTGCGCGTGCGCGACGAGGATGCGACCGACCGGCGGGCGGTGCCTCGGGGTCTAGCGCTGCCTGCGGCGCAATGATGGCCGCTTAGCAGGCTGCTGAAATACCTGCGGCAGCAGGTTTTCAGCAGCCTGCTAACGCAGCCATGGATGGCTGCGCCGGCGAAACAAGCGCGCAAGCGATTGATTTGCCGTGAGCACGTCCGGACATGTGCCGGACGTGCGAACTGAGACCTCCTGGATGGAGGTTTCAGCAACCTGTCAGAGCGCTGCTCAGAGCAGGGCGTGCTGGAAGTCGAAATCCATCGCATTGGCGACGCGCTGGACGAGATCGCCTTGCAGGAAGTCGATGCCGCTCAGCCACAAGGTTGCGGCCGTCTGCGGATTCTCGACATGCTGGCCGATCACCTGCAGCCCGAGCCGGTGCGCCCGATCGATCACCAGCCGCATCTCGTCTTGCACACCGGCCTGTTCGATATTGCTGCTGTAATGCGGCGACAGGCGGACATAGTTCAGCGGCAGTTGCGCTAACAGAGCGTCGGATTCGGGATTGACCTGATAGTGGCTGAGGCACAGCCGCACCCCGGCGTTGACCATGCGTTGACAGAATTCGCGCAGCAGTACGGCGAAGACGAGCGCGTCGCCGAGACGGACATCAATCACCAGCAGGCTGCCGTCGATGCCTTTGGCCTGAAGCGCCTCAAGCAGCCACTGGGCATAGCCTTCTTGGCCGAGGCTGCGCGCTGCTTGCGGTACGAACAGGCGTGCTGGGCGGCCGCTGCGGACGCGTTCATCGAGAATAGAGACGGCGCGGCTCAGCATGCGACGGTCGATCTCATGAACCATACCGGCGCGTTCGGCCAAAGGCATGATTTCGCCGGCCGTGCGCAACTGCCCGTCGCGATCGCGCAGTCGCATCAAGGTCTGGTACTGCACATTCTCACTGCCGACCACCGATACGATTGGCTGGAACGCCAAGTCGACGCGGTTCTCGGCAAGGGCTTCCTGCAATTGCAGCAGCATCGCTGCGCCCTGTTCGGAAAGATCGTCCTCCGGCGGCGCGTAGGCGGCGATGGCATTGGGTTTAGCGCGCGCGAGCCGCAGTGCCTCTTCGGCCGCGACGAGGGCGGCGCCGGCATCGGCGAAGCCGTGGGCCAGATCGACGTACCCCACACAGGCGCGCAAGCGCAGAGGTTCGCCTTCGACGATGAAGGCATGGCGGGCGAAGGCATCGCGCAGTTCGCGCGCCCAATCGATCATGCGCTCGGGCGCCAGCTCCGGCGAATACAGCAGGAAGGTATTGTCGTTAAGGCGGGTGGCCTGGTGCTCGCTCGCGACTCGGCCGATCAAGTGGCCGGACTCGGTGAGGATCGTATCCAGCGCAGCGTAGCCATAGCGGTCGCGCAGCGCAGAGGTGCCTTCGACCACCAGAAAATGGATCGCGCCATGGCGTTGGTTCGGGAACGCGGCTCCAAGCTGCTGCAGCATGAACGTGCGCGTGAGCAGGCCGGTGATGGGATGGCGACGGACTTCCTGATCGCGCTGCGCTTTCATTGCGCGCACGCGTTTGATGCGATTTTGCACAGTCGCGACCAGATGCTTCGGGCGCACCGGCTTGCTCAGGTAATCGTCGCCGCCGCTGTTTAGCGCTTCCACTTGGCTGTCCGGATCGGTATCGCCGGTCAAAAACACCACGGGCAGTTGCGCATAGGCCGGATTCGCACGGATCTGAACGGTCAGTTCAGTGCCGCTGAGGCCAGGCATATGCAGATCCATCAGCACCAGATCGGGGCGGAAGTTCTGCAGCACCCCCATCATTTCGCTGGCCAGCGAAACGGCCTGCGCGTCCATACCGGCACCGCGCAGCACGCTCTGCGCGAACATCGCCTGACTGCGATCGTCTTCGACGATCAATACCCGGAATGGCGGATCGGCTTGATCTCCAGGCACTATCTTGTCCGTGACCGCCTGGAGCGCAGGCGTTTCCGTTACGGCTCCGGCCTCAGCGGGTGAAGCGGCTTGCGGCGCGATCGGCGGCGCGGCATCGAGACACCAGCGCCGCCAATAGGCGAACGGCGGGAATTCTGCGCGCGCAGCGCCGCCAGCCTGAGTCGGCTGGCCGGTGTTGGTGTGGCGTTGCTGTGGCACGAAAGCGGACATCGCTGCTCCTTAAGCGAATCGGCATTATGCGGCTTTCGTCACGGCTTACCAGCGCCGCACGTACCCTCAATTCGCCCGCGCGTAAGCAGCCTTGCCGGTTCGGCCTGCGTTTTCGACATTATAGAAACGCGGGCGAGTGGCCTACTTTGGGTTTCTAGCACTGAAGTTGAACGAAAAAGCGGGGGATACCCCCAGTGTTTGTTGGCAGCGCCGCTGTTGGGGAGCGCGTCGCTGCGGAGCGCTCGCTGGCGTGCATGCCACTGTCATTCGCGATGCGATGGGTCGTGGCTACGAGGCGCCGATGCTCGGCGGCGGCGCAGCAGGCGGCGAAAGCAAGCGAGACACGCCGCGGAAGACTTTGCGCCACAGCCACCAGATCACCAGAAATACGCTCAGGCCGATGCCGACCACAAGCGACATGGCGATCCAGGGGTGGGACCACACGAGGGCAAGGCCACCGATCACGGCGGTGTCCTCCACTGCGGAAGCGGTCCAGTTACTGACCGGCTCCGGCGAGGTATTGACCAGGGCGCGAGTACCTGCTTTCAGTGCATGGCTGGCGAACGCGGCGCCGGCACCGGCCGCTATCATTCCCGCGCCGAGCTCGCCGTCCGGCGAGATCGCTGCAGCGGCGAGAAAGGCGCCCGCTGGCACGCGCAGCAGGGTCTGCAGCAGGTCCCAGACCGAATCGACGCCGGGAATCTTGTCGGCGAAGAATTCCGCCACCGCCAGTGCGCCCGACACCCCCAGCACCCACGGCGAGGTGGTGACGTCCAGCGCCTGCGGCAGGTCCAACCAGCCGAAATAGCCGGCGATGCCGACGCCGAAGACGGTGAGATAGGCGCGAATCCCGGCCATCCAGGCCAGCAGGATCCCGATCGCGAAGATATGGGCTTCAGACATGAAAGCGACTCCCGAACGACAGGCACTGCCTGCCTTGCTATGAACACATACCCAAGAGCACCGAAACGACCGTGCGACGGTCGGCGGATCCGGCGGCCAGCGCACGTGGCGCGACCGTTGGGCGCACTGTATCGGGTTTGCCGGCTTGACGCAGGCTGAAGCAGGTCGCTATATCACTCCGATGACAGACCGCCCAGATCAGCCCGCCCCGAAGCGCAAACGCGGCCGCGCCGCCACTCCGCCTAGCCATATCGCCCTTGCGCCCGCGTCGGTCGGGCAGGGCGCGCAGATGGATGCCGCGGCCGCCACGCCGTCGAAACGTCGCAGTTCCGGCAAACGCAAGGCGAGGCCAGTGCAGCCGCCAGCGGCTGAGACGATAGACGCGCTGGGCGATGTCGCTGCAGCCGCGGCGTCCGACGCAGTGCCATCTGCCCCAGATCTGCCTGTCGATGCCGCGCATATCAGCGCCGAAACGGCGGTCGCAGACGAGACTACGATCGATGCTGCGCCATCGGCATGTCCCACGCATACGCCAGATATCGGCGAAATGGCCTCGCTCGCGGCCGAAGACCGCGCATCTGTGGTCGCAGCCGAGCCGCTCTCATCTGCGTTGCCTGCCGTCGAGTCGGCAGCATTCGAGTCGCTGCCGGCTGACGCCGTCACGGCATCACTCCCCTTTGCTGATGACGCCTTGATCGATGATCGCGCCGGGCTTGCGGATTCCGATCTATCCGAAGCGACGTGGGCGTCCGGGCATGCCGATTTCGACGCTGCCGGCATCGAAGCGACCGGCGTGGCGCGCGCCGCAGCCGAGGATGCGGGCTCCCAGGGCGTTGCTCCTGAAGACGCCGCATCTGAGCAGCCCGTCGCTGACGAAGACGCTCGCGGCGACCCTCCCACCGCCCCTCCCACCGCGCCGCCGAGTGAGCCGCCGCACGAGCCGCCGCACGACCCGCACCATCATCACGGCTGGGTCTATTTGGCGATGGCCGTGTTCGCGTTGGCGCTGTTGTTCGGCGCCTGGGGCGTGTGGACCACGTGGATCGCGGGCGACGATGGCGATATTCAGGATGTCGCAAGCCTCAGTAAAGCGACTGAACGGCTGCGCCAGGAGGTCTCGACCCTGCGCCGTTCCGACCAGATCAGCCGCGACGCCAACCGCGACCTGCAGCGCACGCTCGCCGAGCGCGATGAGGAAATCGCCGGGCTGCGCGCCGACGTGGCGTTCTATGAGAGCTTCGTCGGCGCCACCGGCCAGCGCCGCGGCCTAAGTGTTCACGATCTGGAAATGCAGCTGCAAAGCGGCGAGGCCTGGCATTTCGTCGCCACCCTGACCCAGAACTTGAACCGCGGCGCGGTCAACGCCGGCCGGCTCACGCTGTCGGTCGAAGGCACCCGCAGCGACCGCCTGGAACGGCTGCCGTGGACGCGGCTGCGCCAGCAGAACAATGCCCCAGGGACGCCATACTCGTTCAAATACTTTCAGCAGCTCGAAGGCGATGTCATTTTGCCCAAGGACTTCAAACCGGTGCGGGTGATCGTGCGCTTGGTGCCGGCGGGCGGCAACGCGGTGGAGCAATCGTTTACCTGGGCCGACACCCTGAACCACAGCCCCGTGCGGTGAGCGCTGGCGCTTTTGAATCAGTCCCACCGCTCGCCGCGCTTGAACTGCCGCAGTTCCCGCCCCATGCTGTGGCGATGCAAACGAATACCGACCCGATGATTGCTGCGACCGGTGCGACCCCTGCGATCGACACTGCGCCCCCGACGCCGATCGACTTCACTGCGTCCGCCGCCGCGAAAGTGCGCGAGCTGATCCGCGAGGAAGGCAACGCAGCGCTGAAGCTGCGGGTGTACATCCAGGGCGGTGGCTGTTCCGGGTTCCAGTACGGTTTCGAGTTCGACGAACAGCAGAGCGAGGACGACCTCGCGGTGAACACCGACGACGTGACGCTGTTGGTCGATCCGCTGAGCCTGCAATATCTGGTTGGCGCGCAGGTCGATTACACCGAAAGCCTGCATGGCGCGCAGTTCGTGATCCGCAATCCGAACGCGAAGACGACCTGCGGCTGCGGCAGTAGTTTTAGCGCGTAATTCTGCAAAGAGCGATCGCCCAAATCGGCATGGTCGCGCAGAATAGATCCGTATCTGCGTCTAACCGCCGCGCGCAACCGTCGCGCGCAACCGCAGCGTGCAACCGTCGCGTGTAACAGCTTGTTCGTCTCGGCGCTCCCATCCCGCAGCGCCTCCACGTACACTGCACGCTTCGCGCGGAGCCGAAGCGCTCTGGCTTCTGTGCATCTGCGTCATCGATGCCGCCGCGCTTCACCTCTCTCCGGCGCCGCATCCGTTTTGGGCGCCCTGTCGCCGTGAGTTGCCGATGACGCTATCTTCCGATTCGCCCGCCCCGCGCTTCGCTTTCGTCGAAGGCGCGCTCGATCGCGCCGACGCCCTGCGCGATAACCACGAGGCGTTACTGACCTATTGGCACAATGCGCGGGTGATTCTGGTCGATGCCGAAGGCAAGACCCGCGTGGATGCCGACGGCCGCTTGCAGACCCTGCGCGGTGGCGATCTGGCCGACGACCATCGTCATGCACTGTTCCTCGGCATGCGCGAAGACGAGGCCTGGTTCGCGCAGACCGACAGCGCGAGCGATCCAAGCGCCGATGCATTGCTCGCAGCGCCGACGTTCGAGGCGCTGCCGGCGAACGCCGGGCGCATCGATCTGCGCAGCGCCGCCGCGCACTGGCCGGCGATCGAAGCCACTGCGTTCGCGCAGGCGCGTGCGGTGCTGTTTTGGCAATCGCGGCATCGGCACTGCTGCGTTTGCGGCGGCCGTTTGACGTTCGCGCGCGGCGGCTGGCTGGGCCGCTGCACGCAATGCAGCGCAGAACATTACCCACGTACCGATCCGGCGGTAATCGTTGCCGTCACCGACGGCGAACGCCTGCTGCTCGGGCGTCAGGCGAATTGGCCCGCCCGCCGCTATTCCACGCTCGCCGGCTTCGTCGAACCGGGCGAAACCCTGGAACAGACGGTGGTGCGCGAAGTGATGGAAGAATCCAGCGTGCGTGTGCTGCGCAGCCGCTATCTCGCTTCGCAGCCGTGGCCGTTTCCATCGTCGCTGATGCTGGGCTTCATCGCCGATGCCGAGCCCGACCCGCCGCAGGCGAACGAAGAACTGGAAGACGCGCGCTGGTTCAGCCGCGACGAGGTCGGCGCTGCGCTGCGCGGCGAAACCAAGGAAGCGGGATTACTGCTGTCGCCATCGGTATCGATTTCGCGCTGGCTGATCGAGATGTGGTACGCCGCGAGTGCGCCGCCGGGCGACGAACGCGGTCTGTTTTGACCCGATAGGCTCGGGTGGCGTTGGCGGCCTGCGCACCCTGTTCGTGCGCAGTGTTCGAACCGATTCGAACCACCGCAAACCGCCTCCGGCCGGCCTGCTAAACTGCCGCCATGTCCGCCACCCTCATCGCCGTGATCTTCGCCTTAGCGCTGGGCCATTTGGCGCCTGCGCTGGCGACTGCGGTACGGCAATACGATTGGTACCGCGTCTGGCTCACGTGGCTCGATGCGCGCTTCCGCGAAGGCGAGAACCTCTGGCGCGGGCGCTACGGCGTCCTGCTTGCGGTGCTGCCTCCGCTGTTGCCGGTGGTGTTGTTTCAGATCGCGCTGTACACCCCACTGGCCGGCGTGGTCGGTTTGTTGTTCGGGATGGCCGCTCTGTTTTATGTCTGGGGACCGCGAGATCTGGACCAAGATGTTTCGATCCTGGTCGATTCCGAAGAGGTAGCGTCCCGCCGCGCTTCAGCCAGCCGCCTCGGCCTCAATGACGACGTAGCGATGGCCGATGGCGGCGCGATGGTCGAAGCGGTGTTCGGCAGCGCCTTGCGCCGCTGGTTCGGCGTACTGTTCTGGTTCTTGCTGTTGGGCGCGACTGGCGCAGTGCTGTATCGCCTCGTGCAACTGGCGGCAGAGGGCGACGCTGTCGAAGGCGCCGCTGTCGAAAGCGACGTCGCCGAGCGATTGCCGGCCAGCACCCGCGACGGTGCCCGCGCGCTCCTCGCCTTGCTCGATTGGCCTGTCGCGCAATTGATGACGCTGTCGCTGGCCTTGGTCGGTAATTTCGACACCGTCATCGGTGCCTGGAAAGACGCCGACGGCGCCCGCTTTCGGCGCGGCCACGCATTCCTCGCCGCCGCCGCCCGCGCCAGCGTGCGCAGCGAAGTCGCCGAAGAAGCCCATGACTTGATCGAAGAAGGCAACGCCCCCGGCAACGCCTGGGCGCAACTGGGCGAACTGCCCGAACTGCGCGACGCGATGAGCCTCGTCTGGCGGATCTTGCTGCTATGGCTGGCGATCGTCGCCCTGTTTGTCGTAGCTGGATGGGTGAGCTGAGGCCGCTTGCGCGGCACTGCCGCGCGGCCTCAGCGAACGCCCGGCGCGCTGCGCCGGGCCGGATGAGCTGACGCGCTCGCGAGCCACTGGCTCGCGCGTCAGCGAACGCCCGCACATGGGCCAGCGACACCGTCGCTGGCGGGCATGCATGGATGCATGCCCCGGTCTTGCCGGCGGAGCAGGATGCGGAGCTGAGCAAGTGCGGGCCGGACGACCCGAAGCCAGTACTGCACCGCCATGGACGGCATCAGTGAATCCATCCTCGCGATAAGCCGCTTGCGCGGCACTGCCGCGCGGCCTCAGCGAACGCCTGGCGCGCTGCGCCGGCCCGGATGAGCTGATCGCGAGTAGACGCGCTTAGCCGATGCCCTATCGGCATCGGCTGCGTGCGCATGCTCAGCGAACGCCCGCACATGAATGTGCGGGCCGGGCGATCCGAAGCCCGTACTGCGCCGCCATGGACGGCATCAGTGAATCCATCCTCGCGATAAGCCGCTTGCGCGGCACTGCCGCGCGGCCTCAGCGAACGTCTGCACATGCGCGAATGTGGGAGGCCCGGAAGAGCCGATGAGCGCAGCGATAGCGCTGTCGATGCCGTAGTTTTGAAGGAAGCAATCATGTCGGCATGTGGACTCAAGCGGTTCGATATCGCGATCCGATTTCATTCGTCGCGACACCAAGCGCGATGCGCCGCCCCAGCGATTCTCGCCGCTCACTGCCATCGTTGATCACTCGTACCGCTTCGTTCATCGGCCCTTCCTGGCCTCCCACATGTTCGTTCATCGGCCCTTCCGGGCCTCCCACATGCACGGCAGACGGCATGCCATTCGCTAAGCTGAAACAGCGAAGATCTGCAGTATTGCTGTTATCGCGTCATCGCCACGTGCGATGCATCGTGCCATCCGCCTCGCGATTTTGTAAGCGAATCTTTCGCCGCGGACGCATGGACACAAATGATTACCAATGGTGCCGGCTGCGCGATCGTGCGAGCCCTAGAGTGTATCCACGAACTTCGTTTCCGTTCGGGCAACGCTCAGGGACTTTGTCGCATGCCAGGACTGGGATGCGCCGGTTTTGCACGTCGCTGTTCAATCCGGCAGGCGACACATCACTGTGCCGCGATACCGCCGACTTTTTGATCGCTGCCTTCGGGCAGACCTAAGGAGAACACTATGAATCGTCGCGACACAATCAAAATGGCTTTACTGGCCACGATCGCCGGATGTCGGCCGGTCGGACAGGGCGACGCTTCGACGAGCACGCCCGAGCAGAAAGACGGAGAGTCCACAGTCTCGCCGACCAGCGGCACCCAGCGCGCATCGGTCCAATCGTTAACGACGACGAAAGGGCGCAATATCCTGATGATCGTCGCCGACGAAATGCGCTTCCCGATGCATTTTCCTGGCGATCCCGCGTTGCCCGATAGCCCAAGCAACATCCTGTCGGCCAATACGTATCTTCAGAAATTCATGCCGAATCTCTGGCGCATTCGCGCTGGCGCCGTGTCTTTCGAGGATCACCATACCGCTGCGACCGCATGCACACCCGCGCGCGCTTCTCTGTTCACCGGGCTTTACGCGCATCAGCACAACCTGTTGATCACGATGCTGCCGGCCTTCGACAGCACCGGCGATGTGCCGGTGATGCCGCTGCTGTCTCCGGTGTTTCCGACCATCGCCAGCGTTCTCAACACGATGGGCTATGCTTCGACCTATATCGGTAAATGGCATATGAGCTACCCGGCGTCGAATGGAAATTCGATCGCCGCCTATCCGCCGCCGGACGAGCAGCGCTTGCAGCATCTGTTCACGAACGGATACCTCGGCGCGTATGGATTCGCGGGCGGCACCTATCCAGACCCGCTGGGCAATGCGCCTTCCACCGGGGAACTGTTCGATCCGCAGATCTGCGATGGGTTCACCACCTGGAATCGCACGATCCGACCCACGCTCGTCAAACCTTGGTTCACGGTGATTTCGCTCGTCGAGCCGCACGATGCGCAGTTTTTCTGGGACGGTGTCGAAGACAATCCCTTCAAGCCCGGCTCCGCGTATCCCAACTTTACGGAAGAGGTGGCCGGCTATGCGCCGCAAGGTTCTGTGCTGCCGGTGTACCGCAAGCCAGCGGCGAACCTTGAGAATTACACTGCGGCGTTCCGCGATTCGATCTACACCATCTATCGCAGCGCGCAGGCGAACGATATGTTCAATGGTGCGATCTCGTTCGACATCACCTCGACGCAGATGAGGTTGATACTCACCGATCCGCCGCCTGCAGCCAGTGGCGCGCCCGCATACACCACCGTCGCGCCGTATGCCTATTGGACGAAAACCCTCGATTACTATGCATATTTGCACACCAAACTCGACCAAAGCTTCGGCCGGATACTGGCGGAGGTCGATGCGATGCCGGCCGCTTCCAGGCCGTTGATCGTGTTCACCGCCGACCATGGCGAATATGCCGGTTCGCACGGGCTGCGCGGGAAAGGGTTCACTGGTTTTCGCGAGAGCACCCAGGTGCCGTTGTACGTTTACGACCCGAACATGTCGTCAGGCTTCGTGGCCGGCGCACGCAATGCGATCACCTCCAGCATCGATGTGCTTCCGCTGGTGTGCTCTCTCGCCGCTGGCGAGTCCAGCGCATGGCTGCAGAACAATACGGTGTATTCGGGGTCGTGGTCCAAACGACTGAAGCTCTACGATGGGCTGTTCAACCCGAACTTTGCCGGGCGCAGCTATTTGCTGCATACCTACGACGAGCCTGCGGCAGGGCAGGTCGATCAATACGGCAATCCAACCCCGTACCACATGGTCTGTTATCGAACGCTCAGCACCATGATTTGCGCGTACTCGCTGTGGGACGAGAACACCCAGCAAATCGATTACGCGAGGACCAAATACACAGCGTACGCGCTCAGTGGAACTTTGGGTGCCCTGGAATTGGTGCCGACAACACCGACGGCCCAGCAACTATCGGCGATGACTAGCGCGATCGCTAGCGAGTTGCGCGCGCCGCTGCCGATCGCACAGCAGGCCGCTTCGCGCAATGCGAATACCCAACGCGTGCGATTCAACCAGAGCGTGCTATCGGATGCATTGCCTGGGGTGGCCTGGGGAGCTGTCGATTGGTGATTGCGGCTGCGAACGCTGCGTCGGCCGCATCGCGCCGACGCAGAATCACCCCGGCGCCATCCACGCGAATGGCCACCACGGCAGATTGCGGGCGATCCAATAGGCGGGGATGGCGATGATCCACAGTTTCGGCTCCATCGCCACGGTCATCAGCGGCCGCAGCCAGCGCGGCTGAAAACCGCGGGCGTGCAGCAGCATCAGCGGGATCAGCGGAATGACGACCAGCGCCAGCGGGTTCATCTCGAATGCGCGGCCGAGGTCGCCGTGCACCAGCGCATGCAACGCGCGGGTGATGCCGCAGCCTGGGCAGAACAATCCGGTGATGCTGAGGAAGATGCAAGGCGGAAAGCGGCTGTGCGCTGCGTTGGGATCGTGATGCCAGAGGATCCACACGCCGACCGCGACCACGACCGTTGCCAATGCTAAACCAGCCAGTTCCAGCCGTGAGAAAGGCTGGAAGTTGGTCTGATTCGACGAGACGTTCGGCATCATCTGCGCGTCTTGCATGCTGCTGTCATGCATGCTGCCGCCGTGCGTGCTGCCGCCGTGCGAAGGCGCCTCATGCGTAGGTTTGGACATCGAGCGAGTCTGCGAATCCAGATGGTGCTGCGATTACTGCTGCTGCGCGGCGCGCACCGCATCTTGGAACTGCTGCATTAGTTGTTCCGTATTGCCGGTGCTCAAGCCATAAACAACATTGATAACACCGAACACCGCGAGTGCGGTGGTGATCCAGCACAGAATCGTCGCGGTCTTCGACGCTTGTTTCGCAGCGTCGATATCGCCGCCGCGCAGGGCGACGTTGACCTTGTTCGAGAACACCATCGCCGCGATGCCGGTGATCAGGCCGGGAAAGCCGCAGCAAAAGCACAGGCTGAAGAACGACGATACGATCGCCCAGACCAGGCGGTTGGGGACGTTCTGATTCGATGCGAGCTGATTCGGCGTAAAAACGGGCGGCGGAGTGCTCATGCGGGGCCTCGGGCGATGGAGTGGGAAGAGTGACAGACGGACGACGCAGGGCGCCCCTCAGGCATTGTGCCGATTCCGGGCCGGCATGCAATCATCGTCTGCGAACCGAGACCGACTTAGGCCGCGTCGCCACGCAGCGCGCGCACCTTCGCTTCCAAGATCTCGGCGGTGGCGGCGCGGCCGTCGATCGGCGCGTCCGCCATCACATCAATGTGCGCCCGGAACCTGCGCGGCACCCGCATTTGCTTCAGCCGGCCATCGCGCCGGCTCCACATGCTGCTCCACATCCCGCGCAGCGCCATCGGCACCACCGGCACCGGGCGGCGCTCAAGAATCTTTTCGATGCCTGATTTGAATGCTGCGATCTCGCCGTCGCGAGTGAGTGCGCCTTCCGGGAAAATCCCGACGATCTGACCATCGGCCAATGCGGCGTCTACTTCATCGAACGCGCGACGCATGACCTCGGGATCTTCCTTGGCGCCCGCGATCGGAATCGCTTTGCCGGTGCGGAAGATCCAGCGCATCACCGGGGTATTGAAGATCTTGTAATACATCACGAAACGCACCGGCCGCGGGATGCAGGCGGCGAGAATCAGCGCGTCCAAATAGCTGACGTGGTTGCAGACGATGATCGCCGGGCCTTCATCGGGCACGTGGCGCTCGATGCCGTGCATTTTCAACCGATAAAGCGTGCGCACGAACACCCAGCTCAAGAAGCGCATCAGGAATTCCGGCACGATGCTGAAAATCCACAGCGCGATCAGCGTATTAGCGATCGCAAGGCATAAAAACACATTCGGAATATCCAGGCCCGGCAGCGCGATGCGCCGACCGCCGATCTCGAACGCCTTCATCTGCAGCACGATGCCGATTGCCGCGGCTAGGACGATGAAGAACGCGTTTTGGATATTCAGGCCGGAAATGACGCGCGACAGTTCCTGCTTCGGCGTGCGGCTCTGAATCAAGGCGAACAGCGGCACCAGGAACAGGCCGGAGAAGATGCCGATCGCGGTGAGATCCATCACGATCCGCCAGCCGCCCGGGCCGGTGAGAAATTCGCGCACGCCCAAGCCGGTCACGGGCGCCGCGCCAGTGCGCGCGAAGTACAGATCGAACAGAAACGCGCTCATGCCGAACGCGCCCAGCGGCACCAAACCGATCTCGACCGTGCGCGCGGACAGTTTTTCGCACAACAGCGAACCCACGCCGGTGCCGATCGAAAACAGCACGAAGGCGAACAGATACAGCGTTTCATCGCCGCCGAGATTGACGCGCGCATAGGTCGGCAACTGCGCGGTGAGCACGGTGCCGACGAACCAGAACCACGACACGCCCAGCACCGCATTACGCACCGCGAGCTGTTTCCTCACTAAGCCAAGGACGCGGCGCGATTCTGGAATCGGATTCCACTGCACGCGCAGTTCGGGTGCGCCGGCATCGACCTTCGGAATCATGCGGCTGATGAGATTGCCGGTGATCGCAAGCAGCACGATCGCGCTCGCAGCGGCCGTGGGGCCGTATTGCCCAGCGAGTTGGAAGATCAGGCCGCCGACGATCATGCCGCACAGGATCGAGATCGACGTGCCCATCTCGACCAAACCGTTGCCGCCGGTCAGTTCTTCGGGTTTCAGTACCGAGGGCAGGATCGAATATTTCACCGGCCCGAACAGCGCCGATTGTAGGCCGGTGCCGAACAGTGCGATCAGCAGCAGCGGCATCGATTGGATCACAAAGCCCACGGCGGCGACCGACATCACCGCGATCTCCATCGCGGTGGTGATGCGGATCAATCGCGATTTTTCGAGTTTCTCGGCGATCTGGCCGGCGGTGGCCGAGAACAGGAAATACGGCAGGATGAACAGCGCTGGCGCCAGATTGGTATACAGCGTTTTCTGTTCGTCGTCGACGCCAAGCCAGAACAGCAGGCCGATGATCGCCTGCCGATAGACATTGTCGTTGAACGCGCCCAGCGACTGCACCACGAAGAAGGGCAGAAAACGCCGCTGCTTCAGCAATTCGAATTGCGTGCGCGGGCGATCGCCGGTCTCGATGTCCGCGGTGGCGCTACCGCTGTCTTGCGGCGATTTGTCTTGCGGCGATGTCTGCGCCATGCGGCCTCCGGGGGACGGGCGCAGACTAGCAGGTTGCCGTGAAACGCACATCCTGCGCGCTGCGGCCTCGCCGTATTCGACCTATGCGATCAACAAGGTCGATGTATCCACGACGCACAGTCGCGTTTTTCGTTCGGCGCGGTCATGCCTATCGACGCAGAATGCATGATGCCTAGCGAAAGCCCTGCTAACGCAGCCATGGATGGCTGCGCTGGCGAAACAAGCGCGTCAGCGATTGATGATTCGGCGCTGTGCGCCTCTCCCTTCGCTGCGCTGGGCCAGCTTCGCTGTTCAGCCGCGCGCGCGAGGCTGTCGCTGTGAGCACAGCTAGACAAGTACCAGACATGTGCCGGACGTGCGAACTGAGACCTCCTGGATGGAGGTCTCAGCAACCTGTTAAAGCCTGTTCAACGTCTCCGCATGCGGAGACTTTAAACAGGCGCTTAGTGCGGCGGTCTAGCGGATGGCGATGCGCCGATTGGTAGAGCGATCGGCGTTGTGTCGGCCAGTGCCGATAGCAGCGACGACAGCGTGCCGCCGTGGCGTTTCCACGACCAGAACAGCGGCGCTTGCACCTGCACAGGCCGCCATTCGCAGAACTGGCGACGATCCGTCGGCAGCGCATTGACGCGCCTGCACCATCCGGCGATCGCGTCGCGCCCCGTTCGTGCGGACACGGACGGCACGAGCTCGAGTGCCGCTTGATTCGGAACCGCACCATCGAATTGCGCATGATCGCGAAGCGCGCGTTCTTGCAGGGTGCGCGCCGTGAGCGCGCTGTCTGGGAGATAGGGCGCAAATCGCACAACGTAGACATAACCGGGCGTGCGCACCAGCGCGTTTGGGCAGGGTAACTGCGAACTCCTGTAGTCTTCGCCGTTATTGCCCTCGCTGTCGCTGTTGAATCCAGGCCAAGGCTGGCCTTGCCCATCGAAGATGCAGAACGCAGCGATATGCGGATCGGCGTCCGCCATCTCGATCAATCCGCGTTCGACCCCGTTGCTGTGCGCGGACCAGCCTTGATGTCGATACACGCATTTACGCACCGGGAGCGATTGCCGTGCGCGCAGCAATCGCTGCGGCTGCTGCGACAGCCAGCGCAACGGTGCGCAATGCGCGTCCGCGGATGGGTCCGGCAAGACGATATCCACATCATGCGCATCATTGCGCATCGCCGTGACGAGCAGATCGCCGCACGGCGGCGGCAGTGCGTCGATACCGATGCGCAGTAGTACTTGCCCTTCCCGCGACGATTCGCGCATCGGCGTTGGCCACGTCGCTGCGATCGCGGTCAGCACATCGATGAGATCGCACGGCGCGCGGCCCGCGCCGATGCGCTCGCGGTTCTCGGCTTTCGACTCTGCGAGCGCCGGGTCGTGCCAGTGCGCGGCCAAGGCGGGCCATAGCAGCTCGCCGAGATCGCTAGCAGCCGTTGTTGCATCATCGCTATTGCGCAGCAGCACAACTGCGCAGAAGCGCGATTGCATCGCTGCATGCTGGGCAGGCAGCGCGTCGATCACGATTCGCGCACCCAACTGCGCATCGGCATTGTCGGCATCGCAGATCGCTATCGTCTCGCGCGCGAAGCCACGCGTCCGCGCATACGCAGCCACCGCGCGCCGCAGCGCGACGTCTTCGCAGAGCACCAGCAAGGCCGGTGCTGCGTCCATAGTCAAATGCGCGCGCAAGGCGCGCGTCTCATGCTCGAAGCGTTCGAGCAAACGCAGTCCCGCGTCCAACAACGGCCGTTCGCGTCGTGGCAGCACTGGCCTCAAGCCGCGATGCGGCGATGGCGCCGATTCGCGCCGACGCCATGCTGCCATGGGCGCGCCGACGTCCGCGAGCAGCAAGGATTTCACCGCGCCGATGCGCAGCGCGCGGGCCAGCGGTAGATCGGCCAGAACTGCGGCGCTGGGCGGCGGGTCTTCGTGCCCGCTGTCGAGCTCGATCCACAGCAAATGCGGTGCGGCCGTCGGCAGGGCGCGCTGGCGGACGCCGCGGCGCTGCGCGAGCTCACAGAACTCTGCCTTGTCGTACGCAGTCGCGACGCATGCTGTTTGGGGCATGTCATCGTCCTGGCTTTGCGCCAAAAGCGCCGCGCCGTCGCCGACGACCAATCGTATTGGCGTCGCGCGCTTCGCGCGGTGATGGCAATCGACAGGAGCATGCGCATCACGCGCGTCGTCGAGGATGCTGATCCGCAATGCACCGGCGACGTTATTGGCGTTGCGCGCGAGCCACTGCGCGAAAGCGTCGCGCAGACGCGGCGGCAGGAAGACCTCTGCGTGCCGCAACAGACTGCTGTGGCAGGTTGCGAATGCGTGCTCGGAGCTGCGCGGGCCGAACAGCGCGGTTTCAAATCGACGCGCGAGTGATCGGTTCGGGACCAGCAGCGCAAAGCGGGCATCGAAGCGCGGGTCCGATGCATCGCGCGTGCGCGCAGCAGTATGTCCGGCCCACTGCCAGATCAGCAGCGCTTGCAGCACCCAGCGACCGCCTGCGCCCGGTGCCATCCGCAGGCAATACGCGGCGTATGCGGGCTGCATCGCGAGCGGTTGCGATGCCCCGGTCGTGCCTAGTCCTGGGGCGGCAACATGGGGCGAAGCGGATTGCGCATTGCCCGGATTTGCGCTGCATGCGGCGCGAAAAAGCCGCTGAGGATCATCGCTGCCGAACAATTCGTGCGCCAACACCGTGTGCAGGATGGCCTCGCGTTGACCGCAATTGAAATTCCGCGACCGCCGCCGGCTAGCGTCGCGGCCGAACCACCACGTCAGCAGTTCGCGCGTGGTCGGGGTCAAGGCCGCAAACGCCGCCTGCGCGCCCGCATCGCCCGCGTTGTCCAGCGCTTCGAGGATGCGCCGTGCGCAATACCCCATCGCCGCCGGTAGCGGCGCCGCACCGTGTGCTGTGACGCGCTTCGGAGCAATGCCGGCTAGGCGTGTTTGATCTGGCATTTGTCCGTCGTCCGGCGATTGTTGTCGTCAGGATCCGTGGTGTTGTGATGTCCGACGCAGACATCTTCGCTATGCGGATTTCTGCTGTGGGTCGGCTTGTTTTCGATACGCCTAGTTTGGAGCGGCCTGCTGCAGACAGGCTTGCCGAGTGGCATTGGGTCGTTTCGCATCGTGTCATTCGGGGGCGTATCGTTCGTGGCCATAGTGCCTACTTCCTTGAACTTTGCGCCTTCACATTAACAAAGGATTTGTTATAGTACAAACCATATCTTTCACAAGCTGGCGTGCACCGGCTTAACGTCGGGTAATGAAAAATGAACAGATTGCATTCGGCGAGCGCTTGCGCGCTGCGCTTCAGCGCGCCCGGCTCGGGGAAAGCCCATCGGAGTTGGTGCGTCTGCTCGCTCGCTTTGGCGGCGAGCCGGTGTCGCCGCAGGCGGTCTCGGGTTGGCTGAAGGGCAGAGCGATGCCAAGGCAGGCCAATCTGCGCGCGCTTGCGAAGTTGTTATCGATGGAGCCCCAACAACTGCAGTACGGAGACGACAGCCGGCGCACGCGCGAAGCCCGCCATGAATTTAAGCTCGACCCCTTGGATCAACTCGCGCTGGAAACCTTTCTGTCGCTACCTTCGGCGCAGCGCAGGTTGATTCGCACGCTGATCGAAGAGCTCTCGCGTGGCGCAGAGGCCTCGCGAGGCGTGCGTAAGCGACCGTTGCGTTGAGCCGCGGGCATTGTCCGTATCGATAAGGCCTGCGGGCCTGATGCCTGCAGGGCTTGTCGTAGATCAGCAAAAGATTGTACCCAGAAACAACATCAGTTTTCACATTTCGGACGGCGCCGACCTAATTTCGGCGCATGAAAAGCGAACAAGATGCCTTCAGCCTGCGCCTACGCGCCGCGCTGCGTAACGCAGGAATGGCCGAAAGCGCGACCGAGTTGGTGCGGCTGCTCGCCCGCTTCGGCGGTGAGCCGGTCTCGCAACAAGCCGTCTCCGGCTGGCTCAACGGCCGCGCCATGCCCCGGCAGGCCAATCTCCGTGCCCTCGCGAAGATGCTGTCGATGGAGCCGCAGCAGTTGCAGTTCGGCGATGAGAAGCGGGTCCGCGAGCCTCGCGGCGAATGGCGCACGAACCCGCACGATCAGCTCGCGATTGAATCTTTTCTCGGGCTATCGGCCGGGCATCGCAAGCTCGTGCGCAACCTGATCGACGAGCTGGCCAAAGCCTCCGCGCCCGCCAAATCTGCGAAGCGCGGTAAATAACGGCGTACTGCGAAGTCGGTGTTCCTACGCCTGCCCCTAACCCCCCACCTACCCCTGGCCAGCGCTGGTAACTGGTCCTGCCGCGTCGCAAGGGGCGATGGGCGCAAATCAACCGCACAGACAATCGGTTCGGCGCGAACGCCGACGGCGTCAGTCCTGCGCGCGCGCTTCGGAATACGGTTCACGCTCGCGCGCAATTGCTCGCCAACCGATATCGCGACGATGGAATTCGCCTGGCCAGCCGATCCCCGCGATTTCCGCATACGCCAAGCGCTGCGCTTCGGCCACGGTCGCGCCCAGGGCGCAGACGCACAGCACGCGTCCGCCCGCAGTGACGGCATTCGCGCCCTGCATGCGGGTGCCGGCGTGAAAGACTTTGGTGTCGTCCACATCAGGCACGTCCCAACTGTTGATCGCATCGCCCAAGCGCGGCGTGCCCGGGTAGCCTTCGGCCGCCATCACCACGCCGAGTGAGGGCCGCGGGTCCCACTGCGCGTCCACGCCCTGCAGGCGGCCGTCGATCGCAGCCTCCACCAGATCGAGCAGGTCGGTCTGCAAGCGCATCATCACCGGCTGGGTTTCGGGGTCGCCGAAGCGAACGTTGAATTCGATCACCTTCGGCGTACCCTGCGCGTCGATCATCAGTCCGGCATACAAGAAACCGGTGAACGGCACGCCGTCGGCGGCCATGCCGCGCACGGTGGGTTCCACCACCTCGCGCATCACCCGCGCATGCACCTCAGGCGTCACCACCGGTGCCGGCGAGTACGCGCCCATGCCGCCGGTGTTGGGGCCGGTGTCGCCGTCGCCCACGCGCTTGTGGTCCTGCGACGTCGCCATCGGCAGCGCGGTGCGGCCGTCCACCATCGAAATGAAGCTGGCCTCCTCGCCGTCGAGGAATTCTTCGATCACCACCCGCGCACCGGCGCTGCCGAAGGCGTTGCCCGAGAGCATGTCGCGCACTGCGTCTTCCGCTTCCTGCAGAGTCATCGCCACGATCACGCCCTTGCCTGCGGCGAGGCCATCGGCTTTCACCACGATCGGCGCGCCCCCGCTCTTTGCAGACTGTTCGCGGATGTAAGCGATCGCGGCATCCACCTCCGTGTGTACCGAGTAGTACGCGGTGGGAATGCCGTGGCGGGCGAGAAAATCCTTTGCGAAGGCCTTGCTGCCTTCAAGCCGCGCCGCAGCGGCGGTGGGGCCGAAGATGCGCAGGCCTTCGCTGCGGAAGCGATCGACCACGCCCGCGACGAGCGGGCCTTCAGGGCCGACCACGGTGACGTCCACGCCCTCGGCGCGCACCAGCGCGACCAAACCATCGATGTCGGTGGCCTGCACCGCAACATTGCGGCAGCGGTCTTCGATCGCGGTGCCGGCGTTGCCGGGCGCGACCAAGACCTCGCTCACGCGCGACGACTGCGCGAGCTTCCAAGCGAGGGCGTGCTCGCGACCGCCGGAACCGATGACCAGGACTTTCATGATGCGTGATGCTCCGAAATGGACGTGATTTGCAGCGACACTCGTTTGCTTCCGCCAGCCACATGCTGCTGCCCGACTTCGCGGAAGCCGAAGCGATCGTGAAACGCCTTCGAGGCAGGGTTGGGCGGTTCCAGATTGTATTCGCAGGCGACGATGCCGATGCCCTCGCGGCGCGCATCGGCGAACAGGTTTTCGTAAAGTCGACGCCCAACCCCGATCCCTGCCGCCGCCGATGCGACGACGATGCGATCGACATACACGAACTGCGGATAGCGTGCAGAGAACCAAGCGAAGTTGTCGTTTTCGTAGGCGGCGCCGTCGCGCATCGTCAGCAGAAACGCCACCACGCAGCCGTCGATCTCCGCCACACGATGCCGAAAGCGCAGCGAATGCAGGAACCGCAAGCGCGGTAGATCCATCGCGCTGGTGTCCTGCACGACCGATGCGTTGAGTGCGATGATGTGCGGAAAATCGGGTTCCAGCGCATCGCGCAGCGATAACGCCGTCATGTTCGTACGCCTGAACTGATGCCGCTGCCTGTCATTGTTGGGTGTCTCTTGACGTTGCGTTCAAGCGACGCATCATATGCAACGGTTAATGACAGATTGCGATCAAAACCCTTGGTCGCAGCCTTCGCTCGCCAACTGCGCCTGCGGCAAACGGTAGACGCCATTCTCGAACGGGATGGCGATGCTGCGCTTCACCGCTGCGCCGGCGCGTTCGCCGCTAACATCGATTCGCAGCGGATAAAAGCCGCGTTCGCCTTTCTCGGCCTCGGCGCGCAGGCTGCATTCCACCGAGATCGAATTTTTCTTGCAGGACGCATCTTCGCTCGGATCGCAGGCGCCGCTGTTGTCCAGCGCAGTGCCGATACTGAGCAGTGCGTCGAAGCGATTGCTTTCGGCGAAATACAGCGTGCGGACATGGGTGCTCCAGCCCATGCTGGAATAGCCGGAGTCCAGCGCGAACGCGGTGCGCGCGGGGCCGATCGCGAAGAAGCTTACCTCGCCCGGCGCGCCGAACCCGCCGCTGGCGATGTCGCGCTTGGATGCACCGACGCGTGCGGCCTGTTCGCCGCGCGGATCGAGCAACAGCCACAGATCGACCAGCCCCGGGGTGACATGCCCGGCATCCGCGAACGACGTACACACCGCGACCATCCGCGGGCCATAGTGGTCGCGCCCGCTATCGGCGCAGACCGTGCGGCTCGCCGCCACAGGCTCGCTTTCGTCGTCGTCGGGCGAACGCTGCCGCGCCGACCAATCGCCAGCGAAGCCCACCGCTTCGTTGCTGTAGGCGGTTTTCAGCAGGCGCACGGCGTCTTCGTCGGAGACTTGGCGTGGGGCGGGTGGGGTGAGGGCTTGCATGCCCGACGCGTAGGCGAGCATCAGCAAGCATAGGGCGAGGGCCGGAATGCGCGAGCGTTTCATCATGAGATCTCGTTCAGTTCGATGCGATCCTAAGCGTTCTTTACCTATACGGCGAATTGAAGCGCCTGCGGGCCAGCATGCGACGCGGTGTTACCCTGCATGCAAACGTGCATGTTTCAATGCCTAAAATGCCGCACACCCGTAAACACCATCGCGATGCCGTGTTCGTCGGCTGCGGCGATCACTTCGCTGTCCCGCATCGAGCCGCCGGGTTGGATCACCGCGTTGATGCCGGCCGCAGCTGCGGCGTCGATGCCGTCGCGGAACGGGAAGAACGCGTCGGAGGCCATCACCGAGCCTTCCACGTCTAGGTTCGCATCGGCAGCTTTGATGCCAGCGATACGCGCGGAATACACGCGGCTCATCTGGCCGGCGCCGACGCCAACGGTGCGCTGGTCTTTGGCGTAGATGATGGCGTTGGATTTCACGAATTTCGCGACTCGCCACGCAAACAGCAGATCGGTCGTCTGCTCGGCGGTTGGCGCAATCTTGGTCACGACCTTTAATTCGTCGGCAGCGACTTCGCGGGTATCGGCGGTCTGCATCAGCAGGCCCGAACCGACGCGCTTGGTGTCGAACATGTTCGCGCCGCGGCCGCGCGGAATGCGCAGCACGCGCACATTGGCTTTCTTCGCGGCGTAGGCCAGCGCGCCTTCGTCGTAACCGGGCGCGATCAGCACTTCGACGAACTGGCGGTCGAGGATGGTCTTCATCGTCGCGGCATCGACCGCCGTGTTGAACGCAAGAATGCCGCCGAAAGCCGAGGTCGGGTCGGTGGCGTAGGCGTGTTCGTACGCTTCCAGCGCGCTCGCCGCCACCGCGACGCCGCAGGGGTTCGCATGTTTGACGATGACGCAGGTCGGCGTTTCAAAACCGAATTGGCGCACGCAGTCCCAGGCCGCATCGGCATCGGCAAGATTGTTGTAGCTCAGCTCCTTGCCCTGCAACTGCCTGAACGTGGCGAGCGTGCCCGGCACCGGATACAGATCGCGGTAGAACGCGCCTTGCTGATGCGGGTTCTCGCCGTAGCGCAAATCCATGACCTTGACGAAACTGCCGTGCACCTGCGACGGAAACACGCTGCGGCTGCCGTCGTCCTGCAGCGACGATAGATACTCGCCGATCGCTGCGTCGTACTGCGCCACGCGATTGAACGCGGCGACCGATAGCGCGAAGCGGGTGTTGCCGGAGACAGCGCCATCGTAAGCGTTCAACTCATCGAGCAGCGCGGCGTATTGCGTTGGATCGGTGACGACTGCGACGCGTGAATAGTTTTTCGCGGCGGAGCGCAGCATCGCCGGCCCGCCGATATCGATGTTCTCGATCACGTCTTCGATCGTGCTGCTCGGATCGGCCGAAACGTTCTCGAATGGATAGAGATTCAGCACCAGCAGATCGATCGCGCCGATGCCGTGTTCGGCCATCACCGCATCGTCGCGCCCGGCGCGGCCGAGCAGGCCGCCGTGCACCACCGGATGCAGAGTTTTTACGCGGCCGTCCATCATTTCAGGAAAACCCGTGACCTCGCTGACATCGCGCACCGGCAGGCCGGCATCGCGAATTGTTTTGGCGGTGCCGCCAGTGGACAGCAATTCGACGTTGCGCACGGCGAGCGCGCGGGCGAGATCGAGCAGGCCGCTCTTGTCGGAGACGGATAACAGCGCGCGGCGGATCGTCACCGGGGCGCTGGGCAGGTGGCTAGTCATCGGAAGGCGGGGACGGCGGCGGAGAGGTGCGAATTATAGCCGGCTGCCGCAGGCGCGAATGGCGGGCGACCGTGCGGAAGCGTGTGGTGAAGATCGCGGTGAGGATCGCTGTGAGGATCGCGGTAAAGATCGCGCAGAGAATCGATCGTGGCTTATTCGCGTCGGCGTTGGTGTTCGACAGCCGAGGCTCGGTTAAGAGCCTGTTTAGAATCTCTCCATACTCCGCGTTGGGTCGCCGCAACGCGCTTAGGCTAAACCGTCTTAGAGCCTGTTCACGATCTCCGCATGCTTCGCGCTGAGCCACAGAACGCGCGGAACAAGGAGGAGTGAGGGAATGGATGTCCATCCATGACCGAGCGAGGATGCCGTGCCGCGCGCTCTGTGGCTCAGCCCTTCGGGTTGCGCCTCAGCGACACGCTGAGGCCCGCGCGCCGCTTGACCAGACCACCAGTCTGGCGCTGCGCGACGCTCGAACCTCAGCGTGTCGCTGTGGCGCAACGCGGAGTATGCGGAGATCGTGAACAGGCTCTTAGGCCAGGCCGTAATCTTTCAGCTTCTTGCGCAGCGTGGCGCGATGGATGCCGAGCATTGCTGCGGCGCGGCTTTGATTGCCGTCGCAATGCTGTAGCACTTCAGCGAACAACGGAATTTCGAATTCGCGCAAGGCGACTTCGTAGAGATTGGAACTGCCTGAGCCGTTGAGGTCGCCGAGGTAGCGACGCACCGAGGTCGCGACATGATCGCGCAGCGGCGTGCGTGCGCGGAGAGAAGATGTATGTGTATTGGAATCCTGCTGCTCGGTGTTCAAGATCGGTCTCGCTATCCAACGATGTCGCTATGCAACCGACCCCCGGCGGTTGTGTCCATTCTGGCGACGGAACATGAAGTCTAGCGTGCAACCTGCGGTCGCGCCATGCGCTTGCCGCAGTTGATGCGTGTCTGTGCGATGGGTTTCCGATGAATGGTGCGCATGCGCCGTAGTGGTCGCGCACGTGGTTGATCTACGGTTGCGCCACTGTGCCCGATGTCCGGTTCAGACGTTTCTTCGCGTTGTGCGCGCTGTTCGGGTGAGCGTGCGATGGTGTTACGTTCATGTGGTGCAAACATGACGAGATTGTTGCTGTGAAAAGGATTTCATCATCTACAATCGCCGCATCGATCCATTTCCGATACTCATTTGCAACCAATACGTGCCAAGTCACGCAACACGTGCCAAGTCACGTTCGATCCGCGCATGACATTGCCTCAGTCGCATGTGCTGGCGATACGGCTGAAACGTCGTGAAAGTAACGCGGTCAGCGCATTCGCTTTTTGAGCGAGATCAACGAAAGCGGACGTCGTAAGCGATGATTTGCGCGGCGGGTTCGACGATGTCCATCGCGACTGTCGCCGTTTCGCCGCTGGCCAACACCTGTTGCGCGGGCGCGCCGCCGAGATATTCGCGCGCATCGAAACTGCGCTGGCCCGAAGGCCGGCCGTTCACGTCGGACAGCGTCAATTGTAGTTTCGGCCACGGCTGCGACCAGCGCGCATCGTTGCGGAAACTCGCGGTTACGCGCAGTGCGCCAAGTGCGGTGGGATGTTGGCGCACATCGCGCTGAAGAAGGGTGAAGGCCCCAGGTTCGCGCCACGGCGGAAGATCGCAGCTCAGTGCGCCGCACAGCGTTTCCAGCAGCGGGCGCCAGCGCGCATCGGCGGCTAGACGCCCGCGATCGGCGAGCAGCATTTGCAAGATCAACAATCCGCTTAGGCCGACGATTGCGGCGATCGCTGGCCATGCATGCGTGCGCGATGTTTCAGCACTTTCCGCGCTTGTGCGTGCGAAGCTGGGCGTGACTTGGCCCGCGCGTCGGCGCATTGGCGTGTGGACAGGCGCGACGCTTGTCGCTGACGCGAGGATGGCCTCGTCGGCCTCGTCGGCCTCGTCGGAGACCGTGTCGGACACCGTCGGCTTTGATGATGCCGGTTCTGCGGATACGGCTGCCATCGTGGCGGTATCTATCATCTGCGTGAGCGATAGCGCTGCGACTGTCTGCGTATCGTCCGAACGCCTATCGTCTGAATGTGTATCGTCCGAATGCGTATCGTCTGCTTGAGTGTCTTTTGAATGGGGCTTGGCATACTGCGAATGCTCTGAAGCCGGATGCTCTGAACGTGAGTGCTGTGAACGTAAGTGCTCTGAACGTAAGTGCTGTGAATGTACATGCTCTGAAGCGGGATGATGATCTGTCGAATCGATGTGAGGCGCTTCGATGTCTACGGTCGTTGTCGAGGTGCCATCCGCGGACAGTAACGGCGTTGCCGGCACGCCGATGGCCTGCGCGTGCGATTCGCGTAGCGGCCCCTTGCACTGCGGGCACAGTTCCGGCGGCAAGTCGGTCGCCACGTCGGTCGTGATCAGTGCGCGGCAATACGGGCAATTGATGAACATCGCGCTAAGGCGCTCCCGCGCTTCGCTGTTCGGTGCGGGCGATCCCTTGCGGGTCGGGCGCATCGCTGCGCACGCCGTCGATCCGCACCCAGTCCTCCAACTGCGCCACGCGCAGGTCGTGGAACCAGGGCGCGAAACGCGCGAGCAGTTCGACCTCTTGGCCGATCAGGATGCCCGACAATGCGATGCGGCCGCCCGGCGTGACCCGCGCCGCAAGCGTGTCGGCCAAGGCATCAAGGGCCGAGGCCAAAATGTTGGCGACGACGATCGGATACGTCGTATTCGGTTCATCGTGCGGCAGGAACACCGTCAAGCGCTCGCCGACCGCATTGCGCTCGGCGTTGTCGGCGGTGGCGAGAATCGCCTGCGGGTCGTTATCGACCCCAACGGCTCGGCCCGCGCCCAGCTTGAGCGCCGCGAGGGCCAGAATCCCACTGCCGCAGCCGAAATCAAGCACGGCCGCGCCCTGCAGGCGGCCGTCGGCGGCCAGGGCGTCGAGCCATTGCAGGCATAGCGCGGTGGTCGGGTGGGTGCCGGAACCGAAGGCGAGGCCCGGATCGAGCCGTACCACCGCGGCATCGGCCGCATCGGCGCCCTCCGGCAAGGCTTGGTTCCAGGGCACGATCCAGGTCAGCGCGCCGAACTGCAGCGGCACGTATTGATCCATCCATGCGCGCTCCCAATCTTGGTCTTCGACTTTGCGGAACCCCGCCTGCAGCCAGTTCAGCTCCGGGTCGAAGGCCTCCAGCGCCGAGAGCAGCAGCAGCGGATCGGCTTCGTAAGAAAATAGTGCGGTCAACGCGATCTCGCCCCAGATCGGCATTTCGCCCACCCCTGGCTCCAAGATCGCGCGCTCGTTCGGGGTTTCCGCATCGGCGTCGAGCAAGGTGACGGCGAGCGCGCCGACATCCTCCAGCGCGCGCTCGTAGCGGGGCTGTTCGCTTTCGCGGCAATGCAGGGTGAGTTCGAGATAGGGCACGGGTCAGTCCTGGAGCTCGGAGTTGCGTACGCAAGGCGACGGCCGGACATCGCATTCGCTGGCGAAACCGGCCGGTAGTGGTCGGTCTTCGATGTGGAAACGCGGTGATAGCGCACATCGCGTCCAGCCGATGGGCCGCAAGGATAGCGCGAGCGCCCCCGAACCGCTGCGCTGCCCGCGCGACCGCCAGTGCCGAATCCTCGCCCGTCCGTCGCCATCGCCGTCAAACTGTGCGCCTATCCCCAACCGCCGCGATAGCGCGGTGCTAGCATCCAAGGCTCGCATCCATCGCCCCGGGCGCCATGCCCGATCAAGAGGCCCTTATGCCTTCGATACGTCTACGGGTTTCGTCGATGCATCTGCTCGGGCTTGCCGCCATGTTGTGCTGCGCAGGCGCAAGCGCTCAGATGTCCTCCGCAAGGATGCTCCGCAATGCCCAGCCGGAAGACCGGGGCTCGCGCCTGCCACCGGCCACACGCGCATCCGACGATATCTTAATCGGGCGCTTGGAATTGGTCTGGGGCGATGCGCCGCCGGGTTCCAGCCAGAAACATGTATTTCTCACCACCCTGGTCGGAGACGATGGCGTTCGCCATGCGCTCGACAGCGAGCGCGCACTGATCGCTGCGGACGACCTCTACAGCCTGTATCAGCGCCGGGTCGCCGTCGGTGTTGCGCCGGTCGTGGTGAAAACTGCCGCCGCAGCGGCTTCGCGGGCGGTGCCGGATGCAGTCGTACCGGACGCGATCGTTGCGATCGAAGATCTCGCGTCCCCAGGGCCTAAGGGGCGTGTCGCGAAACCTGTGCGCAAGGGCCAGATCACCGCCAATGCCGAGGCGATCGTCGGCGTGACCTCCTGGGTCACGCTGATGTGCAAATTCAGCGACCAACCGACCGAGCAGAAACCGCTGAGCTTCTTTCAGGGGCAATACGGCAACGCGATTGGTCAGTTGGGGCATTACTGGCAGGAAGTGTCGTACGGCCAGATCAATCTCAGCGGCAGCAATGCGTACGGCTGGGCGACGCTGCCGGAGCCGCGGTCGTATTACGTCACGCTCGATACCACCACGAATAAAGATAAAGCCGACCTCGGCAAACTCTTCGAGGACTGTACGGCTGCGCACGACGCCAACGTGAACTTCGCGATCAACGGCGGCGTGCAGGGCGTGAACATGATGTTCAACGACAACCTCGACGGCTTCGCCTGGGGCGGCGGCCGCTGCGCCACGCTCGACGGCGTTAACAAGTGCTGGAGCACGACCTGGAACCCGCCGTGGTCGTTCGGCAATCTTGCGCCGCTGTCGCACGAGATGGGCCATGCCTACGGCCTGCCGCATTCCAATAATTCCGACAACGACAGCGACACCTACGACAACGTTTGGGATGTGATGAGCGATGCGTGGAACAACGGGGTGAGCAATGCCACCTACGGCACGCTGCCGAAACACATCAACATCTATTCGCGCAATCGCTTGGGGTGGGTCGTGAATGCGCGCAAACTCACCGTCAATCGCGGCAGAGGCGCGACCTCTGTGGTCTTGGATCGCGCCAGTTTGGCCGGTTCGACCAATCTGCAGATGATCACCTTGGCCTATCCGGGGCAGACCTCGCGCTACTACACCATCGAAACCCGCAAACGCACCGGCGATTACGAAAACCGCCTTCCCGGCGACGCGGTCGTGATCCATGACGTGCAGACCTCGCGGTCCGCGCCGTCTTGGAGCGTTGATGCCGACCAGCCGCCGGCCAATCGCTCGAACAACGAAGGCAGCATGTTCAAGGTCGGCGAGACCTGGACCTCGCCGGACTTCGCCTTCCAGGTCAAGGTCGTGTCGGCTACCACCGATGGCTTCGTGCTGACCATCAGGCCCGGCCCGATCCGGAGTATCCCGGCCCCGCCGCGCAGGGCGGCGGGCAAACCCACCGCCGCCACGGCGCCCGTTGCGACACCTCCCAGCGCGCCAAGCGTGCGTAGACATGCGCGCGCGTTTGCCAACCCGGAGTTCCGCCGATAAATTGCACGGTCCCCGATAGGATGCGAGCGCGGCCGTGCTGTTAATGATCGATAACTACGACAGTTTCACCTACAACCTCGTGCAGTACCTGCAGGCGCTGGGCGCTGAGGTCAAAGTGGTGCGCAACGATGAACTGTCGGTTGCACAGATCGATGCGCTGCAGCCCGAGCGCATCGTGATCTCCCCCGGCCCCCGCACCCCAACCGAGGCCGGGGTCTCGGTGGACATCATTCGCGAGCTTGGCGCGCGCATTCCCATTCTCGGCGTCTGCTTGGGCCACCAGAGCATTGGTCAGGCCTACGGCGGTGACGTTGTCCGCGCCGGCAAGATCATGCACGGCAAAACCTCGCGCATCCGCCACCGCGGTCATGGCGTGTTCGCCGGCCTGCCCGATGGCTACGAAGCGACGCGCTATCACTCACTGGTGGTCGATCGCCACACGTTGCCCGAATCGCTGGAGATGACGGCCTGGACCGAAAACGAGGACGGCTCGGTCGAAGAAATCATGGGCTTGCGCCACCGCGAACACCCGGTCGAGGGCGTGCAGTTTCACCCAGAGTCGATCCTGACCGAGCACGGGCATGCCCTGCTGAAGAATTTCCTGAAGCATTGAACGCGATGAATGGCGCGCACGGCCTGCTGCTGGCGATCTTCGCGCTGTCGCCGATCGGCGCATCGGCGGCGACGCGCGCATCCACCGACCGATGCGCAGCGCAGGCGATCGCGCAAGCCAAAAAACTGCTCGATTTCCACTCCGGCAACGACGACCGCGCAGCGGTGCACAATCGTGCCGAGCCGCTGGCCTCGATCGCCAACCCCGCCAATCCAAAGCAGCGATTCGATGTGCTGGAGGTGTGGGGCTCCATCTACAAGGGCCAATACCGCATGCGTTTCGAGTACTTCCGTTTGAACGATGGCCAATGCGTGCTGATGGGCCAAGACATCCTCGAACACGCCAACATTTAATTCCGACCTACTCATGCCTATCACCCCCCAAGAAGCCCTGCAGCGCACGATCGAGCATCGCGAGATCTTTCACGACGAGATGGTCGATCTGATGCGCCAAATCATGCGCGGCGAAATTTCGCCGACGATGACCGCGGCGATCCTCTCCGGCCTGCGCGTCAAGAAAGAAACCGTCGGCGAGATCGCCGCCGCCGCGTCGGTGTTGCGCGAGTTCTCGCATAAAGTCGAGGTTGCCGATCGCGCCAGCTTGGTCGATATCGTCGGCACCGGCGGCGATGGCGCGCATACCTTCAATATCTCGACCGCAAGCATGTTCGTGGCCGCGGCCGCTGGCGCTAAGGTCGCCAAGCACGGCAACCGCAGCGTGTCGTCTAAATCCGGCAGCGCCGACGTGCTCGAAGCCCTGGGCGTGAATATCGAACTGCGGCCCGAGCAAGTCGCGCACTGCATCGACGAGGTCGGCATCGGCTTCATGTTCGCGCCGACCCATCATCCAGCGATGAAACAGGTCGGGCCGGTCCGCCGCGAAATGGGCGTGCGCACGATCTTCAATATCCTTGGCCCGCTGACCAACCCGGCCGGTGCGCCGAATATTTTGATGGGCGTGTTCCATCCCGATCTGGTCGGCATCCTCACCCGCGTGCTGCAGCAGCTCGGCGCGCAGCGCGCGCTGGTGGTCTGGGGCCGCGACGGCATGGACGAAATCTCGCTCGGCGCGGCGACCTTGGTCGGCGAACTGCGCGACGGCGTGGTGCGCGAATACGAAGTACATCCGGAAGATTTCGGCATCGGCATGGCCGCCAGCCGCAATCTGCGCGTCGCCGATGCGCACGAATCGAAAACGATGCTGCTCGATGCGCTCGACAATCTACCGGGCTTGCCGCGCGATATCGTCGCGCTCAATGCTGGCGCTGCGCTGTATGCCGCCGGTCGCGTCGATCGCATCGCCGACGGCATCGAAGCGGCGCGCGAGGCGATCGCAAGCGGCGGCGCGCGCGCCAAGCTCGAACAGCTCGTCATTGCCACGCAGCGGTTGGCGGCGTCATGAGCGCAGACGGTTTCGCCAGCACGCCCGAGCCGCCGTACTACGCGGTGATCTTCACCTCCCAGCGCAATGGCGACGATGCCGCCGGCTATGCCGAAGCCGCCGAACGCATGGTTGAACTTGCGCGTCAGCAGCCGGGTTATTTGGGCGTGGAAAGTCTGCGCGGCGCCGACGGTATCGGCATCACCGTCAGCTATTGGCAAAGCGAATCGGCGATTCTGACCTGGAAACATCAAGCCGAGCACGCCGCGACCCGCAATCGCGGCCGTCGCGATTGGTACACCCGCTATATCACGCGCGTCGCTAAAGTCGAACGCGCCTACGATTGGTTCGCGAAGTTGCCATGATATGAGCGGCGAAGAGGGCAGGCAGCTATAAGAGCAGGCGGCTATAAAGAGCAGGCGGCTATAAGAGCAGGCCGCTATGAGCATCATCCTATGAAAGCCGCGCGATACGCTATCGAACTCAGCACGCGTACCGCGCTCCAACGAATACGAACCCGCACCCAATACCGCATGAGCATTGAATCCAACAGCGCAGCACGCGCCGATATCCTGCAGCGCATTCTCGATCGCAAAGTCGAAGAGATCGCCGAACGTGCGTCTCGCGTCTCGCTCGCCGATCTGCGCGCGTGCGTTGACGACGCGCCGCCGACGCGCGGCTTCATCGCTGCGATCGAAGCCAAACTCACGGCTGGATTGCCCGCCGTGATCGCTGAAGTGAAGAAGGCCAGTCCGTCGAAGGGCGTGATTCGCGAAGATTTCGATCCGCCCGCGATCGCGCGCAGCTACGAAACCGGCGGCGCGGCCTGTTTGTCGGTGCTCACCGATGTCGATTTCTTCCAAGGCGCCGACGCCTATCTGCAGCAAGCGCGCGTCGCCTGCGCACTGCCGGTGCTGCGCAAAGATTTCACCGTCGATACGTATCAAGTCGTGGAAGCGCGCGTACTCGGCGCCGATTGCATCTTGCTGATCGTCGCTGCGCTGGACGACGCACAGCTCGCATCGCTGTACGCCGAGGCGATGGCGCTGGGCATGGACGTACTGGTGGAAGTTCACGACGCCGATGAGCTGCAACGCGCGCTGCGCTTGCCGGCGATCGACGGCAGACAGGCGCTGATCGGCGTGAACAATCGTAATTTGCGCACGTTCGAGGTGTCGCTTGAGACCACGCTCGCGCTGAAAGATGCGATGCCTGTCGGTCGCGTGCTCGTTACCGAGAGCGGCATTGCAACCCGCAATGACGTGGAGCGCATGCGTGCTGCCGGCATTGATGCGTTTCTGGTCGGCGAATCGTTTATGCGCGAGCCCGACCCGGGCGCGGCGCTGCAGCGGCTGTTTTTTGCATGAGCGGGGCGACGCACGTTTATCCCACGCCCGCAGCCGATGCGCCGCTGGTGGTGTTCGATTTCGATCACACCTTGTTCGACGGCGATTCCGGCAGCCATCTGTTCCGCTGGTTGATCGAGCGCGCCTGGTGGCGCAAAGCGCTCGCGCTCGCGATCATGCCGGTGTTCGGGCCGATGATCGCCTGGATGCCCACGCGTCGCCGCGGCATTTCCGCCTTCGTCTGGGTGGGCACGCTCGGCATGCGCACGCTGGAGGAATTCAACGCGATGTCGGACCGCTACATCGCCGCGCATGCCGACGACATGAAGGCGCGGTTACTGCCGATCGGCTTGGATGTCTTGCGCCAACATCGCGAAGCCGGCCACCGCGTGATCGTCGCCACCGGCGCGCCCACCGAATTGGCGCGCGCCATTCTCGCCTTCGTCGCCCATGGCGATCTGCCGGTGATCGGCACCGTCGTCGGCCCGAAATACGGCGCGATCGGCGCGGTGCGGCACTGCCACTACAAAATGAAAATGCGAATGCTCGCCGACGCCGGCTACGGCGGCCCGGTCGCCGCCGCATACTCCGATAGCACCGCGGACATGCCGCTGCTCAGCGCCGCGGCGAAACCGGTGGTGGTGAATCCGAAGGCGTCGAGTATCGAGAAATTTCGCCGCGCGCTGCCTGCGGGCACGCCGATGTTGAATTGGGGGTGTGTGGAGCGGGGTGGGGAGGCGGTATCGGCATAGCCAATAGGGACATCAGGCCCGCTACGTCTTCATGCGTGTCGTCTTGCCCACGCTTGCGTCGCGTGCATCGTTACTTGACCTGCGGCGCGCGCCGTTAACGTTCGCTGTATGCAGCCGCAGTCTGCGGCCGAACGCGCCACCGTTGAGGAGCACAGACGATGACTCTCTTTTCCATGCTCGGCGAAGTGCTGCCCGTCGTGGGCACAGTAGGTCTGCTTGGCCTGTGGCTATACGAACAGACCGCGATCGAAAAGCGCAGCGCAGAGCTCGGGCGATTGGCCGACGCACGCACGGTGTATCGTGTGTATCAGTCGCACAACGCCGTGTTCAATGCGATCCATGCCTTCGGCGAACACGACGAGGCGCTTTCGGAACGCTTGCGGACATTCCAGTTTTATAACTACGAACTCGGTTTGGCAGCGATAGAAGACGCTTTGCCGGTTGATGAGAAGGCCGATATTCCGCCGATGCGTAACGCGTATACATCCGGTGAGCCGGTCGATGCGCAGATGGATGCGATCCAGAAGCGATTGAGTGTGCTGCAAACGCGATTGTCCGCGCGCGAAGCCGTGATCGCAAAGGCTGCAGCAGAGGCCAAGCATCGCCATTTGATCGCGTATTTCACGCTATCGTCGCTTGCGGTTCTGGGCGCTATCGGTAAAACGATCGAAACGCTCGTCGGTGCTTAGGTCATGCGATTTTCGCGTGAACGATACGCGTCAACGGGGGCCTCGCAAGTCGCGACGCTATCCCATAAGACAGCTGCGATCGATAAAACAGCCTCAAAGCGGATGTCATCGCTGCATCCTGTCGAATCCCTGCGGCTGTTCCGCATCTGCAATGCGCCATCGCGCCTACCGGCGCTCCCACAAGCGCTGGATCAATATCGCGTCTGAACGTTGAACCGCTTGAAAAAATCCTCGGCGGTGAAGTCTGCGTAATCGCGAAATTCGCCGGCGTCGTGAGCGGCCGTAGCAGACAAGCAGCTCTCGAACCGGCCTGCGAGAACGACAACGCGCCGATCTAATGAGGCCGCGCCCGCGGCGTGCGGTGTCGCCGCTTGATGCTGATCTTCGATTCATGCATGAGACGCTATCGCGCCTTCCGGCGCTCCCACAAGCGCTGGATCAATATCGCGTCTGAACGTTGAACCGCTTGAAAAAATCCTCGGCGGTGAAGTCTGCGTAATCGCGAAATTCGCCGGCGTCGTAAAACCGGCCGTAGCAGAATTTGCAGCTCTCGAACCAAATATGCGGTTGCTGCGCGTCCACCATCCGCACCATCTGCGAGGGATGGCTGCAGGCGGGGCATTGGATGCGGTCGATGCTGTTGAAGCGGGCGCCGGTTTCGGCGCTGCCGGGATCGACCACGTCCGCGTCTTCGCGCAGTAATTCAAACTCCAGCATCGGAAACCACAGGCCTTCGCAGCCGCTGCAGCGGTAGGCTGAGGCGACCTCGTAATCGCGGCGATGCATCGCCGCGCGGCATTTCGGGCAGTCGAGCGCGATTGGCGGGAGTGCGGATTCGTTCATGGCGATCGATCAATCTCCGAGCAGTTTGACGAAGCGCACCGCGCCCTCGCTGAAGCCGCAGGCGCGGTAAAAGGCGTGGGCTTCGGTGCGGTGGCCGGCGCTGGTGACTTCCAAACGCGCAGCACCGCCGAGGCGGGCGCGGCGTTCGGCATCGCGCATCAACATTCGGCCCAGGCCATGGCCGCGGGCGTCTTCGCTGACCACCAGCGCGGTGACGCGGCAGGTGGTGGTGCCTAGGGGCAGGTAGTACATGAAATCCAACGACAGCAGGCCGCTGGCGACGCCTTGAAGACGCGCGAGCAGCAGGGTTTGCCGGTCGTTATGCTGCACCATCGCGATCCGTTCGGCGGCATCGGCCGCTTCACAGGGGTAGCCCAGCGCGGTGAGCAGGATGGCGACATCCTCGGCATCGGCCGGCGTGGCATTGCGCAGATCGATATCGGCTTCGGTCGGCGGCGATATTCCGGCCGGCGCCTTCCCTGTCGGTGTCATCGCTTTAGCGTGTCCCGTAGACCACGACCGTCTTGCCGCGCGCGTGCAGCTTGCCGTCGATTTGCAGTTTCTTGAGCACGCGGCCCGCCATCTCGCGCGAACAACCGACCAGCCGGGCCAGTTCCTGGCGCGAAACCCGCAGCTGCGTGCCCTGCGGGTGGCTCATGGCCTCAGGCTCGCGGGTCAGGTCGTGCAGGGCGCGAATGATGCGGTCGGTGACGTCGAGGAAGGCGAGGCGGCCGGCTTTTCGACTGGTATCGAGCAGCCGGCGCGAGAGCTGGGCGCCGATGGCATAGATCAATTGGGCTGCATCGCTAGCCAGCGGGCCATCGAGCAATTGGTACAAGCGTTCGTAGCCGATTTCGGCCAGTTCGCACTGAGTACGGGTGCGCAGCACCACTTCACGGCGGTCGCTTTCGACGAAAAGGCCCATTTCACCGACGAATTCGCCAGCGCCAAAATAGCCCAACACCAATTCGCGGCCGTCTTCTTCCTCGGTGATGATGCTGACCGAACCGGAGATGACGTAGTACAGCGTGCTGGCCGGGTCGCCCGGGCGGAAGACCTCGGTGCGCGGCGGGTAGCGGCGGCGATGGCAGTTGGAAAGAAAGCGGTCGATTGTGCCAAGCGTCGGCGCCAACGGATTCGAGTTGCGTCGAAGTGGGGTTAATGTGGCCACGGAGGTCGTGTTCATGTCAGCCGGAACGGGGGAATGACCAAGAGTAGGACTTTGTGACATGGATCGCAAACCCTTGACCTAGCCGGCGATTCGCGTATCTGCGGCGCTGCTCAGTCGGGCTGTAATCGTTCTGACTCGGCAATCGCGTATAGCGATGCGGTCCGCCGCGTCGTAGATGCGGAAGCGCGATTGGCGCCGGCGGCGACGCGACAGCCCCCCCCGGTTTGTCGCATAATCCCGCCCCCTACCTCCGTACCCCTAAGGAACCGATGCCGTGGTCAAGCCGCTGCCGCGTCTCAAGTTGCAAGGCTTCAACAACCTGACCAAAGCGCTGTCGTTCAATATCTACGATGTCTGCTACGCCGTGTCCGAAGAGGAACGCCAGCGCTACATCGCTTACATCGACGAGGAATACAACGCCGACCGCCTGACCCAGATCCTGAGCGATGTGGCCGAGATCATCGGCGCCAACATCCTTAACATCGCGCGCCAGGACTACGATCCGCAGGGCGCATCGGTCACCATCTTGATCTCCGAAGAACCGGTGATCGACAAGAAAGACGCCGGCCGGGGGATTATTTCCGACGCGGTAGTCGCGCACATGGACAAGTCGCACATCACCGTGCATACCTACCCGGAAACCCACCCGGACAACGGTATCGCGACCTTTCGCGCCGACATCGATGTCGCCACCTGCGGCGTGATTTCGCCGCTGAAGGCGCTGAATTATTTGATCGAAAGCCTGGAGTCCGACATCGTCGTCATGGACTACCGCGTGCGCGGTTTCACCCGCGACATAAAGGGCCGCAAGCATTACATCGATCACAAGATCAATTCGATCCAGGATTATCTGGCGAAAAACATCCGGGCGCGCTACGAAATGCTGGATGTGAACGTGTACCAGGAGAATCTCTTCCACACCAAGATGCACTTGAAGGAATTCGACCTCGATAATTATTTGTTTGAAGAAAAGGCCAAAAACCTGTCGTTCAAGGAGCGGATGAAGATCGAAGCGCGGCTGCGCCGCGAGATCGAAGAGCTGTATCAAGGCCGCAACTTAGCGGAGTAATGCCCGAAGCCGAGAAGGCGTCGGAGATACGCTTAACATCTAGATAAACTCTGTATCGGTAAAGTTCTGTATCGCTACAGCAAAGAACGCCCCAGCCGGGGCGTTCTTTGTTTCTGCAGGATCTATTGATCCGGCCAAGAGAAGTTTGAACTCTGCATGCGTTCGTAGGAAGGCCTTCAGGCCCGATCTTTTTACATTAACTCCCTATAAACAACCTGCTCGGGGCTGAAGCCCCTCCTACGTGAGCAGAGCCATCGAATTCAAACATATTCGAGCCGGATCAATAAGCACCTGTTCAACATCTCAGGTCTGGAAAACATCTGCCATCCCGAACGAGGGCAAAGCCCGAGGAGGGACCTGCTTTGGGCCGATGCTGTCGCAATAACAGGTCCCTCCGCCCGCGATGCGGGCTTTCGGGATGACAGCGGGTGTTCCCACCCACGCTTATGGGAGATCGTGAACAGGCTCCAAGTGCCTCGGGCGTTCCGCCCCGCAGTTCGAGGCTCGTGGGAGGGTCGGAAGGTCCGACGCCGACGATGCAGCCGTTCGGGCTTTCCGGCCCTCCCACAAAGGCGCAGCGCTACAGGCGGTATGCGAGCGTCTTCATTAATTTCGATGCTGCCGCCATCAGTGTCGGCACGGGCTGTGGCAGGATTTTTGCGCCGGCAGCTTGCGCATGATCGGCGTGGCGCGCTTCGTCGTCCTTCATCACGGTGAGAATCGCGCGGCTGCGCGCATCGGCCGCCGGCAAGGTGCGCAAATGCTCGCCGAGGTGCGCTTCGACCTGGCGCTCGGTCTCGACCACGAAACCAAGATTCCAGCCATCGCCGCGCAGGCCGGCCAGCGTGCCGATCGCGTAGCTGCCCGCGTACCACAGCGGGTTGAGCAGGCTCGTGCGGCTATCGAGCTCGCGCAGGCGCTCGGCGCACCACGCGAGGTGATCGGTTTCTTCCTGCGCTGCGGCGAGGAGCTGCGCGCGGGTCTGCGGGTCGCGCGCGACCGAGGCTTGGCCGACGTACAGCGCCTGCGCGCAGACTTCGCCGACGTGGTTGATCCGCATCAGGCCTGCGGCATGGCGGCGTTCGGCGTCATCAAGCACGACATCGGCTTCGTGTTCGCCTGGGTTCGGGCGGGCGGCGCGCGGCGACCCGGCGATGGTTTCCAGTGCCTTCTGAGCATCGGCGAGCAGACGGTCCAGCGGCGATAGCGTGCGTTCGGTGTTCATGCCGCGCATTCTCCCGCAAATCGCGGCGTCTGGTGAAGCGCGCACCACCTGGTGAAGCGCGTACCGCCCGTTGTGTATCTCAGTCCTGCCGTGCCATGCCGCATGCGTGGCATTACTCGGCCAAACAGCTACCCAGGAACTCCAAGGGATGCTGCACCGGCACGTTCGCCGCGTTCGCTAAATGCAGGCGACAACCGATGTTCGCGCTGAGCACGCGGGTCGCACCGCTGGCGACGATCTGCTCTAGCAGTGGCTGGCGCAGGCGCGCGGCGCGTTCGGGATCGGTCAGCATTTGGGTGCCAGCAGCGCCGCAGCAGCCGGCGCTGTTCGCTGCGCCGAACGGATTTGGCGTCTCGTCGAGCACGACGATCTCCAATCCCGGCACCCGCGCGAGCAGGGCGCGCAGGGCGCCATCGCTGCGACTTGCACTGCGCTGGGTGCACGGCAGGTGCAGGGCGATGCGTTCGTTTCGCGCGGAGAAACGAAGGCGATCCGCCCGGCGTTCTAACCAGACGATCGCATCAACCACGTCACTGTGGCCGCGCAGCGCATCAACGATATGGGTGTGGCAGCCGCTGGCGAGGTTGAGCACCGCGGTCCCCGGCGCAAATGCGGCGCGGTTTTGCGCGGCCAGCGCGGTCGCTTTCTCCGCATCGCCAGCATGCGCGTGCAGGCTGCCGCAGCAGGTTTGCGCGGCTGGGATTGCCAGCCGAGTTCCCGTCGCTGCACACAGCCGGGCTAACGCCGCCTGCAGTGGGCCGTCGTAGCCGCGAGCAACACAGCCGGCGAACAGTGCGACGGTGGGTGTCCCCGATCCAACGCCCGATCCAACGCTCCCCGATCCAACGCTCGCCAATCCATTGCCCGATTCACGCTGGCGCCTGTCTTGACGAGCGATCGTGGGCGCAGCGATCCGCAGCGAGGGAGCCGGCGGCCTTGGCAGCGGGCGCAAGGCCTTCGATAGCAGCGGATGTGCCCAGCGGTAAACGCTTAGTAGGTGGTGCAACAGCGTAGGCCGCGCCGCCAAGGCCTCGAACAGCCGCTGGCGTCGCCCGGGTCGCCGCCGCTGGCGCTGGCTGCTGCGGGCGAGGGTCAGGATCTCGCCGTAGCGCACGTTGGCCGGGCAGACGGTTTCGCAGCGTCGGCAGCCGAGACAATGGTCGAGATGTTGATCGCCGGCCTCGGTTGGATCGGCAACACCCGACTCCCAGGCTTTTATCAGGGCAATCCGCCCGCGCGGGGACTCGGTTTCCAGCGGTTCCAAGGCATAGGTCGGGCAGGCCGGTAGGCACAGGCCGCATTGGACGCACTGGTCGGCCAAGAGTTGGAGCCGGCTTGAGGATGAGGCGGGAGGCGAGGGCAGGGACACGCGATCGGATCGAAAGACGTAACCTGTGCACGATACCCCGGCCGGGCCGATTTCGCGTCGGCCGCTAGGCGAAAGCAGATGGGCGAACGCTGGCAGCAGGTTGCAGGGATCGCCGCTGCCGGCTATCATCCCGCCTCTTTATCGCTCCGCACAATGCGTGGTGAAGTTCCGGCGACGGTTGAACGGCCCGGAATTAGCCCGACAATGTCACCACCTCAAGAGTTCTTTCATGAAGACTTTCATCGCCAAAAACGAGACCGTCCAGCGCGACTGGTATCTCGTTGACGCCTCGGGCAAGACCCTGGGTCGTCTGGCCGCCGAACTGGCGCGCCGCCTTCGGGGCAAACATAAGCCCGTCTATACCCCACATGTCGATACCGGCGATTATCTGATCGTGATCAATGCCGAGAAGATTACGGTCACCGGCAATAAGATGAACGACAAGCTCTATCACCGTTTCACCGGCCACATCGGTAACTTGAAGACCGAAACGCTGGCGCAAGCGATGCAGCGTCACCCGGAGCAGGTCATCGAAACCGCCGTGAAGGGCATGCTGCCGAAGAATCCGCTCGGCCGCGCCATGTACAAGAAGCTCAAGGTCTACAAGGGCTCCGAGCATCCGCACGCTGCCCAGCAGCCGCAAGTCCTGGATATCTGATCATGGCCATCACCCAAAATTACGGCACCGGCCGTCGCAAATCCTCCGTCGCACGCGTGTTTCTGCGCAGGGGTACCGGCAAGATCACCGTTAACGAGCGCCCGCTCGACGAATTTTTCGGCCGCGAAACCGCGCGCATGATCGTTCGTCAGCCGCTGGTGCTGACCAAAACCGACGAGCAATTCGATATCGTCGCCACCACCACCGGCGGCGGCATCACCGGTCAGGCCGGTGCGATCCGTCTCGGTATCGCCCGCGCTTTGGTCGAATACGACGAAACCCTGAAGTCTGAACTGCGCAAGGCTGGTTTCATGACCCGCGATGCGCGCGAAGTCGAGCGCAAGAAAGTCGGCCTGCACAAAGCCCGACGCGCGAGCCAGTTCTCGAAGCGCTAATCGCTTTACGCCGTACCGAGAGCAAGCTCCCGGTACGGGTGAGGTTCAAACGGTCCAGTTCCGCAGTGCTTTGGCGATGCGCTTGGTTCGATTTAGAATACGGCGCTACAATCCACTGCAGCAGCTTCTACAGCCCCGTCGCCAAGCGGTAAGGCACCTGACTCTGACTCAGGCATTCGGTGGTTCGAATCCATCCGGGGCTGCCAATCCCAAACGCCATCGGTCGTCTCCTCGCCGACGCGTTGTATCAGACAAGCCCGCCAATCGGCGGGCTTCGTTCTTTGGCCATTGGGCTGGGCGAGCTTGCCGTTTCCATCGGCCATCGGCTGTCCCGGCATTCTTCGCAGCTGCGTTCTCGCTAGGTCTCTGAATTGCTACGTCGATCGTTTTCGACGTGCGCGATGACCCTGTTCAGAATCTCTTCATGTTCCGCGCTGAGGCTCAGCCCTTCGGTTGTGCCGCCGCGACACGCCGAGGCCCGCGCGCCGCATGCGGTTGGACAGTGTGAGCAGACACCCGTCTGGCGCTGCGCGAAGCTCGAACCTCAGCGGGTCGCGGCGATCCCAACGCGGAGTCTGGGGAGATTCTAAAAACCCTCTAAGCGACCGCTGCCGTGCACGATGAATCAGTCGCCCTATCACTTCTTACAGGTACACGCGACTGATTGCATCCGCTATGGTCGCAGCGTGGGTCAGGAACTGTGCGATGCGCGCTGCGGCCAGGGATGGCGGTAGGGAAGAGGCGAAGGCGACGTTGGCCGCCACGTGATACACGTCCCGGTTGTGTACTGAGACACATGGCACGATAGCGGCTGTACGTGCAGTTTCGAGGTTCCATGACATTGGATTAGCCGATAGATTGGGATCGATAGATAGACGAATTCAACAGGGGATGTGGAGTGTTTGACCGGCTACGAAAGATGTTTGGTGGGAAACAGATTCCCACCTCCCAGGCGCTGCCCAATGGCGTGCCCAGTGCGGAGCAACGGCGTGGAGGATTCGGTATCGCTTACGATGCCGACCTAGTGCCTGCTTTGAAGAACGATCACAAGGCGTTGGTGCAAATGTACGGCGAACTGGGACAGGTCGCCGAGCGCGGCGAGTTCAATCAAGTCCCGCAAATGCTGCTGGCCTTCAAGGTCTATCTGGAAGGCCATTTGATCGCCGAGAACGTGCGTTTCTACAACTATGTGGAAAGCACTATGCAGAGCGATCCGGAGAACATTGCGTTGATTCGCAGTTTCCGTCGCGAGATGAACGCGATCGCGCGAGGGGTGGTCGATTTTGTAAAGAAATACCAATTGGCGGATTTCGACACGAGCGTGCGACAGGAGTTCATGGCCGATTATAAAACGGTCGGCGGCTTGTTGGCGCAGCGGATCGAGCGCGAGGAGTCCAGCTTATACCCGCTCTATATGCCGAGGTGATTGCGGCGAACGTCGCGCGACCGTTGCGCGCGCGACGTAGAACGAACGTAGTGCGGCGAAGCGAGGCGCAAGGGGTGTGCCGAGGTTCGCCGAAGATTTTGCGGTACAAGGAGGTAGCGTGTGCGGGCGCCGCATTAACGCGGCGTTCGAGGGATCGGACCGATGCACGTCGGCGCCGACGTTCGGACGGACCAATGGATGGTTTCGTTCGGGCTCTCCCGTTTCCCTAATACGTGCGTTCGTTCAAGGAGAAGAGTGCCATGAAGAAGGAAGTCGATGTCGTTCTGACCCCCGGCATGCGCCGCATTCGCGAGAGCTTGGAAAGCCATCGCGTATTCGACGAAATCAACGATATGCATGCCCTGCGCTGTTTCATGCAGGTGCATATCTATGCAGTGTGGGATTTCATGTCTCTGGCGAAGCGTCTGCAACGCGATCTGACTTGCGTGGAACTTCCGTGGATGCCACCTGTCGATCCGGTGGCTGCACGGTTGATCAACGACATTATCCTCGCTGAAGAAAGCGATGTCGATGCCGAAGGCCACCCTGCGAGTCATCTCGATCTCTATCTCAAAGCCATGCGCGATATCGGTGCCGATACTGCCGAGTTCGATTGTTTCCTCAATGCTTTACGCGCGGGTCAGAGTCTTGATGCCGCTTTCGAGACTGCAGGCACACCGACGTTCGTTCGCACGTTCGTTTCTCACACGTTGGCGACCTGCCAGCACGGTACCACGCTGGAAACGATGGCAAGCTTCTTCTACGGTCGCGAAAATGTGATTCCGGATATGTTTCAGGGCTTGCTCAATCGCTGGGGCTTGAGTGCGGAACAGGCGCCGGGCTTTGTGTACTACTTGCAGCGCCACATCGAACTCGACGGCGACAGCCATGGTCCTGCGGCGAGCCGGATGATCGACGTGCAGTTGGCGAAGCGCTCGACCGCACTGCAGGAAGCGCGCGAGGCGGCCCGAGAAGCGTTGACTGCGCGACAGGCACTGTGGGACGGCGCGGCGCATATGTTGCGCGAGCGCCATGCGCACGATTCGTCGACCAAATTCGTGACGATGCCCTTCAGAAAATCCGAAAAAGCTGTTGCCTGAAGACCTCCGGTGCGCTCGGCCATTCGGCGCAGGCCAGCGAGCGCTCTCCGAACGCAGCCATATGAATGATCTGTTGCACGCAAGGCGGTGAGCCAATGTGAGCGCGGGGGCGTATGCCCCCACGCAGTACCGCTTCCCCTGTGATATTTGGTGATTATCGGGCTTGTACAATCCCGTTTTCATCGACTCCCAGCTCAAGCGATCCAACTGAAATGATCCAGCTCAAGTGATCGTGTGCAGTCGTCGTGATTGGATGTTGCGAACGTGAGCCGCGCCTTCGATGCGCGGAGATGTCATTACCACTATGCAGCGCGATAGAGAACGATTTGCGGCATCTTCGCGAGCGTGGCACCAGCCACATCAAGCTTGTACGCATTGACCGGAATTTGAAACACTAGGCTCATTACCTGGCCGATCCGTTGTGGTTTTCCCAAGCGTTCGACCTGCAGCCCCATGCGTTTAAGCATCCGTTCCACCGGTGCGCTGGTCACTCCTAGCAGCGACACGATGTGTTGTCGGCTAGCGAATTGAATCATTTCCGCCAAGATCGATATCGGCACTTCGCTGAAGCCGAAGCCGCTTTGCGAACAACGGTGATTGATTGATCGCGAAGCGACTGACTTCCCAAATGTTATCGGAAGCCGGCATCGGCGTATTGTCGAGCAGAAAAGGGAAGATGTCTCGCAACATATTCGGGCCGAGCGTCGGCAACAAACGGCAGCAGCCCAACAGGGCTAACCCGTCTTGATGTGCAACCAGGCAATGGTAATACGGACCGATAAGATCGAACCAATCGTGCTCGCGACCCTGTTCGACGTGAACCTCCCAGCCGAGGCGGTGATGAAATACTTCCGAACGTAACCGATACATGCTGTCCAGCAATGCCGCATGAAGCCCGCGCTCGCCTGCGCGAGCGACCGTAATCGTTGTGATGATGTCTCCCTTTTGGGGTTGAGGGAGACATGGCTGAACAAGGTACCGTCAGGTCACTTAGCTGTATGAACTGAAAGGATGATGGAAGTCCGTTTTTGCGGTTTTTTGAGCGGTATCAGCTCCGGATCGAAACGATCAAACCTAGCGATACGGCGCGCGCAATCGCGGCTTGACGGCCGCTGACGCCGAGCTTCTGCATTGCGTTCTGCAGATGGAAGATCGAAGTGCGCTCGCTGATATTGAGCAAATGGCCGATTTCCCAACTGGTCTTGCCTTCGGCCGCCCACGACAGGCATTCGCGCTCGCGTTTGGTCAGCGCCGGTAGGTTGGCGGGCGTCTTTGAGTAACTGAATCGGCGCGCAGCCTCGTGCGTGAAGTGAGCGAGCAGATGCAACTCGGCCTGCAGCAGGTCGAGATCGTTGGCCGATAGTTGGCCAGAGGAGAACGACATCAATCCCCAGCCGGTGCCGGGGCCGTGCAGGGGCACGCTTACGCCGTTGCGTAGGCCGAACTCGCTGGCTTCGCCGAACATCGTGCGGATTTTCAACATCTGCGGGTCGACGACCTTTCGCCGTGAGCTCATCGCATCGCGCCAGGACAGCGGTATCGAATGATCGTGGCAGTGGCTAATGATCGGATCGATTTGGAGGTAATCCATCTCGAAATAACGGCGGATCCACCCCTCAGGATATGTGCCCATCCGCACTTGGCTGGGCCCTTCCGAGACCAATGGCAAGTCCACTGCATAGAACCAATGGTCGACACCCATGCGCTTGGCGATACGATTGATCGCATCGGTGAGCGCCTCCTGAGAGGTGCATTCGCTGAGTGCGCTCAGCGCTCTGAGATCGAGAAGCGTCCTTGCTTTCATATGATGCCCTGTGGCTACCCCATCGCCATGCTCGAACCGACCCACCGCGAACCGACCTGCGTACACGTGCGCGGTCAGCTGTGGCGGAGTCGGATATGCGTTTAAAATATCAGGAATACAACGGTTGCGTGGCCGAAACATCGACGATGTTGCAAAGTCTTGCGAAGCATTGGCTTGACATCAGTTGATGCATGGGTATGAACCCTGTATCCCCGGCCAGTGCATTGATCAGACGGTGCAGCTTACAACAAAATATTTCGACTGTGTTGCGGCTTTTCTTTAACAGGTTGCTGAAATATCTCCATTCAGGAGGTCTCAGTTCGCACGTCCGGCACATGTCTGGTACATAGCTAGACGTGCTCACGGCAAATCAATCGCTTACGCGCTTGTTTCGCCGACGCAGGCATCCATGGCTGCGTGCCATGACTGAATGACCAGGCTGCTGAACACCTGCTGCCGCAGGTATTTCAGCAGCCTGTTAAGAGGCCGCTGATCAATTCAGGCATTCTGTGCGCCATGGACGGCAGCGCCGCTGGATTAAGCAGGTAGGTGTTTGATCCAGTGGGGCGAACGCGGGCTTGGCCTGGGTTCGCGACGTCCGAACAACACCAGGGCGGTGTTATTCGGAGCTTCCTTCATTTAACAAAGCGAGGACTCGATGAAACTGGGCTCACTAAAAGAAGGCGGCCGGGACGGCACGCTGGTGGTAGTGTCGCGTGACCTGACCCGGGCGGCGAAAGCCGACGGCATCGCGCCAACTCTGCAGCGCGCACTGGAGGATTGGTCGAATACCGCTCCGCGCCTGAATGCGCTGTCGGAAGCGCTGAATGCAGGCTCTGCCGCAAACGCGTTCGATCTTGACATGCGTCAACTGGCATCGCCGCTGCCGCGCGCCTACGAATTCGTCGACGGCAGCGCGTATTTGCCGCATGTCGAGCGCGTGCGCCGCGCCCGCGGCGCGGAGATACCGGAAAGCTTCTATGTCGATCCGCTGATGTACCAGGCCGTGAGCGCCGGGTTTTATGCTCCGCGCGATCCGGTGCGCGTGCCCAGCGAGGACTACGGCATCGACCTGGAGGCTGAGGTCGTGGTGGTCACCGACGATGTGCCGATGGCGGCCACGCCGGAGCAAGCCGCCGCGCACATCCAACTGATCGGCTTGGTCAACGATGTCTCCCTGCGCAATCTGATTCCCAACGAACTGGCCAAAGGTTTCGGTTTTCTGCAGTCCAAGCCGCGTTCGGCGCTGTCGCCTGTGTTCGTGACCCCGGATGAATTGGGCGATGCTTGGCAGGGCAACAAGGTGCATCTGCCGCTGTTGACGCACATCAACGGCGAATGGTTCGGCGCGCCGGAAGCTGGCGTGGACATGCACTTCGATTTCGCGCAGTTGGTCGCGCACGCGGCGAAAACGCGGCCGCTGTCCGCCGGCACCATCGTCGGTTCCGGCACGGTGGCCAATCAGGACACCTCGCTCGGCGCCTCGTGCTTCGCCGAGAAGCGCACGGTAGAGACGCTCGAACATGGCAAACCGCTCACGCCGTTCATGAACTACGGCGATGTGGTGCGGATCGAGATGCGCAGCCGCAGCGGCGAGGACATTTTCGGTGCGATCGAACAGCGCATCGAGCCGGCGGTTTGAGCGATGGACATCGGCCTGGTCGAGATCGGGCTGGTCAAGATCGGCACGGGTTGGTCAAAGCGAGCCCGGTCGATGCGATGTGGGGCATTGGTATTGCCGCCGCAGACCCGCAGGCGCAAGATCCGATGCATTAGCGCGGGCAGAATCTACTCGGGTTCGCGCTAATGGCGGCACGCGAGACGTTGCGCAACGCTTGAGCCTCGCTGCGCAGCGGCCCATTCGACGGGCGTCGACGGCCATATCGTCCGGCGCGAGGAAGCCAAGATGAGCGAAAATCTGAAGCTGTACGGCTACTGGCGCTCCAGCGCCGCCTATCGGGTGCGCATCGCGCTCAATCTGAAGGGGCTGGAGTACGAAAACCTTCCTGTGCACCTCGTTCGCGACGGCGGCGAACAGCACCGCCAAACCTTCGCCGCGACTAATCCGCAGAAACTCGTGCCCGTACTGCAGCACGGTAGCCGGGTGATGCGGCAATCGCTGGCGATCATCGAATACCTGGACGAGATTTGGTCCGAGCCACCCTTGCTGCCGGCAACCGCACGCGATCGCGCCCACTGCCGGGCGCTGGCGCTGCTGGTCGCTTGCGATATTCATCCGCTCAATAACCTGCGCGTCATGCAGTACCTGGAGCGCGAATTCAACGCGCCTCAAGCCGAGCGCGATGCTTGGACCCAGCATTGGATCGTCGAGGGCCTGCGCGCATTTGAGACGCTGTTGGTCGAAGACCTCGCCCGCGGCAGTTTCTGCGAAGGCGATACGCCCGGCATGGCGGATTGCTGCCTGATCCCGCAGGTCTATAACGCGCGTCGCTTCGGCGTGGATCTCGAACCGTTCCCGACGATCCGCCGCATCGACGCAGCCTGCCTAGCGTTGCCCGCATTCGACGCCGCGCGGCCCGAAAATCAACCAGACGCCCCGTAGGGCGGGCCCCGGCCCGCCATCAAGCGACACATCATTGGCCGCGAACATTCGGAAACACATTCGATATCGCCAAAACAAACGCCCCAGCCGAAGCCGGGGCGTTTCGTTTACAGCATCGCGTGAAGCGTCAGTGCGAAAACGTATCGCTACCCTCGAACGCGACAGCATAGGGATCATGCTCGCTGCCGCCGCCTTCCGACAAGCGGAACTTCAGCGCCAAGCCGTCGCGCGAATCGGCGGCGCGCAGCGCCTGTTCCATTTCGATCTTGCCTTCCCTGCACAAACGGAACAGGCACTGATCGAAGGATTCCATGCCGTCTTCCAACGATTCCTCCATCGCCTGTTTCATCTCGTGCACTTGGCCGCGGCGCAGTAGGTCGCGGATCATGGGGGTGTTGATCAAAATTTCCGCTGCCGGCAGGCGACGACCGTCGGTGCCGACCACCAAGCGCTGGCTGATCACGGCCTTGAGGTTCAGGGCGAGGTTCATCAGCACGTTTTTGTGCGCGCTTTCGGGGAAAAAATTGAGAATACGTTCGATCGTCTGATCGGCGTTGTTCGAGTGCAGCGTCGCCAAGCACAGATGGCCGGTTTCGGCGAAGGCGATCGCCGCTTCCATCGTCGTTGCGTCGAGGATTTCGCCGATCAGGATCACGTCCGGTGCTTCGCGCATCGCGTTCTTCAGCGCGTTTTGGAAGGCGTGCGTGTCGAGCCCGACTTCGCGCTGATTCACGATCGATTTTTTATGCCGATGCAGATACTCGATCGGATCCTCGATCGTGAGGATATGACCGGCGGCCGTCGAGTTGCGGTAATCGATCATCGACGCGAGCGATGTCGATTTGCCCGAACCGGTGGAGCCGACGATCAGCACCAAGCCGCGCGGCGCCATGATGATGTTCTTGAGCACTTGCGGCAGTTGCAGCTCTTCGATGCTGGGGATCACGCTACGGATCGCGCGAATCACCATGCCCACTTCGCCACGCTGCTTGAACACGTTGACGCGGAAACGGCCAGCATCCGCCAGCGACAGCGCCATGTTGAGTTCCAGGTCGCGTTCGAACTCAGGCACTTGGCCTTCGTCCATCAGCGAATAGGCGATTTTCTTGACCATGCCCGGAGGCAAGCCGGTATTTCCGAGCGGATACAGCTTGCCTTCGACCTTGATATGCACCGGCGCGCCGGTGGTCAGAAACATGTCGGAGGCGTTCTTATCCGTCATCAGCTTCAAGAAATAGCCGATGTCCATTGATGAATCTCCGTAGAGCGCCGTTGCAACGGCTGCGAATGGTGATAACAATGACCGCGTGCCGACTAACGATGCCACGCGCCCTATGACCACAAGCTTCGCACACATCACGCTATGGCCGCAGCACTCGATGCGCCGGAAGCCCAACCCGGTCGCACGATGGCTAGTGATGGCTTTCACGTTTCTGATGTTGGCGCCCGTTCTGCTGGTGCTTCCGCTGCGCGCCGCAGAGAAAGCGATGCCCCCAAGCCCTGAGCTCATCGCGGCTGAAGCCGCATTGGCCCGTGCCGAGAGCGCAGACGCCCAGCAATACGCCGCCGATGCGCTGCTGCGGGCGCGCAGCAGCTTCGGCCAAGCGCAGGCGAAATGGACCGAGCGCAAGAAGCCCGATGCCAATCTGCTGGCGCAGATGGCCGCCGCCGAAGCCGATTACGCCTACACCCTCAGCCGTGAAGCGACGCTGCAGTCGGATCTTAAACAGCGCCGCCAAGAGATCCGCGAATTGCGCGCCAGGCTCGGTATCGAGGGTCTCGGTATTGAGGGCCAGCGATGAAGCCGATGTTTGCGCAATCCGCCGCAACAAGCGCAATGTCCGGCTCGACATCCGCCGGCTCGACATCCGCCGGCTCCAGATCCGCCGGCTCCGCATCTGCCTGCTCCGCATCTGCCGGCTCCGCATCGATGTATTCGGCCCAGTGGCGAACGCTGCTGTTCGGGTTGCTGTTCGTGCTGGCATCGACCGTTCAGGCCGCCGGGCCAGACCCCGACGCCGCGCCGCTGCAGCAGCGTCTGCGCAACCTCGATCTCGACCCGCAGCGGAATACCTTGGCCGCCTACGAACGTCTGCAGGCCCGCCAAGCCGTCGAGGCGCTGACCAAGGCCAAGCGCAAACAGCGCCCGCCAGCGCTTCAGGTCGCACGCATTCGGGTCGAAACCGCCGAAGTCGCGGTCAGGAGCGAACTCGCCCGCGTCGAACTTCAGCGCTTGGGGCTGGAGCGCGGCGAATTGCTGATCGAAGCCAGCCGCCGCGATGCCGAGCGCGCGCGCGCTGAGGCCGAGCGGATGCGGATCGAAGCCCAGATACAGACCGAAGAGGCCGCCCGCCTGCGCGAGGCAATCGCCCTGGAAGCCCAGGCCCGTGTCGATGCCGAGGGCATCCTCGATACGGTGGTCGGTGCCGAGGCCGAGAAACTGCGAGCAGCGCGCGAGCTGGAGGCCGAACTGGGCCGTAAGGAGGCGGAACTGGCGGCCGGCGGATCCGTGGCCTCATCGCCCGCCAAACCTAAGCCTGCGGCCAAACCGAAACCGAAACCGAAGCCCAGGGCCAAACCAACGCTGAAGCCTGCCGGCAACTGATCGGAACGATTCAGCTGCCGTCGATTTCCGAAGAAAAACAGCAATATCAATGGGATAAGCGCGTTTTTGTGGTTAGGGGTCAAGCGTTTTTCAGGGTTTCAGCCGGCGTCCGCTACCGGCCATCACTGCCGGCAACTCCAATCGTCGTCTCCCCCTTGCCGGCCGAGAGCGACAGGAGTAGGGTCGGTCTCAAGGCGATGTGAATCGCCGCATCAGTGGGCAGGTTGATGACGCAAAGCAACGAAGTCGCTCCGGAGAACGCCGCCGCAAGCCAGGTGCTTGCGGGTGCTCCTGAGCGGGGCGTCCGCAAGATCGTTCGATTTACTCTTAATCCGCCCATCGCGCCCCGTGCCGTTCTCGGCCGGGGCGCCGTCGTTTTTGGGCCGATTGCTATGCGTTTTGCCGATCGCGCTCATCCCCCGTTTCCGCTGTCCTGGCGGGAACACCATCTCTGCTGTTAGGAGGATTCTTATGTTTGAAGGGCAATCCCAATCCGATGTTGAAGTCTTGATGAAGAACAATTCAGAATTCAGGCAGCTTTATTATCGGCACAAGGAACTCGACAAGCAGGTACTCGACGCCGAACTTGGCGTGTTGCCGATCGACGACACTCGATTGGTACAGATGAAACGCGAAAAATTGGCGGCAAAAGACCGCCTCACTCAGATGTTCGATAGTTTGAGCCACTGACGCACTGCCGACCCGTCTGTGCGGGGCGGCTGGCGGCGGCGCGCGAGGTAAGGATGGTCTCGCACAGCCGCCGCCTGCGGTCAATGAGCCTGCGGTCGATGAGCCGGCGGTCGATGAAGCGAAGAAGTCCGATGCCTGAGGTCACTCGGCCTCTCGGCGTTTTGCGCAACCGATAGGCATGGCGATAACCGCAGTCACAACTTTACCTTGAGCAACCCACGATGGGCGACGATGCATGGTTGAGCGACCCCGCGCGCGACCCGACATTACTGGCGGGATTCATCGAGCGCCTGCATGCTAAGCCGAACGCAAAAGTGCTGGAGATGGGCACGAAGCGCAGTAATCCCGAGGTCTCGACCATGCACCGAGCCTGGGCCGCTGAAGATGCCGATTATGTCTGTACGGACATCGAGATGGGCATTGATGTCGATGTCGCCGCCGATGCGCATCAGTTGAGTGCGGCCTTTGCGGAGAATACGTTCGATGGCGTGATTTCGGTTTCGGTATTCGAGCATTTGCAGCGCCCGTGGATCGCGACGCACGAGATCGCAATCATCTTAAAGCCCGGCGGCGAAACCTTGATATACACCCATTTTGCGTTCCCAATCCACGGATATCCCTGCGATTATTTTCGTTTCACCAAAGAAGGACTAGAAACAATTTGTAGCGATGCGGGTTTGCAGATACTCGGCTCCGACTACGAAAATCCGGCGTACATCGACAGCATGGCCGATCCGAGCACCAAATTCGGACAAGCGTATACGGGCGTCAAGATCGTTGCGCGCAAGCGTCTGTAGGCGCAATTATTCGCAAGTTATCGCTAGGTTTCGCCGTGCGTACGCCCGGTGCGGTAGCGATTGCGTGCTGAGTGATGCGATAATACGGCACTACCCAGAATAAGCGTTCGGCATGCAAAATCATCGAGCTGTTCACGACTCAGTTCTCGATTTGATCGCCGATACCCCGATCGTCCGCGCCCAGCGCTTGGACACCGGCGTCTGCAATCTCTTCCTCAAGCTCGAATACCAGAACCCGGGCGGTTCGATCAAAGACCGCATCGGCCTGCGCATGATCGAGGCCGCGGAGCAGCGCGGCGATATCCTGCCCGGAGCGACCCTGGTCGAAGGCACCGCCGGCAACACCGGTATCGGCCTCGCGCTGGTCGCACAGCAGAAGGGCTACAAGCTCATTCTCGTGGTGCCGGACAAGATGAGCCGCGAGAAGATTTTCAATCTCAAAGCCATGGGCGCCGACGTGGTGCTGACCCGCTCGGATGTGGCCAAAGGTCATCCCGATTACTACCAGGACATGGCCAAGCGCATCGCCGATGAAACGCCGGGCGCCTATTTCATCAATCAGTTCGGCAATCCCGATAATCCCGCCGCCCACGAATTCGTCACCGGCCCGGAAATCCTGGGGCAAATGTCCGAAGTGGGCGGTCTGGACGCGATCGTGTTCGGCTGCGGCAGCTCCGGCACCATGACCGGCCTGTCGCGCTGCTTCGCGCAGCATTCGCCGCATACCGAGCTGATATTGGCCGACCCGGTCGGTTCAATCCTCACCCAATACATCAACGAAGGCACGCTCAGCGAGAAGTCCGGCAGTTGGATGGTGGAAGGCATCGGCGAGGATTTTTTGCCGGATATTTCCGATTTTTCGCGGGTGAAGCAGGCTTACGCCATCAGCGACAAAGAGAGTTTCCTGGCCGCGCGCGAATTGCTGCTTAGCGAAGGCGTTCTCGGCGGCTCCTCCAGCGGCACCTTGCTCGCAGCCGCATTGAAATACTGCCGCGAACAAACCGAGCCGAAGAACGTCATGGTGTTCGTCTGCGACACCGGCAACAAATACTTGTCCAAGCTCTACAACGATTATTGGATGCTGGATAACGGCTTCATCCAGCGCGAATCCAACGGCGACCTGCGCGACCTGATCCTGCGCCCGTACACCCGCCGCGACACCGTGGTGGTGGGCCAGAACGACCTGCTCGTCACCGCCTACCAGCGGATGAAGCTGTACGAAATCTCGCAGCTACCGGTGATGGACGGCGAGCGGATCGTCGGCATTCTCGACGAGAGCGACGTGCTGCTGCACGTCTACGGCGATGAAGCCCGGTTCCGCGACCCGGTGTCCACCGCGATGGTCAGTAAGCTGGATATTCTCGATGTGCGCTCGCCGGTCGAGGCCCTGTTGCCAGTGTTCGACCGCGGCCACGTCGCCATCATCATGGACGGCGATCGCTTCCAGGGCCTGATCACACGGATCGATTTATTGAACTATTTGCGCAGGCGGGTTCAGTAACTGGGCGCCCAGGGGAGGGCAGTGCTAAAATTGCGGATCTTTATATGTTAAGAATCTCTCGATGCCCCAGTCCGATAGCATTGTTCTCGCCGACGAATCCCACGATTGGGGGCTTGGCACCAAGGCGATTCATGCCGGCCAAGCGGTAGATCCGAGCACTGGCGCGGTGATGACCCCGATCTACGCCACCTCGACCTATGCCCAGAGCAGCCCGGGCGTGCACCAGGGCTTCGAGTATTCGCGCACCCACAACCCTACGCGTTTCGCCTACGAACGCTGCGTCGCCGGCCTGGAAGGCGGTACCCGCGGGTTTGCCTTCGCCTCTGGCCTTGCGGCGACATCGACGATTCTGGAGCTGCTCGACAGCGGTAGCCATGTGGTTTGCATGGACGACGTTTACGGCGGCACCTTCCGTCTGTTCGAGCGCGTGCGTCGGCGCAGCGCCGGGCTGGATTTCAGTTTCGTCGATCTGACCGACCCCGCAGCGTTCGAAGCCGCGATCACACCGAACACGCGCATGGTCTGGGTGGAAACGCCGACCAACCCGATGCTGAAGATCGTCGATCTGCAGGCGGTCAGCGCGATCGCGAAGAAGCACGGTTTGCTGATGGTCGCTGACAATACCTTCGCCTCGCCGATCCTACAGCGCCCGCTCGAACACGGCGCGGACATCGTGATGCACTCGGCGACGAAATACCTCAATGGCCACTCCGATATTGTCGGCGGCATGGCCGTGGTTGGCGACAACCCCGAGCTGGCCGAGCAGATGGCGTTCTTGCAGAACTCCGTTGGTGCGGTGCAGGGGCCGTTCGACAGCTTCCTCGCCCTTCGTGGGCTCAAGACCCTGCATCTGCGGATGAAAGCGCACTGCGAGAACGCGCTGGCCTTGGCCGAGTGGCTGCAGACCCATCCGGCGATCGAACAGGTGATCCACCCGGGTCTCAAAGATCACCCGCAGCACGCGCTCGCCGCGCGGCAGATGGACGGATTCGGCGGCATCGTTTCGATTCGTGTGAAGGGTGGCTTCGAGGGTGCGAAGCGCTTCTGCGAACGCACGCATTTGTTCACGCTGGCCGAATCGCTGGGCGGCGTCGAAAGTTTAGTGAATCATCCCGCAGTGATGACCCATGCGTCGGTGCCGGTGGAGCGCCGCGCCGCGCTCGGCATCCATGACGATCTCGTGCGTTTGAGCGTGGGCGTCGAGTCGCTCGAAGACCTGCGTCGCGATCTTGAGCGTGCGCTCGACGATCGAGCCGACCGCTGATTTCCTGCTCTGGCAAACGCATCGAATGCGCATAACGTGATTATCCAAAAATCTACGCCCTCGCCGCGCTATGCGGTCGAGAGCTTCATCAAAAATTTCAATCTGATCGTGCAAATGACCAAGCGCGAGGTCGTCGGCCGCTATCGCGGCTCGATCATGGGGCTTGCATGGTCGTTCTTCAGCCCGTTGCTGATGCTTGGGATCTACACGTTCGTATTTTCGGTGGTGTTCAAAGCGCGCTGGAACGGATTGGGCGAGCAGGCATCGAAAGTGGATTTCGCGATTATTTTCTTCAGCGGACTGATCATCTACGGCGTTTTCGCCGAATGCGTCAATCGAGCCCCATCGATCATCTTGGGCAATGTGAACTACGTCAAAAAGGTCGTGTTTCCGATCGAGATACTGCCGTGGATCGCTTGCGGCACCGCGCTGTTCCATGCCGGGGTCAGCGTCGCCGTGTTGCTCGCAGCCCAGTTGATCTTTGCGCATAGCATTCCTTGGACGATCGTGTTCTTTCCTTTCATCATGGTGCCGTTGACCCTCGGCACGATGGGATTCACGTGGTTTCTGTCCGCGCTTGGCGTTTATATGCGCGACATCGGACAAATGACCGGAATGCTAACCACGATCCTGCTGTTCATGTCCCCTATTTTCTTTCCGATGTCGGCGATGCCTGAGGAGTTTCGCGGGGTGATCGCGCTCAATCCGCTCGTATACTTTCTCGAAGAGGGTAGGAATTCTCTCGTGTTCGGCATTGCGCCCGACCCGGTCCGTCTAGCGATCGCATGGTGCATCGGCGCCGCTGTCGCCGCTGTCGGTTTCGCGATGTTTCAGAAGATGCGCAACGGTTTCTCGGACGTACTATGAACGCCGATAGCGCGCGGCCCAATTCGATCGAGACGATGGCCGATTCGCAGGCTCCGCCACAGAGCGGCCGCGAGGTCGTCGTGCGCGTGAGCGATTTGTCGAAGTGCTACCAGATGTACGCAACGCCGCAGGATCGTTTGAAACAATCGCTGCTGCCGAGGGCGCAGCGGCTGTTCGGACGCGAACCTAAGCGCTATTTCGACGAATTCTGGGCGCTGAGAGAGATTTCGTTCGACATCAGACGAGGCGATACGCTCGGCGTTATCGGCCGCAACGGCTCCGGCAAGTCGACGCTGCTGCAGATGTTGTGCGGCACGCTCACGCCGACTGCCGGCGAAATCGATGTGAACGGTCGGGTCGCCGCTTTATTAGAGTTGGGAGCAGGATTCAACCCAGAATTCACCGGCCGCGAAAACGTTTATCTCAATGCCACGGTGCTTGGCCTGAGTCGCGGCGAAGTTGAATCCAGATTCGATTCGATCGCCGCATTCGCCGATATCGGCGAATTTATCGATAGGCCGGTGAAGACGTATTCGAGCGGCATGTACGTGCGGCTGGCGTTCGCCGTCGTGGCCCATGTCGATGCCGACATTCTGGTGATCGACGAAGCGCTCGCCGTCGGAGACGCGGTCTTCGGGCAGAAATGCATGCGTTTCCTGCGCCGATTCAAAGAACACGGCACGCTCATTTTCGTCAGCCACGACACCAGCGCCGTGCTCAACCTCTGCGATAGCGCGATTTGGCTCGATAAAGGCCGAGCGCAAATGCGCGGCAGCGCGCAAGAGGTTGCCAACGCGTATCTGCGCTTTACCGCCGAACAAGTCTACGGCGAGACGGTCGAGGTTCGAGGTATCGAAGGCGGAACGCTTCCGGAAGCGCTCTCGGATATCGCGCCGGCCGTGGACGAAAGCACGCGCATCGCGCTGTTCGACAATATCTCGAATGCCGACGGTTGGACAACCGGTAAGGCCACCATCGTCAATGCCGATTTACGCACGCAAGCAGGCGAGGTGCTCGGCGTTTTCGCGGGCGGCGAGCGGGTTCGCTTGCAGGTGGGAATCGACGTCCATGAGACCTTGCCTAGCCCGATTGTCGGGTTTTTGGTCAAGGACCGTCTCGGCCAAGAATTATTCGGCGAGAACACCTTTCCGACCCACCCCGGCAATACCGTTCTCGCCGGGCAAAGCATCGAAGCGGTGTTTGCGTTCACGCTACCGATGCTGCCGAACGGTATCTACTCGGTGACGGTCGCGATCGCCGATGGCGATCTCGCGACGCACGTGCAGCATCACTGGTTGCACGATGCGTTGCTTCTGCACGTGTCATCGAACAAACCGCGATACGGCCTCGTCGGAATTCCGTTCGATCGCGTCGAAATGACGGTGCTGACGCCATGAAGCGCGTGCATCTTGTCGATCATAGGCTGTGCTCTGCGCGCGGCGAATCACCTATCCAATGAAGCAGGACACGATGCCGCACGAATCGAAAGCGATCTCGGTTGACGATCTGATCAACGACGCGATGCTGATGAATCCAGATCGGCTTGAGCTATCGGCATGGACCGGTCACATCCCGTTCGCAGCGAGTTTAGTCTCGTTGCTACGTCCATCGGTGCTCGTGGAGTTGGGCACGCATAACGGCAATTCGTATATGGCGTTTTGCCAAGCCGTGCAGGAAAACCGAGTGGACGCCAGCTGCTATGCCGTCGATACATGGCAAGGCGATGAGCATGCATTCTATTATGGCGAAGAGGTATTCCTTGAGCTCAGCCGTTACCACGACGCTCGCTATTCCGCGATCTCGCGGTTGTTGCGAATGACGTTCGACGAAGCGCTCGGTTACTTCGGCGACGATAGCGTCGACTTGCTGCATATCGACGGCCTGCACACGTACGAAGCGGTCGAACACGATTTCGAAACGTGGCTTCCGAAGATGTCGTCGCGCGGCGTCGTCTTGTTTCATGATATCAACGTGCGCGAACGTCAATTCGGCGTTTGGCGCCTGTGGGACGAGCTGAAAATACGTTATCCAAGCATCGATTTCAGCCACATGCACGGTCTCGGGGTGTTATTCGTGGGCGCTGAAAGCGCAGAGAAGTTCGCTCCCGTCGTCGAGCAATGGCAGACGCAGCGCGGGCGCTTGGCGAAATCCATCTTCGCCGACCTTGGACGGGGTTTGCTGCTTCGTTACGAGTTGCGCGATTTGAAGGCGCGTTCCGGCGACGCGCAACAAGCGCAAGCAAACACGAATGCGATCTTGGACGAAACGAGCGCCAGGCTCAATGTCGCGCAGTCCGCGCAGCATGAGGCGGAACGTCATTCCCAAGCGCGTATGGCGGACGTTTTGGCTACGGTCGCCGATCAACAAAAATCGATCGATTCATTCTCTAACATTGCGCAAGAGCGCGATCTAGCGAAGATCCAGCTCGGCGAAATGATCGCGACAGCCTCGAATCAGCAGCGCATGATTGAAGAACTGCTCAAGGCATCCCAAGAGCAGGAGCAGGCTCACTGCGCCTATGTGCGCGTACGCGATGCAGAGGTCGACGCGATTCGCGGCCAGCTTGCCACGCAGGCGGATGCCAGCAGTGCGTCGCTCGCTGAGCTTAAGCAGACGTTCGAGGCCGAGCGCATGCAGGCCCGCGGTCTCATCGCCGAACAAGAGCAGCGCCTGGGCGATCTCGAAACGAAATTACGCTGGCAGACCGACGAGAAGGCCAAGCTCGCTGCGTCCCTTGTCGAGATCGAACGCGAGAGGCAAGTATTAGCCGAGACCGAACGCCAGCGACTTGCCGAGGACGGAAAGTCGCTGGCGTTCACGCCGCGCCGCGCGGGCAATGCGCTGAGCGCGGCCTGGTTCGCGCTTACGCATCTGGGTGCCGCGCGCGCCAAATGGGGCGGGCGCGACGCGCTTGCCCGCGCGCATCGCGCCTTTCGCGAGCGCGGACTGATTGGCGTCATGATCAAATTGCGGCAGTTCCAGCTTTACGAAACGAATCCTCCTGGGAATCCGACTCAAGAGCGTTCCGTACAAGTTCAGCGTACGCAGCATCAGCCCCAGGTCAGCCGTGCAGCAGCATCGCCGCAGCGTCCTCGCAGCGATGAGGACGACGCGGAACCGGCCGCGAAACCGATTGCCTCTTTCGGCTCGAATGCGAACGCCAAAACGCGGATCGCTTACGTCGTCAATCGCCATGATTTGATGACGCAGCATTACCGCGTCTACAACTATGCCGAGGCGCTGATCGCACACGGATATTCCGCGGATGTCTACGTCGACGAAGCGCTAAGCGTCGCGGATTGGGTGCCTGCGGATATCCTGGTGCTCAACCGCATTTGTTGGAGCGAAGCGGTCGGCGCTTTGATCGACCGCTGTAGAGCGCGCGGTGTTCCAGTGGTTTTCGACATCGACGACCTTGTCTTCGATTCATCGCGCATCGATCTGCTGCGCTTCACCGCAGCGCTCGATTCCGAGGGCAAGAAAGGCGTTGCGGAGTTCATGGAAAGGATCGCCAGAACGATGGCGCAATGCGACTTCGTCACTGTCTCGACGCTGCCTTTGGCGGAAGAGGCGAGAAAGCGCGGCGCGATGGCCTACGTCTTGCCGAACACGATTGGCCCCTCCGTTCGCGCTATTGCGCAGCGCGTCTCGCGTATGCGCAGAAAAACAGTCAAGATCGGATACTTCAGCGGCACCAAAACGCACGAGCACGATTTCGCGATGTGCTCGGGGGCGCTGCTGCGTACGCTCGCCGAACGCGACGACATTCGTTTGACGATTGTGGGCCATCTTGACTTGCCCCGCGCATTCGATACGTTCGAGAGCAAAATCGAGCGACTGCCGCTGATGGCGCACGACGAGATGCTCGTGGCGCTTGCGGACATCGACATCAATCTTGCGCCATTGGAGCGTGGCAACGCGTTCACCGAATGCAAGAGCGAGCTGAAAGTATTTGAAGCGGCTGCTTTGGCGATTCCGACCATCGCTTCGCCGACCGAGCCGATGCGTTCGATCGTATCCAGCGGTAGGAACGGATTCTTGGCGGCGACCGAAGACGAGTGGTATAGCGCCTTGTCGGCCCTGGCGACCGACGCCGATATGCGTCGGCGCCTGGGCGAAGCGGCGAAGCGCGATATCGCGGCTCGCTTCTGTATCGAGGAAGCCAGCTACGAAGCGCATGCGATATACGATTCGCTGCTGCACGGTGTCGGCCGCAAGTCGATCGAAGCGATGCCCGCTGCGGACCTAGATGCGCCTTGCATCACCGTCGTGACGGTGCTGTATCGCAAGGCACAAGAAGTCAGATACTTTCTAGAGGGGCTGTATCGCCAGGATTTTCGCGGTCGATTCGAAATCGTATTCGTCGACGATATGACGCCGGACGATTCGATTGAGGTCGTGCGCGAATTCGAGCGCTGGGTTCCGGAATCGCGACGCCGACAGATCGATTTGCGCATCGTTCGCAACGACAAGAATATCGGTAACTGCGGCAGCCGAAATCATGGCATCGCGGAGGCGAAGGGCGATATCGTGATCGTCGTCGATGCCGATTGCATGTTCAATCGCGGTTTTCTGGCCTCGCATTACGCTGCGCATGCGAAAGGCGACTGCGATGTCGCGATCGGTCCGATCAATATCGAAACCAACGATGCCCCAGCGCTTTCCGTGCTTGGCCGTCATGAAGCGGACCCGCGTCTGGCCATCTGCGAAAACTTGCCGCAGGACGAACTAAACGAAGCCTCGTTCGTCAATTGCATCACCCGCAATTTTTCGATTTCTCGACGTTTCATCGCGGAGTGTCTCGAAGGCCCGCTTTTCGACGAAGCGTTCAGCTATTCGGCCGATCCGGCTTCGGGTTTCGGCTGGGAAGACGTCGAAATGGGCGTGCGTCTGTATCAAGCCCGAGCGCGCATCAAATACATCGAGGATGCAGTTTCCATCCATGTCAGCCATCCGTCCTCGGCGAACGAGAGCGAGAAGCCACTGCGCTCGCTGAGAAATTATCGCCGTCTCTTCGAGAAGCATCCGGATTTGCTGTTGGCGTCGCGCGTTTGGGCCACGCGCACCTATGAGGCGATCGTCGGTTGGGCGCGCAGCGTCGGCGCAGCGCTGGATGCCAATCAGGACTACATCTGGTTGGACAAACGCTTCAAGCGCTACCGTTCCGCGCCGATCGTGATCGATCGGAGCAAGCGGCTGCGCATACTGACTCACCGCTGGCACGTGCCGCATCAGTACGAGCTGTATAAGACCGGGCATCAGTTCGATCTGGTTGTGGGCGCCGGAACCGGGCTATGCGAGCAGTGGGAATGGGACAAGCGCCCGATGCCGAAGAACTGCCGGATGGTGCGTTTCGACGAGATCGATCCGCGCGATTACGACGCCAAGATTTTGCATTTCGATGAGAACGTATTGAGACCTGATCTCTGCCAGGGTAAGGTGCCCGCCGATTGGGGCGACACCATGCTGTGGTTATTGCGCAACTCGGATGTGCCTGCGATCGCGATTTGCCATGGCACGCCTCAGTTCGTCGGCCAGTACGATGGGTCGTACGCTGGCAGCGATCTTGGCCAAGTCATCGAATCCAATCGCAACGACATTGTCGCCTTGCTCTCCGAAGCGACCGTCATTTGCAATAGTCATCAAGCGCGTTCGGAATGGAATTTTGCGAACAGCCAGACGATTTGGCACGGTTTTGCGCCCTGCGATTTCCCGAATGGCGTTTGCGATCGCGACGCTTTCTCGATGAGCGTAAATGCGTTGCGCAATCGCCCGCATTACAACGGGTTGTTCGTCTTTGAACAGATCGCGGAGCGGACGGCGGGTATCTGTAAGATCGATTGTCTAATTACGCCGGATCCCGAAGGCTACCGCCAAGGCACATCGGAGTGGGCAGTGGCCAAGTATCAGAATTACGTTCGCGAGATCGGTCGCTACAAAGCTTACGTGAACACGACGCTGCGCTCGCCGATGCCGCGCTCGCGCGGCGAAGCGATGATGGCAGGCGTGGTCACGCTCTCGATGCGCAATCACGATGTGGATTTGTTCATCGACAATGGCATCGACGGTTTCTATGCCGAGAGCGCGGCCGAAATGGCGGAGCAGCTCGCCTGGCTCGCTTCGCATCCCGCTCAAGCCGAAAAAATGCGCCTAGCGTCGCGATTGACCGCGATGAACATCTTCAACCAAGACCGCTATCTCGCTGAGTGGTCTTCTCTGCTCAAGCGCGTCATAGGATAAGCCCGATGTGTGGATACGCCGGTTTCGTCTCAAAATCAGGCGCTCTGAGCGAAAGCGAGTTGGCTTATCTTGCCGAATTCGACCGACAGTTGCGCCATCGTGGTCCGAATGAAGGCGGTATGCATGCGGAAGCGGGGTTCGCAGTCGCGCATCGGCGCTTGTCCATCATCGATGTGGGCCACGGCCAGCAGCCAATGCGCACTCGCGATGGTCGCATCGGTATCGCCTACAACGGCGAGATATACAACTTCAGGCAGCTGCGCGCTCAGCTCGAAGCGCGCGGCCGTGTGTTTCAGACGGACTGCGATACAGAGGTGTTTCTCGCGCTGTTCGAGGAGGATGGCGTCGACGCGTTCGCTAAGTTCGACGGCATGTTCACCGCATTCATTTGGGACTTCCGTCGCGACGACCGCGGCGAATTCTATCTCGTCCGCGATCAGCTCGGAATCAAGCCGCTGTACGTATACGAAGATGCCGGGCGTTTCGCTTTTTCGAGCGAACTAACGCCGCTTCTTGGCATTCCTGGCGGCGAGTTGGCGATCGATCCGGTCGGCCTGTCGGCTTATCTGACGTACCGGTACGTCGTTGCGCCGATGACGTTCTTCCGAAACATACGTCGGGTCGAGGCGGGCACTTACATCAAGATTCGCGGCGGTTTCGCGAGCACATGGCGCTATTGGGACCTGCCGCAGAACGAGAATGCGTTGGATATCTCCGAGGGCGAGGCGAGCGAGCGCCTGCTGTCCATGCTGCGCGCATCCGTCGCGCAGCAGCAGATGTCGGACGTGCCGATCGGCCTGCTGCTTAGCGGCGGGCTCGACTCCAGCGTTATCGCGTCGCTGTGCGCGGACATCGGCGTATCGATGACGTCTTTCAGCATTGGGTTTCCCGATCTGAACGAATTCGAATACGCCGAGGAAGTCGCGAACCGTTTCGGCCTGCCTCACGTCGCGGTCGAGACGACGCCTGCACAGATCGCATCGAGGTTCGGCCGGGTGGTGGCCGCAATGGACGAGCCCATCGCCGATCCCGCGTGTTTCCCGCTGCATATCCTCTGCGAATCGATCAAGCAGAAAGTCACCGTCGTGCTTTCCGGCGAAGGCAGCGACGAGATTTTTGCCGGCTATCCGCAGCATGCGCGCGGCGCCGAAGCGAACGTCGGTTCCAGCGACGAACTCTTCCGCCGGTTTATGGAATTGAGCTGGTATTTCACTGGCGATAAGCCGCTAAACACCCGGGTCGATCCGATGCGGCACACGCGGCAAAAGCTGTATTTCGACGCGCGCTCTCCGTTGAGCGGCATGCTGGCTTTCGATCAAAAAACATGGCTCCCCGAGAACCTGATGGCGAAGGCCGACAAGATTTTGATGTCGCATTCGCTCGAAGGGCGCTTTCCGTTCCTACAGCCATCGTTGGTCGAATTCGCTTCGGCGCTGCCCGAGTCGTTAAAGCTCGGTGGCGAAGGCGGCAAAACAGTGCTTCGCCGCGCGTTCGCCGCGAAGTTGCCCGCGTCGGTGCTGCAGCGCAAGAAGATGGGATTCTCGGTTCCGGTCGCCGATCTGCTGCGCACGATGAAGTCCGAAGTCTACGACGCGATTGCATCGGATCGATCGGGCGCAATCGCTGAATTCATCGACTTCGCCGCGCTGCGCCGCGACCTCGACGATCATTATTCCGGCAAGCGCGAACAACCGCTCTGGCTTTGGACGGTGTTCGTGTTGATGCATTGGCAACAACGCGCTACGGCCGCAGCGTGATATGGGTGGAGCACCGCAATGAATCGAGCCAATAGCGCTTCGCCGTCGTCCGACGCCGTGGTTCTCGAATGCGGCCCGGATGGTAATGCCGATCGCGACGACATCGGGCGTTTCTTCTGCACTGGCGACGGTGTTGAGATCGGCGCGGGCTCTAGGCCGACCGCCGTCTGCCGCAGCGCGTCCGTCCGATATGCCGATAAACGTTCCGATGAGGAGTTGCGCGCGTATTTTTCGGCTGACGATGTGGTGCATGTCGAAAGTTTGGATTCGCTCGCTGGCGAGCGTTTCGACTTCCTAATCGCGCATCATGTGCTTGAGCACTGCGCCAACGTGGTAGAGACGTTGATCGAGTGGATGCGCTTGGTTCGCGACGGCGGAGTGTTGTTCTTAAGCTTGCCCAATCGCGATACCAGCCCGGACTTTCTTCGGCTGCGGACGCCGCCAGCGCATTTTCTGTTCGATTACCTACTGCGAACGAGCGAAGACGATTTCGAGAGTCGAGAACATATTGCCGGATTTTTATGGAGTTGGTTCGATGTCGGTGGTCTGGAAAACAAGACCAAGCGTGATGCCGCGATGCTTGTTGCGCAGGCGATGCATAGCGAGCGAAACGATTTGCATTGGCACACCTTCACCATCGATACCGCGATTTTTTGCGTCGCCGCAGCCGCATCCGTTTCGGGACGCCATGCTGAGCTACTGTTCGAGCAGGACGGCCATCTCAGGCGCGACGAACACCGTGTGGTGTTTCGCTTGCACGCGCGCGCTGTCGAAGACGATGCCGCTGCAGGTATTCTGAAATTGCGGGAGCATCTGCGTGAGACTGCGGATGCGTATGTCTTGAAGCTGCTTGATGGCAGCATCGTGCGCTCGCTCTCTGCCGCGCATAAGCATCAGCCGATGCTAGTGGAGAACGGTAAGCTGCGTCCGATTCGCGGCAGCAGTACGCCAGAAGCCTTGCGCGCGGCCAGCCGCGAGCCGATTTACTTCGAACCGCACGATGGATTATTCGGCCCCGAGATCGAGGACGATCCTGCGTTGGCGCATGCGCTTCCAGATTTTTTCGCAGCCCGCATCGCGCAGATCGGCGCCAAAACAGGTATCCGCATCGCATCCGCCCAGGCGCCCGGACAGCCGCAAACGCTGAGCATAGAAACCTATTCCGATCCTTCGCTACCTGCGATCGGGCGAATCGCGATCGATCTTGCGCCCGCGTTCTGTGCAGGGGATTTATTCGATCGCTTGTCCGCCTCGTTACCGACTCGGCCCGTCGATTTTGTGGTGCTCGATGGCGTGGTTGGAATCGCTCCTGATGTCGTGCGCCTGCTTCGCATCGCGACCGCGGCGCTGGCGCCCGGTGGCAAATTGCTGCTTACGGCGGCCGATCGTCGCTACACACGCAGCGCATGTCGGCGCGATTCCGACATCGGCGATGCGATCGCTGCCTATGATGCCGCCTGTACTGCGCCCTCACACAGGATGCGGATAGAACACTACTCGACGGTCGATACGGACACGTCCGCTGAGGTTCTTGCGTCCGCTGGCGCGCACGGGCGCCCTTCCTACGACCCGATGACTGCGCTGCGCATGGCGGCTCAGCATCGGGCAGAGATGCCGATCGAATGCTTTGTCTTTACCCCCAATAGCATGAAACGAATGCTCGATTCCTTGTCTCGCAGTCATCTTGGCGATATCGAGCGCATCGACGTAGTCGAGCGCATGCCGCACCAGAGCGCTTTTTTGGTCGATATGTCGATTGCTGGCGCGCAATGAGACGATGCTCCCCAAGCAGACGATGCTCCGCAAGCAGACGATGCCTCCCAAGCAGACGATGCCTCCCAAGCAGATGATGCTTCCCAAGCAGACGATGCCTCTCAAGAAGACGATGCCTCCCAGAAACTCCCACAATAGGAAGTACCGATATGTTGATTCACCGCCCGATGCGTCGGCTCGTTTTCGTCATTGCGTTTGTCGGCGTGCTTGCGGCGTGCGACCCGCAGAAAGATGCGCCTGCTTCAGATCCGTCTGCTTCAGATCCGCCTGCTTCAGATCCGCAGCAAGCCACGTCCGCAGACGCATCCGCGACGGCTCCGCCCGCAGCCAAAGAAAAAGCTTCGCAAGAGGATCCCTCCCCGTCTTCCACACCTTCTCCCGCGCCTGAAGCGCCTAGCGCTGCGGCGTTGAAGTACGACAATCAGATCGTGCATCAGCCTGAGGCCGGTCGCGGTAAAGACGATGGCTGGTTTCTGGTCAAGGACGGCAAGCGTCGATGGATCACCGACGATCAATGGCCGGCGGCGAACGGCTACGATCCGCACAGCGTTATTTACATCACCAAGGACGAGTTCTATTCGATTCCTGAGGATGCGCGCCCATTGCCGAATCCCGAAGAGACTGCAGGAAACTGACGTCTTGCGCGTCGCGCATCCGATGATGGCACGACACCCGTCGTCGTTTGCGCGTCGATTGCGCGCGTAGCGTCCGAGCGCGCCCGTACGATGATCGTATTGACTAGCGAATCCGGTGGCTATGCGCCTGGCTGGTACGCACTGCGGATCAGATTACGCGGCGACGCGCGCTTCCGTACGCCGACATTGATGCCTATGGATCAAGGGCGACCGCGCTTGTCGGAATGCATCGGTCTAGAAGGCACGATCACGCAAGATGGACGCGCCTTGGACGCCGTCGTGATGCTGCGTCGGATGGCAACGAGCTGCACGATCGTCGATGGTGCGTTTTCCAACGACTCTCTCGACGGATCTGTCGTTTTTAATCGGTTGGGCAAGGGCGCTGCCGCGTTCGCGATGTTGCGTGCGATTCTCGCAAAGTCTGGTTTATCGGGCTGGCGTCGTGCGGCGCTCGCAGTCGCGCGAGGCGATATGCGCGGCTTCGGAGATTGGTTGTACGATCATTACCGGCGAGGCGGTATCAGCGCTGGTGCGACGTACCGCAAGTGGCTCGATCGTTACGACGATCTTCCGGTCATGCTCGCTGGCGATGTGCGCGAACGCGCGGATGCGCCGACGATTTCTATATTGATGCCGGCGTACAACACCCGCGCCGACCATTTGCGCTTATGCATCGAAAGCGTGCTCGCGCAGCAGTACCCGCACTGGGAACTTTGCGCGGTCGACGACGCCAGTACCGATGCGCGCCTGTCCGAGACCCTGCGATCGTACGCGAGCCGCGACCCCCGCATACGTTGCAACAGGCGCGAGCGCAACGGCCACATTGCCGCCGCCACCAACACCGCTTTTGAAATGGCGTCAGGCCAGATCGTGGCGCTGTTGGACCACGACGATGCGCTTCATCCCGATGCGTTGAGCGAACTGGCCAGTGCGTTCATCGCGCGGCCCGAGTGGGGAATGATCTTTACGGATGAGGACAAGATCGACGACCGTGGTATTCGCTATGATGCTTATTTCAAGGGCGATTTCGATCCCGACCTGCTTTGCGCCCAGAATTGCGTCAGTCATCTGAGTGCGATTCGGCGCGAAGTATTCGAGTCGCTCGGCGGTTTGCGCAGCGCGTGCGATGGCAGCCAGGATTGGGATTTTGCGCTACGTGCGAGCGAGCGCTTGGGCATCGCTGGAATGGGTCACATCCCGCGCGTGTTGTATCACTGGCGCGCGTGGCGGGGTTCCACCGCAGCCGACGGCGATACCAAGCCGTATGCGCGGGAGGCTGCGTTGCGTGCGATTAGCGAACACCTCCAACGCACCGGCCAAAATGCGGAAGCGGTTGCGCTCGCCGAGCAGCCCGGCAACTATCGCGTGATCTATCGCTTGCCCGCGTCGCCGCCACGCATCAGCGTGCTGATCCCGACGCGCGATCAACCGGCGCTTCTTGAGCGCTGCGTGCGTTCGGTCGATGCGACACGAGGTGCGCTCGTCTGCGAATACGTGATCGCCGATAACGGCTCTGTGCATCCGAATACGCGCGCACTGCTTGCCGAACTGGCCGTGCGCGACGATGTGCGCGTCTTCCGCGACGACAGGCCCTTCAACTACTCGGCGTTAAATAACCAACTGGCGGCACAGGCACGCGGCGAGGTGCTGCTTTTCCTCAACGACGATATCGAGGCGATTTCTTCAGGATGGCTCGAAGAGCTCGTAGCGCAGGCGATGCGTAACGATGTGGGCGCAGTGGGCGCCAAGTTGTATTACCCCGATGGCAGGATTCAGCATGCCGGCGTGTTTCTCGGTGTCGAAGGAATCGCTGCGAATGCGTATCGAGGATTACCCGGTGAAGCATCTGGCCACATGAATCGCGCGCGTTTGACCCAGGGCCTGTCGGCAGTAACTGCGGCGTGTTTGGCCATGCGCGTTGACGTGTTTAGAGAGATTGGCGGCTTCGATGAGCGTTTGCCAGTCGCCCACAACGACGTCGATCTTTGTCTCCGCATCCGTTCCGCCGGTTATCGCGTCGTTTGGACGCCTTATGCCGAATTGTTGCACCATGAATCCGCCAGTCGCGGCGCAAAGGCGCGGCCAGAAGATCAGGCGAGAATCGATGCCGACGAATGCCTGATGCGCGAACGCTGGTCCGTGTGGATCGATCGCGATCCGGCGTATAACCCGAATCTCGAAACGGCCAGCCCTCACGCGGGGTTAGCATTTCCGCCGAGGCGCGTGCGCGCCGACGCTGCGCACTGATTCTTTCGCCTGAATCGAGGCGCACACCATTCGCGCTCCGATCGCTTTCCGACGAAAAAGAAAAGCTCCCTTTCGGGAGCTTTTCTCGTTCAATCGGCCTGCGCCCTTACCGGCGCGCAATATCAATTGACGACTTCGAATTCCCAGGCGTGATTGCTTGGAACGTTATAAAGCCCGGTGGTGATACTCGCGCCCAGCGTCAAGAAAGACGATTGGCCATCGAGAATCCTGAGTTCCACATTGCCCGAACCACCTTGGCGGTTGATGGCGTAGATATCGAGGACGCCGTCGAGATTGTAGTCGCCCACCTTGAAGTCCCACTGATAACCCACCGGCACTGCGGGTAGCACGGTCGCGCGATTCAACAGGTACGACTGGAAATTGGTCGCGCCATTGAGGATATGGACTTCCGCTTTTCCGCTGCCGCCGGAGCCGGGTTTGAAGAAGACGAAAATGTCCGGCTTGGCGTCGTTGTTCCAGTCGGCGACTTCGAACGCCCAGGCGCCATCGCTGCCGGTGCTGCCCAGCGTGGTGGCGAACTGGGCCAGGAAGCTCGCGAAGTTGTTGGCGCCGTTGAGGATATGCACTTCGGTCTTGCCGGAGCCGCCGGTTCTGAAGATGCAGTACAGATCGAGTTTTCCGTCACCGTTATAGTCGGCAAGACGGAAAATCCAATCGTTGGCGGAACCGGTACGGTAAAGCGCAGTGGAGCGATTGAGCAGATAGGTTTGGAAGTTGTTGGCGCCGTTAAGAATATGGACTTCGGTCGTGTTCGACGCACCCATCCGGTAGACCGTGTACAGATCCTTGATGCCGTCGCCGTTGAAGTCGCCGGGGATCAGTTCCCAGGTGAAGTCGAAACCGGCCGAGGACAAGAGCGTAGCGACTTGCTGCGAGAAAGTAGCGTAGTTGCTCGCCCCGCTGAGGGTGTGGACTTCAGTTTTGCCCGATGTGGACATCTTGAAGATGTTCATCAGGTTGGGCGCGGAGTCGAAGGGTACGACCGGCGCTCTGAACTGGGCGACGAGGAGCATCGATTGGTTCAAGCTGCGGGCGTTGTCGGCGGTTGCGGTGCCAGTCGGGCGACCAGCAAGGTAGTTCACGTTCGGATTCGCGAAATACGGGATGCTGAACTGGCTGCTGTTGGCTGCCGGGTAGGCCATGATCGTGTAGAAACCCGACAGGCTGGCTTCGCGGAAACCGTAGGAATACGGGTGCGTGCCGGCATCGCCGCCGCTGTCTTCGACATTGTGCTGCTGGCCCATGTTGTGAGCCATTTCGTGCGCAAGCGTTTCGACCGGGCAGCTATAGGTAAAGCCGTCGCTTTCGCGGACGTCGCTGCCGTTGCTGACCACCGAATAAGCAAACGGCGCATCGGTGCTGTCGATGGTCGTGTTGTTCGGACCAAGCAACCAAGCGACGCCGCAGCCGAGGTGCTCGGGTTCTTTGAGCGGGCGCACCAGCGACACGATATCGCCGCCGAACTGGTCGCGGGCGGAGCGAAGCAACTGCAGTTCAGTCGGTATCGGAATCGACGTGCATGCGGTCGCGGTGCACGTTTGCCCCGACAGCGCGTCGAGTGCGGCGCTGTTGCTGTTGGTGTCGGTGTAATTGACCTGGAGCGTGCGGACCAATCGCACGCGCGGCGTCACCAGGCTGGACGCGAACGCTTGATTGGTCAGTTCGATTCGGTTGGTCAGCGTCGTCACGACGATGCTGGTGCTTCCCAACTGCGTCACCAGGCCCGGCGTGTAACCGAGGACCACATCGACGGTGTTGTTGGGGCCGGTCGCGGCCGAAACAGCGCTGGTGGCGCTGGCAGTGGTGGCGCCTTTCGCCGCGCGTTTGGCTTGTACCGATGCCAGCGCCGCCTGCGGAATGATCGCCACATCGTGATCGAGCGCGAGGTTGCTACCAGGATGGCGCAATTTGCTTGGGTCTGCTTCGACCAACCACGTGCGGCCATTGGAGTACGTGAGCTGCAGCGATTCCGTGCCCGATTGCGCAATGCGACCGACCACGGCTTCAGCGCCGAATGTGATCACCGCGTCTAGGCCGTCTGCGGTGCGTCCTACCCAGGTCCAATTCCCGTCGCCGTGCTCCACGTGCCGGCTATATGCGAACGACATGGACTTGCCCGCGGGCGTCTGGATATCGATCTTGCCGCCGCGGTGGGCCGCGTTCAACGCATGCGCTTCGCTAAGCCCGATCGGATATTGAGTGAACGCGGCACGGCGGACCGAAGGCTGAGTGCGGTCGTAGACGATCAACGAGCCGCGATCAGGCAGGCGCGCCGTGGCGGCGCGTTGGCGCTGTGAGGACGTTCGCGCTTTCAGATCTGCAGTCGCCGGCTTCGTCGACGCGGCGAAAGCAACTCTGGCGGCCTTGCCCTGATCCCACTCCGTGGTGCAGCCGCTGATGACGGCAACTGCAGTCAGACACATCAGAATTTTGCGCATAGAGGGTAATCTCGCCTTCAACGCCCCGGCGCCCGGAGCTAGTGGACTAGGATAAGCCCAAGCAGTGGCAAACCACATCATGCGGATGCTGTCTTAGTGACTAGGCTTGAGAAGGCGCGCTCACACGGTCTTTGATAGCCGTCACAAAATACGAAATTCGTCTAAGTGACCAACGCGATCGACTCCGGCCATTCCTACTCCTTTCTAGAGCAGGCATGACGGCCCTACGGCGCACCTTGAATTTCTTTTACTACAAATCGAACCCTGAAGCACCCTCCTTTGTTCAGACAGGGTGGCGGCTGGGTTCTGGGCAGGTGTTACGTTCAGATGCAAGACAATGTGTTTTTTGCACCTTTCGACATTGATCGCCACGATCAAACGCTATCGCTACGATCAGAAGCTATTGCCACGATCAGAAGCTATTGCCACGATCAAAAGCTGATGCCTACCGCCGGTCGCCCGTTTCGAGCAGGCCAGAGGCGTCTCTCGTCGCGAGACTGAGGATTTGCCATGGGCGAATCCCAGGAAGCCGTGCGAGCACCCTCTCGGCCTGACCCGGATGACCGCTTCTAACGGTATTCAACGTAATTAAAACAGCGGGCAGCTTCGTTCCGCGTAAAATTCTGAGGATAAATCAATGGCGACACGACTCAATATTTCAATCGGCATATGTTCGGTTGCGCTGCTTACCGCATCGGCCATCGTTTCGGCGCAGGCGCCGGGGGCTGTGGATGGGAAGCAAAACCGCCCGGTTGCGGCGGTCAAAGCTGCTGCAGGCCAGATCTCTCCAAAACAGCGAGGCGAGCTCACCCGCCAGTTCGTCACCAAGTGGGGTCCCTACGTTCAGCGTATCTATGGGGTTCCGGTGGGCGTATGGGCGAAGCGGATGGTGCCTAACTTCGTGACGACGGACGCAAGCAATTTCCGCAATGCACTCAAGCGCGACACGTATGAAGGCGCGATGGCGGAACTCTCCGGCACCGGACACCGCATTAGCGACGACCAAGTGATCGATCGGCTTGCCAAGGTCGCGCCTGGCCAGGGTTCGGCGATGGCGAAAACGATTGCCGCCAAGTTTGGCGATCTCAATCAGGATCTGGTCTTCACCCCGATCCAGCCTTGCCGCATCATCGACACCCGCTCGACGGCTGCGGGCGCAATTGCCGCTAACGCAACCAGAAGTTTCGTCGCGATCAACGCAAGCAATTTCACCGGTCAAGGCGGCAGTGCCACCAACTGCGGCACGCTTGGGCTGGCCGCGACCGCTGTTGCGATCAATCTGACGGCGGTCACACCGTCGGCCAATGGCTACGCCACCGTCTTCCCGTTCGGCACGGCCCAGCCGCTGTCGTCCAACGTCAATTACTACACAGGCATCACTGCGGCGAACGGCGTCATCGCGCAGATTCCCAATCCGCTCTCGTCGTTCGATTTCACCATTTACAGTAACGCCCAGTCGCACTACGTGGTCGATATTCTTGGTTATTTCGCACCGCCGAACGTCACTGCGTTGCAGTGCGTGGACACCGCGAATACCACCGTCACCGGTATCGCGGCTGGCGGCACCGCGAACGCGGTTGCTCCGGCCTGCGCGACCGGCTACACACAGACTGCGACCAACTGCGAGACCTCCAGTTGGTTGATGCCGATCGTGTTCTTCCATGCCGGTACTTGCTCGGCGCGCAACAACGACACAAGCGCTCAGGATCTCCGCGCTTCGCGGACCTGCTGCCGCGTGCCGGGTCGTTGATCGATTCAACGCTCTCGTAAACAAAAAAAGAGCCGGCGAAACCCGGCTCTTTTTTACTATCGCGTCAAGAATACTTGGCTGGAATCGTGTGCTGTTATCGTAATTTTATCGTAATGTTAACGTACATGTTCTGCCTTCATCACCGTACTACAGAGGAGTAAGAACGTGATCAAACCCATTCATTTTGCTGCCGGTGCAACAGCACTCGCATTTGCCGTAGTCACGTCTGCCGTGTGTGCGCAGACACCGGCGCGCGCGGACAAGAAACTCGTGCTCATGCCCACACAGGTGTCCGCTGCGAAGCTGTCGCCGAAGGAACGCGGCCAGCTCACGCGTCAGTTCGTGCTTAAGTGGGGTACGTACGTGCAGCGAATCTACAACGTACCGGTCGGCACCTGGGCGAAGCGGATGGTCCCCAACTTCGCGACGGTCGATTCGACCAATTTCCGTAACGCGCTCAAGCGCGAGACCTTTGAAGGTGCTATGGCAGAACTGTCCGGCACCGGACGTCGTCTCAGCGACACTCAGGCGATCGACCGGCTGGCCAAGCTTACGCCGGGCGCCAATGCACCCAGCGCTGTCGCCGCTAAATTCGGCGACCTGAATCAGGACCTCGTGTATACGCCCATCCAGCCGTGCCGCATCGTCGATACGCGCAGTACCGCTGCAGGTCAGATCGGCGCAGGTGCGAGCCGAAGCTTTGCTGCGATCAATTCCAGCAACTTCACCGGCCAAGGCGGCAGCGCCACCAACTGCGGGACGTTTGGCCTAAGCGCTACGGCGGTGGCATTGAACGTAACGGCGGTCACGCCGGTGGCGAATGGCTTCACCACTGTGTATCCGTTCAACACCACCCGGCCGCTGTCGTCGAACATCAATTACTTCGCGGGCATTACCGCCGCCAACGGCGTAATCGCGACGATTCCCAATCCCACAGTGACGTTCGATTTCACGATCTTCAGCGACGCGCAGTCGCATTATGTCGTCGATATTCTCGGCTACTTCGCGCCGCCGCTGGCGACCGCGCTGGATTGCACGACGGTCTCCTCGGCTACGACCAATGTGGCTGCCGGTGCGTATGTATCGCTTCCGGTCATCAATTGTCCCGCCACCTACACGCCCACGGCACTGTCCATTTCCGCAGGCGAGAATGTCCTGGTCGCGGACAGCTATACCGCTGGCCAAGCCGGGCAGATTTTCGTCAGAAGCCTGAGCGTCAACGCCCAGGGCGTCACTGCGAAAATGAACTGCTGCCGCGTGCCGGGCCGCTGATCGATTCACTGCTACCGTAAACGAAAAGAGCCGGGGAAACCCGGCTCTTTTTTGTTGCTCGATCGAACAGGAAATGCGGTTACAGCGCCGCTTCCAGCTCCGGCAAAATCTTGAACAAATCGCCGACCAAGCCGATGTCGGCGATCTCGAAGATCGGCGCTTCGCCGTCTTTATTGATGGCGACAATGGTGCCAGCGTCCTTGATCCCGGTCAGGTGTTGGATCGCGCCGCTGATGCCGACCGCGATGTACAGCTCTGGCGCGATGATTTTGCCGGTCTGGCCGACCTGCATCTCGTTGGGCACGTAGCCGGCGTCCACTGCGGCGCGTGAGGCGCCGACCGCTGCGCCGATCTTGTCGGCGAGATCGTAGACGATCTTGAAGTTCTCGGCTGAACCGACGCCGCGGCCGCCGGAGACGACCTTGCCCGCGCTTTGCAGGTCCGGGCGGTCGGACTTGCCGGCGGCAAGACCTTTGTAGCGGGTGTGGGTCGGCAGCGCGGCATCGACCGACACAGCTTCCACTGCGGCGCTGTCGCCACTGCTTGCCTGATGACGGCTGGTTTCCGGCCAGGAGGCGGTGCGGACGGTGGCGACCACGGTCTGATCGGCCGGGGCTTCGACGGTGATGATGGCGTTGCCGGCGTAGATCGGGCGCTTGAAGGTGTGCGTGCCTTCGACCGTCATCACATCGGACACTTGCGACACGCCCAGCAGCGCGGCGACGCAGGGCATCAGGTCTTTGCCGAAGGTGGTGCTGGGGCCGAAGACGTGGCTGTAGCCGGCAGCGAGTGCCGCGACTTGCGGCGCGAGCACTTGCGCGATGGCGTCGGCGTTGGCGGCGTTGGCGACGGTCAGCACCTTCGCCACGCCCGCGATCTGCGCGGCCTGAGCGGCGACGGCGGCCGGGTCGGCGCCGAGGACGACGATATCGATGGCGTCGGGATTCAGCGCCTTCGCGGCCGAGACGCAGCGCGCGGTGGCGCCGTTGAGATGGCCGTTCAGATGTTCGGCGACGATCAGAACTTTAGACATGTCGGTGTTCCTCGTAGGGTGGGCGTTGGCCCACCGTTGCAGAATTTCGGTTTACAGCGAATGTGGGTCGAAGCGGTTTCGATCAATGCAACGTTGGTTGAAGCGGTTGCGTCGGTGAACCCTGGCCCACCTGTGCGGAATTTCGGTGTGCGGCGAATGCGGGTCGAAGCGGTTTCGATCATCGCAACCTTGATCGGAAAGGGTGCATCGGTGGGCCAAGGCCCACCCTACAACAGGCCTTTCGCCTTCAGGGCTGCGACCAGTTCGGCCGCATCTTTCACCATCACGCCCTTGCTGCGTTTGGCCGGCGGGGCGTAGTGGGTGGTTGTAAGCGTATCGCCCGATGCGACGCCAAGATCAGCGAACTGGATCGTCTCCAGCGGCTTGCTTTTGGCCTTCATGATGTCCGGCAGCTTGATGAAGCGCGGCTCATTCAGGCGCAAGTCGGTGGTAATCACCGCCGGCAGATCGACTTCCAGCGTTTCCAGGCCCGCGTCCACTTCGCGCACGACCGTGGCCTTGCCGTCGGCGATATCAAGTTTGCCGGCGAACGTCGCCTGCGGGCGGCCCCACAGCGTCGCCAGCATCTGGCCGGTTTGGTTGGCGTCGTCGTCGATCGCTTGTTTGCCGAGGATCACCACATCGGGATTCTCTCGTTCGATCAGTTTGAGCATCGCGCGGGCGGCGGTGAGCGGTTGGATGGCTTGGTCGCTGACCACGTGGATCGCGCGGTTCGCGCCCATCGCCAAACCGTTGCGCAAATGCGCTTGCGCGTCGGCCGGGGCGATGGTGACCACCACGACCTCGGTGGCGATACCTTTGTCGCGCAGGCGCAGGGCTTCTTCCAGCGCGATCTCGTCGAAGGGGTTGGGCGATAGTTTGACGCCGTCGGTGACGACGCCGGAGCCGTCTGGTTTGACCTGAATGCGGACGTTGTAGTCCACCACGCGCTTGTAACCGACGAGAATTTTCATCGAGCGGAATGTCCTGAGGGCAAAAGAGGAGCCCGATCGAGACGGTCGCCGGGCAAGACCAGAATTTTACCTTATCGGTGTTTCGCAGAGTGCCTGCTCGAATTTTGTCGTGGGAGGGCCGCTAGGCCCGATGACGATCGCGGCGATCGCTCAGCGGCTCGGAGAGCCGCTCTACCGAGCGGTTCTTGATCTGCTTTGGTAGAGCGGGCTTCACGCCCGCTGCTCCTGCTGGATCGTTGCGGATCGAATCGTCGCGGACAGCCAAGCGGCTCGGAGCGCCGCTCTACCGATCGAGGTATCGCCGCAACGCTGCAACGAAACGATCCGCACTGCCCGGCGATTCGGCGAAAAACAGCGATGGCTCGATCAGTTCCAATTCCAGCAAGCGCGGCTGGCCCTCAGCATCGCGGATCAGATCGACGCGAGCGTAGAGCAGCGGCTCGCCGCCGTTACGTGCCGCGATGGCAGACATCAGCGCTTCGCCGAGCCGCAGTTCGTCCGCGTCCGGCACTCGCGCGGTGATCGCATCGGGCCATTGGGTGTGATCGGCCGGAGGCAGGTCGGGCCGAAGCAGCGCGGCTTTGCGAATCGCATGGCTGAACGTGCCGTTGAAGTAGAGCAGGGCGGTCTCGCCCTGGGTGTCCACGGCGTCGAGATAAGGCTGCAACATCGCCGCGCGCCCGCGCTGCAGCAGGCCACCGAGGTGATTGCCGGCCGCGAAGGCTTGCTCGCGCCGGTAGCGCTGCGCGTCGCGCGATCCGGCGCCGACGGTCGGCTTGACCACGAACTCAGTGGCCAGGGGAAATGCGGCGAGAAAGGTGCTCAGCGCAGTCAGCGGATCGCCATCGGGCGTCACGAATCGGGTCGGTACAGTCGGCAGGCCGGCCGCCTCAAGGTCCGCGAGATAGTGCTTGTCGGTGTTCCAGCGCAGGATCGGCAGCGGATTGATCAGGTCGGTGGTGGTGGCAGCCCGTTCGCACCAGCGCAGAAACTCCGGCAAGCGTTCGGTGTAATCCCACGGCGAACGCAAGATCGCTGCGTCGAAGCGCGCCCACGACACCGTGCGGTCGTCCCAGGCGCGAACTTCGGCCTGCAGCCCGGCGCGCGCGCAGGCGTCGAGCAGCGGCGGCAGGTCGTCGTCGCGCGCGAAGCTGTCGATGGCGGTGACGATGGCGATGCGAGTCATGGCGATGCGAGTCATGGCGCCAAGTCTAGCCGCCATGCTGTCGTCTTCGTCTCGCGCCAAGTCAGATTGGCGCATGGCTTCGGGTGCCGGTGATGTCTCGCTCGCGATGCCCTCATCCGCCGACGCCGCCTTCGCTGGTCTTGCACGTGTCATGTCATCCCGCTGCGATCGACTGCCCCAAAGTACGGTGTGCTGCGGTCATGCCGAGCCGGTACACTGCGGCGCTCGACGGACGGGCAGCCCCAGGAGCTTCCGCATGCAACTCACGGTGTCGGCATGAGCAATCAAAAACTCTATCCCAATGCGGACGAAGCCTTGCGCGGCCTCGTCGCCGACGGCCAGACCCTCGCGGTCGGCGGCTTTGGGCTCTGCGGTATTCCCGAAGCCCTGATCGCCGCGCTGCGCGATTCCGGCGCGACCGGCCTGACCGCGATTTCCAATAATGCCGGGGTCGATGGTTTCGGCCTGGGCATGCTGCTGGCGACGCGGCAGATCAAGAAAATGATTTCGTCCTACGTCGGCGAGAACAAAGAGTTCGAGCGCCAGTACCTTGCCGGCGAACTCGAACTCGAATTCAATCCGCAGGGCACATTGGCGGAACGCCTGCGCGCTGGCGGCGCCGGGATTCCGGCATTTTATGTGCGCACCGGTTACGGCACGGTGGTGGCGGAGGGCAAGGAAACCCGCCAGTTCCCCGACGGCCATTGGTATGTGATGGAAACCGCGCTGAAAGCCGACGTTTCGCTGATCAAAGCGTGGAAGGCCGACAAAGCCGGCAACTTGGTGTTCCGCAAAACCGCGCGCAACTTCAACCCGGCCTGCGCCATGGCCGGCAAGGTCTGTGTCGCCGAAGTGGAGCAGTTGGTGGAGATCGGCCAGATCGATCCCGACCACGTCCATCTGCCCGGCATTTACGTCGATCGCATCGTCGTCAACGCCACCCCCGAAAAACGCATCGAACAGCGCACCGTGCGCGCAGCCTCGCCAGCGGGAGATCGATAACATGCCTTGGACCCGCGATCAGATGGCGCAGCGCGCCGCACAGGAACTCAGCGACGGCGCGTGTGTGAACCTCGGCATCGGCCTGCCGACGCTGGTGGCCAATTACATTCCCGACGGCATGGACGTGTGGCTGCAGAGCGAGAACGGCCTGCTCGGTATCGGCCCGTTCCCGACCGAGGACGAGGTGGACGCCGACCTGATCAATGCCGGCAAACAAACCGTGACCGCGCGCGCGGGCGCCAGCTATTTCGGCAGCCACGATTCGTTCGCGATGATTCGCGGCGGCCATATCGATCTCGCCATTCTCGGCGCGATGCAGGTCACGCACACGGGCGACCTCGCCAACTGGATGGTGCCCGGCAAGATGGTGAAAGGCATGGGCGGCGCGATGGATCTGGTGGCCGGGGTCAAGCGCGTGGTGGTGCTGATGGAGCACACCGCGAAGGGCGGCGAGCACAAGATCCTGCCCGAATGCACCCTGCCGCTCACCGGCGTGGGCGTGGTCAACCGCGTCATCACCGAATTGGCGGTGTTCGATGTCGGCGCCGATGGCCTGACCCTAATCGAAATGGCCCCAGACGTGACCGAGGCCGAATTGCGCGAGAAGACCGGCGTGCCGTTCGCGACATAAGCTGCGCTGTCATCGTTGTTCCCTTCTCCCACCGGGAGACGGTGGCCGCAAGCGCCGGATGAGAGCGGGCCGGATGAGGGCGGGCCAGATGAGGGCGGGCCAGATGAGGGCGGGGCAGCCTCGCAAATCTTCCGCCTGCCGCTGCATTAGCGTGTTTCCCTTCTCCCACTGGGAGAAGGTGGCCCGAAGGGCCGGATGAGGGCCGGGCAGCATCGTAAATCTTCGGTACATCGCTGCGTTGCCGTCCCGCTCGCCAATTGCATTGTTTCAGACGCCGTTCGCCGGACATGAAAACACATTCACGTTGACCCGGCGGCCCGGTTCGGGTGACGCTGCCATGGCTTTACAATGCCGCCATGCTTCCCGATCCCACCCCTCTCGCCAATCAGTTGCTGATCGCGCTGCCGTCCTTGTCCGATCCGCATTTCGCGCGGTCGGTTGCGCTGATTTGTCAGCACGATGACGAGGGCGCCATGGGGCTGGTGATCAACCGCCCGTCCGAGTACACCCTCGGCGACGTGTTCGAGCAAATGGGCATTTCCAGCGACGACCCGCAGTTGTGCGCCCGCGCGGTGTTGGCGGGCGGCCCGGTGCATCCGGAGCGCGGCTTCGTGCTGCACGACGGCGATCGCATCTGGGATTCCAGCATGCGCATCGTGCCCGGCCTGTACATCACCACCTCGCGCGATGTGCTCGAAGCGATCGCGCGCGGCGAGGGGCCGCTGCGTTCGACCATCGTGCTCGGCTGCGCGGGTTGGGGCGCCGGGCAGTTGGAGCAAGAGTTGACCGATAACAGCTGGCTCACCGCCGATAGCGATGCCGAACTGCTGTTCGCGATGCCATTGGATGCGCGTTGGCGGGCCGCTGCCGGCAAAATCGGTGTCGATTTGCGCCTGATGACCGATTACAGCGGCCACGCCTGATGCGCAGCGATTGTCTGCACGGCGATCGTTTGCGAAGTGATCGCTTGCGAGGCAAATGCGCATGACATTGCCCACCGACGCCACCGTGCTCGGCTTCGATGTCGGCGCGCGCCGCATCGGGGTCGCACTCGGCAGCGGTTACGGCCTTGGCGCGCGCGCGCTGGCGGTGGTCGATGTGCATAGCGATAAGATCGATTGGCCGGCGATCGAGCGCCTGCATCGCGAATGGCGCCCCGCGGGTTTCATCGTCGGCGACCCGATGACGCTCGACGGCGGCGACCAACCGATTCGCGCGCGCGCCCGCGCATTCGCTGAAGATTTACGCCAGCGTTTCGGGCTGCCGGTGGCGATGATCGACGAGCGCAATAGCTCGCAGGAGGCCGCGCGACGCTTCGCTGCCGAACGCGCCGAAGGCCGGCGCAAACGTCGCGATGCGGACCTGCTCGATGCGGTGGCCGCCGCGATCATTCTCGAACGCTGGCTCATCACCCCGCACGAAGCCGTCTACCTTGGAGACACACCGCTGCCATGACGACTGCATCCACGCCTGTCTCGAACGCGCCCGTTTCCAGCGGGCACGCCCCCGATATGCACTTCCCCGACACGCTCTTCCCAAACACGCTCGGCTACAAATCGGAACTGCAGACTGGCCCCGAGGGACAGTTGCATCATCTGCTCACGCTCGATGGGCTTTCGAGCGCGACGATCCTGCGCTTGCTCGATCGCGCCCAGGCGTTCGCCTCTAGTGTGTCCACGCCTGCCTCTCTGAGCGGCACTGCGGTCTGCACATTGTTCTTCGAGCCATCGACGCGCACGCGCCTGAGCTTTCAGCGCGCGGCGCAGCGGCTGCACGCCGATGTGCTGAATTTCGACGCCGCAACATCGTCCACCACCAAGGGCGAGACCGCGCTGGATACGCTGAAGAATATCGAAGCGATGGGCGTGCGCGGCTTCGTCATCCGCCATCACCAAGACGGCGTGCTTAATGCATTGGCCAAACACGTGAATGCCGACACGCGCCTGATCAATGCCGGCGACGGCCGCAGCGCGCACCCCACCCAAGGTTTGCTCGACATGCTGACCCTGCGGCAGGCAAAAGGCGATGATTTCTCAAAGTTGAAAGTCGCGATCGTCGGCGACGTGCTGCACTCGCGCGTCGCGCGCTCGGATCTGCATGCGCTGCGCACGCTCGGCGTTGCAGATATTCGCGTCTGCGGCCCGGCAACGCTGTTGCCGCCGGTGGACGACAGCGGCGGCATGCTGCACGGCTGCTTGGTGACGCAGAACTTCGACGAAGCCCTCGACGGCGTCGATGCGGTGATGATGCTGCGTCTGCAGCGCGAGCGCATGGAACAAGGGCTGGTGTCGTCGTTAGAAGACTACCACCGCGATTACGGCCTCACCGAAACGCGGCTGACGCGCGCCGCATCCGATGCGGTGGTGCTGCATCCCGGCCCGATGAATCGCGGCGTCGAAATCGACGATGCCGTTGCCGATGGCCCGCAGTCGTTGATTTTGCAGCAAGTCGCCAACGGCGTTGCAGTGCGGATGGCGGTGTTGGAGGCGTTGTTGGGTTGACACTCGCGTACCCGGGTAAGCGAAGCGCACCGGGGCTTTTGATCGGCGTCGTTATGCACGCAGAACAGCTTGCGTTTGTCCCGGGTGCGGCCTTATCCGGGCTACGTTGCTAGTTCCCTCTCCCCGTGCTGCGCACGGGGAGAGGGTGGCCGAAGGCCGGGTGAGGGGCGCTCTTCGCAACGCATCACGGCAGCCTACCTCTCGTGCTGTCTTCGCCCCTCATCCGGCGCTGCGCGCCACCTTCTCCCCGCTATGCGGAGAGAAGGAAACACTCATCGACGCTGTCAGAGCGACGCAAATCGCGAAGTGAGCGGCATTCAAAATGGTTCAAACAGGGTGGAGCACTACACTTGTAGCCCATGTAGAGCACGAAGGGCGAAGCCATCGGGTTTTCGCGAACAGCTTTGGGTTGGCCGGAGGCGCCGTTGAAACCGGCAGCGCCTCTGCCAAGGCTACGTTGTGGCGATCCGGATCGATATGTCGCTGCAGGTTCAATGTTGCGCGATTCAGCGGCGCCCTGATGCCCTCAACCTTGAGCCGCAGACAACAACAGCGCGCGCTTGCTTGCCGGCTTACTCGGAAACGCATGCCGCAAGATCCGCCAGATCACTTGTCCGAACTGTTTCGGCAGCGAGCCGCTGTTGTAGTGTTGGCCGTAGCGGGCGCAGATCTCGCGCACGTCGATCGCCATCGCGGCATAGCGGTTGGCGGGCACATCGGGGAAGAAGTGATGTTCGATCTGATGGCTTAAGTTGCCCGACATCAGGTTCATCAGCTTGCCGCCGGTGAGGTTGGATGAGCCGCGAAGTTGGCGCAGGTACCAATGGCCGCGCGATTCGCCGATCACCGATTCTTTCGAGAAGATTTCCGCATCGGCGGTGAAGTGGCCGCAGAAGATGATGGTGTAAGTCCACAGATTGCGCAGCACGTTGGCAATGACATTGCCGAGCAGCACCGGCAGAAAAAACGGGCCGGCCAGCAGCGGGAACAGCACGTAATCTTTCAACACCTGCCGACCCATCTTGCGGCCGACCGGGCGGAACAGTTCGCGCATCTTGGCGCGACTGGTTTTGCCGGCGAACCAGCGGCCGAGGCGCAGGTCCTGAATCGCGACGCCCCATTCGAATAGCAGGGCGAAGATCACCGCAACGATCGGCTGCATGAGGTAATACGGCTTCCAGCGCTGTTCCGGAAACACGCGCAGCAGGCCGTAGCCGATGTCGTCGTCCATGCCGCGGACATTGGTCCAGGTGTGATGCTGATAGTTGTGGGTCTTGCGCCAGTTGTCGCTGGTGCCGGCGATATCCCATTCGTAGGTTTTGCCGTCGAGATGCGGGTCGCGCATCCAGTCGTACTGGCCGTGCATGATGTTGTGGCCGAGTTCCATGTTCTCGATGATTTTCGACAGCGCCAGCAGCAGCGTGCCGAGGATCAAGGCCGAGAGTGTTGCGGGATGGGTGAAACCGCTCTGCATGCTGGTACTAAGCATGCTGCTACCAAGCATGCTTGTACCAAGCATGCCGACACCGAGCATGCCGCCGATCATCGCGCCGCCCCACAGCAGCAGGCGTCCGCTGAAACCGGTCCAGCGCACTGCGGCGACGATGCTGCGGATGTAGTCGGCGTCGCGTTGGCCCAGCGTGGCGACGGTGCGTGCGCGCACCGCGTCGAGTTCGCGGCCGAAGCGTTCGAGTTCGTCGGCGGACAGGCGGCGATTGGCGATCTTGTTGGAGATCCTGTCGGCGGTCGTGTCGGCGGTCATATGGTCGATCTTGGCAGTCATGATGTGCTCAGAGGTCCAGGATGAGGTCGCTGCGCGCGCTGTTCACGCACAGCCGCAGTGCTGACACCGGCTCGTGTTCGATCGCGCCGGTGTGCAGATGACGGGTGCTGCCGCCGCGTTTGCCGCAGGCGCAGGTGTTGCACAGGCCCATGCGGCAGCCGGAAGGCAGCTTTAGGCCGGTCGCTTCGAGTGCGGTGAGTAACGATTCGCCGCGCGGCACGTCGAGCGTGCGGCCGCTAGCGGCCAGAGTGATCGTCACCGTGCCAGCGTCGTCGAGCGCATGATCGAGACCGTCGTCGAGCGCGGCGCGCAGCGGCGGCGTGAATGCTTCGGCATGGAACGCGACTGCACGCGCGGCGGCAGCAGAACGCGCGGCGGCAACGAAACCGTCCGAGCCGCAGGCGAACACGCGGCGGTGGTGCAGATCGGGCGCAAGTGTGGACAGCGACGCGGTGTCGATTCGGCCATGCCCGACATCGACGGCATCGGCCTCGCGGGTGACGATGACATCCACCCGGAAGCTCGGCTGCCGCGCGGCCAACGCGCGCAGCTCATCGACGAAACACAGTTCGGCGCGCGTGCGCGCCCAATAGATCAGCGCGATCGGCATTGGCATGCCTGCGGCCGCCTGGGCGCGGATCATCGCCATCATCGGGGTGATGCCGCTGCCGGCGGCGAGAAACAGCCAGCGGCCGTCGGCGGTCTCGGGCAGGGTCATCTCGCCGAACGCGCGGCCCAGATCGAGCACATCGCCAAGCTTGGCCGTGTGGCAGAGATGTTGGCTGAGCTTGCCGCCCGGGATCGCCTTCACCGTGATCGCGATCCGGCCGTCGAAGCGCGGGGCGTCGCTCAGGCTGTAGCTGCGGGTCACGCGGATGCCGTCGATCTCGGCGCTGATATTGAGGTGCTGCCCGGGCAGAAACCCGCGCCAATGGCGGTTCGGCTGCAGCAGCAGGGTGACGGTGTCGCTGGACTCGGCCTGTCGGGCCACGATCCGCGCCAACGGGCGCTCCCAGGTCCAGGTCGGATGCAGGCGCGAGGCCCAGAAATCGAAGAGATGCGGTGCGACCAGGCGTCGTGCCATACGCCTGAGCGATGAATGGCGAGGGGTGAGGGCGGGGTAAGCGCGAATGTTCATGGGCTCCACTATACAGACGAGAAGACGATTGTCTATACATGTGTATATTCGCTGTGAGGGCTATGATGCCGCTTCGTTCATCTTGTGCATCCGCCCGTGACCCAGCCGCGCCCCGCCGACAGCAGCGACCTCCCGCCGAGGAAGACCTCGATTTCTCGGGACGATTTGCTGATGGCGGCGCTGCGCCTGCTCGGGCCGCACCGCAGCGTGTCCAGCCTGAGCCTGCGCGAAGTCGCGCGCGAGGCCGGCATCGCTCCCAATAGCTTCTATCGCCAGTTCCGCGATATGGACGAACTGGCGGTGGCGCTGATCGATCTGGCCGGGCGCTCGCTGCGCAAGATCGTGGGCGCGGCCCGGCATCGTGCGGCGACCCAGCGCGGCATCGTCCGCGGCTCGGTCGAAGCCTTCATGGAACAACTGCGCGCCGATGACACGCTGCTGCACGTACTGCTGCGCGAAGGCACGGTGGGCTCGGACGCGTTCAAGCAGGCGGTGGACCGCGAGCTGACGTTCTTTGAAGACGAGCTGCGATCCGATTTAGTGCGATTGGCCGCTGCCGAAGGCGCGGTCATGCATGAACCGGCGCTGGCGGCGAAAGCGATCACGCGCTTGGTGTTCGCGATGGGCGCGATGGCGATGGATCTACCGCCTGAACGCGATAAAGAGCTGATCGATCAGCTCAGCACGATGGTGACGATGATTATTTCCGGCGCGCGGGCGATGGCGGCGAAGTCGGCGGCGCGCGTGTCCACAGATCAAGGCAATCGCGATGTGTGAACCGAATCAACGCACGAACACCCGATAACCCGGCCCGATAACCCGATAAGCCGATAACCCAATAACTGCAGGCCTCGATCCGCATCGGCGCATCGTCATCGTATGTTGCCTGTTTGCCGCTGACATAGTCGGTGTATGCGCCGCGATACAGCGTTTGCTGAAAACGCACCGTCTGCGCTTTGTCGGAGAAATTGAAGGCCGCGAACACGTTGCCGTTGGCGTCCTGGCGCACGAAGCTCAGCACCTGTGCGCCTGTGTCGTTCGGCACGTGGATCATCAGCGCGCCCCAGCGGCCGTTCCCTCGCGAGGTGGTGTTTTTCTTCAAGCGAATGCGCGTGGCGTAGAGCGCACCGTTGCGATGTTCGCGCCACTGGATCGGATCTTTCTCGAAGAACGCCAAGCGCTTGGTGTTGCCCGCTTCTTCGCAGGATGCACGCCAGCAGGGTGTGCGCCGACAGGCGAAGCGGGTCAATCCGAAAACGATTGCATGTTAGCTGGGCAGGCACGTTAGCCCATGCATGATGCGATCACGATGCGGTCCGAGGCAGCAGGCGACGCCACGGGCGCACTTGCGCCAGGAAGGTAGATCCGACCATGGTCCGGTATGCTTGAGACAACTCCCGCCGCATCAAGGAAAACACCATGCGTCAGAACCGTCTGCTGATCGGTAGTGCGTTGTTCCTGCTCTTATTGTCCGCGTGTCAAAAAGAACCGGCAGCGGTCGACGCGCCTGCCACTGAAGCGACCGCGGCAACTGCGCCCGCGCCCGAGCCTACAACAGCCGCCGCTGTCGCGACCGAGGAGCCGGCCGCCGCCGCAGACACCGGTTTCCGCGTGGACAAGATTGCCGTCACGACGGCAGCGCTGCCGCCATTCCCGTTCTTCAAAACGCCAGACGGTCTGGTCGCAGCGCTCAACGATCAAAAAAGTATGGTCGGATTCGAGCGCCATTTCTTTCTCGCTGGGAAAAAACTGATCGCCGTCGAGGGCAAGCTGTACCACAACAACATGCGCCTGATCAGCGCCGACAAAAGCCGTGAATATTCACCGCTTGAGTTCCACAAGAATTACGAGAATGCCATCGTAGCGCTCGGCGGCGCGAAGATCAGCGAAACCCAGTTCACCCGGGCGATCGTGGATGAACTCGGTGGGCTGCGCGAAGTGAACAAGTATTGGCGTAGCGCTCCGCCTACCAGTGGCTATGAGCACTACAGCTATCTGATCCGCACTGCGGACAAGGAGTATTGGATTCATGTCGGAACCTCGGCCAGCGCGAAGCGCGGCTATGTCGTGGTGCTCGAAAAAGAAACGATGCAGCAGTCTCTTGGCTTTCTGGATGCCGGCGCGATGAAGCAAGCACTGGACGCCGACGGCCGCGTCGCGCTGTACATCAATTTCGATATCGACAAATCGACGTTACGCACCGACAGCCAAGCCGTGATCGATGAAATCAAAAAGCTGATGGATACCAGCGCCGATCTCAGACTTTCCATCGAAGGCCATACCGACAATACCGGCAGCGCCGATCACAATCGTGCGCTCTCCACCGCCCGGGCACGCAGCGTACTCGGGGCGCTGATCGGCGCGGGCATCGATCCGGCTCGACTCGAATCGAAAGGTTTCGGGCCCGATAAACCGATCGCGGATAATGCGGATGACGCCGGTCGCGAGAAGAATCGCCGGGTGGAATTGGTGAAAATCTGAGCGCTCGATTGAATTCTCGCTGACGAGATCTCGCTGACGAGATTGCGCTGACGAGATTGCGCTGACGAAGACGCCGTTTACAGCGGCGTTTTCGTTTCCAGCGCGAAGGAGGTTCTCTGCTCAGCCAATTGTGACCCGCGCCGCCCTACAACAAAATCAGCGTCGCCAAGCCAAGGAAGCTCAAGAAACCCACGACATCGGTGACGGTGGTCAGCACGACGCCGCCTGCGAGCGCAGGGTCGACATCCATGCGTTTCAATGTCAGTGGCACGATAACCCCAGCGAACGCCGCCGCGATCAAGTTGATCGTCATCGCTGCGGCGATGACCGACCCGAGTTTGTAGTCTTGGAACCACAGTCCTGCGACCACACCGACCACGATGGCCCAGATCACGCCGTTGAGTATGCCGACCAGCATCTCTTTTCTGAGGACCGCGCGCAGATTGCCGCGACCGACTTGGCCCAGCGCAAGCCCGCGCACCATCAACGTCAGCGTCTGCGTGCCGGCGACACCGCCCATGCTGGCGACGATCGGCATCAGCACCGCCAGCGCGACGATTTGCTCCAGTGTGGCCTCAAAACGGCCGATCACCCACGAAGCCAAGAACGCAGTGGCGAGATTGATGCCGAGCCAGATCGCGCGGCGTTTCGCTGCGCGCGGGACCGGGCTGAACAGGTCTTCGTCTTCGTTCAAACCTGCCGCGCCGAGCGCTTGGTGCTCGGCTTGATAGCGAATGATGTCCACCACGTCGTCGATGGTGATGCGGCCGAGCAGCACGTTGTTGTCGTCCACCACCGGCGCGCTGATCCAGTCGTGGTCGGAGAACGCGCGCGCGACTTCTTCGGCGCTTTCGTCCACGCCGATCGCCGGCTGCTCATCGTCGATCAATTGGTTGATCGCGGTACTGGCGTCGCAGGTCAACAGCGACTGCAGCGCAATGCGGCCGAGATACTGATGCCGGCGGCTGACGACGTACAGATGATCGGTGTGTTCGGGCAACTCGCCGCGCAGACGTAGGTAACGCAGCACCACATCGATCGTGGTGTCGGCGCGCACCGTCACCACGTCCGGGTTCATCAAGCGCCCGGCGGTGTCCTCTTCGTACGACAGCACCTGTTCGAGACGTTCGCGGTTCTCGCGATCCATCGACTTCAGCACTTCGACGATCACCGTGTCCGGCAGATCTTCGACCAGGTCTGCGAGATCGTCGATGTCGAGGTCTTCGACTGCGGCGACCAGTTCGTCCGCGTCCATCTCCGCGATCAGGCTTTCGCGCACGTCTTCGCCGACGTGCACCAGCACCTCGCCGTCGTCCTCGGGATCGACTAAGCCCCACACCACCTCGCGCTTGCCCGGCGGCAGCGATTCAAGCAGGTTGCCGATTTCCGCAGGCGACAGCGTGTTGACCAGTCGCTTGACCGGGCCCAAGCGACCGCTGTCCAGGGCGTCGGAGAGCAGACGCAACTGGCGCGCGGTCTTGTCGTGGCGGATGGTCTCGGCCATTCGGTGCTCCCGGTGGCGGCGGTCATCGCACCACGGGGGCGCGACAGGGTCAGGTGTCCATGCATGGATTATCGCCGGTCGTGGCATCGATGGACACCCCCGCGCCGGATACGGGCTGAGGGGGCAGGTTCACAGGCCTGACATCAACTGTCCTTGCCCGCGACCGCATCCAAGCGAACACGTGGGAGAGTGCACAGCCTGCAAGGCTGCGGATAGGCGCGTAGCGTCGCCGCGCAGCCATGCAGAGACGTGAACAATGGAGCCGAAACCGACCCGGACGATCAGGTCGCGCTGCACCCGAAAACGCACCGGCAGCCCGCTTGGGCGAGCCAGTCAATCAGGCTTTGACATAAAAATGGTTCCTCGAATGGTTCCATGGGCAAGGAACTGTTCGGGAACCATTTCGATCAAACACCTTTGAAAATCAGCGTGTCGCGCAACTGATGGCTGATGTGGAGCGGCTGATCTGGAGCGGGTGATGGGAATCGAACCCACGCTAGCAGCTTGGGAAGCTGCAGTTCTACCATTGAACTACACCCGCATTGCTGTGGAGTGTAGCGCTATGCGCGCCGACAAGAAAACAGCCGGGTCCCTTGCGGGGCCCGGCTGTCGTGGTGGCGTCGTTTCGGCTTAGCGGATCTTGCCGATCAGAAGCGCTTGCCGATCAAAAACTCTTGCTGACGGTAGCGAACACGGTGGCATCGGTGCCGTCTTTCTGGCCGAGGGTCGTGCTGAGGCCAACGTTGGCATTCATTCCGAACAACTCGGTGCGGGCGCCGAGGACGGCGGTGGCGTAGCTGTCGTCGAATTCCAGGCCCGGCACTGCGTACGGCAGGCTACCGGTGATGGTCAGCGAACGCGCGAACGCCTGCTCAGCATAGTCCTCGAACTCGCGGTCGTAGGTCAGCTTGGCGTATGGCGCCATGTGCTCGCTCAGCTCGAACGTGGCCTGCCAACCGATGCTGCCGATCAGCGAGTCGAAGCTCTGGTCCGGATAGGCGAGCGCGGTGGCTTGGGTCGCGTTGTTTTCGCTGTAGCCATCGACATCGATCCGCTGTGCGAGTAAGCCGATGACCGGGCCGTGCTTGAGCTTGCCTTCGCCGAAGTTCATGCCGGCGTTGACGCCGAAGCTGAGGTTCGTGCCGTCCGGCGAGCCTTCGTGGCTGCGTTTGACCGGGCCGAGCCAGATTTCGCGATCGACGTCGTAGCTGACTTTGGTGTAGCTCAGCTGGCCGTTGACCCAGACGTTATCGCCGTACCACGCGGCGAAACCGCCGATGGTGCCGTCGAACTGCTGGTAGTCGCCGGCGCTGTTGCCGAAGTCGTAGTTGTTGCGACCAAGGCCGCCGAAGGCACCAAACACGAAATTGCCACGGGTCCAATCCACGCCGCCGACAAGTGACGGGCCGACGCTGTCGTAAATATCGCCACCGCCGTAGGTTTGGATGTCGGCGCGGGTGTTCACCCACCAGTTGGTGCCATCGCCATCGGGCTTGCCGTCGAGATGGTTGGCGACGCTTTCGGCGCGCGAACGACCAACGACTGCGGTCGAATGCGGCAGCGCGGCGATTTGGCGCGGGGCTTCCAGCACCGAGACCGCGTACTGCGACAGGATCTGATGCGCACGGCTGGTCGGATGCACGCCATCGGCGAACAGATAGGTGTTCGCCGCGTCTGGCGTGACGTAGCTGCTCGGGTTGCAGGTCAGCGAGTTCGCGGTGATCTGCGGCTGGCAGGCGGTGCCGGTGATGTTGGTGAAGCCGTAGGCGTTCGGGTTCGCGGTGATTTCGCGCAGCAGGTTGAAGGTGTCGAGCGGGATCACGCGCAGGCCGTTGCTGGCGAGGCTGCTGAACAGCGAATTGTTGTACGTGGTGGTCAGCGCGGTGCCTTGTGCCTGCGCGGCCGCGCCAAGGGCACGGAAGGCCGGGGTCACGCCAAGATCGGGTACGGTGGCGACCAAAATGTACTGGGCGCCGGCATTACGCAGCGTGGTGACGATGCCGACTTCCGACGTCACCGCAGCGGTGATGGTCGAAGCGGCCGGGGCACCGGCGTTGGTGATCGCGAACAGGTCGTTCGCACCGCCCCACACGCTGTACAGCGCGCGCGAATCGGCGCGGCCGCCGTTAGCGGTGAGGTGGTTGGTCATCTGAGTGGCCAGCGAGGGGATCGGACCCAGCGCACCGGTGGTGTTGATGCCGACGCGGGCGCCGCCAGCGGCATAGTTGGTGCCGGTCTGGCCGTTGCCGTTCGGGCCTGCGGTGGTGCCGTAGTAGTCGGCGAGGTACTGCGACCAGACGAAACCAGGGTTGGTGGTGAACTGGCCGGTGACCGGACGCACGCTCGCCGGGAGCAGCGGGCGGAAGAAGCCCGAGTCGGTCAAGCTGTCGCCGAAGAACACGGTCTGCGAATACGGTCCGCCAGCAAGCGCCGGAACGGCAGCGAAGGCCAGCGCCGCGGCAAGAAGACTACGAATGGGCCGTTTGGTCTGAGAAGACAACGTCATACCCCCTCCAGGAAGTGTAGAAAATCGTTGATTATGTGAAGGCTGTTGTGTACGTGTCCGACGCCCAGGCGAAACGCCCCCGAATAGCGGTCTCGGATCGTGGCGGCATGGTTTCACGATACCGGCCTCGACTCAAGTGCGATTTAACGTTTTTTTTGCATTTTAACCGGCCATCGCCGACGATCGCACTGGGCAGCCGGCCCCGCGCGGGCGACAATTCGCCCATGCGACTCATGCTCAACGGCGAACCCATCGACCTGCCCCAGGACCGCGCGACGATCGCCGAGCTGCTGGCGCAGCAAGGCCTCATCGAACGCCGGGTGGCGGTGGAAGTGAATGGGCAGATCATTCCGCGTGGCCGCCATGCCGAACATCGGTTGGTGGATGGCGATGTGATCGAGATCGTTCACGCCCTCGGCGGCGGCTGACTGTCCCCTCGCTTGAAACGAGCAGGATAGAGACTGACATCGTAAGCTTTACATCGCATACCTTACGGCGTAAGGTATCTCCCATGGCGACCGACTCCACCGACGAACAGATTCTCAAGGGCCTGCTGGACACCCTGGTGCTGCATGCATTGCAGGCCGGACCGAACTACGGCTTCGGGATCCGCGAACAGCTGGACCGGCAATTCGGTGCCGATGCCGAGATCATTAAAGAAGCCACGCTCTACCCGCTGCTGCATCGGCTTGAGCGCAAAGGCTTGCTGGCCTCGCACTACGAACCCGGCGACCGGGGCAGTCCGCGCAAGTACTACCGGCTGACGCCCGAGGGCACCGTGTTCCTCGACCGCCGGATCGCGGAATGGGGGCGCGTCGCCGCCTTGCTGCACAGAACCATCCTCAAATCGCAATGAACTTTTCCTGGAGCTGACCATGCTGCACACACTGCTGCGACTGCCTTCACCCCGCTTCCCGGCCGACATGCGCACCGGCGATGCAAGGGTTGATCGTTATCTCGAAACACTTGACAGCGCGCTGGCGGGGTCGGCATCCGTACGCAAGCAAACCTTGTTTGAAGCCAGAGACTATCTGACCGAGGCGCTGGAGCGTGCGCGCGCCACCGGTAAAGACGAGAGCGCAGCACTGCGCGCCGCGATAGAGGCGTTCGGTCAAGCCGAGCTCGTCGGTGCGGAGCAGCGCCGGACACATGCCGCCTCGTTCCGGGCGCTGGCTTGGCGCATGGGCTTGCTCTTCGCCACCGTGATGTTGATCTTCTCGCTGCTGGGTCTGAACAAAGCCGCGGCTTGGCAATCGGAGGCGCTAGTCTTCGTATTCAATGCGGTCTTTTTCGGCAGTTGGACGGCATTTTTGCTGATCTATGTGCTACCCAAGCCGATGCCGATGCCGCAGGATGCGCCCGGCCCGGGGCGTTTCACTGTGCACTATCCACGCTTGAGCATCCGCATGGGATGGGGGCTCGTGATCGTTGTCGGGGCCATGCAGATCATGCTTGCCTTCGGCCTGATCGGCCGGGGTTACTTCAGCGATTGGCCATTATCGGTCGTGATCCTGATGATGGTGCTCAATGTGAAAACCATTCTGGCTGCGATCGATGCGGTTTTTTTCCAAGCGCGCGTCGAAGCGGATACGCTGCATCTCGGCGGGCTTGGTGGCCGCGCGAGCATCAAATGCGGACACATAGTCTCTGTGGTCAGACCCAGCTTGCTATTCCAGGTGTTATGGCCGACCTACGCCGATATTCGTCGCATAACCTGGTGCGATGACGAAGGTCGGACGCATCGCAGACACGTCTCATTCAACCCCGACCTTGTAAACGGCGACCGCCTGATGGCTTGGCTCGAAAGCGCCTCAAGCGAAAACGCATCGGCGGTGCGCGCGCCTCTCCGCGCCTGATCACTGCACTGCGGCGGCATCGCGATGGGTCGCAATCTCGGCGACCCATCGCTGCCGCTTTGGGCGATAATCATGCGATGACCGCAACTCATCACTCCGACGACACGTTCGCCATCGCCGGCAAGACCTATCGCTCCCGTCTGTTGACCGGCACCGGCAAGTTCAAAGACCTCGACGAAACCCGGCGCGCCACCGAAGCGGCTGGCGCGGAAATCGTGACCGTCGCGATTCGGCGCACTCCGTTTTTTAACAGGACGCTCGGCCAGAACCCAGGCGAGCCGAATCTGCTCGATGTGCTGCCGCCGGACCGCTACACCATCCTGCCCAACACCGCCGGTTGTTACACCGCCGAAGACGCCGTGCGCACTTGCCGGCTCGCGCGCGAGCTGCTCGATGGCCATAACCTGACCAAGCTCGAAGTGTTGGGCGACGCCCGCACCCTGTTCCCCGATGTGGTGCAGACGTTGAAGGCTGCGGAGCAGCTGGTCGCCGATGGCTTCGACGTGATGGTTTACACCAGCGACGATCCGATCCTGGCCAAGCGCCTCGAAGAGATCGGCTGCGTGGCGGTGATGCCGCTGGCCGCGCCGATCGGCTCGGGCTTGGGCATCCAGAACCGCTACAACCTGATGGAAATCATCGAGAACGCGAAGGTGCCGATCCTGGTCGATGCCGGCGTCGGCACCGCCTCCGACGCGGCGATCGCGATGGAACTGGGCTGCGACGGCGTGCTGATGAACACCGCCATTGCTGGCGCCAAAGACCCGGTGCGCATGGCACTGGCGATGAAGTTGGCGATCGAAGCCGGCCGCCACGCGTTCCTCGCCGGCCGCATCCCACGCAAGCGCTACGCCTCGGCGTCGTCGCCGGTGGATGGGTTGATCGGCTGATGAGCGGTCCGCGCGCGCCAGATACCGAAGACGCGCAAGACAGCGGTCTCGGTCATGCAGACTCAGAGCATGCGGACGCCGAGCATGCAGATGCCGAGCATGCTGGTCTGGAGCATGCTGGTCTGGAGCATACTGGTTTGGAGCATGCCTTCGACCAACCCTTCACCGTCGAACCGGGTCAACGCAAGATCCGCAGCTTCGTGCTGCGTCAGGGGCGCTTCAGCCCGGCGCAGCAGCGTGCGTTCGATGAACTGTGGCCGCGCTTCGGTTTGGACTATGCGCCGTCCGCGCGCGGGGGCGCGCCGCGCGATTACGACGCCGCCTTCGGCCGCCGCGTGCCGCGCGTGGTCGAAATCGGTTTCGGTAACGGCGATGCGCTGCGTTTCGCCGCCAAACACGACCAGACTCGCGACTACATCGGCATCGAAGTGCATGCGCCCGGTGTGGGGCGGCTGTTGAATGCTCTGAACGACGATGGCAGCGATCATGTGCGCGTCTATCGCCACGATGCGGTGGAAGTGCTGCAGCATGAGATCGCCGACGGCAGCCTCGACGAAATCCGCATCTATTTCCCCGACCCATGGCATAAAAAGCGGCACAACAAACGCCGTTTAGTGCAGCCGGACTTCGCCGCGCTGCTGACGCGCAAACTGCGAATCGGCGGCCGCTTGCATCTGGCGACCGATTGGCAGGACTATGCCGAGCAGATGTGGGACATCCTCGATGCCAGCGCTGGCCTTCGCAACCGCGCCGGAACGCGCGGCCACGTACCGCGGCCGGAGTGGCGCCCGCAAACGCATTTCGAAACCCGCGGGCAGAAACTCGGGCACGGCGTGTGGGATCTGTTGTATGACCGGATCGCGGCATGATCGTCATCGCCGCAGGGGCCGGATAAATCCGCATGGATAACACGCTCGTCCTCACCAGCGATATGCAGCTCGTTCTCGGGCTAACGGTGCTGACGATGGTGTTGTTCCTATTCGAGCGCCTGCGCGCCGATGTCGTCGCCCTGGTGGTGCTGGTGTTGCTGGGCTTGACCGGTCTCGTCGCGCCGGAAGATTTGTTCAACGGGTTTTCCGGCAATGCGGTGATCAGCGTCATCGCGACCATGATCCTCGGCGCGGGCCTCGACCGCACCGGCGCGCTCAATCGTCTCGCCGGCTGGCTGCTGCGCCGTGCGAACGGCGTCGAACAGCGCCTGCTGCTGCTCACCTCTGCCATCGCCGGTATCAACTCCTCGGTGATGCAAAACCCGTCGGTGATGGCGCTGTATTTGCCGGTGGCCTCGCGGCTGTCCTCGCGCACCGGCTTGCCGTTATCGCAAATGCTGCTGCCGATCGCGGTCGCCATCATGATGGGCGGCGGCCTGACGATGGTCGGCAATTCGCCGCTGATTCTGCTCAACGACTTGTTGGTCTCCGCGAACGCGAACTTGCCGTCGGGGCTGACCACGCTCAAACCGTTGCCGATGTTCACGCCGCTGCCGATCGGCATCGCCCTGCTGGTCGCAGGCTTGGCGTATTTCCATTTCTTCGCCAGCAAGCGAATCGACGACAGCTACGACAAAGGCGTCACCCCCGCGCGCACGCAGAGCTATTTCGCCAGCGCCTACGGCATCGAGGGCGATGTGTACGAACTCACCGTCACCGCCGACAGCCCGCTGGTCGGCATGTCGCTGGGCGAAGCCGAAGCCCTGCACGATGCGCCGCTGATTCTCGCGCTGAAAACCGGCGACGACTCGCGGCTAGTGCCGCCAAGCGATACCCGCATTTGGGTCGGCAGCGTGCTTGGTGTGATGGGGCCGCGGCAGTCCATCGTCGATTTCGCGCAAAATCGCTTCCTGCGCACCAGCGTACGGCTGCGCGAATTCGCCGATCTGTTCAACCCTAGCCGCGCCGGCATTTCCGAAGCGGTGGTGCCGCCCACCTCCACCTTCATCGGCAAAACCGCGTCGCAGTTGCAACTGCGCAAACGCTACAACCTACGGCTGCTGGCGATCAATCGCGACAAACAGGTGCTGCGCGACGACGTGCGCGAAGAACCGCTGCGCGCTGGCGATATGCTGGTGCTGCACAGCGTGTGGCAGGACTTGGCGCAGGCCGCGAGCAATCGCGATTTCATCATCGTCACCGACTACCCGAAAGCCGAACAGCGCCCGCATAAATTCAAAGTCGCGATGACGATTTTCGCGATTACGATGCTGATCGCGCTGTCGTCGCGCATCCCCGCGTCGGTCGCGCTGATGACCGGCGTCGCCGGCATGCTCATTACCGGCGTGCTGAAAATGGACGAAGCCTACGCCGCGATCAACTGGAAAACCGTGTTTTTGATGGCGTGTTTGATTCCGCTGGGCTGGGCGATGGATTCCAGCGGCGCCGCCGCCTGGGTCGCCGCGCACAGCGTGGACCGCTTGCCCGAAAGCACGCCGATATGGCTGCTGGAGATCGCTGCAGGCTTGCTCACCGCCGCCTTTTCGCTGGTCATCAGCCACGTCGGCGCTACCATCGTGATGGTGCCGATTGGGATCAACCTCGCGCTTGCTGCGGGCGGCGACCCCACCGCGTTCGCGCTTATCATCGCGCTATCGGCCTCGAACAATTTCATGACCGCGTCCAATCCGGTGATGGCGATGATCACCGGCCCTGCGGGTTACAGCGCGAAACAACTGTGGCGGCTCGGCGGGCCGCTGTCGTTGATCTACACCGGCGTGGTGGTGGTGATGGTGAACGTGTTGTTCTGAACCACCAGTCCGGCACTGCGCGACCCATGGGCCCTGGCAGGCCGCTGCGACGCAATGCGGAGGACGCAATGCGGAGTATGCGAAGATCGTGAACACCCTCTTAGCGATGGTGAAACAGAAAGGCCAGTCTCAGCACAGGAGAAACTAAAGATGCCCAAGAATCCGCCTGACGATAGCAGTGCCAGCCCCTCGACGCCGAGAGTCCCCCTCGTGGATGCGCTCGAACAGTCCGACAGAGTAAGCCTAGTCTACGGTCTGGAAACATCGAGACGGTTCGTCCGCGAGCAGGCCGGGATCGTGAATTTCGACGACAGTCGGCCGCATCCTTTCTCGTTGAAGCTGATCGGACAGAACCCGGGCGAACGGCAGGAAGCCGAAACCCGCGGCCCGACCACGGCGGATGTTCTGAACAACCAGGCATTCCGCACGTTCCGGACCTCCGATGTGCGCGAGTACAGCTTGTTCAATCCGGAAGCGAGGATGCTGTATCCCACGCCGCTGACCCAGACCGAAGCGCTTCGGGAACACCGCGAGACCTCCACCAAGGATCACTCGCCGCAAGACCAGCGGGTGTTTGCCCATTATCAGGAGGGCTTGCTCGGCTCGAAGTACTCACCGGTCGCGACCCTGGGCCGGGACGCCGACTCGATGGCGAAGAAAGAAAATATGCCTTTGCCCGGCGGCGACCCGAAAGCCGAAGGGCAAGTCATGTTCCGCCACCAGACCGCGCTGGCGTGCAAATTCGGCATCGACTTCGGGCAACAGTATGGAAAGATCCTGTTCGAACTCGGCTCCAAGCCCCCGGGCGATAAGGAGCATTTCGACCCGCATCGCGCGCCCGAAAAACGCGTCGACGATGGCCGCGGCTCGCAGAGCAGCGGTGTCACGCTGCGTTCGATCACCAATGTCGAGCTGCGCAAAGCGTTCCGCACCGATCAGGGCGACGACCATCTATCGTTCTTCAGCGGCGGACAGAAAACCCAAGCACCCTGGGATTCCAACCCGAACGCGGGCTGGTCGAAATATGCGTGGGACCGCATCGACAAACATACCGTCCAAGGCCATCTGACCCCGGAGCAGGGCGACGCGCTGAAAAATACGCTGGAAACCGCCAAAGCGAACGGCACGCTTGGGCGCGAAACGTTCCGTAGCATCAATTCCGAAATCAACCAGCACATTCCGCAAAAACCGACACCCGCCACGAACAGCCCGTATCCGCTTCTGGACGAAGCCTACAAGGCGCTGAAGACCGTGGAGGGCAAACATCCGCTGCCCGAAATCCACACCACCGAAGAGCGTACGCGCGTCGCAGCGGCGTTGGCGACGCAGATGCAGAAGCACGGCATCACCGAGATCGGCGGCATGGTGCATAACGATAAGACGAATGCGCTAGTGCTCTGGGATTCGTCGAAGAATTCCGACCTCGCGAAACGCTTCGATCTGAAAGTTGAGGACGCGCTCAAGATGCCGACCCAGGACAGTCTGAAGACGCTGGATCGGGCGCCGAAATCGAGCAGTCCAGAGCCGCATACGGTGGCGATACCTGACCCGCAGACAGTGGCGATAAAAGCGAAGCTCTGACGCGACCGACGAGGCAGTGGTCGGGTGCGCCCGGAATCGCTGGCACGGCCCGCGCATACGCAGACTGCAACCGGCATATTGGGGCAGGATCCGCAGCGACACCGGGCGGGCGCTGTTTTTCGGCGATATTTCGGGCAAGATTCACGGCTATCCCGACAGGAGGAGCGGGTCATGACGACACCATCCACAACGGCATCATCCACGACGGCATCAGCCACGACGGCATCAGCCGCATCGCCGGCCGATCTCGGCGACCGGCTCGCGGACCTGATCCGGTCCGTTCGCACTCCCGATGATTTCTCCGCCGAACGCATCGCCGCACTGACTGGCCTGCCGGTCGGCGTCGATCCCGAGGACAGCCACCGTTACGGCGTCGGTGTCCGGCTCGACGACGCCTGGGCCTGCAACCTCGCCACCATTCCCGATCGCAAGGGCGGGCCGCCGAAGCGCTTTGTGTTTTCCTACGACGACATCGGCCAGCAGCACGCGCATCCGGTGCCGTCGTCCGCGCCGGAGTTCGAGGATTTCGCGCGCACGCTCCGCGATGCCGGCTACGCGCAGAGCGCGATCGATGGCCCGCGCGGTGCGCTCTATGGCCACCGCTTCGTCCGCGACGGCGTCGAAGTAGACGTGCACACCGAACGCGAAGACGCCCAGGCTGCCGATATTCGCTTCCGCGTCGCGCGCGTGGTGGTCGATGCCGGCACCGCGATGGAGGTGCGTCATGGCTGAGTATTTCAGAGGCGTGAAGAATTTCTTCGACCGCCGCCCCGAGGAAGAAAAGCAGCTCGACCGGATGCTTGAGGACTACGGCAAAGGCGGCACCCCGGGCCACAAGAACGTCGTCGAAGGGATCAACACGATTCTCGAACGCTCGCCCGATCTGCGCGCGCGCACGCTGGAAGTGATTCGCGATGGCCACCTCACCAGCTACAGCGACCAAGCGGTGATCGGCGCCGGTTCGGCCTCGTACCAAGTCAGCGACGCATCGATCAAGGTCGCGCCGCGGTTCGGCCACACCGATCGCGAGTACATGGAAACGATGTTCATGCTCGGCCACGAAACCGAGCACGCGCGTTCGCTGAAGGGCGTGAACTACGGCACGGATGTTCTGCTCCCTTCAATTCAGCGTTTGGCCGACGGCCCCAGCGCGGGGCCGCGCGACTACACCGGCATCATCAACGATTTCGCCGAACGCACCCGCGCCGAAGAAGGCCGCGCGCATATCGGCGGCTTCAACGCGATCGCTTCGCACATCATCAGCGAAACCCATCCCAAGCCCGAACATCTGTTGCGCGATCTGTACGAAGCGCATCCCGGGCGCATGGGCGATTTCATCAACAAAACGTCGGACGGCGTACCGGCCACGTATGCGCTCAAGGACGGGCTCACGCTCGGCCGGGACGGCATGATGCCCTACAGCCCCGAGAACATCGAAGCGATGAAGGGCTATTACGCCGACAAGGCGCAGCTTGGCGCACCGCATATGAATTACCGGCAGGACTCGATCGAGTTCGCCACCGGCATCGTCAAAGACACCGAAAAGGCCTATGCCAACCGCGATATGGAAGACCGCAGCTATGTCATCGACCCGGCGCGGCTGAACGCCCATCCCGCGCTTGGTCTGCCGGGCGATGGGCAGTTGCAGGCCAACGGCGCGATCAAAATCGAGAAGTTGGATCTTGGCGACCTCGGTCCGCTCCTGGTGTCGTCCTCCTTGCCTGCGGTCGCCTCCTCTTCAGCGCCGGTGCGGCTGGAGCCGCAGCCGGGCGACCCGCCGCTGTTCGCGCAAGCGCTGCCGCTGGTGGTTGAATTGAGCGCCAAGGACAAATTGGGCGAACCGCAGGAACTGCGCAACATCGCCGCCTCGCTCGCGGTGGCGGCGCACGATAAGGGCATCGATCGGATCGATAGCGTCGTGCTCAGCGCCGAGACCGGAAGCCTCATCGCCAGCAAAGGCAGCGGCCCGACCGGGCAGAACGCTGCGGTGGATGGACTCACGGCCATGCAGACGCCAGAGTCCGCCAGCCTCGCGAAATTGCCAGGGCCGTCGGAGCCTTCGATACAGCCGCTGGCGCAACCGCCGCAGGTCTTGGTCGCGGATGCCCCTGAGCTTTCGTCGCGGAAGTTGTCCATGTGACCGCGAGCCGGGCCACGGCATCGTCGATGCGGGCCGAGCGTATGCCGTTTCGACGCAGGTCTTAGAGCCTGTTCACGATCTCCCATAAGCGCAGGTGGGAAGCGCAGGTGGGAGCACCCGCTGTCATCCCGAACGCCCGCATCGCGGGCGGAGGGGCCTGCTATTGCGACAGCATCGGCCCAAAGCAGGTCCCTCCTCGGGCTTTGCCCTCGTTCGGGATGACAGATGTTTTCCAGACCTGAAATGTTGAACAGGCTCTTAGAGGGTGTTTACAAAAATAGTAAACTACGCCCCATCCAATGACCGGTAGGATCAAGATGGGCCGCCCCTTCAAGCTTCAAGCCGAGCATGAAACCGTGCTCACACAGATCGTCGAGTCAGACCCGACCGCCACGCTGGA
>JANMGT010000059.1:0-18616 GCA_031374725.1 Lysobacteraceae bacterium | reverse complement strand
GTGCGCAGCTTGCGCGTCAGCATGTCGCGCCGGTGACGGACACGGAGCACACGTTATGCGCGATCTGGCAGTCGCTGCTGAAGCTCGATCGGGTGGGCATCGACGACCACTTCTTCGAGATCGGCGGCCACTCACTGCTGGGCGCGCGGATGCTGACGACGCTGAATGAGCGGTTCGGCATCACGCTGCACCTCAAAGACATATTCGAACTGAGAACGGTCCGGGAACTTTCCCGGCATATCGATTTCCTGGACACGCTCCGGCGTCAGGAACCGGTGGCGCAAACCAGCGCCATCCATCAAGAAGAGGCTGAATGGTAATGACGCTCAAGGAATTTCTCATATCGCTCAATGCCGGTGGTATCCAGGTCTTTCTGGACGGGGGCAAGCTGAAGACCAAGAGTCCGCCGGGCGCGATTACCGAAGACATCGCGAATATGATCCGCGAGCACAAGGACGCGTTGATACGCCTGTTGAGCTCGGTGGCGCCGCAAACGCAGGACGCGCCAATCGTTCCTGTCTCGGATGCCGATCGCGGTACGCTTTCCTTCGCGCAACAGCGGTTGTGGTTCCTTGACCAGTTTGGCAACGGAAGCGCGCAATACAACATGCCGGCGATGCTAAGTTTGACCGGCACGCTGAACCGGCAGGCGCTGCAAACTACGCTCGATGAGATTGTCCTGCGCCACGAGGTGTTGAGGACAACCTATCGCAAGACCAGCACCGGCGGCGTCCAGCAGGTCGCGCCTGCTTCGCCCGTGGACGTGTCGTTCGTCGACGTGTCCAACGTGCGGGGTGACGAGCAGCAGGCGCGGATTGACGCGCTGATGAGCCGGGAAGTCTCAACGCCGTTCGATCTGGCACACGATTTGATGATCCGCGTGACGTTGGCCCGACTTTCGGCCGACAGCCACATCTTGTTTCTCACCTTGCACCACATCGCAGCGGATGGATGGTCGCAGGGAATCCTGATCAGAGAATTCGTCGCCCTTTACCGGGCATTCGTGGAGGGCAGCGAGCCGTCGCTGCCGAAACTGCCCATCCAGTACGCGGACTACGCGCATTGGCAGCGGCAGGCGATGTCCAGCGAACCCATGCAACATCATCTGTCGTTCTGGCGAGAAGAGCTGGCCGGGGTTGCGCAACTCCACAATCTACCGACAGACCGGCTGCGCTCGCCCCAGATGGAAACTGCAGGCCAGTCCTTCCGCTGTATCGTGGACGCGCAGCTGCTGGAAAGCCTCAATGCGCTGGCCAACCGTCAAGGCGCTTCACTGTTCATGGTGCTGCATGCGGCATTCGCGCTGCTGCTTTGCCGATGGAGCGGGGATGAGGACATCGTCGTCGGAACACCGGTGGCCGGTCGTGAGCGCAAGGAAACCGAGGGTTTGATCGGCTGCTTCATCAACACCCTGGTGTTGCGCACCCGATGCAGGCCGGGAATGTCTTTCGAGCAGTTCCTTGTGCAATCCAAGGCCTCCACGTTGCACGCCTATGAGCACCAGCAGGTTCCGTTCGAGATGGTGGTGGAAGACCTGAATCCGCCGCGCAGCTTGAGTCATTCGCCGCTGTTCCAGGTCATGCTCGCCTTCCAGAACTACGAACTGGGCGCACTTCAATTGCCTGGATTGTCGGTCGAAGAACTTCTAGTCGAAGCGCAGAACACAAAATACGACATCACGATCATCGCCATCGAAGCGCAAGGCTCGCTGCGGATGCTGTGGACCTATGTCGAAGGGTTGTTCGAACCCTCGACCATCGAGAGCATGGTGTCGAGTTATCTCAACCTGCTGCGCGCGATCGTCGTCGATCCAGGTCAGGACATCCATCGTTTGCCGCTGCTGACTGCCGAGCAGGCTGCCTCGATCGAGGCAGCCGCGCGACGCGGGCACGGCGCGTTGGTGCGCGACACGCTGGGCGCACTGCAGCCGCAGGGCGCGGCTGGACTGATCTGCCGGGCGCGACCGGAACCCTCCGCTGACGATACGGGCTGGCGTGAAACCGGCGACATCGGCTACCTGCGCTCCGACGGCGAGATCCAGGTGCTGCGGCGCAGCGACGATACGCAGACCATCAACGGTCACCACGTCGTGACCAGGTACGTCGAAGCGGCACTGCGCGAGACCGGTTTGGTCGACGCGGTCGTGGTCAGGATGCAGCAGCACGCCGGTGTTTCGGCGCTGGTGGCGTATGTCGTTCCCGGCCAGGAAGGACATGAAGGCTTGGTCGAATCGTGCCGTAACGTCCTGCGGACCCGCGTGCCCGATGTCATGCTGCCGGCGTTGTTCGTGGCCATGGAGGCGTTGCCCCGGTTGCCGGATGGTGCCGTCGATGTTGCGGGGCTGCCGGTGCCGGAGTTCCCGGTGACGACCAAGGCTCAGCCCGTGCCGCCGAGCCATGCGCTGGAAAAGCAGCTCTGCGAGATCTGGTGTTCCGTGTTGCAGCTGGAGTCGGTCGGTATCCACGACAGCTTCTTCGACGTCGGCGGCACTTCGCTGCACAGCATCATCGTGCAACAGGAAATCCTCGACCGCACCGGGCAGCAGATCGACGTCACGGATCTTTTCACGTACCCGACGATCGCGGGCCTCGCCAAGTACATGCAGGACATAGGTCGCCCCGAAGCGGCTATCGGCCAAAACGGGCGCGCTTACTCCGGTGGCGACATCGCCGTCATCGGCATGTCTGGGCGCTTCCCTGACGCCCGCAACGTGGACGCGTTCTGGGAGAACATCAAGCAAGGGCTGGAGTCGCTGACGGTATTCAGCGAGGAGGAACTGCTGGCTGCCGGTGTCAGCCCCGCGCAGCTGGCCGATCCCAACTACGTCAGATCCGGCGTCGTTCTCGAAGGCCTGCGCGAGTTCGACGCGGCCTACTTCGGCTTCACGCCGCGTGAAGCGGAGGTCATGGATCCGCAGCAGCGTCTGCTGTTCGAGTGCGCCGTAGAGGCGCTCGATCAGGCCGGTTACGGTGATGATGGAGCCGTCCGATCGGTCGGCGTCTACTTGGGAACGGGTGAGAGCCAGTACCTGTTCGAGAACCTGCTGCCACAGTCGGCGTTGCTAGAGTCGATGCGGCTCGCCGCGATGCACGGCAACCGGCCCGATTACGCGGCCACCCGCTTGTCCTATCGGCTTAACCTGTCCGGCCCGAGCGTCAATATCGGCACGGCGTGTTCGACATCCCTGGTCGCCGTGCATGAGGCTTGCCAGAGTCTGCTCTCGGGCGAGTGCGAGATGGCGCTGGCGGGGGGAGTCTCCATCGCGCAGTTGGGCCCGCGCGGCTATCTGAACCAGGAAGGCTTCATCACGTCCGCGGACGGCCATTGCCGCACGTTCGACAAGGACGCTGCGGGCACCCGCAGCGGCAGCGGCGCCGGGCTGGTGCTGCTCAAGCGCCTGGAAGATGCGCTCGCCGATGGCGACACGATCCACGCGATCATCAAGGGATCGGCCATCAACAACGACGGCGCGGACAAGGTCGGTTACACCGCGCCCAGCGTGCTCGGCCAGGCACGCGTGATCGCGCTCGCCCATGCCAAGGCGGCTGTTCCAGCGGATTCCATCGGCTATGTGGAAGCGCATGGCACCGGAACTTCGCTGGGCGATCCGATCGAAGTTCGCGCTCTGGCAAGGAGTTTCGGAGGGGTGTCGAAGCAATCCTGTGCGCTGGGCGCGGTCAAGCCCAACATCGGTCACCTGGACTCGGCGGCCGGCGTTGCCGGCTTGATCAAGACGGTCAAGGTGCTGAGCGAGCGGCAGATTCCGCCGACGATCAATTTCCACCAACCCAACCCGCAGATTGACTTCGCCAACAGCCCGTTCTACGTCAACACCGAGCTCAAGGACTGGCTTTCCGACGGCGCCCCCCGCCGTGCCGGCGTCAGCTCGTTCGGCATTGGCGGCACCAATGCGCATGTCGTGCTCGAAGAGGCGCCGGCGATCGAAGCCGGACAATCGCGTCGCAGGCACCAGCTCATCGTGCTTTCCGCCAAGACGCCTACCGCGCTGGCGCGGATGTCCTCAAACCTGGCGGAATGGATGGCCGGCCGCGACGACGAAGCGCTGCCGGATATCGCGCACACGCTCCATGTCGGGCGAGCGGCCTACGGCCATCGCATGGCGCTCGTCGCTGATTCCGTGGCCGGCGCGGCGCGGGCACTGGCCGACAGCAGCCGTGCGGGTGTGCTGACCGGCAACGGTGAATACACGGACCGGGCCTCGGTCGTTTTCATGTTCACAGGGCAGGGCTCTCAGTACCTCGGAATGGGTGCCGGCCTTTACCGGTCCGAGCCGTTGTTCAGGGACACCGTCGACGCGTGCGTCGAGCGATTGGCGCCCACACTCGGCCTGGATCTGCGTGAAATCCTGTTTGCCGACGGCGACGATCAGCAGGCGCAGCAGGCACTGGCCGGCACCGATCTCGCGCAGCCGGCGCTATTCGTCTTCGAGTACGCCTTGGCGCGTCTGCTGATGTCTTGGGGCGTGCAGCCCGAGGCGATGATCGGGCACAGCCTTGGTGAGATCGTCGCCGCCTGCCTGTCCGGCGTTTTCTCGCTGGACGACGCATTGAAGCTGGTGGCCGCGCGTGGCCGCCTGATGCAGACGGCGGAGTCGGGCAGCATGCTCAGCGTCGGGCTGGACGAGGAAGCGGCGGGGGCCCTCGCGCTGGAATGGTCCTGCGAGCTGGCCGCGGTGAACGGACCTCGCGACTGCGTGATCAGTGGGTCGGATGCGTCTATCGCCGCGATCACCGCCCTGCTTGCGCAGCGAGAGGTGTCCTGCCGCCCGTTGCGCACCTCCCACGCCTTCCACTCGCGGATGATGGCCGACGCGGCCGTGCAGTTCGGCGAAATCGTTCGCAGCGTGCAGCGCCACCCGCCGACGCTGCCCTACATCTCCAACGTCACCGGCCGATTCGTCGAGCCCGATCAGGCGATGGACCCGCAATACTGGGTCGCGCACCTGCTGAGCACGGTGCGCTTCGCCGATGGCATCCAGGCGCTGGTCTCCGACCACACCCTCCTGCGCCCCAAGCGCCTGTTCCTTGAAGTCGGTCCAGGCATTGCGCTGACGTCGCTTCTGCGCAAGCAGGTCAGGACGCCGCAGGTGGTCGCCATCGAGTGCGGCCGACATATCCAGAACGAGCGCCACGACGAAGCGGTGCTGATGGCCGCGTTGGGTCAGCTTTGGGTGAACGGCGGGGTGGTGGATTGGCGCGGTTTCCACTCGGGCGAACGATGCCGTCGGGTGCCGCTGCCGACGTATCCGTTCGAGCGCCTCGAATACTGGATCGAGCGGGCGAGCGGCGCAGCGCTGCCGGGCGTTGTTGGCAAGGCCGTGTCGACGCAGGACTGGTTCCACGCGCCGGTGTGGGCGCAGGTTCCCGCGCCGGCCACATCGGCCGCAGACAACGACGCCCTATGGTTAATCTTCGCTGATCAGGGCGGCCTGGCCGAGCAGTTGCGGTCGCGACTGGCCGACCGTGGCTCGGATGCAGTGACGGTCGCGCGAGGGATGGCCTTCACCGAACAGGGTGAGGCCGTGTACGCGATCGATCCGGGCGCGGAGCAGGACTACCGTCGCCTGATCGAGGCCTTGGCCGCTCGCAACCCCAAATGCCTGCGGATTCTCTACCTGTGGAGCATCGACGGCGTGAATGCCGCCGAGGCCAGCCTGCGTGCCGAGCAGGCGGAAGCGATCGCCTTCGGCAGCCTGCTGTACTTGGCCAGGACCTGCGACGCGGTACTGCCCCAGACCGAGGTGTGGCTGGATGTGGTCACCCGGAACGTGTTCAGCGTGACCGGCGACGAAGCGATGGTTCCGGAGTCCGCCATGGCGCTCGGCCTGTGCAAGGTGATCGCGCAGGAATATCCGCAGTTCCATACTGCGCACATCGACTTGGGTGGGCCGGTTGCCGGCGCCGAGGACACGGGACGCGTGGCGGCGCAGCTCCTTGCCGAGTGCGCGGCGCCGGAGCGGCCGCAGCATGCGGCCTACCGCGGACGCAAGCGCTGGCTGCTGCGATACGAGCGTCTCCCGCTCGCAGATACGCAGCGGGTGAAGATCAGAAAGGGCGGCACCTACTTGCTCACCGGTGGTCTGGGCATGATCGGCCTGCACCTGGCGCAGGAATTGGCGCGGCAGGGGGCCGGCGCCGTCGTCCTGGTCGGCCGATCAGAGCTGCCGCCGCGCGATTCCTGGGTGGCGATGTGCGCGGGTGCGCCTAGCGCCACGACCGCGACGCTGCAAACGCTGCTGGCCATCGAATCGCTGGGCACGAAGGTGTCCGTGCAGCGCGCCGATGTGGCCTCGCTCGAACAGATGCAGCGCGTGATCGACGAGACCGAACGTGCTTTCGGTGCGATCCACGGCGTGATCCATGGCGCCGGCAAGGTGCATCATGCGCTGCGCCCGCTGGAGGGCATCGACCATCAGGCGCGCCGCGAACAGTTCCTGCCCAAGGTCCAGGGCACCCAGGTGCTCGACCGCGTGCTGGCAGGGCGCGAGCTCGACTTCTGCCTGCTGATGTCCTCGCTGGCCGCAGTGCTGGGCGGCCTGGGCTTCGGCGCCTACGCGGCGGCCAACAGCTATCTGGATGCCTACGCGCAGTGGAAGCACCACTGCGGCGAAACCGCCTGGCGGGCCGTCAACTGGGATGGCTGGTTGTTCAACGACGCGCTTGCGGCGGTCGATCGTTACAGCATGACCGTGCAGGAAGGTCTCGCGGCATTCGATCTGATCCTCGGCGCCGCGCCGATGCCGCAGATCGTCAACTCGACCGGCGATCTGGCCGACCGCTCCGAAAAGTGGCTGCAGGCCGCTCAACAGACGCAGACCCTTGCGTCCGATCACGCCCGCCCCGCCATACAGACCACATTCCAGGAACCTCGCAACGCACAGGAGAAGCGTCTAGTCGGCATCTGGCAGGAACTGCTCGGATTCACGGAAATCGGGGTGAACGATAACTTCTTCGAACTCGGTGGCGACTCGGTTCTGATCACCAAGGTGCTGGGCAAGATCCGCTCGCAACCCGAGTTCAGTGGGGTCGATTTGAAGATCAAGCACCTGTTCGAGACGCCCACGGTTGCCCAAATATCGGTTCTGGTGGACGAATTGCGCCAGAACGCCGAACTGACGACGAAGAGCGAGTCGCTGCGGGCGCGCGGCAACGTTGTTGAGATGGGCGAGATATGACGGACGGCTGGAATCGCACAGACCTGCGGGCCTGCGCCGCGCCCAGGCGCGCGCTTGCCCTTACCAATCTGCCGGATCGACGGCAGCCGATGGCGGTCGTTCGTTGCGCCATGAATGACCTCGAGGCGGTGTGATGGATATCAAGACACTGGTGAACAAGGCGCTCGACGTCGGCATCCTGTTGAGCGCCAGGGAAGGTCGGCTGATTTTCGAGGTGACCGGCGATCCCTTGTCCGCTGAATTCAGGGAGGAACTGCGCCTGCACAAGGAGGCGCTGATCGCCTATCTGGAAGGGGTCGGCGCGCCCGCATCCCGCAGCTTCGGCCCTGCGTCCTTGCCCCCCATCGCACCGCGGCCGCGGACCGGCGGGATGTCACCAATCTCCTATGCGCAACAGCGCCTGTGGTTTATCGACAGGATGGGCGGCAGCAGCCAGTACAACATGCCCATCGCCTATCGCCTGGAGGGCGATCTTGACCGGGCTGCCTTCGCACGCGCCTTTCGCGAGGTGGTGCAACGGCACGAAGTACTGCGCACGAACTTCATCGAGCGCGACGGCGCCGTCTTCCAGCACGTCCATGACGCGATCGACTTGCCACTGGTCGAAAAGGACGTTTCCGGACTGCCGACTGCCGAACGCGAGTCGGAGGTCCGCCGCATCCTCAATGAGGATGCCGTCGCCCCGTACAACCTCGAGACGTCTCCCCTCATCCGCATTCTCTTGCTGATCCTCGGGCCGGGCGAACATGTCGCCGTCATCAACATGCACCACATTGTGTCCGATGGCTGGTCCATGGATGTGCTGATGCGCGAATTCGGCGAGCTGTACACGGCGTACCGGGAAGGACGACAGTCCGGGCTCGACGCGCTGACGATCCAGTACGCGGACTATGCGCAATGGCAGCGCGATTGGCTGGAAGGCGATGCAATCGAAGGACATCTGGCGTTCTGGCGCTCCCAGCTCGACGGGATTCCCGCAGTTCACAACCTGCCTCTGGATCACCCCAGGCCCTCGCAGCAAGACTTCTCGGGCGATATTTTCTTCCAGGAATTCGATCCCGAACTGACCGCCCGGATCTGCCAGTTCTGCATCAAGCACGACGTCACGCTGTTCATGTTCCTGCAGACGGCGTTCGCGCTGCTCGTTCACCGCTACAGCAACGAATCCGACGTCGTCATAGGCACGCCAATCGCCGGGCGCGAGCAGCACGAAACCCAGGCGCTGATCGGATTCTTCGTCAGTACGCTGGCGATCCGGACCCGCTTCGAACCCGGCGTGGCCTTCGATGCGCTGCTGCGCACGAGCAAATCCACCATCCTGGACGTGTTCTCCTATCAGGAGACCCCGTTCGAATACTTGGTGGACGAGATCAAACCGGCGCGGAGCCTGAGCTACAACCCGATCTTCCAGGTGATGTTCAACCTGCAGAGCGTGGGCCAGTCGGAACTGACGCTTCCTGGGCTCGGCCTTGAGCCGCTATTCGCTCGCACCGGTGTGACCAAGTTCGACCTGTCGCTGGACGTGGCCGAATTCAAGGGCGGCCTGCTGGTGAACTGGAGCTACAAGACCTCGCTGTTCCGCGAGGAGACGGTAGCGCGCATGGCGCGGAGCTATCGCCTGCTGATCGAAGGCGCGATGACCAGCCCGCGTGAAGAGATCGGACGGTTGCCGATCCTGCCGGCGGATGATCGCGACACCCTGTTGGAGCGGTGGAACCGGACGGCACACCCCTTCCCGGACGACACCTGCATCCACACCCTGTTCGAAGCGCAGGCGGCACGCACTCCGGACGCCGTAGCGGTCTCCCATGCGGGCAGCCGGCTGAGTTACGCGGAGCTCGACTCACGCGCCAACCAGTTGGCGCACTTGCTGGTCGAAAGAGGCGTCGGGAACGACACGCTGGTGGGCGTCTGCATGGAGCGCTCGTTGGAGATGGTGCTTGCCCTGCTCGGCATCCTGAAGGCCGGCGGTGCCTACGTCCCGCTGGACCCCGGGTATCCGGACGATCGCGTCCGTTACATGGCCAACAACGCCAACGTGAACTTGATCCTGAGCCAGGACGTGCTCATGGCGCGCTTGCAGGGTTTCGCCGTCCCCAGCGTGAGCCTGGACGCTTCCGGCAGCGCGCTGCTGGATCGCTATCCGCGGCACCCGCCGAGGGTCCAGCCCGACCCGGCCTGTCTGGCCTATGTCATCTATACCTCCGGCTCGACCGGAAAGCCCAAGGGCGTGATGAACTCGCACCGGGCCCTGGTCAACCGCATCGACTGGATGCAGCGTGAATATCGGCTGCAGTCGGATGATCGCGTGCTGCAGAAGACCCCATACAGCTTCGACGTGTCGGTGTGGGAGTTTTTCTGGCCGCTGATGGTGGGCGCCAGCATCGTCATGGCCCGGCCTGGCGGACACAAGGATCCCAAGTACCTGCGCGAGGTCATCCAGGACGAGGGCGTCACCACGCTGCATTTCGTGCCATCGATGCTTTCGAGCTTGCTCGACTCGATCGAATGGGGCGAGATCACGGGCGTGCGCAGGGTATTCGCCAGTGGCGAAGCGCTGAGTCGGACGCTGGTGGACCGCTACTGGGCGACCGGCACGACCGCGCAGTTGCACAATCTTTACGGCCCCACCGAAGCCGCGATCGACGTCAGCTACTGGGACTGCCGGAACCTTCCGGAAGAGCACAGCGTCCCGATCGGGCGCCCGATCAGCAACGTCCAACTGCATGTGCTCGATGGGCTTTGCCAGCCTGTGCCGATCGGGTGCTACGGCGAGCTGCACATCGGCGGCGTCGCCGTGGCGCGCGGTTACGTGGGCAACCCTGAGCTGACCCGCGAAAAGTTCATCCCCGATCCGTTCTCGGCGGCCGAGAGCGCGCGGTTGTACAAGACCGGCGACCTGGCGCGTTGGCTTCCTGACGGCTATCTGGAGTTCGCAGGCCGGTTGGATCACCAGGTCAAATTGAACGGCCTGCGCATCGAGCTGGGCGAGATCGAAGCGCATCTGCGGGCTCAGGCCGACATCCGCGACTGCGTCGTGGTGGCCAGCGAGGTCGAAGCCGGCGGCCAACGGCTCGTCGCCTATATCGTCAGTGACCGGCTGCCGAACGAAGAGGGCTCGGACGCGTGGCAGGAACGCCGGAATGCGGAAATCGACCGGATCAAGCTCGGCCTCAAGCAGAATCTGCCCGAGTTCATGGTGCCATCGCTGTACGTGTTCCTGGACGCACTGCCGCTGTCTCCGAACGGCAAGGTGGACCGGAAGTTGCTTCCCAGACCCGGGGCGGCCGCGTCATCGCAGAAGGCCTATGTCGCGCCGAGGCAGGCGCTGGAGCACGACCTCTGCCGCATCTGGCAGGAGGTCCTGCAGATCGAACAGGTGGGCATCCACGACAATTTCTTCGAGATCGGCGGCACCTCGCTGCTGTGTATCCGGGTACAGAAGCGGATCCGCGACGAACTGGGGTTGGAGACCGCGCTGACCGATATTTTCGAATATCCCACCCTGTCGGAACTGGCGCGCTTCCTCGCGCAGGGCGACGAACCGCCGATGGGGGCAGCACCCGCGACGGCCGATGGCCGTCCAGCGCGCATGGGATCGACCGACATCGCGATCATCGGCATGGCCGGACGCTTTCCCGATGCCGACGACCTGGACGCGTTCTGGAAGAATCTGGTGGCCGGCCATGAGGCGCTGCACCATTTCGACGACCAGCAACTGCTTGCGGCAGGTATCAGCGCCGAATCGCTAGCCGCGCCCGGCTACGTCAAGAACGGCGTGATCTTGGAAGGCCTCGAGCTGTTCGACGCCGCCTACTTCGGCTTCACCCCGCGCGAGGCGGAAGTGCTGGATCCGCAGCAGCGTTTGCTGTTCGAATGCGCAGTCGAGGCGCTCGAACGCGCCGGCTACGGCGATGACACGCAGCCGCGATCTGTCGGCGTGTTCGTGGGCCAGAGCGAAAGCCTGTATTTCCTCAACCACCTGTTGAATCGCCGTGAGCTGTTCGCTTCGCTCGGCGTCGGTGTGCTCCACGCCAACAGCAAGGAATACACGTCCACCCGTCTGTCCTACAAGCTCAATCTGTCCGGTCCCAGCATCAGCGTCGGCACGGCATGCTCGACATCGCTGGTCGCAGTCCACCAGGCGTGCGCAAGCCTGCTTCAGGACGAATGCCGCATGGCGCTTGCCGGTGCCGCCAGCGTGTCCCTGCTCGGGCCGCTGGGTTACATGTATCAGGAGGGCGGAATCGCGTCCCCGGATGGACACTGCCGGGCGTTCGACGCCGCCGCCGCCGGCACCCGCGCCGGCAGTGGCGCGGGCCTGGTTCTGCTCAAGCGCCTGGAGGACGCGCTGGCCGATGGCGACTCCATCCACGCGGTCATCAAGGGGTCGGCGATCAACAACGACGGCGCCGGCAAGGTCGGGTACACGGCACCGAGCATCGCCGGACAGGCCGCAGTGATCCGCGATGCCCAGCGTCGCGCGGGGGTGAGCGCGGAGAGCATCCAGTACATCGAGACCCACGGCACCGGGACCCGGCTGGGCGATCCTATTGAAATCAAGGCGCTGACCAACGCATTCACGAGCACGCGCCGGGGCTACTGCACGCTGGGCACGCTCAAGCCCAACATCGGTCATCTCGACACGGCCGCCGGCGTGGCTGGTCTGATCAAGGCGGTACAGGTGCTGGAAAATAGGCAGTTCCCGCCATGCGTCCACTATGCACAGCCCAACCCGCAGATCGATTTCGAGGCCACGCCGTTCCGGGTCAATACGGCCCTGCGTGAGTGGGAGGCCGGCGAGCAGCCGCGCCGCGCAGGCGTCAGTTCCTTCGGCATCGGCGGCACCAATGCGCATGTGATCCTGGAAGAAGCGCCGCAGGTCGCCGACAGCGACGCATCAGACGGCAAAGCGCTGCTGCTCATTTCGGCCCGTTCGGCGGACGCGCTCGCGGCAGCGAAAGCGCGCCTGGCGCGGCATCTGCGCGCGCACCCGGAGCAGGCGCTCGCCGACGTCGCCTACACGCTGCAGGTAGGCCGCGCCCCACACGCCCACCGCTGCGTGTTGCACAGCGACGACGCACAGGACGCGGCGTCGCGCCTGGAGGAAACGTCCACAGCGCTGCCGTCGGGCGTGGTCAAGAGCGGCCTGCGCGTGGATGTGGTGATGATGTTCACGGGGCAGGGTGCGCAGTACTCGGGCATGAGCCGCGATCTGTACGAAGGCCAACCCGTGTTCCGCGACAGTGTCGACGCATGCGCCGCAATGCTGCAGACGGAACTGGACTGCGACATCCGCGAGATTCTGTTTTCCGATGCGGACGATGCCCGGCTCCGGCAGACGCGCTTTGCCCAGCCGGCGCTGTTCGTCGTTGAGTATAGTTTGGCCAGACTGCTTGAATCGTGGGGAATCCGTGCGGCTGCGATGATCGGGCACAGCCTTGGCGAGTATGTCGCCGCCTGCCTGGCCGGCGTCTTCGACCTGCACGACGCCCTGCGTCTTGTCGCGGCCCGGGGGCGTCTGATGCAGGCACTGCCCGCCGGGGCCATGCTCTCCTGCCGCTTGGCCGAAGAGGACCTGCGGCCCTTGCTGGCGGCCACCGGATGCTCGCTGGCAGCGGTGAACGGGCCTACCGACATGGTGGCATCGGGAGACGCCGACGCGATCGCGCATCTGCGCGGGTTGCTCGACGAACGGCAGATCCGCTGTAGTGCGCTGCATACGTCGCATGCCTTCCACTCGTCGATGATGGATCCGGTGCTGGATCCCTTCCGTGAGGAGCTTCAACGGGTCGAACTCAAAGCGCCGATGCGGCCCTTCATTTCCAACCTCAGCGGCGAGTTCATCACCGAGGCGCAGGCGACCAGCATCGACTATTGGCTCTCGCATCTGCGCGGTACGGTCCGCTTCGATGCGGGCATCAGGACGGCACTGATCGAGGCGCGCGTCCTGGCGCCGGTCAAGGTGCTGGTGGAGGTCGGCCCGGGCATCACACTGACCTCGTTGGCGCAGAAGCAGCCGCAGGCCAAGGGCGTGGCCATGGTGTCGACGCTGCGCCATGCACAGGTCGCGGAGGATGATGGTGACGTGCTGCAGCGTTCGCTCGGGCAGCTGTGGCTCGCGGGTGTCGACATCGAATGGGCCGCGGTGTACGGGCAGGTGCGTCGGCGCCGCCTGCCGCTACCGACCTATCCGTTCGAGCGCCTGCGCTACTGGATCGATGCGCAGGGGGGCGCGCCGGTGTCGAACACGGCGGGCAAGGCGGCGCGCGTGGAGGACTGGTTCTACGAACCCGTCTGGCGCCTGCAGTCGGCCTCGCTGCTGCCGCAGGCCGATGTCAACGCCGATGCAGCCCCCGTCTGGCTGATCTTCGCCGACGGCCTTGGGGTTGCCGACGCGATGGCGGCACGCCTGCGCGAAACGGGCCAGGCGGTCACTCTGGTGCGCCGGGCTGGTCTGTCGTTGGGCGCGGATGAGGAGGAGGACCTGGTCATCGATGCGCCCGGGCAAACCGAGGCCTTTCGGTCATTGCTTGACCGGCTGCGCCGGCGCGGTGTGGCCACCAGCAGAATCGTGCACCTGTGGAGCCTGGACGAGGCAGGCTCGGCATCGGAGACGCAGGTTTCGTCGTTCGAGGCGGCCCAGCACTCCGGCGCCTACAGTGTGCTGGCCTTGACGCAGGCCTGGATCGCCGACCGTCCGCTGCAGACGCTGGAACTGACGGTCGCCACCCGGGATGCGTGGCGTGTCACCGGCAGCGAAACACTGCAGCCCGCCCAGGCCACCGTCGGCGGCTTGGCCAAGGTCATCCCGCAAGAGTCGGAAGTGCGCTGCTTCCAAGTCGATATCGCATTGTCGAACCAAACCCCGGTGCCCCAGGCCGACGGGTTGGCAGCGCAGCTTCTGCGCGAGCTCGGGCTGGATTCGCGACCGCTTGAAGTCGCATTCCGCGGCGCGCAACGCTGGGTCCGGCACTATCACCACTATCAAGCCGCACGCCACCATCAGGCCGCACGCCAGCCGCAGATGCCGGTACGTGCCCTGCGCCAGTTCGGTGTTTATCTGATCACCGGCGGTCTGGGCAACATCGGTCTGGTCCTCGCCGACTATCTGGCACGTGAGCTGCAGGCGAAACTGGTGCTGGTGAGTCGCAGCGCGTTGCCGCCCCGCGAGCGCTGGTCCGATCTTCTCGACGACGCAGCGCTCGACGCGCAGTTGGCACAGCGGCTGCGGGCGCTGCTTGCGCTGGAAGCCGCCGGTGCCGAGGTCGATGTGCAGGTCGCCGATGCCGGCCACCCGGTGCAGCTGGAGCAGGCCTTCGCGCGCGCGCACGCGCGCTTCGGCCACGTCCACGGCGTGATCCACTGCGCCGGCAAGGTGCACGACGCCATGGTCGGGCTGCAGGAGCTGGGCCCGGCGGAGTTCGACGCGCATTACCGGAGCAAGGTGCACGGTCTGTTCGCGCTCGATCAGGTGCTGGCCGGCCGTGAGGTGGACTTCTGCCTGGTCATGTCTTCGCTGTCGGCGGTGCTCGGTGGCCTGGGTTTTGGCGCCTACGCAGCCGCCAACGCCTTCGCGGATGCCTTCGTGCAGGACCGGCACGCCCAAGGCGACGAACGCTGGCTGAGCGTCAACTGGGATGGCTGGAGCTTCGGTCCGCTGCCCGCAGGCGACGCTTTCAGCATGACCGTGGGCGAGGGACAGCAGGCGTTCGTCCAGGCCCTACGCAGCGCCTCGGTCCCACAACTGGTGAACTCGACCGGCCCGCTGTCCGATCGACTGGGAAAGTGGGTCGAGCAACGTGTCCAGACGGCCCGGCAGACAGTCCTGTATGCGCGTCCTGAGTTGGACTCGACCTTCGTCGGCCCACGCAACGCGATCGAGTCGCGGCTGGCGCAGTCGTGGCAGGAATTGCTGGGCATCGATCAGGTCGGCGTACACGACAACTTCTTCGCACTGGGAGGGGACTCGCTGCTCGCCACGCGAGTGATCAGCGTCATCCGGCACGAGTTCGCGGTCGGTGATAGGGTCTTCTCGCTGAGGGACTTCTTCATGCAGCCGCAGATCGAGGCCATCGCGCTTACGATCGGCTCGCACATCGCCGGTCTCCAGGCGGAAATGCGGAAGAACCAGCTTTCCGAAGCTGGAATGAAGGTTGAAGAAGGAGTGTTGTGATGACGGTGGCCGAACAGATCGTTGCCGATGCGGCGTCGAAGGGCGTGGTGCTTTACCTCAAGGACGGCCAGCTGGCATATGTCGCCGAGGAAGGGGCCTTCCCCGAGCAGCTGAAGGCCGACATCCGGGCGAACCGGGAGGCGGTCATCGCGATACTGGCGGCCAAAGCGGGCGAGGCACTGGCCCGCGCGCGGCCCGACACTTCGCGGCTCGTCGCCGTGACGCGCCATGATCTGATGCCGCTCTCCTATGCGCAGCACCAGGTCTGGCTGGCCGATCAGATGGATCCGGGCAGCGCGCGCTTCAACATGCCGATGGTGCTGCGCCTGGAGGGGGCACTGCGGCAGGACGCGTTGCAGTTCGCCCTCGACGAGCTGGTGCGACGGCACGAGATCCTGCGCACGGTCTATGCCCGTGTCGATGACACGACCGTGCAGCGCGTGCAGGCCGCGCGCACCGTTCCGATCAGGCACATCGATCTGACGACGCTTCCGGGGCCGGAGCGGGCGTCGGAGCTCACGCGCCACCAGCACGCGGAAGGCACGACCGGCTTCGACCTGTCCACAGACCTGATGCTGCGCGTGTGCCTGCTCAGCCTGGGGCCGCAGAACACGGTGGCGCTGTTCACCATGCACCACATCGCCTCCGACGGCTGGTCCATGGGTTTGCTGGTGAGGGAGTTCGTGGAGTACTACACCGCCTGCGTGGAAGCACGGCCAGCCCGCTGCGAACCGCTGCTGGTGCAGTACGCGGACTATGCCAGCTGGCAGCGCGCGCACCTGGAGGGCGAACTGCACTCGGTGCAGATGGGTTACTGGCAGGTACAGCTGGCCGGTGTGGACAAGGGCCCGATCCTCTCGACCGACAAGCCGCGTCCGAAACGCGCCTCGCTCCAGGCGGGCGTCCACGCGTCCTACCTCGGCACAGCGTTATCCAGCCGCTTGCAGGCGTTCGCGCGCGAGCGCGGGGTAACGGCTTTCATCGTTCTGCAGACCGCGTTCGCCTGGCTGATCGCCCACTGGACCCAACGCACCGACGTCGTGATCGGCACGCCCGTGGCCGGACGCACCGACAGGGCGGTCGAGCCGCTGATCGGGCTGTTCGTCAATCTGCTGGCGTTGCGCACGCGCCTCGTGGATGCGGACAGTTTCGAGACGCTGCTGGGGCGCAACCGGGAGATGATCCTGGATGCGTATGCGCGTCAGGAACTCCCCTTCGAACTGGTGGTGGAGCAGGTGTTGGCCGAGCGCGACTTGCGCGTGTTCCCGCTGTTCCAGGTCGTGTTCAACCTACAGAACGTGGGACGCGAAGAACTGTTGCTACCTGGTCTGAAAGTCTCCAGCGAGATCGCCGAGCAGGTCGCCAAGTTCGACCTCGAAGTGATGGTCGAGGAAGCGCCGGACGGCCTGTGGGTGCAGTGGAAGTTCGCCGCCGATCTGTTCGAGCCGCAGACCGCATCCGATCTTGCCGCCTGCTATGTCAGGCTGCTCGAAGCGGTCTTGGACGAGCCCGGGCGCGAACTTGCCTCGCTCGCTGAGGCGGCTGGTCTTGCCCAGTTGTTCGTCGCTCCATCCATCGCCCCCGATGTGCTGTCCGCGCCGGCCGAGGCCGGGGCTCTCGCGTTCGTCGAGCCGGACACCGCGACCGAGCGCCAGATGGCGAGACTCTGGCAGGACGTGCTCGGCCACGAGCGCATCGGCACCCAGGCGAACTTCTTCGACCTGGGAGGCAACTCTCTGAAAGCCATGCGTTTGGCCACGTTGGTCGCCGAGACCTTCCAGGTGCCGCAATCGGTCCGTGCCCTGTTCGAGCGCCCGACCATCGCCGAACTCAGCCTCCACGTTGACGCCCAGCCGCGGCAGGCGCGCGCGCGCATCCTGCCGGCCCCTGCAGATCAACCGCTGCCCCTGTCGTTCGCGCAGCAGCGCCTGTGGTTCATCGATCAGCTCAACGACGGCAGCCCCCACTACAACATGCCGGCAGTGCTGCGCATCCGCGGCGCACTCGACCAGACGGCGCTGCGCAGCAGTCTGGACGCCATCGTGCAGCGGCATGCGGTGCTTCGGACCGTGTTCGCACAGACAGCCGACGGCCCGATCCAAGTGGTTCAACCGTGGTCGCCCGTGGCGCTGCCGCTCGAGGACCTGCGCGGGATGGACGCGACGACACAGGCAAAGGCGCTGGCCGATGCGGTGCGCATCGAAGCGGGCGCGATCTTCGATCTGGCACGGCACCGCATGCTGCGCGCGCGCCTGCTCGTGCTGTCCGAGCGCGAACATGTGCTGGTGCTAGTCGTACACCACATCGCCTCGGATGGCTGGTCCATGGGCATCCTGAGCCGCGAGTTCGCAGCGCTGTACCAGGCCCACGTGGAGGGCCGCGAGGCCGACCTGCCCGCACTGGACATCCAGTACGCCGATTACGCCCACTGGCAGCGCGAAACGCTTACCCACGAGAAACTGCAGGCGCAGTCGGAATACTGGCAGACCCTGCTGCGTGGCGCCCCGGCCATCCACAACCTGCCGCTCGACAAGCCGCGGCCACCTCGTCAGGAATTTACTGGCGTGCTGTACCAGCAGGCACTGGGAACGGCCTTGCTCGACGACCTGGAAGCGCTGGGCAAGCGTCATGACGCCACGCTGTTTATGGTGCTCCAGGCCGCCTTCGCGCTGCTGCTGTCCCGGTGGAGCCAGGAACAGGACATCGTGATCGCCAGTCCCGCAGCGGGCCGGGAGAACAGCCAGGTGGAGGGGCTGATCGGCTTCTTCGTGAACACCCTGACTTTCCGGCATGCACTGCCGGCGGAGAAGCGATTCGACGAACTGCTGGTCGACTGTCGGCGACAGGTGCTCGAAGCGTACGCCCACCAGGACGTTCCGTTCGAAATGCTGGTAGACCAGCTCAAGCCGGAGCGAAGCCTCAGCCACAACCCGCTGGCCCAGGTGCTGTTCACGCTGATGGATCAGGAGCCCGCCGAGCTGGGCACGCTGGATCTGCAGATCGAAGGCATCGGCGGCGCTGGGGTGGTGACCAAGTTCGACATGGAACTGGCAGCATTCACACTGGATGGAGCGCTCTACCTGCAGTGGTGCCATGCCGAGAGCCTGTTCGATGCATCGACGATCGCGCGCATGGCGGCGAGTTTCGATGTGCTGCTCAAGGCCATCGTCGCGGCTCCGGAGCAACCCCTGCATGCCCTGCCGGTGCTCGATGCCGCAGAGCGCGCGCGCGTGCTGTTCGCCTTC
>JANMGT010000056.1:0-8165 GCA_031374725.1 Lysobacteraceae bacterium | reverse complement strand
GCTTGCGTTTCCAGCGCAAGACATTCCGAAAAGCGGATCATAAAGCCCTTGGCTGCGCCGTACAGCGTATGGCCGGCGGAGGCGGGCGCCAGACCGGCGAGCGAGGCGATGTTGAGAATTCGTCCGTAGCCTGCAGCTTCCATCGCTGGCAGGAAGCGATGGCTGAGCTCCGCTACTGCAGTCACCATTACCTGCAGGAAATCCGCATGCGTTTGCCAGGGAGCGGCCAGATAGCGGCCGGGCACGCCGTAACCTGCATTGTTGACCAGATGCGACACCGCCAATCCGCGCCGTTCGATGTCCGCTTGTAATGCTGCTGGTGCAGCAGGGTCGGCCAGATCGGCAGCGATCGTCGTCACCGCGACCTGGGCGCGTAGTGTTTCCGCTAGCGCGTCGAGCCGATCAAGCCGGCGAGCGGCCAGGATCAGCGGCACGCCGCGGCGGGCGTACTCGCGGGCGATCGCACTGCCAATGCCGCTGGAGGCCCCGGTGATCAAGGCATGGCCATTCGGCAGGGGTCGCACGGTTTGTGAGGCCATCGTTGAAAATTCCGGAAGGTCGAATCGCAAGCATAGCCGCTGCCCGCAGCCGTCGCGGCAGGCATCGGTTATCCTGACGCACTTCTGTTCGAGAGACTGCACATGCGCCGCAAGATCGTCGCCGGGAACTGGAAAATGCACGGCACCCGCAGCTTCGCCTGCGATTTGGTGCGCAATGTGGCCGCAGGCTTGCCTGGACACGACAACGACGGCCACGCGGTCGATGTTGTGCTGCTGCCGCCGATGCCCTACCTCGGCGAATTGATCGAAACCTCCCACGGCCAGCCGCTGCAGTTTGGTGCTCAGGACGTGAGCGCCAACGAAAAGGGCGCCTTCACCGGCGAAGTTTCGGCCGCGATGCTGGTGGATATCGGCGCACGCTACGGTTTGGTCGGCCACTCCGAGCGCCGCCAATATCACGGCGAGACCGATGATCTGATCGCTCGCAAGTTTGTCGCCGCCAAGCACGCCGGATTGGTGCCGATTTTGTGCATCGGCGAGTCCCTGCATGAGCGCGAGGCTGGCCAGACCGAATACCGTCTCGAGATCCAACTGTCTGCGATTTTCGACTTGGCCGGTCCCCACGCCTTCGCTGGGGCGGTGATCGCGTATGAGCCGGTCTGGGCCATCGGCACCGGCCGCACGGCGACCCCCGCTCAGGCCCAGGCGACGCACGCCTTCATTCGTAGCGAGGCCGCCGCCCGCGATGCTACAATTGCCGGCTCGCTGTCGATCCTGTACGGCGGCAGTTGCAAGCCGGACAATGCAGTCGAGCTGTTCTCGCAGCCCGACGTGGACGGCGGGTTGATCGGCGGCGCATCTCTCGTGGCAGCCGATTTCCTCGCCATCGTCGCGGCGCGCAGAGGCTGAAGACGCAGCGCTGAGGTGCGCGTCGAAGCCAACGTCACGCGCGGCCACAGCTGCTCCAGTCACAATTGTATTGCCGTCGCTATGTCTGATCGCGCTTTTCGATCGAGCGTTGCGATGGCGACGAATCGCCCCGACCTTCGTGTCGCCCCGTTAAAATTCCGAGTTCGAGTCGAACGCCCCATATGTTGATCCTGAATGTAATTTACGTCCTGCTCGCGATCGCGATGATCGCTCTGATCCTGATGCAGCGCGGTGCCGGTGCGCAGGCTGGCTCGGGTTTCGGCTCGGGCGCCTCCGCGACGGTGTTCGGCTCGCGCGGTTCCTCCAATTTCATGTCGAAAGCGACCAAGTGGTTGGCGATCGTGTTCTTCGGAATCAGCCTCTATATGGCATGGTATGCAACCCATTCTTCAAAGCCGGCTGAAACGGCGACCCAGCAGGATGCGGGTCTGATGAGCGATGTGGCGCCCAAGCCGGGCGAAAAGCCGATACCGCCCGCTGGGGCGCAATCGATCCCACAGCCAATTCCCAAGGCGCCGTCATCGGTGCCCGCATCGCCAACGCAGGCTTTGCCAGTGCCAGCCGCGCCTTCGTCGGTCGCGCCTCCTGCGGCAACGCCGCCGGCAAAACCCGCTACCACTGCTCCTCAGGGTGGTTGATCGAAGCATGAGCGCTCGGTCGAAGCATCGTTTGACCGTTTTCCAGCGCCGCGTCACCGACGGATTCGATTCCCGGCAGACCTAAGCGAGCGCATGTCTGCCGAAGCTCGAAAACGAATCATCGTTCGCGAGATGTACGAAGGGACTCGGACTTTTCGCTCACATCCTTTACAATTAGCCGGCTTCGTCCGCGCAGCGACACGAAGCACAGCATTGCCCAGATGGCGGAATTGGTAGACGCACTACCTTGAGGTGGTAGCGACTTAGGTCGTGGGGGTTCGAGTCCCCCTTTGGGCACCATATAAAACGGACTCTCGCAGCAATGCGCGAGTTCGAGTTCGGGGAGGGTTGGCTCCCGCCGGATTCGTCGCGAAATTCCGCGCTTTGCGCGCGATTTTCCCCCGGTCCGGTCGATGGATTCCTTCGCGGCTTTGCGCCGCCGCTGCGGCGACGCGGTGCCGCGTCACGACCGTCTGAAACGACACAAGCCGAGAGAACTCACGCGTGCTGGCCGAATATCTGCCGACTCTAGTCTTCCTGATCGTCGCCGCCGGCATCGGCATGTCGCTGATCGTCATCGGCAATATCCTCGGCCCCAAGCGCCCGAGTGCGGAAAAACTCTCGGCGTACGAGTGCGGGTTCAATGCATTCGAAGATTCGCGCATGCAGTTCGACGTGCGCTATTACCTCGTCGCCATCCTGTTCATCGTGTTCGATCTCGAAATCGCCTTCGTCTATCCGTGGGCGCTAATTTTTCGCGATCTCGGCGTCTTCGGATTGATCGAGATGGGCATCTTTCTCGGACTGCTGGTGATCGGCTTCGTCTATGTCTGGAAGCGTGGGGCGCTGGAATGGGAATGAGTACAGCGATCACCGACACACTTCGCGGGAGCATGCTTCACAGGAGCATGCTTCACAGGAGCTTGCTTCACAGGAGCATGAGCTGAATGGCCACCACAAATCCCCTGCAGAAACTGGCGGATCTCGCCAATAACCCGATTCCCGAGGGCCGCTTCGACGACATTCTGCGTCCCGAAAGCCTGCTCGGCACCGACGGCAATCCGCTGATGGAGCAGGGATTCGTCACTACCAGTTTCGATGTGCTGTGGAATTGGGCGCGCACCGGTTCGATGTGGCCGATGACCTTCGGCTTGGCTTGCTGTGCGGTGGAGATGATGCACGCGGGCGCCGCGCGCCTCGATCTGGATCGCTACGGCGTGGTGTTCCGCCCGTCGCCGCGCCAATCGGACGTGATGATCGTCGCCGGCACCCTGGTCAACAAAATGGCCCCGGCGCTGCGCAAGGTGTACGACCAGATGCCCAACCCGAAGTGGGTGATCTCGATGGGCAGCTGCGCCAACGGCGGTGGCTACTATCACTACTCCTATTCCGTGGTGCGAGGCTGCGATCGCATCGTGCCGGTCGATATTTACGTCCCGGGCTGTCCGCCGACCGCTGAGGCGCTGGTCTACGGCATTCTGCAACTGCAAAAGAAGATTCGCCGCGGCACCAATTTCGGCGATAACAAGCAGGGCGTGTACTGATATGAGCGAGAGCGTACACACGTTCGCCGATCGGCTGCGCGCGCACTTCCCGTCTGCGTCGGTATCCATCGCCGAACCGCGCGGTGAAGTCGGCATCGAATTCCCCGCGAACGACTGGCACGCTGGTTGTCTCGTGCTTCGCGACGAATTCGGCTTCGAGTTACTCGTCGATGTGTGCGGTGTCGATTATCTCGGTTACGGCAGCGACGAATGGGACACCGATGTGTCCTCCGAGGGTTTCAGCCGCGGCGTCGAAGGCCGTGGCCCTGGGCGTTTTAAATACGGCGAAAGCACGACCCAGCAGACCGCAGGCATCGACGGCCAAGCGATCGAGTCAGTGCCGCTGCGGCGCTATGCCGCTGTCGCTCATCTGCTGTCGGTGCAGCACAATCGCCGCGTGCGCGTGAAGTCGTATGCGCCGAACGACGATTTGCCAATCGTCGCCTCGCTGACCGATATCTGGCCGATCGCGAACTGGTTCGAGCGCGAAGCCTTCGATCTGTTCGGCATCGTCTTCGAGGGCCACCCAGACCTGCGCCGCATCCTCACCGATTACGGTTTCGTCGGCCACCCGTTCCGAAAGGATTTCCCGCTGATCGGCAACGTTGAAGTGCGCTACGACGCCGAGAAGAAACGCGTGGTGTACGAACCCGTGACCTCGGTCGAGCCGCGCGTCGGCGTGCCGCGCGTGATCCGCGACGACGCCCGCTACGCCACCGCTGCTGGCGAGTCGGCAGCGCGCAACGCGGAGGGCAAGCGATGAGCACCGTGCATCCATCCAGCGAAGGTTTCGCCAGTAACCCGGCTGAATCCAAACAGGAAATTCGTAACTACACGCTGAATTTCGGCCCGCAGCATCCGGCCGCGCACGGTGTGCTGCGCCTGATTCTGGAAATGGACGGCGAGATCGTTCAGCGCGCCGATCCGCATATCGGCCTGCTCCACCGTGGCACCGAAAAGTTGGCCGAATCCAAGCCGTTCAATCAATCGATCGGCTATATGGATCGTCTCGACTACGTGTCGATGATGTGCAATGAACACGCCTACGTCCGCGCGATCGAAACCCTGATGGGAATCGAAGCGCCTGAGCGCGCGCAGTACATCCGCACGATGTTCGATGAGATCACGCGCATCTTGAATCATTTGATGTGGGTGGGCTCGAACGCGCTCGATCTTGGTGCGATGGCGGTGTTCCTCTATGCCTTCCGCGAGCGCGAAGAGCTGATGGACGTGTACGAAGCGGTGTCGGGCGCGCGCATGCATGCGACCTATTACCGCCCCGGCGGCGTCTATCGCGATTTGCCGGAAAAAATGCCGCAGTACCGCGAATCGCCGTGGCGCAAGGGCGGTAAGCTCAAGCGTTTCAACGAATGGCGCGAAGGCTCGATGCTTGAATATCTCGACGCGTTCGCCAATGATTTTCCGAGCCGCATCGACGAATACGAAACCCTGCTGACCGATAACCGTATCTGGAAGCAGCGCACGGTCAATATCGGCGTGATTCCGCCGGAACAGGCGCTGGCCTGGGGCATGACCGGCCCGATGATCCGCGGTTCGGGCATTGCTTGGGATCTGCGCAAAAAGCAGCCGTATGCGAAGTACGCCGAAGTCGATTTCGATATTCCGGTGGGCGTGAACGGCGATTGTTACGACCGTTATCTGGTTCGCATCGCCGAAATGCGCGAATCGACCAAGATCATCAAGCAGTGCGTGAAGTGGTTGAAGGCCAATCCTGGCCCGGTGATGATCGACAACTACAAGGTTGCGCCGCCGAGCCGCGAGTCCATGAAAGACGACATGGAAGCGCTGATCCATCATTTCAAACTATTCACCGAAGGCTATTGCGTGCCGGCCGGCGAGACTTACAGCGCGGTCGAAGCACCGAAGGGCGAGTTCGGCTGCTATTTGATCTCCGATGGCGCAAACAAACCGTTCCGCGTGCATTTGCGCGCACCGGGTTTCGCGCATTTGTCGTCGATGGACACGATCGTGCGCGGCCACATGCTGGCCGACGTGGTCGCGATGATCGGCACCTACGATATCGTGTTCGGCGAAATCGATCGCTGAGGGCGCACATAAGAATGAAAGCGACTGGAAATTTCGAAGCCTGCCGCAATGTCGACCCGATGGTCGCGTTGACCGACAAAACGCGGGCGCATATCGACCACTGGCTGGCCAAGTTTCCGCCGGACCGTAAACGTTCGGCGGTGATCCAAGGTCTGCACGCCGCCCAGGAACAGAACGCGGGCTGGTTGACCGATGAGCTGATTGCCGCGGTCGCGAAGTATCTCGACTTGCCGCCGGTGTGGGCGTACGAAGTGGCGACCTTTTACTCGATGTTCGAGACCGAGAAAGTCGGTCGCCACAATGTCGCGTTTTGCACCAATATTAGCTGCTGGCTCAATGGTGCCGAGGACTTGGTCGCGCGCGCCGAGAAGAAACTTGGCTGCAAGCTCGGCGAATCCAGCGCCGATGGCCGCATCTTCCTGAAGCAAGAGGAAGAGTGCCTCGCCGCATGCTGCGGCGCGCCGATGATGGTCATCAATGGTCATTACCACGAGCACCTCACCGCCGAGAAGGTCGATGAACTGCTCGACGGTCTGAAATAAGCGAGACACGACGATGGCCGATCATTCCCACACTCATGCCACTGGTCCCGTCGGCCCTGCGCCGAAGGAACATCAAGTCGTATACACCACGCTGCATTTCGATACGCCGTGGTCGTACGAAAACTACCTGAAAACAGGCGGTTACAGCGCGCTGCGCAAAATCATCGAAGAGAAGATCCCGCCGGAACACGTGATCGAAATGGTCAAGGGTTCTGGACTGCGCGGCCGCGGTGGCGCAGGCTTTCCGACCGGTCTGAAGTGGAGCTTCATGCCTAAGGGCGCTGGCATGCAGAAGTACATTCTCTGCAACTCGGACGAATCCGAGCCCGGCACCTGCAAAGATCGCGACATCCTGCGCTTCAATCCGCATTCGGTGATCGAAGGCATGGCGATCGCTTGTTACGCGACGGGTTCGACGGTCGCCTACAACTATCTGCGCGGCGAGTTCCACCACGAGCCTTTCGAGCATTTGGAAGAAGCCACCGCCGAAGCGTACAAGCACGGCTGGTTAGGCAAGAACGTGCTCGGCAGCGGCATCGATATCGATATGTACAACGCGCTCGGCGCTGGCGCTTACATCTGCGGCGAAGAAACCGCGCTGATGGAGTCGCTGGAAGGCAAGAAAGGCCAGCCGCGCTTCAAGCCGCCATTCCCGGCGAATTTCGGGTTGTATGGCCGTCCGACGACCATCAACAACACCGAGACCTATGCCTCGGTGCCGGCGATCATCCGCAACGGCGCCGAGTGGTTCCTTAATCTTGGCAAGCCGAACAACGGCGGCCCGAAGATTTTCTCTGTGTCGGGTCACGTCGCCAAGCCGGGCAATCATGAAGTGCGTCTGGGCACACCGTTCTCCGAATTGCTAGAAATGGCCGGCGGCATGCGCCCTGGTCGCACCTTGAAAGCGGTGATTCCGGGCGGTTCGTCGATGCCGGTGTTGCCGGCGGAGACCATGATGTCGCTAACCATGGACTACGACGCGATCCAGAAGGCCGGTTCGGGCCTCGGTTCGGGCGCAGTGATCGTGATGGACGATACCGCCTGCATGGTCCGCGCCTGTCAGCGCATCGCGCGCTTCTATTTCAAGGAAAGCTGCGGCCAGTGCACGCCGTGCCGCGAAGGCACCGGCTGGATGTATCGCATGCTGACCCGCATCGTCGAGAAGAAAGCGACGATGGAGGATCTGAACATGCTGCGCGCCGCGGCCGGACAAATCGAAGGGCACACGATCTGCGCGTTCGGCGAAGCCGCCGCGTGGCCGGTGCAGGGCTTTTTGCGCCATTTCTGGAACGAATTCGAATACGCGATCGTGCACAAACGTTTCCTGGTCGATGACCAGCGCGCCGGCACTGTCGTCGAGAAGGTGGCCGCATGAGCGCCGAGATCGCAAACACTCCCGCGATTCCTGCAGTGCCGGTTGTCCCCGATGGACATGTCACCATCGAGATCGATGGCAAGGCGATGTTCGCGCCCAAGGGATCGATGATCATCCAGGCTGCTGACAAGGCCGGAATCCCGATCCCGCGTTTTTGCTATCACGAGAAGCTGCCGATCGCGGCGAACTGCCGCATGTGTTTGGTCGATGCCGAAATGGGCGGCCGTCCGATGCCCAAGCCGCAGCCGGCCTGCGCGACTCCGGTCGCCGACGGCATGAAGATCTTCACGCGCAACGAAAAAGCGCTGAAAGCGCAGCGCAATGTGATGGAGTTTTTGCTCATCAATCATCCGCTCGATTGCCCGATTTGCGACCAGGCGGGCGAGTGCAAGCTGCAGGAGTTTTCAGTGGAGCATGGCAATGCGTCTTCGCGCTTTTTGGAGCGCAAAGTGAAGAAGCCAAAATCCGTCGAACTCGGACCTCGGGTCACGCTCGATGCAGAACGCTGCATCCTTTGCACGCGCTGTATTCGCTTCATGAAAGAGGTCGCGAACGACGACGTGCTCGGC
>JANMGT010000050.1:0-5213 GCA_031374725.1 Lysobacteraceae bacterium | reverse complement strand
TGGACGCGCTCAGATCGTTCCGATCGCGTCAATCGAGTGCGCTATGGAGCCCCAAAACGGTGCGCCTAGGCGCACCCTATAGCCCCACATACTCCACAACCTCCAACCCAAAGCCAGCCAAGCCCACCTGTTTCCGCGGTGTGCCCAGCACACGCAGCTTGCCCAGGCCGAGGTCGGCCAAAATCTGCGACCCCGCGCCGTTACGTCGCCATTCGGCCATCGCGCCTCCGCGCGCAGCGGCGGCAGGCGCGGTGTCGGCCGCGTTCGGCGGCCAGCCGCGGACGCGCGCGAGCACGGATTCATACGATGGCGTATCGCCCAGCACCACCAGCGCGCCGCGGCCTTCGTCGGCGATCTTCGCCAGTACATCGCCCGCCGCCGGGCCGAAATCCGGGCGCCGCCAGTGCAGTGCATCGGCTAAGGGGTTCTGCATATGCACGCGGACCAAGGTCGGCGCGTCGGCATCGGCCTCGCCGCGCAGCAGCGCGAAGTGCAGACAGCGGCTGAGTTGATCGCGATAGGTGTGCAGCAAGAACGGCCCGTGTTCGGTGTCGATGACGCGCACGTCCAGGCGCTCGACGGTGTGTTCGTTGTGCAGGCGATAGCGGATCAGGTCTTCGATCGAGCCGATCTTCAAACCGTGTTCGCGCGCGAACGTTTCCAGCTCCGGCCGCCGTGCCATGCTGCCATCGCCATTCAAGATTTCAACCAACACGCCTGCAGGTTCCAGGCCGGCGAGCAAAGCCAGATCGCTCGCCGCTTCGGTATGTCCGGCGCGATTGAGCACGCCGCCGGGCTGCGCCATCAGCGGAAAGATATGGCCGGGCTGCGACAGATCGTCGGGCTTGGCGTCGGGGCGCACGGCGGTGCGGACGGTATGCGCACGATCGTACGCGCTGATGCCGGTAGTCACGCCTTCGGCCGCTTCGATGCTGACGGTGAAATTAGTGCCGTGCGGCGAGGTGTTATCGCGCACCATCGGCGGCAGGCCGAGCTGGCGGCAGCGTTCGCGGGTCAGCGACAGGCACACTAAGCCGCGCGCGTGCGTGACCATGAAATTGATGTCCTGCGGACGCACCAGCTCGGCAGCCATGATCAGGTCGCCCTCGTTCTCGCGGTCTTCGTCGTCGACGATGACCACCATGCGACCGGCGCGGATTTCTTCGAGCAATTCGGGAATGCTGGCGAAACTCATGCTAGTCCTCTCGTTGACAACAGGCGCTCGACGTAACGCGCGACCACATCCACTTCCAAATTCACGGCATCGCCGATCTGCGTCGTCGCGAACGCGGTGTGCGCGACGGTATGCGGAATCAGCGCAACTTCGAAACCCTCGGCATCGACGGCGTTGATCGTCAAGCTGACACCATCGACGCAGATCGAACCCTTGGTGGCGATGTACTTCAGCAATGCGGCCGGCGCGGCAAAACGCCAGCGCTGCGCGCGCGCGTCGTCGTGGATCGATAGCACCTGCCCCATGCCATCGACGTGACCGCTGACCAAATGCCCGCCGAGACGGTCGGTCGGGCGCATCGCGCGTTCGAGATTCAGCGCATGACCAATGCGCAGCCCGCCCAAGCTCGTCAACGCCAGCGTTTCGTTAGACGCATCGGCGGCGAACGAGGTCGCGTCGAATGCGATCGCGGTCAGACACACGCCGTTCACCGCGATGCTTTCGCCCAGCGCGACATCCGCGAACGGCAGCGTGCCGACACCGATATGCAAACGTAGATCGCCACCGCGCGGCTCTAGCGCCAGCACCGTGCCGACGCCTTCGATCAATCCTGTAAACATTCGCTCACCCAGCAAATAAGACGCAAACAATCGCGGCCGTTCATCCGGCCGCTTCCGGTCGCAGCAGCACGCGCAGATCGTCGCCGATGCGGCGCGAATCGAGCACTGTCATCTTGAACTTGTGCGCCATGTCGTCGATCCGCAAACCGTCGAACAGCGGGCGCGCGCGTTCGCCGAGCAGCACCGGCGCGATGTACAGCAGCACTTCATCGACGAGGCCGGTGTGCAGCCACGCGCCGGCCAGAGTGGCGCCGGCTTCGACTTGCACTTCGTTGATCTGGCGCTCATGCAGTACGCGCAACACGGCGGGCAAATCGAGCCGGCCCTCGCGCATCGGCACCCAGGCGCGCATCGCGGTGAATTCGCGGCTGGGCTTGGCGTCGGGCGCATGGATGTACAGCGTCGGCGCATCGCCTTCGCGCACGCGATCGCGCGCGACCGTGGCGAGGCCGGGATCGAGCACAACGCGCAGCGGCGCGACGAATGGGGTGCCGGCGTCGCTATCGTCGAAACGCACGGTGAGCTGCGGGTCGTCGGCGAGCACGGTGCCGGCGCCGGTCAGCAGCGCACCCGCACGCGCGCGCCAGCGCATCACATCGCGACGCGAGGCGTCGCCGCTGATCCATTTCGAGTCGCCGTTGGCCATCGCGGTGCGACCGTCGAGGCTCATCGCCAATTTCACGCGCAGCCAAGGCCGCCCGCGTTCCACCCGCGATAAGAACCCGCGATTCAAAGCGCGCGCCTGCGTTTCCATCAACCCGAACGCAACCTCGATGCCGGCCGCGCGCAGGCGCTCGAAACCCACACCATCGACCTGCGGAAACGGGTCGCGCATCGCCGCGATGACGCGACCGATGCCCGCCGCGATCAGCGCATCGGCGCAGGGGCCGGTCTTGCCGGTGTGCGCGCAGGGTTCGAGGGTGACGTAGGCGGTGGCGCCGCGCGCGCGTTCGCCGGCCGCCTGCAGCGCGAGCACTTCCGCATGCGGCTCGCCCGCGCGCGCGTGCCAACCTTCGCCGACGATGCTGGCCTCGAAGGTTTGCTCGACGCGATCGTCGCTGCGCGCGATCACGCAGCCCACCATCGGATTGGGCTTGGTGGTGAACGCGCCACGTTCGGCCAAGGCCAGCGCGCGCGCCATCATCGCGTGATCGATCGCAGAGAATACGGTCGCGGTGTTGTTACTCATCTGCGGCGTGAAAGCAGCGACATTCAGCGCTTCTTCTTGTCCTTGTCGAAGGGCAGCACATCGCCGCTCAACAGCGGCAACTGGCCCTCGCCCGGCAGCTCGCGTTCGAGACGATCGAGTTCTTCGCGAAAATCGGCCACATCCTCGAATGCGCGATACACCGAGGCGAAACGCACGAACGCGACGTGATCGAGTTTGCGCAATTCGGCCATCACGAACTCGCCGACCCGGCGCGACGCCAGTTCGCGTTCGGTGGTCATCCGCAGTTGATGCACCACCGCGCGCACCGCCGATTCGATCTGTTCTTCCGAGACCGGCCGCTTATGCAGGGCGCGATCGAAACCGTGCCGCAGCTTGCGCGCGTCGAAATGCTCGCGCCGGCCATCGGATTTGATGATCGCCGGCAGTTTCAGTTCCACCGTTTCCAGCGTGCTGAAGCGCTCGCCGCAGGCTTCGCACTCGCGCCGACGACGGATCGTCGCACCGTCTTCGCTGACGCGCGAATCGATGACGCGGGTGTTGTCGTGCTGGCAGAAGGGGCAATGCATGTGGACGGTGTAGGGTGGGCTTGATGCCCACCATTCTCCTTTCGATGTCGCTGTGTCTTCGCCGCTATGATGGGCATAAAGCCCACCATTCTCCTTTCGATGTCGCTGTGTCTTCGCCGCGATGGTGGGCATAAAGCCCACCCTACGAAACGCCTACTATCAACCGTAAACCGGGAACTGCCGACACTGCAGCGTCACGTTTTCGCGCACGCCGGCGATGACGTTCTCGTCGCTCGGATTGTCGAGCACGTCGCAGATCCAGTGCGCCAGCGCCACGCAATCGGGTTCTTTGTAGCCGCGCGTGGTGATCGCCGGAGTACCCAAGCGCAAACCCGAAGTGACGAACGGTTTCTGCGGATCGTTCGGCACCGCGTTCTTGTTGACGGTGATGTGGGCGCGGCCCAGCGCTTCTTCGGCGGCCTTACCGGTGGTGCCTTTGCCGATCATATCGACCAGCATCAGGTGGTTTTCGGTGCCGCCGGAGACGATCTTATAGCCGCGCGAAATGATGGTGTTGGCCATCGCCTGCGCGTTCTTCACCACCTGCACCTGATAGTCCTTGAATTCGGGTTCGAGCGCTTCTTTGAAAGCCACGGCTTTCGCGGCGATCACGTGCATCAGCGGCCCGCCCTGGATGCCCGGGAAGACGATGCTCTGCAGCTTCTTCTCGATCTCTTCGTTGGCTTTGGCGACGATGATGCCGCCGCGCGGACCGCGTAGGGTCTTGTGCGTGGTCGAGGTCACAACATCGGCGTACGGCACCGGGTTGGGATACACGCCAGCGGCGACGAGGCCAGCGACATGGGCCATATCGACCAGCAAATACGCGCCGACTTGATCGGCGATGGCGCGGAATCGCGCCCAGTCGATTTTTTGCGAGTATGCGCTGAACCCGCCGATCAGCATCTTCGGCTTATGCTCCAACGCGAGACGTTCGACCTCGTCGTAATCGATCAAGCCCCGATCGTTCACGCCGTACTGCACGGCATTGAAGAACTTGCCGCTGAAATTGACCTTAGCGCCGTGGGTGAGGTGGCCGCCGTGGGCCAGCGACATGCCGAGGATGGTGTCGCCCGGCTTCAGCAGCGCGAAGAACACGGCTTGGTTGGCCTGCGAGCCCGAATGCGGCTGCACGTTGGCGTACTCGGCGCCGAAGAGCTGCTTCACGCGGTCGATGGCGAGCTGCTCGGCCACGTCCACGAACTGGCAGCCGCCGTAGTAGCGCTTGCCCGGATAGCCTTCGGCGTACTTGTTGGTGAGCACCGACCCGGTCGCCTCAATCACCGCGCGGCTGGTGATGTTCTCGCTGGCGATCAGCTCGATCTTGGTCTGCTGGCGGTGCAGCTCGCCCGCGATCGCCGCGGCGACCTCGGGGTCGGCGCTGGCGAGGCGTTCGGTGAAGAATCCGGCCGAACGGATCGGTGCATCGGAGAGGGTGGCGGTGGTCATGCGTGAACTCCGTGGAACCGCGGGTGGGCCAGCTTCTCGACCCGACCGCAATGGCGACTTGTCGGGTCATTGGCGCCGGCAAACGGCGTAGACAGGAACGCCTCGACGCAGGCCTTGGCCATATCGAGCCCGATCAGCCGCGCGCCAAGCGCGATCACGTTGGCGTCGTTGTGTTGGCGGGCGAGGCGGGAGGAAAGCGGCTCCGAAACCAGCGCGCAGCGCACAGCGGGATG
>JANMGT010000080.1:0-62528 GCA_031374725.1 Lysobacteraceae bacterium | reverse complement strand
TCCCTCTCCCCGTGCGTAGCGCGGGGAGAGGGTGGCCGAAGGCCGGGTGAGGGGCGCTCTTCGCAACGCATCACGGCGGCCTACCCCTCATGCTGTCTTCGCCCCTCATCCGGCGCTGCGCGCCACCTTCTCACCGCTGTGCGGAGAGAAGGAAACACCCATCGATGTTGCCAGAACGACGTAAATCGCGAAGTCAGTGGCATTCAAAATGGTTCAAACAGAGTGAAGCACTACACTAGAGCGAGTGCCCTCGCAACGGCCCGTGCTCTCGCTACAGCGCGCCATCGGCTGAGATGAATCAGCGGCTCATTGAGCCGCTTTTGCATGGGCAGATGACGCATTGGCGATGTACTCAGCAACGCAGCGGAGATCGTGAACAGGCTCTCAGAGCAGCACGGCCAACCGGCTTCCCTGCGCGATCGCACGTTTCGCGTCGAGTTCTGTCGCGACATCGGCGCCACCGATCAAATGCACCTGCGCGCCAGTTGCTTGCAGTGCCGCCTGCAATTCGCGCTGCGGTTCTTGGCCGGCGCAAACAACGATGTGATCGACGGCGAGCCGCTGTTCCAGGCTTTGGCCATCGCTGTCTTTAACCCGAATGCGAAAGCCTTCGTCGTCCACGCCCAAATACTCGACGCCGCCCAGCATCTTCACCGATTTGGCTTTGAGCGCTGCGCGGTGGATCCAACCCGTGGTTTTGCCGAGTTTCGCGCCTGGTTTTCCGGGGCTGCGTTGCAACAGCCAGACTTCGCGCGTCGGCGGCTCCGGCTGCGGCTTGGTCAAGCCGCCGGGTGAGGTATAGGTCGGGTCCACGCCCCATTCGGCCAACCAACGCGGCAGGTCGAGAGTCGGCGATCCCGATGTGTCGGGGGCGTGGAAAGGGTCGCCCTCGAATCGTGCCGGTTCCGGTACCGGGTGATGCACCAAATACTCTGCGACGTCGAAGCCGATGCCACCCGCGCCCATGATCGCCACGCGCGCGCCGGGTGAGACTCGGCCACTCAATACGTCGAGATAGCTGACGACCTTCGGATGATCCGAGCCTGGGAATTCCACCGTGCGCGGCACAACGCCGGTCGCCAGCACCACGTGGTCGTAGTCGCGCAACGCTTCGGCCTCCGCGCGGCTGGACAATCGCAGCTCAACGCCGGTGTCTTCGATGCGATGCCCGAAGTAGCGCAAGGTTTCGTAGAACTCTTCCTTGCCCGGAATCTTCTTGGCGAGATTGAACTGCCCGCCGATCTCGCTCGCGGCATCGAACAAGGTCACGCGATGGCCGCGTTCGGCCGCGACAGTGGCGCAGGCCAGACCCGCTGGGCCGGCGCCGACCACGGCGATGCGCTTGGGCGTCGCCGTCTTGGTGTAGTTCAATTCTGTTTCCGCGCATGCACGCGGGTTGACCAAACAGCTTGCGGCCTTGTTCTCGAAGACATGATCCAAACACGCCTGATTGCAGGCGATACAGGTATTGATGCGATTGGCGCGGCCTGCGCGGGCTTTGTTCGCCCATTCCGGATCGGCCAGCAGCGGCCGCGCCATCGAAATCAGATCGGCGCCGCCGCCTGCGAGAATGCCTTCGGCCACGCCCGGCATGTTGATACGGTTGGTCGCCACTAGCGGCAGTGCGACATGCGGGCGCAGCTTCGCGGTCACGCCCGCGAACGCCGCGCGCGGCACCGAGGTGGCGATGGTGGGTACGCGCGCTTCATGCCAGCCGATGCCGGTGTTGAGAATGGTCGCGCCTGCGGCTTCGATCGCTTTAGCCTGCGCCACAATCTCGTCCCAGCTGGAACCTTCCGGCACTAGCTCCAACATCGACAGTCTATAAATAATGATGAAATCACGGCCACAGGCTTCGCGCACGCGACGCACGATCTCAGTCGCGAAACGCAGGCGCTGCGTCACATCGCCGCCCCAGGCATCGGCGCGACGGTTGGTGCGCGCGCTGAGGAACTGATTGATGAGATAGCCCTCGGAGCCCATGATTTCGACGCCGTCGTAGCCGGCGTCACGCGCAAGCTTCGCCGCGTTGGCATAAGCGCTGATGGTGGCGTTAACCGAAGCGCCGGACAGCGCACTGGGCGTGAACGGGTTGATCGGCGCTTTCAGTTTCGACGGCGCCACCGACAAAGGGTGATAGGCGTAGCGGCCGGCATGCAGCAGTTGCAGGCAAATTTTCGCGCCGTGCTCGTGCACCGCGCGCGTGACCTGGCGGTGGCGGGCGACTTCCCAGGGCCAGCTCAGTTTGCTCGAAAACGGCTTGAGCCAGCCGCGCAGATTCGGCGAAAAGCCGCCGGTGACGATCAGGCCAACGCCGCCCGCCGCGCGCTCGGCGAAATACGCTGCGAGCTTCGGAAAGTCGCGGGCCTTATCCTCCAAGCCGGTGTGCATCGAGCCCATCAGCACACGGTTGCGCAGGCTGGTGAAACCCAAGTCTAGCGGCGAGAACAGATGTGGATAGGGCGTGGCGGCGGTTGGGTCTGGCTGGCTGGTCATTTGTCAATACGCAAACGTACGGAAGCGCGCACCATGCCCGGAAATCAGCGGCGGTTCAAGCAGATTCGCGCTGCGTGGCGGCTGCTGGCGCAGAGGGTGACGCGAGCGTTCGGCCGGATTCGCGCTTCGGACAATTCGACCCCGGCCCGGAAGGCTGAGGTCGAACGCTCGCCGGTTACGGCAACTGCAAGTTCTGGCAGCCAGTCGTCGGGTGACAACGCTTCCAAGCGATCCATTCCCACGTGAACGGGGCGACGCAACGATAGGTTTCATAGAACGTATACGGCGCTGCGACATACGACGTTGTGACGACCTGGCCGATGTTCGCACTCGTACATTTCCTCGGATCCGGCGGTTTGAGGTTATATGCCGCGCTCGCGATGCCTGCATAGCCGACGACGGCGAGCCCCAGGGCTACGATCGCGGCGCTACGCACGAAGTGATGTCCAAGCATGGTGTGTAACTCCTCTATTGAATGAAGTGCTTCCGTATGCCGCGCATGGCCCGACGATGCGCATCGTGGGCCGATAACTGCAGTCAATCGTGTTCGGCTAGCAACAAACGGTCGCTTGATGGCGCGCTGCAGCACGTGCAAATACAAAGTAACACCGAAAATAGCGACATCCGATTCGGTGATCGAAACCGAGACTTTTGTCGATATTTCCCGATCTCAACCGAGGCCGTTGCATCGGTGTGCGCCGCTAGCCCTTCTGAAGGACGCTGCGGCCGGCGACTCTGTCGCGCAGATCGGCGATACAGGGCGTGATACAGGGCGTGGCACCCAGCATCAGTTTGCGCCATTCGCAAGCGCGTCGCCTAGGCCGGTCAGCGACGTCGAATGGCAAATGGCTCGACGACATATTTGTGCTGGCGGATGTGAGCATTGTTGAGTTATTTGCGGGACAGGGCACGAGCCAGTGGTGGCGGGGGCCGCTGTGAGCGGCGGCCGTCCGGACCGATGGCGCATAGCCAGCCGATCATTGCCCTAAATACCGCGGCACGGGCGCCAGACCTGTTTGTTACGATGCCTCTCGATTGTGCCAAAGCCCCTGAAGGGGCCATCATCAGGGCGAGCGGCGGGTTAAACTCGAAAAGCTGAGAAAGCCCGCCTAGAATGCGCCGTGCGGAAGCTTCAATGCGGTGACAGGAGAATGCGGTGACAGGCGGTGGCGTTAAACTGTGCTTTGCTTCCCCCCAACTGTTATGCTAATGTTAATAAGCCATGACCCGGCCGGCATGATCATGGAAAAGTAGGCAGGCCATCTGCATCCGCCCTTTTCCGATCAGTTCTTCCGAGTCTCTTACATCCCCTCAAGGAGCACCGAGTAATGAATAAAAAACTCCTCTGCGCCGCGCTGTTGACTGGTCTGGGCGTGGCTCAGGCAGCCTCCGCGCAATCGTTCGATGATCGCTGGTACATCACTTCGTCGGTTGGTTACAACAACCAAGACGGTGATCGCGGCACCTACAACACGCCCTTCGCGACCCTGGGCTTCGGAAAGTTCGTCAGCGACAACTGGTCGCTCGACGGCGAGTTCAACTACCAGAATCCAAGCTTCGATGGCCAGACCATCGTGCGTCCGCGCCGCAGCATCCCGTCGGGCGTCCGCGGTTCGGCGTTCAACTGGAGCCAGTACGGCGTGTCGGTCGACTTGCGTCGTCACTTCATCTCGGAAGGCCGTAACTGGAATCCGTATCTCCTCGTCGGCATGGGCTACCAGCGCGCCGAAGAAGAATTCGACGTCTATCCGAACCCGAATGCACCGGGTCAGCGCGAAGACGGTAACCTCGCCGCGAAGATCGGCGGTGGTCTGCAGGCGGATCTCGGCCGTTACGGCGTCCGCGCCGAAGTGGCCTACCGCGTCGACAACGACGACAGCAGCGTCAATGCCGCCAACGAAAGCTGGTTCGGCGACGTGCTGGCTTCGGTCGGTGTCGTAGTGCCGCTGGGTCCGGAACCGACCGCAGAAGTCGTGCCTGATGCGCCGCCGCCGCCGCCGGCTCCGAACTGCGCCGACAAAGACGGCGACGGTGACGGCATCAACGATTGCAATGACCAGTGCCCGAACTCGCAAGCTGGCGAAACGATCAACGACAAGGGCTGTAAGGTCGACGTCACCATCGATCTGAAGGGCGTCAACTTCGATTTCGACAAGTCCAAGCTGCGTCCCGACGCGGTGACGATCTTGAACGAAGTCGTTGTGATCCTGAAGCGTTACCCGGATCTGCGCGTTGAAGTCGCTGGTCATACCGACCTCTGCGGCAACGATGGTTACAACCAGAACCTCTCGCAGAGCCGCGCCCAGGTCGTCTTCGACTACCTGACCAGCAACGGCGTCGACGCGGGTCGTTTGGCGGGTCCGACCGGTTACGGCGAAAGCCGCCCGCTGGTTCCGACCGATCAGACCCTTCCGGGTTGCAAGAACGAAACCAACCGTCGTACCGAGCTGAACGCCCAGTAATACGGACATCGGTTTGCGCGATACCTCCGAAGCCCGGCTTAGTGCCGGGCTTCGGCGTTTGTGGGCTGCGCCGCGCCCGATCCAAGCGCCGAGTCTGCCGCGCCACGACGGCATGCACACTTCCGCACTACAATCGCGCCGCGCGCCAAACGAGCGGTTGTCGCGCCCCGAGCCTCGCTCTACACTCCATCAACGACGACTGCGGGGAGAAAAACGTGATGCGAATGGGCTATCTAGTGTCGATCGGTCTGCTACTGGCGCCGATCCAAGCCATAGCTGCGGTCGATTGCAACGTTGCGAGGACGCCGCCGATTGCGACATCCAATGCACTGCAACTGGCGCCGATTGCCGACGAGTTGTCCGCGACGGGCGTCTCATCGGGTGGTGCGGGTTTTGCGACGTTGTTGGACGATGCCATCACGGTCGAGGAGGTGATGACGCGTCTGTATCGTCAGACCTGTTCGGTGATACCAGCCACGGCCAAGCTGCCGAAGCCTGGCGACCCGGGGGCTTATCAGCCGAAGACCGCGAACGACAATACGCCGTGGCGCTTCGACATGACCCAGAACGGCAAGCGCATGACTGCCGACGAGTTCGACGCCTGGATGAAGGCCCGCGGCGTGCGCGTGGTCAAAGGTCCGGCAGCCCCTGCTTCCGCTGCGGCCCCTGCGCCAGCAGCGCCAGCACCAGCGCCTCCTCCGAAGAAGAAAACGCGCTAAGCGACGCCTCGCTGATCGAACGCTTGATCGTGCGTTGAGCGCCTTGCGACAGACTGCGACGGCGACGCGATGACACCTGCGATCCGAGATCTCTCGCTGCTCTTGCGAACGCTTCGGCCCGAACGCCAGCCGGGGGTATGGGCGTTCGCGACATGCCCGCACGATTTCGACCCCGCGCCGATCCAGCCGCTATCCACGTTTCGCGAACGTGAAGCCTTCACCGTGATCGCGCGCGAAGAGCATGTGCGCGCGGCCGGGCTGCAGCCGCTGTTCTTGTGCGCTTGGATCGCGCTAGCGGTGCATTCGGATCTCGAAGCCGTCGGCCTCACCGCCGCGATCGCTGCCGCGCTTACCGCGCGCGGTATCAGTTGCAATGTGGTGGCAGCGGCGTATCACGACCATGTATTCGTGCCGGTGGAACGCGCGGACGATGCGATGGATGCGTTGATCGCACTGCAGCGCAATAGTGTCGAGAAGTGCGCTGAAGGTAGCGATGAAGCCGGCCGAGATAAAGCCGGCCGCGATAAAGCCGGCCGAGATAAAGCCGGCCGAGATGAAGCCGGCCGAGATGACGCCGGCCGCGATGCGGGCGGACTGTCGGCATGAGTCATCGCAAGCTGCCGCCGAAACCTCCTCGCTCGCGTCCTTTGCGCGGCGGCGCTCAGAAGATCGAGCGCGGCCCGCGCATAGACCTCGATTCCGCACGTTACGGCCTTGCGCGCGTGCTGTCGAAGCGCGGGCTGTGTTCGCGGACGCAAGCAGAAACGTGGATACGCGAGGGGCGCGTGCGCGTCGGTGGCAGAGTCGTGCGCAATCCAGAATCGCCCACTGCGCTCGATCGCGATGACATCGTCGTGGATCAGGCGCACGCAACAGCGGCGATGCCGATCTATCTGATGCTGAACAAGCCGCGCGGCCTGATCGTCAGTACCCACGACGAGCGCGGTCGCGAAACAGTGTATCGCTGTTTCGAGGGGGCGGTGCTCGATGGCGTACCCTTGCCGTGGATCGCGCCGGTCGGCCGTCTCGATAAAGCGAGCGAAGGGCTGCTGTTGTTTAGCAACGACCCGGCGTGGGCGGCGTGCATCGCCGACCCGGACACCGGGCCGTCGAAGACCTATCACGTGCAGATCGATCGCATTCCCGATACTGAATTGTTAGCGGCGCTGCATGCGGGCGTCGATGCCGATATCGACGGTCATCGCACGCATCTGGCTGCGGTGTCTGTGCGTTTGCTGCGCAGCGGCGAGAAACACGCGTGGATCGAAATCGTGCTCGATGAAGGACGCAATCGGCAGATCCGTCGCTTGTTTGCGGCGTTCGACATTGCCGTGTTGCGCCTTGTGCGCGTCGCGATCGGTGCGCTGGCGTTGGGAGATTTGCCGAAAGGGCAGTGGCGATCGTTGAATGCCGATGAACTGCGTTCGCTTGGACAGTTCGCGGTAGAGCCACCATCGAGCTTGGTGTGATGCGTATCGCTCAGCGCGATCCTGCAGTGCAATCGTGCAGTGCGACCGTGCAGTGCGACCGCGATGGCCCGATGTAGGGGGCATCATCGCGACACGGTTAAGCCATCGAAGCAGTGGCTCAACAAACACTCCGACAAGAGGCAATGCCGCATCAATATCAGACGTGCTCCGAATCAGACGTGCTCCGAGCGCTCGCGCCAGCGCGCAAGCCGGCTGTCCAATAGCGCGTCGATCACTTCGACCGCGCGCGCGTCGTTCGGGCCGCGCGCATCGTGGCTGACGCCTTTGCCGTGATTGCAGCCTGCGCAGGCGATGGCGAGATTGCGCGGGTCGTTGGCATCGTCGCCGACGCGCGCAGTCAGCGCAGCCGCAGCGCGTTTGCCGAACCACGCCTGCGGTACGACGTGCTCCAGCGTCGCGTGGCCTAAGGCTTCGCCATCGGCACGGATATGCAGGCGCCGGCGGCAGTGCAGGCAGCGTGTGTCCCAGTGTTGGTCCTTCCCGTCGTTGTCTCGACGCTGCGCCGCGCTGTCGGTAGACAGGGCGAGCAAAAATAACCGGCGCAGGGCAGGGCGCATCGCGTTCTCGCGTTCGTTACGGAATCAACAACACGTTGCCCAGCGCGCGCCGGCTTTTCAAGTGCGCGTGCGCAGCGGCGGTGCCGAAGCCGATGTCGTCGGGCAGCGGGATCATGCGATCGACATCCACAGCGACATCGCGTTCATGGCAAGGCGATTACGCCTTAATGCGAGAGCACGAAACATCTTTCTGGTCTTGATCGGGGCTAACGCCCCTCCTATGTTTTCTTTGAGCCAAGGCGCTATCGGTACTTCAGGTTTCGATCACGCCCAGCTCACGGCCGATGCGGGTGAAGGCATCGATCGCGCAGTCCAGATGCTCGCGCGTATGCGCCGCGCTCATCTGCGTGCGGATGCGCGCCTGACCCTTCGCCACCACCGGGAAGAAGAAACCGATCGCATAAATGCCTTCTTCCAAAAGGCGCTCGGCGAAACGCTGCGCCAGCGGTGCGTCGTACAACATCACCGGGCAGATCGGATGCGTGCCGGGTTTGATGTCGAAGCCCGCGGCAGTCATTTTTTCGCGGAAATAGCCGGTATTTTCGGACAAGCGTTCGCGCAGGTCGCCTGCGGTCGCCAGCATCTCGAAGGCTTTGATCCCCGCCGCGACCACGTGCGGCGGCAGCGAATTGGAGAACAAATACGGGCGCGAACGCTGGCGCAGCATTTCGATCACTTCTTTTTTCGCGGTGGTGAAGCCGCCGAGCGCGCCGCCCATGGCCTTGCCGAGCGTGCCGGTGAAGATGTCGATCTTGTCCATCACGCCGCGCACCTCCGCCGAGCCGCGCCCGCTGGCGCCGAGAAAGCCGGTGGCGTGGCATTCGTCGATGTGCACGAGCGCGTTGTATTTTTTCGCCAGTGCGACAATCTCATCCAGCGGCGCGATGGAGCCGTCCATCGAGAACACGCCGTCGGTGGTGATGAGTTTGGTGCGGCAGCCGGCGGCATCGGCCGCTTGCAACTGCGCTTCCAGATCGGCCATGGCGCTGTTGGCGTAGCGGAAGCGCTTGGCTTTGCATAAACGCACGCCATCGATGATCGAGGCGTGGTTGAGTGCGTCGGAGATGACCGCATCGTGTTCGTCCAGCAGCGGCTCGAACAGGCCGCCGTTGGCATCGAAACAGGCGGCGTACAGAATAGTGTCTTCGGTGCCGAAAAAGTCGGCGATGGTGTTTTCGAGCTGCTTGTGCAGGTCTTGAGTCCCGCAGATGAAACGCACCGAAGCCATGCCGAAACCGTGCGTGTCCAGCGCGTCTTTCGCGGCGGCGATGATGTCCGGGTGATCGGCGAGACCGAGATAATTGTTCGCGCAGAAATTCAATACTGTGCGGCCATTGGCAAGGGTGATTTCCGCCGACTGCGGGCTAGTGATGATGCGCTCGGACTTGAACAGCCCCTGCGCGCGGATGTTGTCGAGTTCGTCGGCGTAGCGCTGGGTGAGCGTGGAATCGGTAGCGGACATGGCAGCGAGGCGAATGGGCGAGGCGCCTAGTTTACGCGCCGCCCGCGAGGACGAGTGCTGCGCGCTGCCGCAGAGTGCGGCCGGCTCGCCAAAGTCGAAGATTCGACATAGGGTGCGCCTGTGGCGCACCGTTATCGACCGATTGCGAGGAACATCTGCACGCTGAAGTCGAAGATTTGGAATAGGGTGCGTCCGTGGCGCACCGTCATCAATCGGTTGCGAGAAAGAGCGGTGCGCCACAGGCGCACCCTATGGGGGCTGCGGGGCGGTTAGGCGTCGCGTGCTGCGGCGCTTTCCGCGATCAACCCGCGCACCAGGGCGACGAGGCTGTCTTCGGAGAAGGGTTTGCTCAGCATGCGGGTGACGCCGGCTTGTTCGGCCATCGTTTGGTGTTTGTCGGTGGTGCGGGAGGTAATCATCACCACCGGCAGGTCGCGGGTTTCGGCATGCGTGCGCAAGTTGCGCGTGACTTCCAGGCCGTTCATGCGCGGCATTTCCAGGTCCACCAACAGCGCGTGGGTGGGTTTGGCCTGAATCGCGGCGAGCGCTTCGAAGCCGTCGCGCGCAGTTTCCACTTCAAAACCGGCGTCCTGCATCAACTGTTCGAGCGCGCGGCGCACGCTGAGCGAGTCGTCGGCGACGACGACGCGGATACTCGGCACCTCGGTGGACATCGAAAGCGCGCCGATGCCCAGTTCGCGTTCCTGCGCCGAGCGCAGCATCACGTCGAGGTCGATGACCGGCGCAAGGCCGCCGTCGCCCAGTTGGGTAATACCGCGCACGGCGGGAATCGGCGGCAGATAGGCGGCGATCGGCTTGACCACGGTGCTACGCACTTCGTCGATGCTCTGCACCAGGACGATCGTGACCCCGCCGTCGCTATTACGGACTTCCAAGCCGACGCCTGCAGCGTCGAGCCACATCCGCAGGTCTGCGGACACACCGTAAAAATATTCGAGTGGCAGCGCGGGCACGCGTTCGCCGTCGAGCATCACCCACAGTCTGCCGTCTTGTACGTCGTATACGCATTCGCCCTGAGCGAAGCTGATCACGCGCTCGACCGACGCCGAGACCACAGCGCTAACCTGGTACTGGCCGCGGGCCACGATCACGTTGGCGAGGGTCTGCGTCACCGGCAAACGCAGGGAGACGCGCATGCCCACGCCGCGTTGGCTGGTAATCGTCATCGCGCCGCGCAGTGCGGCGATGCGCTGATTCACCACGTCCATGCCGATGCCGCGGCCGGAGACTTCGGTCGCGCTGGTGCGCGTGGAGAACCCTGGCAGCAGAATGAGGCGAGTGAGCAGGCGATCGTCTGCGTCTTGAGTCTCGGTCAGCAACCCGACAGCGGTCGCGCGGCTGCGAATCGTGTCGAAATCGAGACCGGCGCCGTCGTCTTGAATGTCGATGATCGCGGCGTCGCCTTGCAGACCGATGCGCATGGTGATGCGGCCTTGTTCTGGCTTGCCGGCATCGCGTCGGCGTTCCGGCGCTTCGATGCCATGATCGATCGCGTTGCGCAGCAGATGCGCCAGCGGCTCGACCACGCGTTCCAGCAATTCGGCGTCGAGCGGGATGCTTTCGCCGATCAGCTCCAACTCCACCGGTTTCATCACCTGCTTGGAGGTCTGGCGAACGATACGCTGCAAACGCGCCGAGATCTGACTGAACGGTACGGTGCGGGTGCGCTGAATATTGCGCTGCAATTCGACGTTGAGCTTCTCTTGCTCGCTGCGCAGATCAGCGAGCGAGTTCATGGTCTGTTCGATGCGGCGCACGAATTCGCTGCTGTCGGCGTGCGCTTCCATCAGCTGTCGCGAGATGACGTGGAGTTCGTTGTACTGGTCGATTTCCAGCGGGTCGAGCTCGGCGCCGGCTTTCTGCGCGGTCGATTGCAGCGCCGCGCCGCGCAGTGCGACGAGGTCATCGAGTCGGCTGACGAGCTCTTGCGTGTAACGCACTTCCTGGCGCTGGTCGCGATGCAGGCGGGTGAGGCCGTCGAGCTGTTTGTCGATTTGGTTGGCGGTGACGAGGCTTTCGCCGGCCAGTCGCTGCAAGTTGTCGAGCAGCGCGCTTGGCACATTGAGGCTTTGGATGCCCGATGCCGCCATGCCGGTTTGCAGCACCTCGGCATCGCTGCGCGGCGCGGTCTGCGGTGTCGCGCCGATGGTCTCGCCACCGGCGCTTTCGCTGGCCGCAGGATCGCGGTCGTGCGCTCGCGCACCAGTGTCGGCGGATTTGGCTGCAGCAGGCACCGCATCGGCGCCGTCGGCCAGCGCATTGGCGGTGTCGAGTACATGCTGATACGTATCGAGCAGGCTCTCGGGCGCCGGCCCGCGGCCGAGTAAATGGTCGGCGATCTCTTCGACGGTATCGCTCGCATTCGTCAGCAATTCGGCGCATTCGCCATTGAGCAATTCCGGCCGTTTCGCCAGCGCAATTAAAATGTCTTCCAGTGCGTGGGTGAGGTTCGCGAGGCCGCGAACGCCCACGGTGTTGGCGTCACCCTTCAACGTATGCGCGACGCGATGGGCTTCGTCAATCGATTCGAAACTGCCGGTGTCGGCGAGTGCGCGCACCGATGCGCCGAGGCGTATGGCGTTGCTGGGCAGTTCGCTGAGCATGCCTTCGAGCACGCTGGGTACCACATCGTCGGCGGGCGCGAGGCCGATGTCGTCGAGCGTCGCGATAGTTTTGCGTTCCGCGAGCAGCGCCGGATCCATGCCGATCCGCACCCGCGAGAATTCTTCGATCAGCGCCGCCTGCCACGCGTCATCGAGGCCCGGCACGTCGTGCGCCGCGATCGCCAGCAATTCGGCGGACTCGGCATTGGGGCTTTCGATGGTGGCCAGCAATACGCTGCACCAGGTCGCGACGGCTTCGGGAGTGATTGCCGGGTCGCGGGCTTCGACGCCGATGCGTACCGTCTCCATGCCCTGCGCCAGCGTGGTGGTGCCGATAAGCTCCATCACGTTCACGACCAGCCGACATTGATACGCGAGCTCTTCGACGATAGCGGCGTTCGCATCGGCATCGGGCGTTTCGGCCCACGCCTGCGCTAATGGGATGAGTTGTTCGAGGATGGCGTGTTGCGTCAACTCGAGTTCTTCTTGGCCGATCCAAATCGATGCAGTCGGCATCGGTTCGGCCGCGAATGTTTCGACAGCGGGCGCCGCCATCGTGACCGATTCAAGAGTTGTCGGTTCGGCGAGTTGCGCCACCGACGGCGACGACGCGACACATTCGGATTGCGCATCGGCGGCGGACGTATCGTCGGAGGCGGTGTTGTTGGATTGCATGCTGTTAGAAAGCATGCTGTTAGAAAGCATGCCGTCGGACAGCGTGCTATCGAGGCCGATTGCGTCGCCGAATGCGAAAGCGGTTTCTTCTGCAGTCTCCGTGCGCAACGTCGGATCGATGCTTGAGAATGCTCCGTTGGGTGCGGCATCGTTCGCGATAGGGGCGCTGTTGCATAGAGATTCGTTGGCGACAGCCTCTGCATTGCTGTGGGCGATCTCGTCGTTCGCATCCGCGAACGCTTCGTTCATGGCGAACGCCAATGTCTCTTCGGACGCGAACGATGGCGCTGCCGCTTCGGAGATCGTCGCTTCGGAGATCGTCGCCGTATGCGTCGCGGCATCGTCGGCGCCGTAGACGTCGCCAATATCGCCGAACGTGACGCCTGCGTCGGCAGCGATCGCAGCCGCATCGACGGAGACAGCTTCGGAATTGTCGATCGCGAATGCGCCGTCGTCGTCCGCCAACGGCGATGTGTCTAGGTCATTCTCTCGATGCGTGGTTTCCAACAGCAGCGCTTCGATCACATCGAGCGGCAGATCGTCGAGCGCGCCCGGTGGGAATGCGGCGAGAAATTCGGGAGGCAACTGCGCCAACAGCGCAGGCGTGATGTCGAGGTTCGCTGCCGGAACGGCACGGCTCGCGTACCTATCGTCCAGCGAAAGCGATGGCGTTCCGCTCCAAGCGGAATCTCCGACATTGTCGGGCAGCGCCTGTTCCGCATCGACGCCGAGAACGAAGGGCTGAGCGTCGAACGCGCCGGTCACAGGCGCGGTAGTTTCAATGTCATGCTCTAAGTCATGTTCGATGTCATGCTCGATGTCATGCGCAATGTCATGCGCAATGGCTGGCGCCGGCGGGAGCGTCGATTCGAGTTTGCGCAGCATCACGCGCACGACCGCAGGAGATAGACGCGGCAACCAGCGAATGCCCTCGGGCAACTGCGCCAACATTTCGCGACCGTGCGTGGCGAGCCGACCGGCCGCATGCTCTTGCAGCGATATGAACCAAATCGTCATCTGCAGCAAGTCGTCTGACGACAGCTGATGACCGCTGCGAATAATGTCTTGCAGTCCCGCTTTCCAATTGCGCAACAAATCGCCAACGCCGGGAAAACCGGCGTCGGCTGCGCCCGATTGCAGCGATCCGATCATGTCGTGCAGCAGCGACGTGTCCGCCATCTCGGGCATCGCGTTGGCCATCTGCAATAGCGACACCAATGTATCGAGCTGCGAGCGGTAGTGCGCTGGCGCGATCATCTCTGCGCTGCCGGGCGGCGATGACATGGCGTGCTTCCTCTTTGATCTGGAGTATCGATGCGGTGCGGATTCCGATGCGGATAACGTTGTGCGATCACGCCGGCAGACGGAATTCCGACACCGTACGCACCAGCGCGGATGCCGACTCGTTCAGACTATCGGTATCGTCGCGCTGTTGCTCGATTTCCTCAAGCGTGCGTTGCGATGCGCTGATGAGGTCGTACGCGCGAGCGAGCAGACGCTGCGAGGTATCCGCTTGGACTTTAGTCGCTTGCGAAATCTGGCGGACAGACGTTGCCAGCGCTTCGGTCGCTTCTCGGGTCTCGTTCATCTGCGAGCCGGCGCTGTCGGCCAGCCGGGTGATGTCCACGACGTGCGCGATCGTGCTGTTCATCGCTTGCAGCGTTTCGCTGGTGTCCGATTGAATCGCGCTGACGAGGCCTGCGATCTGCTGGGTCGCTTCGCGTGCGTTTTCCGCCAAGCGTTTCACTTCGTCCGCCACCGCCGCGAATCCGCGCCCGGCCTCGCCTGCGGCGACGGCTTGCATCGAAGCGTTCAGCGCAAGCACCGAGGTGCGCTCGGAGATCTTGCCGATGATGCTGACCGCCAAGGAAATTTCCTGCGAACGCTCGGCGAGGCGCTTCACGCGTTTTTCCGTCTCGCGGATCTGATCGCGGGAGCTGGTGATGCCGCTGACCGTTTCGCGCACCACCGCCAGCGCTTCAGCGGTCTTGGATAGCGCGCGCTCGGCGTCGCGGCCCGCGCCCTGCGCCTGTTCGCCGATTTGCTGCAGGCTGTTGGCGGTCGATGAAAGTTCGGCGGACGCTGCATTGGCTTGATTGCTGGCTTCGTCGGCCAGTTTATACACCGCGTCGCCGCGGAGTTTGACGCGGCCCGAGCTGTCCGACACTTGGCTGGAGATCGTGCTGACTTCACGCAGTGCGCGCGCGGTGGACGTTGTCATCATGTTGATGGCGTCCGATACCGCGCCGGTGATGTCTTCCGACACCGGCACTTTCACGTTCAGATCGCGCTGTGCGAGCTGGGCGACGGCGGTCATGATGCCGATCACCGAGGTATTGACCTGATCGTTCTCATCGCTGGCTGTCTGCAGCGCATTGATGCGATCGTCGAGCAGTTGGTTGAGCGCGCCGCCGAGGCGGTTCAGCTCGTCTTTCTTGTTCGGTGTGAGTGCGCAACGGGTGTCGAATGCGCCGGCATTGAGCTTTTCGACGACGCCGTTGAGGCTCTGGATGTTGCGGTTCACTCGGCGAATGATCACGAAGGCAGCAGCGAACAGCACCAGCGCAACCAATAGACCGATTAGGGTGCCGAGTAGCGACTGCCGAGTGAGTCTTTCCGCACTCGCATCGCGCTGCGCGAGCGATTCTGTGGTGTACGCGACCAAGGATTCGATGAGCTTGTCGAAGTTGCCCGAGGTCGCGCGGTCCACGCCGCGCACCAGCACGTCGACTTTCTTTCCGGTCTCCGGGTCGGCTGCGTCGAAGCTTTTCAGCGCAGTGAGATACTTCGAGAGCATCTCCTCATGGTCCTTGCGCAGTTGAACGACTGGTGCGGTGGGCATGCCGATCGCTGCCAGATCCTTCTCGGCTTCGGTCAGACCCGTCTGAACTTTCTGCGCGCGCTCTTCGAAGGCCTTGCGGTGCTTCGCATAGAGTTCGGCATCGTTGCCACGGATCAGGACGTTCTTCCACTCCTGCACCTGACGTTGGAAATCGACGTGGGCCGCGCGCGCATTCGCAACCGCGGTGGTCGATTGCTGGCCGGTGACGACCGCCGTGTGGATTTCGTCGGACAGATTCTTCTGCAGCAGAAAAGTGGCACCGCCGAGCAGAATAAGCAGCAGCAGCGATGCGATGGCGAGCATCGTCATCTTGCCGCGAATTGTCAGGTTATTGAACATGGGTGCGTGTCCTCGGAGTGCCTGCGTGCGATGTTTGGAAAGAAAGGAAGTGTGGTCTGCAAGAAGGAAGTGCGGTTTGCATGCGTTCCGATCAGGCGGGCAGCTTGAACTCGGACACCGTGCTCACCAGATCGGTCGCCGAGCGGCTGAGGCTTTCGGTGTCCGCGCGCTGCAGTTCGATTTCGGACAGCGTGCGCTTCGATGCGCCGATCAATTGCTGCGCGCGTGCGAGCAATTGCTGAGAGGTTTCGCCCTGCGCCAGTATGGTCTGTTCGATCCTGCGCACCGAAGCGGCCAGCGCCTGCGTGGCGTGACGCGTGCCGTCCATCTGCGTGCCGGCGCGATCGGCGAGTCGGCTCATGTCCACCGCCTTGGTCGCCGTCGCGCTAAGCGCGTTCAAGGTTTCGGCGGTTTCCTTCTGGATGCTGGTCACCAATCCAGCGATCTGCTGGGTCGAGCCATGCGCATTTTCTGCGAGCCGCTTTACTTCGTCGGCGACGATGGCGAAACCGCGTCCGCTCTCGCCGGCGGCAACCGCCTGCATTGAAGCGGTGAGCGCGAGTACCGAGGTGCGGTCCGCGATTTCTTCGATGATGCCGACCGCAGCGTTGATTTGTCTGGAGAGCTCGGCAAGCCGTTTCATACGCGCTTCGGTTTCCTCGATCAACTGACGCGATTCGTTGATGCCGACGATCGTTTCGCGCACGATATTCAGCGCGTCGCCGGAAGCGCTGAGCGCCTGCTCGGCTTCACGTCCGGCGCTCTGGGCTTGTTCGCCCATGTCGCGCAGCGCGGCGGCTGTATTCACCAATTCCTGGGAAGCGGCATTCGCTTGGATGCCCGAGTCGCTGGCCAGGCTTTGCACTTCGTCCGAACGCGTCCTCACGCGCTCCGAGCTTTCCGAGACATGTCGGGAAATCTGGCTCACGCGCTGCAGCGCCGATGAGGTGGAGCCGGTCATCATATTGATGGCGTCCGACACCGCGCCGGTCACGTTCTTCGATACCGGCACTTTCACGTTGAGATCGCGCTGCGCCAGTTGGGCGACGGAGATCATGATCTCGATGACCGAGCTGTTCAGGTCTTCGTTTTCTTTCTGCGCGCGTGCGAGTTCCGCGACCTTGTCGTCGAGCATGCCGTCGAAGGCTTTCGCGAGCTGGCCGATTTCGTCGCTCGACTGCAAGCCGGTGCGGGCGTCGAGATCGCCGCCGCCGACTTTCTGTACGGTGTTCTGTACTTGCGCCAGCGGTACGTTGATGGAGCGCGCTAGGCGCAGGCCCGCGAACAATGCGATCAGGCCGACCAGCAACAGCGTGCCCAGACCCACAATGGCGAGACCGCGCTGCAGCGCTGCGATGGGAGCGTTGGATTCGGATTCGTCGATTTCCGATAAAATTGCCCAGCGCAAACCGAGCACCTCGATGGGTGCATAGGAGCCCAATACACTGATGCCGCGATAGTCGGGGTACACCGCAGTGCCGGTCTGTCCTGCCAGCGCACTCTGTACGCCGCGCGTATCGACGGTCATCAGGCCGACGTTGGAATCGCGCGAGTCCATCGAGGCGAGTTTGTTCTGCGGCACATTGAAGCCGCGCATCATCTCGACGAAACCGGCGCTGTTTTCCTTCATGAAGCGTGAGATCGAGCGCGGTGTCTTGTCGGGGCCGACGAGGTATGTTTCGCCGGATTCGCCAAGACCGACATCCTTCCACGTGTCGTTGAAGGTCATGATCTGATTCACGCGGTCGATCGGCAATTGCACGATCAACACGCCGATGGTACGGCCGTCTTCGACGATGGGCGTGCTGACGAACGACGCCTGGTCGTCGTAGGAAGGGCGGTATGGCGCGTAGTCCGTGATCAATACATCGTTGGCATTCTTGGCGGCTATCGCCTTTTCAAAGGCCTGCCCCAGTGCGCTCTTCGCCCACGGGCCATCGCGCAGGTTTGTCGCGAAATCGAGCTCTTTGAAGTATGTGTAGACGACGAAACCTGTTTCGGCATCGACGAGGAAGAAGTCGTACAGACCGTAATTCTGGACGGCTCGGCTTGCATACGCGTGAATCCTAGGATGCATCGCGCTGTAGGCAGAGCCATCGTCGGATTGAGCGAGTTGGTTCTTCTTGCCTAGTGGATTCGGATTCTTAGCGATGTAGGCGTACTGCGCGGCGATTGTCTGTGCAGGTAGCGTGGCGACGATGTCTGAAAAATCGGCACGTTGGCCCGGATTGCGAACCGAAAACTGGCGTGCGAATTCGTTGCGGTAATACTCGGTGAGCGCCGTTTTCGCCTGCTCGATATCCGAGGTCGCCGCCATCTGTGGTTGCGTCGCGGCGCCTTCACGCACTGCCTGCCGCACTTCGGCGGTATTGGAGACGGTGCGCATCAGATCGGCGACGTTGTCGAAGTAGGCTTTGATTTCTTCTTCTTTGCCGGCGCGGATTGAGGCCATTTGGTCGTATGCGCGCTGGTCGAGCGCGGATGCGGACTGACGACTGGCGTAGTAGCCCAGCGCCAGCGCAAGCAGGATGAGCGGAATCAGCGCAAGCGCCGCGATGCCGGCGATCAGCCGCCCGCGAATACTGCCGAGAAATGAAGATGTCGTTGCCATAATGAGTTTCTCTCGGTAACGGTGGCGCTGGGCGATGTCAGGCTTGGACGATGCCGCCGGCGCGGGAGATATCTTGCGACACCCTCGACAGCCAGGCGGACGCATCGAACTCGTAGGCTTCAATGTCGCTATCCGCTTGCGCGAGCGACAGGTAGGGCGACAGCGGGCCGGTATATTCGGCGTGAGGGCCGCGTGTACCTTCGATGCGGAGTAGGGCAGGCGTCGCTTCGCTCAGTAGGCCGAAAAAACGCGATTCGAGGCCGACAACGACGATCTGCCGTGGGCGGTCGTCGGCAGGCTGAAGGCCAGCCCACAGCGCTAGATCGAAGATCGGCAGCAGATTGCCGCGCTGGTTGACGACGCCGTTGAACCACGCATTCGTGTTCGGGACACGCACCGCGCTGGCGTCGATCAGCACTTCGAGTGCAACGCCCTGCGGCATGAGTAGCCAAGGCAGGGCACTGTGCGGGCGCAGCGCGATACGCGGCGCCGATGGCACGACGGCTGCGGATGCTGCGGCCGTTGCGGCGACAGAAGCCTGATCGCGATCCATGATCAGCCGTACGCTTTGAGCGTGTCTAGAATTTGACCGGCGGAGTACGGCTTGCCGATCAGTGCCTTCGCGCCCTGCATTTTCGCCCAGATGTGGTCGGCTTTCTGGTTCTTGCTGGAGATGAACACCACCGGGATCGCCTTGGTGTCGGCGTTGGCCTGCAACAGTCGACAGGCTTCGTAGCCGTCCATATCCGGCATGATGATGTCCAGGAAGATCAGCGATGGTTTTTCGGCCGATGCTTTCTGCACGGCTTCGCTGCCGTTGGATGCGGTGATGGAATGCCAGCCGGCGTCGGTAAGAATGCTGCGGAGGTTGGCGAGTTCAGCGGCGGAGTCGTCGCAGATGAGAATTTTCGGCATGTCGGTTTCCTTTGGTATCAGAATCGGGCTCTGGGGTGTGTGATGCGTTGGCGTTTCGATTGCCATCGATCTTTTCGCACGGGACACGTATTTCAACTGGTTCATCGGGGGATTGGGCGGCCGTGCGCCGCCCGAGTGCAGATCACCAGTAAAGCTGCAGCCGCGTTTGCAGCACGTTGGGGTCGTCGCTCAAACCGCGACGTTCCGAGCTGACCTTGGTGTAGTTGAGCGCTGCCTTCGGGTTGGCGCGCCGATGTCCCCCGACATGGCACTCCGCAGATTGACGTCTTCAGAGGGTCTTACGGCCGGCGATTCCTCCCAAATGCGAGTGAAGTAGTCACCGACGTTCAATTGCGATAGCCGCGAGCAAGCATCTGCGCGCGGTCGTTGCGGAAGTGCTTGAGCAAGGCCTTATCGACCGCCTCACGGAAAATGTCCCAAGTGATCGGTTTGGTCAGATAGCTATCGCAGCCGGAAAGTGCGCCGCGCGCCCGATCGAAAGGCGAGGAGCGGCTGGTCAACATGAGAACCGGCATCATCCGGGTGTACTGGTTGTGTTTGATCTTGCGGCACAACTCGTAACCATCGGTGCCTGGCATGACCACATCGAGGAACGCGAGGTCGTAGCTGTGCTCTTTGAGCAGGCCCATCGCCGCCTCGGCGCTGTCGGCCTGATCGCAGGTGATCCCCAGACGGTCCAGGCCCTGCCGCAGTTGTTCGCGCACGGTGAGGCTGTCATCGACCACCAGTGCGGAGAGATGGTGTGGCTTATTCGGTGCGGAGCTGTCGCTTAACACCGATTCTGCCGCCGCGACGGGTTTTCCCATCGATACGTTCGTTGCTGCTGGCAGAGCGCTCACTTTGGTGCCGGTGAACTCATGCTCGGCCAAGTCTTGCAGCACCTTCATGACCTGTAAAAACAAGGACTTGCGCTCGATGCGATAGCGAGTATCGCCGGCCAGCCCGTGGTCGGAGATGGTGACCGAGATCAACTGCGGGTGGTGGTGATGCAGTTCGTGATACAGGGCGAGGGACACCGGAGAGCTGGCATCCACGATCGCGACCTGCGGATTCTGGGCATTTTCTGCCTGGGCCGCATGGAAGGCGGTTTTGGTGCTTCCTGCACGGTTGATCACGATCTCAAGCAATCGCGAGTCTCGAGCCGTCAAACCACAGAGAGCCACCGTGTGTGCCATACCGTCGAGCCTCCGAATGCATTTGCGTATTGGGACGTAGGACGTTTAAGCAAGTTCGATGCCAAATACTTGACACGCCGACCCTGTGAGGGAGATATCCGTGCCCTCCTGCCGCAAAGCGCAGGCCGGCCTTTCCGCAGTCGGCGTCGCGCGATTCGTACCTGAGATCAAATTGTCACAATTGCAACGGCCGAATTGTCACAACTTGCCCCAACTGGGTTCATTTCACCGACTTTAAGCCTTTTCGATCGCGTCCGTCGTCGGGCAACCTGCCCGATCAAACGCCAAGCATCGTGCCGAAAAACTGAATTGGATGCTGTTTTCGTTTGTAAAATCGAGCCGAATTGGTTAAATATGAGTTAATGTGACAGAGCTCTCCCCCCTGATGAGCTCCCATTTTTTTCCAACACGTAGGAGGTAGTTGTGCGTAAACAATTGATTTCTTTGGCCCTTCTGGCGCTTATGCCGCTCGCTGCGCAAGCTCAGGAAGAAGACAGCTCCGGCTTCAGCTGGAATGCCGCCGCCACCTCGGAATACATGTTCCGTGGTATTTCCCAGACCGATGACCGCCCCGCCATTCAGGCAGGCGCCGGTTATTCGTTCAGCAACGGCCTGTATGTCGGCGGTTGGGTATCGAACGTGGATTTCGGCAGTGCTGATGAGGACACCGATGCCGAAATCGACACCTTTATCGGCTGGAACGGCGACTTGGGCCCGACCAATCTGGACGTTCAGTTGGTCCGCTATAACTATGTTGGCGAGCCCGATGGCGTCGATTACGCCTATAACGAGCTGATCGGCAAGCTCACTTTCGCCGAGAGCTACTCCGCGACGCTTGGTTACACCAACGATTATCTGAACACCAGCACCGACAGTTTCTATGCTGCGGTCGGCGGTAGTTGGGACGTCGGCGCTGGGGTCAACCTGACCGCAGGCCTGGGTTACACCACGGTCCAGGGCCCGGAAGACGGCTACCTCGACTACTCGGTCGGCGCGAACCGCGATTTCGGTCCGGTCAACATCGGCTTAGGCTATGTCGGCACCGATAACACGGCCGAAGACCTGTTCGGTAAGGACAACACTGAAGACAAACTCGTCCTGACCTTCTCGGTAGGCGGCTGATTCTTCCTCGCCCCGCAGCCTGCAGGGCGATCGCGTGACAACGGCACGGCCCTCGGGTCGTGCCGTTTCGTTTTGTGCATCGCGATCTTGATGCGATGCGCTGTTCGCTGAATCGAACCCGAACCATTCGATGAACAGCGAATCCATGCGTCGTGGGTATCCGTAGCGGTGATGGCTGCCGCATAGCCGGTCAGTATCTCCCCCAATCGCCCAAGGATTCGCTATGAAAAAAACCTCAATCGCTCTCGCCGCTGTGCTGTCCCTGTCCAGCCCTGTGGTATTCGCCGCAGGCCCCCAGGAAGGCGCCTTCTCCCTGTCCGTGTTCGGCGGTATCGACCAGCCTCTGAGCGGCGATGTGCATAGCGGCACCAATGCGGCGGTGCCGAACCTTGGTCCGCTGAATCCGGCGTTGGCCGGCGTTAGCGCCGAATTGCGCATCCGTTCGCGCTCGCACGACGATATTTACGGCTCGGCCACGTCGTATGGCGCCGAGTTCAGCTATGGGCTCAGCGGCAATTCCGAGATCTTCGGCCAACTTCGGTATACCGAATCCAACGAAGGCTCGGTGCAGGTCGGCGGCGCGTTCGTGCCCGCGCTGGCGACGACGCTGCCGATCAACGGCACCTTCAGCGATTACAAGGCGCTGTCGATCGAAGGCGGTTATCGCTATTTCTTCGCCGATCTGGGGCCGACGCGGCCGTTCGTCGCCGGGCGCATCGGCGCGACCCGCACCGACGATATCCGCGCTACTTTCGTGATTCCCGATGCGAATATCACCATTGCGAACGTGCCGTTCACCGAGAAAAAGTGGTCGGCCAGCGCCGGCATCGATGTTGGCCTGCTGATTCCGGTCGGCGAGAAGTTCAGCATTTCAGCGCAAACCGGCGTGCGCTATGTGGGCGATCTCAGCGGCGACGACAGCGCGATCGGCGGCCTGGGTTTGGGTTCGATCAACGATACCGGCAAGCGCGTGTCGTACCCGGTGTCGATCGGTCTGCGCTACGACTTCTGATCGATTGTCTTTTGACGAACTAACGAGACGCCCGCTGCGAAGCGGGCGTTTTCGTGTGGTTGCGATCGGCGAACCGACGGTGCGTTCGCTCGCGTGAGGGACACGGTTGCGACTTGCGTCGCCGCCACGCTCACGCAGGTCAATTCCAGCTCAGCACGACCTTTCCCGACTTGCCCGATTCCATTAGATCGAATCCGGTTTGGAACTCGTCGATCGGCAATTGGTGACTCAGCACCTTGCCTAACGGGAAGCCCGACAGGACTAACTGCGTCATCTTGTACCAAGTTTCGTACATTCTCCGGCCATAGATGCCCTGAACGGTCAGGCCCTTGAAGATGATCCGGTCCCAGTCAACGCCCGCGCCTTTGGGCAGGATGCCGAGCAGGGCGATCTTGCCACCGTGGTACATGCAGTCGAGCATATCGTTGAAGGCGTGAGGGTTGCCGCTCATTTCCAGGCCGACATCGAAGCCCTCCATATGCAGGTCCGCCATCACCTCTTTGACCGAGGTCTTGCTGACGTTGACCACGCGGGTCGCACCCATATCGGCGGCCAGCTTCAGGCGGTAATCGTTGACGTCGGTGACGACGACATTCCGCGCGCCGATGTGCTTGCAGATGCCGGCGGCCATCACGCCGATCGGGCCGGCGCCGGTGATCAGCACGTCCTCGCCGACCACGTCGAATTCCAGCGCGCAGTGCGCAGCATTGCCGTAGGGGTCGAAGAATGCCGCCAACTCGCTGGGAATCTGATCGGGAATCGGCCATAGATTGCTGGCCGGCATCGCGATGTATTCGGCGAAGGCGCCGTTACGATTCACGCCGATGCCGACGGTGTTCGGACACAGGTGCTGCTTGCCAGCGCGACAATTGCGGCAGTGCCCGCAGACGATATGGCCTTCGGCAGAGACGCGCTGGCCCAGGCGATAGCCGGTGACGCCCGGGCCGAGTTCGACGATGCGCCCCACGAATTCATGGCCGATCACTAGGCCGGGCTTGATCGTACGCTGGCTCCACTCGTCCCACAGATAGATATGCAGGTCGGTGCCGCAGATCGCGGTCTTTTCCAATTTAATGATCACTTCATTCGGGCCGACCGTCGGCACCGGCACGTGCTCCATCCAGATCCCTTTGCCGGCTTCACGCTTGACCAGCGCTTTCATCGTCGTGGCGGGCAGCGTTGCGGACATAAAGTGGCTCGTCATCGTCGCGGTAGACAGTCGCTGATTATACGCCCGCCCTTGCGACGACCGCGTCAGTGCGGTGGCGTATGGCGGCCGCAGCGAGTCACGGGTGGAGCGCTCTGACGCCGACCATGATTCCCAACCATGATTCCCAACCATGACGCCGACCCATGACCATTGGCATAGAGGTGAGCCTCAATGGCGGGCTAGACTCGTCGGCCTGCCGCGCGCTGTACCTGTCGCGGATGTCGTCCATATCCCCGAACTTCGATACGTACCGAGACTTTCGCATGCGCCGACCCAGATTCACCGCTCTTGTTTTCGCCGCCGCGACTGTACTCGTCGCGCTTCCTCTGGCCCACGCTGGTGAAGGCATGTGGGTGCCGCAGCAACTGCCGGAAATCTCGAGTCCGCTCAAAACGGCGGGGTTGAAGCTCGATCCCAAGCAGTTAGCCGATCTGACCGGCGACCCGCTGGGCGCTGTCGTCTCACTCGTGGGCTGCACCGCCAGCTTCGTCTCGCCTCAGGGCTTGGTCGCGACCAATCATCATTGCGCTTACGGTGCGATCCAGCTCAATTCCACGTCGCAGAAGAATTTGATCCGCGACGGCTTCAATGCCGCCTCCGATGTCGACGAGCTGAGCGCCGGCCCGAACGCGCGGATCTTCGTGCTCGATCGCATCGACGATGTGACCGAGCAGGTGCGCAGCGCGATCGCTGCGGCCTCGGATGGACTTTCGCGCAGCAAAGCGCGCGACGAGATCCAAAAACGACTGGTCGCCGACTGCGAGAAACAGCCCGGCTTCCGCTGTCAGTTTTATAGTTTTTCCGGCGGCAGCCAGTACCGCATTTTCCGCAACCTCGAAATCAAGGACGTGCGCTTGGTCTACGCGCCGCCCGGCAGCATCGGCAATTACGGCGGCGAAATCGACAATTGGATGTGGCCGCGCCATACCGGCGATTTCGCGTTCTATCGCGCCTACGTCGGCCGCGACGGCATGCCGGCGGCCTACTCGACGGACAACGTGCCGTTCAAGCCCAAACGTTTCCTGAAGATCGCCGATAAGCCGCTGTCGCCCGGCGATTTCGTGATGGTCGCCGGATATCCGGGTAGCACCAATCGTTACGCATTAGCCGACGAATTCGACAACAGCGCCGATTGGAGCTATCCGGCCACCAGCCGTCATCTCAAAGCCTTGGTCGCCTTGGTCGATGCCGAGGCTAAGAAGAATGCCGATATCGGCGTGAAATACGCCAATACGGTGCGCGGATGGCAGAACACCCTCAAGAACTACGACGGCCAGCTCGAAGGCTTCGAGCGCATGGGCGCCGATCAGGTCAAGCGTAAGCAGGAAGACGAGATTCTCGGATGGCTGCGCAAGCGCGGCGCCAGCGGCAAGATTCCGCTGCAAGCGCACGACGCCTTGCTGCGTTTGAACGAGCAAGCGATGAACACCCGCGAACGCGATCTCGTGCTCGGCCAGATGCTGCGCAACGGCGCGCTCTCGGCCGCCGTGCAGTTGTATCGCTTATCGATCGAACGCGCGAAGGCCGATAGCGAACGCGAGTCCGGCTATCAGCAGCGCGATTACGCATCGATCGAAGGCGCGATGCGGCAGATGGAGCGCCGCTATCATCCGAAAATGGATCGCGAGCTGCAGCGCTATTGGCTGATGCAATACATCAAGCTGCCGCAGCAGCAGCGTTTGACGGCGATGGACAAGTGGCTCGACGGCAGTGATGAAAAAGCGGTCAACAAACAGCTCAAGAATTTGGCTGAGACCAAGCTTGGCGATACCGCCGAACGCTTGAAGTGGATGCAAGCCGATCGCAAGGCCTTCGAGACCAGCAAGGACCCTGCGATCCGTTTCGCGGTAGCGATGACGCCGACCTTGCTGCAATTGGAAGAGGCGCGGAAAACCCGCGCCGGCGATACGATGGTGTCGCGCCCGCTCTATCTGCAGGCGGTGACGGAGTTCAAGAAGAGCAAAAAAGAGTTCGTGTATCCCGATGCCAATGGTTCGCTGCGCATCACCTTCGGCAATGTGATGGGCTACACCAAGCGCGACGGGACGCAGCAGCAGCCGTTCACACGGCTGGAAGAAGTCGCCGCCAAGGCGACGGGCATCGAGCCCTTCGATGCGCCGCAGGCGCAACTCGATGCGATCAAAGCCAAGCGCTACGGTGGATACGCCGACGCCAAGCTGCGCACGGTGCCGGTGAATTTCCTGTCCAATCTTGACATCACCGGCGGCAATTCCGGTTCGCCAGTGCTGGATGGACAGGGCAAGCTGGTCGGCCTCGCGTTCGATGGCAACTGGGAATCGGTCAGCTCCAACTGGCTGTTCGACCCTGCTGTCAGCCGCATGATTTCAGTCGATCAGCGCTATATGCGTTGGATCATGCAGGAGGTCTACCCGGCGCCACGCTTGCTGCAGGAAATGGGCGTGCCAGTGAAGAAGTAATCGGCTCTGCATGCGTTACACCACGCAAACAGCGGACGAGGCCGCTGTTTGCGCATGCACTGCCTGTCGCGCGTCTGCGAGCGGCTTCCCCTTGCCTGTGTGCTTCTTGGCGTCCGATACTGGGAGTGGGCAGATTCAGCCCTGATCGGGTGACCGCAAGCCTAGCCAACGGGCCCCGCCAGACTCTCTGGCGATTTCCGAGCCGTCCCGTTCAGGTCGGGGATTCAAACCGAGACACTACCGAAGAGCCTGAGCGTTGACACCTGCCTTCTCAGCGGTCAGAATTGCGGGCTGTTTTCACCGTGTACTGTTTCACCGGATGTTGTTCAGCCGGAGGGATACCCAAGCGGCCAACGGGGGCAGACTGTAAATCTGCTGGCTTACGCCTTCGGTGGTTCGAATCCACCTCCCTCCACCATCGCCTAAGGCCGCAAGCCGAAGGAAGTGGCCTGGACATCGCCGTTCCGCACAATGCGGGAGTAGTTCAATGGTAGAACGTCAGCCTTCCAAGCTGACTGCGCGGGTTCGATTCCCGTCTCCCGCTCCATTGCGGCAGTGCCTTGAACACCCGGATAGCGGCACTAGGCTGGTTAGTTTTATGCGGTAACACCACATCGTTGCTCACGTAGCTCAGTCGGTAGAGCACCTCCTTGGTAAGGAGGAGGTCGAAGGTTCGATTCCTTTCGTGAGCACCACACCGTCCTCACCTCACTTTAGTTAATTTCAGAGAAGCAGCCATGGCAAAGGGTAAGTTCGAGCGCACCAAGCCGCACGTGAACGTCGGCACGATTGGTCACGTTGACCACGGCAAGACGACGCTGACTGCGGCGCTGACGAAGATCGGCGCTGAGCGTTTTGGCGGCGAATTCAAGGCATACGACCAGATCGACGCGGCGCCGGAAGAAAAGGCGCGCGGGATCACGATTTCGACGGCGCACGTGGAATACGAATCGGCCAACCGTCACTACGCGCACGTCGATTGCCCGGGCCATGCGGACTACGTGAAGAACATGATCACGGGTGCTGCGCAGATGGATGGCGCGATTCTGGTTTGCTCGGCCGCTGACGGCCCAATGCCGCAGACGCGCGAACACATTCTGTTGGCTCGTCAGGTCGGCGTGCCGTACATCATCGTCTACCTGAACAAGGCGGACCTGGTGGACGACGCTGAACTGCTTGAGCTGGTTGAGATGGAAGTGCGCGAGCTGCTGAGCAAGTACGAATTCCCGGGCGACGACACCCCGATCATCACCGGTTCGGCGCGTTCGGCGCTAGAAGGCGACCAGACCGAGATTGGCGTGCCGTCGATCCTGAAGCTGGTGGACGCGCTCGACACGTGGATCCCGCAGCCGGAACGCGACATCGACAAGTCGTTCCTGATGCCGGTGGAAGACGTGTTCTCGATCTCGGGCCGCGGCACGGTGGTAACGGGTCGTATCGAGCGCGGCATCATCAAGGTGGGCGAAGAAATCGAGATCGTGGGCATTCGTCCGACCCAGAAAACGACGGTGACCGGCGTTGAGATGTTCCGCAAGTTGCTGGATCAGGGCCAGGCGGGCGACAACGCTGGTTTGTTGCTGCGCGGCACCAAGCGCGACGACGTGCAGCGCGGCCAAGTGCTGTGCAAGCCCGGCTCGATCAAGCCGCACACGGACTTTGAAGCCGAAGTGTATGTGCTGAGCAAGGACGAAGGTGGCCGTCATACGCCGTTCTTCAAAGGTTACCGTCCGCAGTTCTACTTCCGCACGACCGATATCACGGGTGCCTGTGAGCTTCCAGAAGGCGTCGAGATGGTGATGCCGGGCGACAACGTGAAGATGGTGGTGAGCCTGATCAATCCGGTGGCGATGGACGAAGGTCTGCGCTTCGCGATTCGTGAAGGCGGCCGTACGGTGGGCGCCGGCGTGGTGGCCAAGATCATCAAGTGATGCTTTGACCTCTGCGCGCGAAAGCGCGCAGAGCTTTGTCAAGGCGTCATCCTGAGCGAAGCGAAGGATCTGTTTTTTAGCCTAAAAGCAGATCACTCATTGCACTCAGAATGACAAGCGAGGCGAGTCGGCGACGGCTCGCCGTCGCTGTCTAAGAAGCCGAACATTTCAGACGCACGTTTCAGATATACGCCAGTAGCTCAATTGGCAGAGCAGCGGTCTCCAAAACCGCAGGTTGGGGGTTCGAGTCCCTCCTGGCGTGCCATTTGCGGAACCATACCCTTATCGGAATGGCCCCCGCCGAGCTGCGGTTATTGCCGCAGCCTTCATTCGTGATCCTAGAGCGACAACCTTGAACAGCAGAGCAGAACAATCAAAGTCCGGCACATCTGCGGGCGACATTCTGAAATACGCCTTGTGCGGGTTGCTGGTCGGTGCGGGCTTGTTCGCGTTCTATTGGTTTAACGGCCAATGGCCGAACGTCGCCCGCGTGCTATCCGTGGTGGCTGGTCTGATCGGGGCGGGCGTGGTCTTCATGAACACAGCCAAGGGTGTGGAAACTCGCGAATTCCTGATGGAGTCCCGGTTCGAATTGCGTAAGGTCGTGTGGCCGACGCGCCAAGAAGCGATGCGTACGACCTGGGTGGTGATGATTGCTGTTGTGCTGATCAGCCTAATTTTGGCTGCCTTCGATCAAGTCATTAGCCTCGGCGTCAAGTGGCTGCTGAGCAACTGATGGAGAACTCCGTGAATTCCGAAGTCGCCAAGCGCTGGTATGTCGTGCATGCTTATTCCGGCTTCGAAAAGTCGGTGGCTCAGGCCCTGCGCGATCGCATCGTGCGCACCGGTATGGAAGAGAAATTCGGTGAAGTGCTGGTCCCGACCGAAGAAGTGATCGAAATGCGCTCCGGCCAAAAGCGCCGTTCCGAGCGCAAGTTTTTTCCCGGCTACGTGCTTGTGCAGATCGCCACGCACGACGAAGCCGGCATTCCGCGGATGGATAGCGAAAGCTGGCATCTGGTGAAAGAAACACCCAAGGTGATGGGCTTCATCGGCGGCACAGCCGATCGTCCGCTGCCGATTCGCGACACCGAAGCCGACGCCATCCTGCAGCGCGTGCAAGACGGCGTCGAGAAGCCGAAGCCGAAGGTGCTGTTCGAGCCCGGCCAGATGGTTCGGGTGGTCGATGGTCCATTCAACGACTTCAACGGTGTGGTCGAAGAAGTGAATTACGAAAAGAGCCGCCTGCGCGTCGCCGTCCTGATCTTCGGACGCTCGACGCCGGTAGAGCTGGAATTCGGTCAGGTCGAAAAAGCCTAAGGCTCTCGGACTTGACCTTCACCCGCGCACCGCATTCGCGGCGCGCAACAACGATGGAGGAGCCCCGCAGCCGCAAGGCGTGCAGGCGCTAATACTCCAGGAGACTCCTCATGGCAAAGAAAGTTGTCGGTTACATCAAGCTGCAGGTGAAGGCCGGTCAGGCCAACCCTTCGCCGCCGGTCGGTCCCGCGCTCGGTCAGCGCTGCCTGAATATCATGGAGTTCTGCAAAGCGTTCAACGCGGCGACCTCCAAGCTCGAACCAGGTCTGCCGACGCCGGTCATCATTACCGCGTATTCCGACCGTACCTTCACCTTCGTCACCAAATCGACCCCGGCGTCGGTGCTGCTGAAGAAGGCTGCGGGCATCCAGTCTGGCTCAAAGCGCCCGAACACCGAGAAGGTGGGTAAGGTCAGCCGCAAGCAGCTCGAAGACATCGCCAAGGCGAAAGAAGCCGATCTGACTGCAGCGAGTTTGGAAGCAGCAGTGAAGACCATCGCGGGTTCTGCCCGTTCGATGGGTCTCGTGGTGGAGGGCTGAGGTCATGGCGATGAATAAGCGACAGAAAGCGATTCTTGGCGCCGTGGCGCCGGGCAAAACCTATCCCTTCGACGATGCGATCAAGATCGTGAAGACGGCGACCAAAACGAAGTTCGTTGAATCGATCGACGTGGCTGTGCGCCTCGGCGTCGATGCCAAGAAGTCTGACCAGCAGGTGCGCGGTTCGACCGTTCTGCCTGCAGGTACCGGCAAGTCGGTCCGCGTGGCCGTGTTCTGCCCCGCTGGCGCCAAGGCTGATGAAGCGCTGGCCGCCGGTGCCGACATCGTCGGCATGGACGATCTCGCCGAAAAAATGCAAGCCGGCGATCTGAATTACGACGTCGTGATTGCGACTCCCGACGCGATGCGCGTGGTTGGTAAGCTCGGCCAATTGCTCGGCCCGCGCGGCCTGATGCCGAATCCGAAAGTCGGCACCGTCTCGCCGAACCCGGGCGAAGCCGTGAAGAACGCCAAGGGCGGTCAGGTGCGTTATCGCACCGACAAAGCCGGCATCATTCACTGCACCATCGGCAAGGCCGATTTCGACAGCGAAAAGCTGAAGGAAAATCTGCAGGCGCTGCTGCTCGATCTGATCAAGGCCAAGCCTTCCAGCTCGAAGGGCACGTATCTGCAGAAAGTGTCGATCAGCTCGACGATGGGTCCTGGTGTCGCTGTCGATCAGTCCTCGCTCACCTTGAAGTGACGTCTTGGCGCGCTTGCGCGATGCGCGAGCGCCTTTGCCAACACGTCACCCCGGCGCAGGCCGGGGCCCAGCTCCTCCTTGTAGTGAAAAGGCAGCGCTGGAAAACAAATGCTGGTTCCCGGCTTGCGCCGGGATGACGTTTGAAGGTGTCGATCGTGCGATCGACATCGAGTTGGATTTGAGGGCATCGTCGAAGGCCAGCTCGAAAGAGCGAAGCCGACACGATCGCCGTCAAAGACCGCAGGCGCGGTCGGCGCGCGACATCCGCGGGCAAGGAAGCTGGTTCCGTCCGAACATCGGCGGATCAGGTACAGCAAGGAATCGTGGGGTCGCAAGCGAGATCGCTTAATCGTGTCTTTCGGGACCGACCTGCGCAGATGGTGCCGCCCCCTCTAGACGATATCTCTGGAAGGGCCGCCACCGGGATGCGTTTTGCATCCCCGGCGTCGATGGATCGATGCCGCCCGGGACCGCAAGCGGCAGGAGCCGTGAGCGGAGTTCACCAATCAGGAGTGCACATGGCTCTCAATTTGACCCAGAAGCAAGATGTAGTGGCCGAAGTAGCGGAAATCGCTGCCAAGGCGCACTCCTTGATCGCCGCCGAGTATGCAGGCACCACGGTCTCGCAAATGACCGCGATGCGTAAGAAGGCCCGCGAGAACGGCGTGTACTTGAAAGTCGTCAAGAACACGCTGGCCGCGCGCGCTGTAGCGGGTACCGAATTCGAGGTTGTCCAAGACAAACTCGTCGGTCCGCTGCTCTATGCGTTCTCGATCGAGGAGCCCGGCGCTGCCGGTCGCCTGATCAAGGAATTCGCCAAAGGCAACGACAAGCTGCAACCGAAGGTCGTGGCTGTGGGCGGGCAGATGTATCCCGCGACTCACGTCGAGGTGTTGGCCTCGCTGCCGACCCGCGATCAGGCCCTGGCCATGCTGGCCCGCGTACTGGCTGAGCCGGCGAGCATGTTTGCCCGCGCGATCAAAGCCGTTGCGGACAAGCAAGGCGGTGGCGATGTCGCCCCGGCGGAAGCCGAGGCCGAAGCGCCAGCCGATGCGCCAACCGAAGCCTGATCCGACACAGCCCGACGTGATGCAGCCCGATCGATGTCCGGCCTGCGTTCGCGCAACGTCCTACGGCCCACAGAATCCACATCTAAATTCAATCTAGAGGTAAATCACAATGTCCCTTACCAACGAACAGATCGTCGACGCCGTTGCCGGCAAGACCCTGATGGAAGTGATGGAGCTGGTCAAGGCCATCGAAGAAAAGTTCGGCGTCACCGCCGCCGCTCCGGTCATGATGGCCGGCCCGGCTGCCGATGCGGCCCCGGTCGAAGTGCAGACCGAATTCACCGTGATCCTGAAGGCGATCGGCGAGAAGAAGGTCGAAGTCATTAAGGCGGTTCGCGCCATCACCGGCCTGGGCCTGAAGGAAGCGAAGGACCTCGTCGAAGGCGCCCCGCAGACCGTGAAGGACGCCGTGTCGAAGGACGACGGCGAGAAGATGAAGAAAGACCTGGAAGCCGCTGGCGCTCAAGTCGAGCTCAAGTAATCGCTTCCTGCGGTCATCCCGGGCGACGCGCGATAGCGCGGCGTCTCGGGGTCCGGTGAAGTTTGGTAACGAACAGCACTGGATTTCCGCCTTTGCGGGAGTGACGGCGCACCAAGGCTGGGGGCAATCGCCCCCGGCCTTTGGCCGTTATAGCGGGGCGCGCGTTTTGCGCAAGATGTTCCCCCGAGTACTGATCTGAAGCAAGTCGACAATCGAAAGTAGCGGGAGAGGGCGTGCTGGTGCCGGCAATACCAGCGACTTCCGAATGTCGATTCACCTGTAGCGCGTTCGATCGTATCGAACCGCCGCAACCGGCCGAGGCATGCATCCGCACGCCGCGCCGGACACAATAAAATTCAAGCTGAGAGGCCTTTCTCCCCATGACCACAGCTCATTCGACGACGTATTCGTTTACCGAAAAGAAGCGCATTCGCAAGAATTTCGGTAAGCGCCGTTCGATCCTTGAAGTGCCGTTCCTTCTGGCCATCCAGGTCGATTCCTATCGCGAATTCCTCCAAGCCAAAGCCGAGCCGACCCAGCGCGAAGACCGCGGTCTGCACGCTGCGCTGAAATCGGTGTTTCCGATCGTCAGCTACAACGGCTATGCCGCGCTCGAATACGTCGGCTATAAGCTCGGCGACCCGGCGTTCGACGAACGCGAATGCCGCCAGCGCGGCATGAGCTACGGCGCGCCGCTGCGCGTCACCGTGCGCCTGGTGATCTACGACAAGGAATCGTCGAGCAAGACCGTGAAGTACGTGAAGGAGCAAGAGGTCTACATGGGCGAAATTCCGCTCATGACCGACAACGGCACTTTCATCGTCAACGGCACCGAGCGCGTCATCGTCTCGCAGTTGCACCGCTCGCCGGGCGTGTTCTTCGACCACGACCGCGGCAAGACCCACAGCTCGGGCAAGCTGCTGTACAGCGCCCGCATCATTCCGTATCGCGGCTCTTGGTTGGACTTTGAATTCGACCCGAAGGACGCGGTGTTCACCCGTATCGACCGCCGCCGCAAGCTGCCGGTCACGATTTTGCTGCGCGCGTTGGGTTACTCGAACGAGGAAATCCTGCAGCAGTTTTTCGACGTCAACACCTTTCACATCCTGCCCGAAGGCGTGCAGTTGGAGTTGGTGCCGGAGCGCCTCAAAGGCGAAACGCTGGACTTCAACCTGGCCGATGGCGATCGCGTCATCGTCGAAGCCGGCAAGCGCATCACTCCGCGACACATCAAACAACTGGAACAATCGGGCATCGCTGCCCTGGCCGTGCCCGATAGCTATTTGATCGGCCGTATCCTGTCGCACGATGTCATCGATACCAACACCGGCGAACTGTTGGCGACCGCCAACGACGAACTCGGCGACGATCATCTGGTCAAGCTCCGCAAAGCCGGCATCGACAGCATCGGTACGCTGTGGGTGAACGACCTCGACCGTGGTCCGTTCATCTCCAATACGCTGCGCATCGACCCGACCAAGACTCAGCTCGAAGCGCTGGTCGAAATCTACCGCATGATGCGTCCCGGCGAGCCGCCGACGAAAGATGCCGCGCAGAATCTGTTCCACAATTTGTTCTTCACCTTCGAGCGCTACGACCTCTCGGGCGTGGGCCGGATGAAGTTCAACCGCCGTATCGGCCGCAAGGAAGTGGAAGGCAGCCCCGTGCTGTACGACTACAAGTACTTCTCCGAGCGCAAGGACGACGAATCCGTCCGCCTCCGCAACGCCTGCGGCCCGGAGATGTCCGACATCCTCGACGTGATCCGCACGCTGACCGAGATCCGCAACGGTCGCGGCGTGGTCGACGATATCGATCACTTGGGCAACCGCCGCGTGCGTTCGGTCGGTGAAATGGCCGAGAACGTGTTCCGCGTCGGCCTGGTCCGCGTCGAACGCGCTGTGAAAGAACGCCTGACGATGGCCGAGTCCGAAGGCTTAACGCCGCAGGAGCTGATCAACGCCAAGCCGGTGGCGGCTGCGATCAAGGAATTCTTCGGTTCCTCGCAGCTCTCGCAGTTCATGGATCAAAACAATCCGCTGTCTGAAGTCACGCACAAGCGTCGCGTGTCGGCCCTCGGCCCGGGCGGTCTGACCCGCGAACGCGCCGGCTTCGAAGTGCGCGACGTGCATCCGACCCACTACGGCCGCGTCTGCACCATCGAAACGCCGGAAGGCCCGAACATCGGCCTGATCAACTCGCTCGCCGTGTTCGCGCGTACCAACCGTTACGGCTTCCTCGAAACGCCGTACCGCAAGGTCGTGGACGGGCAGGTGACCGATGAGATCGAATACCTCTCGGCGATCGAAGAAAACGAATACGTCATCGCTCAGGCCAACGCCCAGCGCGACGACAAGGGCAAGATCACTGCGCCGTTCGTCGCCTGCCGTTACCAGGGCGAATCGATGCTGCGTCCGCCGAGCGAAATCCACTTCATGGACGTCTCGCCGATGCAGACCGTGTCGGTCGCGGCCGCGCTGGTGCCGTTCCTAGAGCACGACGACGCGAACCGCGCGCTGATGGGCGCGAACATGCAGCGTCAGGCCGTTCCGACCTTGCGCGCGCAGAAGCCGCTGGTCGGCACCGGCATCGAGCGCGCCGTGGCGCGCGACTCGGGCGTGACCGTGAACGCCCGTCGCGGCGGTGAAGTCGTGCAGATCGACGCCGGCCGCATCGTGGTCAAGGCGCACGAACACGAGATTATCGATGCGACCGACGCCGGCGTGGATATCTACACGCTGATCAAATACACCCGTTCCAACCAAAACACCTGCATCAACCAGCGTCCGCTGGTGAACGTGGGCGACCGCATCGAACGCGGCGACGTGCTGGCCGACGGTCCTTCGACCGACATCGGCGAACTGGCGCTCGGCCAGAACATGCTGGTCGCGTTCATGCCGTGGAACGGCTACAACTTCGAAGACTCGATCCTGCTCTCCGAGCGCGTGGTGAAGGAAGATCGTTACACCACGATCCACATCGAAGAACTGGCCTGCGTCGCCCGCGACACCAAGCTGGGCCCGGAAGAAATCACCGCCGACATCCCGAACGTGTCCGAACAGGCGCTATCGCGTCTGGACGAATCCGGCGTGGTTTATATCGGCGCCGAAGTGCGCGCCGGCGACATCATGGTCGGCAAGGTCACGCCGAAGGGCGAAAGCCAGCTCACGCCCGAAGAGAAGCTGCTGCGCGCGATCTTCGGCGAGAAGGCGTCCGACGTGAAGGACAGCTCGCTGCGCGTGCCGCCGGGTATGGACGGCACCGTCATCGACGTGCAGGTCTTCACCCGCGACGGCATCGAAAAAGACAAGCGCGCCCGTCAGATCGAGGAAGAGGAAATCCGTCGGGTCAAGAAAGACTTCGACGACCAGTTCCGTATTCTGGAATCGGCGATTTATGCGCGCTTGAAAGCCCAGATCGTCGGCAAAATCGCGAATGGCGGCCCGAGCCTGAAGAAGGGCGATACCGTCAGTAGCCTGATCCTCGACGGTTTGAGCAAGAAAGACTGGTTCACGATCCGGATGAAGGAAGACGAGGACGCCGACGCGATCGAACGCGCGCAGAAGCAGATCGACGCGCATCAGAAAGAATTCGAGCGCCGCTTCGCCGACAAGCGCGGCAAGATCACCCAGGGCGATGACCTCGCCCCCGGCGTGCTGAAGATGGTGAAGGTGTTCCTTGCGGTGAAGCGTCGCATCCAGCCCGGCGACAAGATGGCCGGCCGTCACGGCAACAAGGGTGTGGTGTCCAACATCGTGCCCCTGCAGGACATGCCGCATATGGCCAACGGCGAGACCGTTGACATCGTGCTGAACCCGCTGGGCGTGCCGTCGCGTATGAACATCGGTCAGATTCTTGAAGTGCATCTGGGCTGGGCCGCAAAGGGCCTCGGCCAGAAGATCCAGCGCATGCTGGACGCGCAGGTTGCGCTCAAAGAGTTGCGCAGCTTCCTGAGCGACATCTACAACCACGACAGCGTGCAACACGGCGAGCGCGTGGACCTGACCCAGTTCACCGATCAAGAACTGCTGCGTCTGGCCAACAACCTGACCGACGGCGTACCGATGGCGACACCGGTGTTCGATGGCGCGGCGGAATCCGAGATCAAGCGCATGCTTGAACTCGCCGATCTGCCGCAGAGCGGTCAGACCCAGTTGTTCGATGGCCGTACTGGCGAAGCGTTCGATCGCAAGACCACGGTCGGCTATATGCACGTGCTGAAGCTGAACCACTTGGTCGACGACAAGATGCACGCACGCTCGACCGGCCCGTACTCGCTCGTCACCCAGCAGCCGCTGGGCGGCAAGGCGCAGTTCGGCGGACAGCGCTTCGGCGAAATGGAAGTCTGGGCGCTGGAAGCCTACGGCGCGGCCTACACCCTGCAGGAAATGCTGACGGTGAAGTCCGACGACGTGCAGGGCCGCAACCAGATGTACAAGAACATCGTCGATGGCGAGTACGAAACGGTCGCCGGTATGCCGGAATCCTTCAACGTCTTAGTGAAGGAAATCCGCTCGCTGGCCATCAATATGGAGTTGGAAGAGACCTGACGAAGGGCTGTCGTTCCGAACCCAGCGAGGCGCCTGCTTTTCGGATGAAAAGCGAAACGGCAGGTCCCTCGCGTCGCTCGGGATGACAGATCGAGATTCCCCCAACGCTCAGTTCATCTTCCCGATTCCCGGAGAAATCAAATGAAAGATTTGCTCAACCTGTTCAACCAGCAGCGCCCGGCTCTCGACTTCGACGCGATCAAGATCGCGTTGGCGTCGCCGGACATGATCCGTTCGTGGTCCTTCGGCGAAGTGAAGAAGCCGGAAACCATCAATTACCGCACCTTTAAGCCAGAACGCGACGGCCTGTTCTGCGCCGCCATCTTCGGCCCGATCAAGGACTACGAGTGCCTGTGCGGTAAGTACAAGCGCATGAAGCACCGCGGCGTGGTCTGCGAAAAGTGCGGCACCGAAGTGACGCTCGCCCGCGTCCGTCGCGAGCGCATGGGCCACATCGACCTCGCCTCGCCGGTCGCGCACATCTGGTTCCTCAAGTCGCTGCCATCGCGCATCGGCCTGATGCTGGACATGACGTTGCGCGATATCGAACGCATTCTGTATTTCGAGGCGTTTGTCGTGACCGAGCCGGGCCTGACCCCGCTGGAACGCGGCATGCTGCTGACCGAAGAACAGTTCATGACCGCGCGTCAGGAACACGGCGACGATTTTGAAGCCGCGATGGGCGCCGAGGCGGTGTACGACCTGCTGCGCACCATCGACCTGCAGTCGGAAATGGTCCAACTGCGCGAAGACATCGCTAGCACCGGTTCGGAAACCAAGCTCAAGCGCCTCACCAAGCGCATCAAACTGGTCGAAGCCTTCCTCGAATCGGGCAACCGTCCGGAGTGGATGGTGATGACCGTGCTGCCGGTGCTGCCGCCGGATCTGCGCCCGCTGGTGCCGCTGGACGGCGGTCGCTTCGCGACCTCCGACCTGAACGATCTGTATCGTCGCGTCATCAACCGCAATAACCGCCTGAAGCGTCTGCTCGAACTCAATGCGCCCGACATCATCGTGCGCAACGAAAAGCGCATGCTGCAGGAATCGGTCGATGCGCTGATGGACAACGGCCGTCGCGGCCGCGCCATCACCGGCACGAATAAGAGGCCTTTGAAGTCGCTCGCCGACATGATCAAGGGCAAGCAGGGCCGCTTCCGTCAGAACTTGCTCGGCAAGCGCGTCGACTACTCCGGCCGTTCGGTCATCGTGGTCGGCCCGACCCTGCGTCTGCATGAGTGCGGTCTGCCGAAGAAGATGGCGCTGGAACTGTTCAAGCCCTTCATCTTCGCCAAGCTGCAGCGTCGCGGTCTCGCCACCACAATCAAAGCCGCTAAAAAGCTTGTGGAGCGCGAAGAGCCGATCGTGTGGGACATCCTCGAAGAGGTGATCCGCGAGCATCCGGTGCTGTTGAACCGCGCGCCGACCCTGCATCGTCTCGGCATCCAGGCGTTCGAGCCGGTATTGATCGAAGGTAAGGCCATCCAGCTGCATCCGCTGGTCTGTACCGCGTTCAACGCCGACTTCGACGGCGACCAGATGGCCGTCCACGTGCCGCTGTCGCTGGAAGCCCAGCTCGAAGCCCGCGCGCTGATGATGTCGTCGAACAACATCCTTTCGCCAGCGAACGGCGAACCGATCATCGTGCCGTCGCAGGACGTCGTGCTCGGCCTGTATTACATGACGCGCGCCTTGGAGAACAAGGCGGGCGAGGGTATGGCGTTCTCGAATATCTCCGAAGTCAAGCGTGCCTACGACAACCGCGTGGTCGAACTGCACGCCAAGGTCAAAGTCCGCATTGCCGAAACCGTGGTCAGCGAAGACCCCGAGACCGGCAAGCGCGTGCGCGAGTACACATCCGCCATCGTCGAGACCACGATCGGCCGCGCCTTGCTGCAGGAAATCCTGCCCGAAGGCCTGCCGTTCGCATTGGTCAACACCGAGCTGACCAAGAAAAACATCAGCCGCCTGATCAACAACTGCTATCGCCAGTTGGGTCTGAAGGACACGGTGGTGTTCGCCGATAAGCTGATGTACACCGGCTTCGCTTACGCGACCCGTTCGGGCGTGTCGATCGGTATCGACGACATGACCATCCCGCTGGAGAAGAAAGGCATCCTCGCCGAGGCCGAATCCGAAGTGCTGGAAATCCAGCAGCAGTATCAGTCGGGTCTGGTCACCGCCGGCGAACGCTACAACAAGGTCGTGGACATCTGGTCGCGCACCAACGAGCGCGTGGCCAAGGCGATGATGGACACCATCGGCACCGAGAAGGTGCAGAACGCCAAGGGCGAGACCATCGACCAGAAGTCGATGAACTCGATTTACATCATGGCCGACTCCGGCGCCCGTGGTTCGCAGGCGCAGATTCGTCAGCTCGCCGGTATGCGCGGTTTGATGGCCAAGCCCGACGGCTCGATCATCGAAACCCCGATCACCGCGAACTTCCGCGAAGGCCTGAACGTGCTGCAGTACTTCATCTCGACCCACGGTGCGCGTAAGGGCCTCGCGGATACCGCGCTGAAGACCGCGAACTCCGGTTATCTGACCCGTCGTCTCGTCGATGTGGCCCAGGACGTGGTGATCACCGAAGTCGATTGCGGCACCTCGGAAGGTCTGATGATGACGCCGATCGTCGAAGGCGGCGACGTGGTCGAACCGCTGCGCGACCGCGTGCTCGGCCGGATCGTGGCCGAAGACGTGTTCCTGCCGGGCAACGACGAAGATCCTTTCGTCACCCGCAACAGCCTGCTCGACGAAGCCTGGGTGCAGAAACTCGAAGACGCTGGCGTGCAATTGATTAAGGTCCGCTCGACCATCACCTGCGCCTCGTCGTTCGGCGTGTGCTCGTATTGCTACGGCCGCGACCTAGCGCGCGGCCATACGGTGAACATCGGCGAAGCGGTCGGCGTGATCGCCGCGCAGTCGATCGGCGAGCCCGGCACCCAGCTCACCATGCGTACCTTCCACATCGGTGGTGCGGCGTCGCGTGCGGCGGCAATCGATAACGTCACGGTGAAGACCACCGGCACGATCAAGTTCAACAATCTCAAGCACGTCAGCCATTCCGCTGGCCATCTGGTCGCGGTGTCGCGCTCCGGCGAACTGTCGGTGCTCGACGGCCATGGCCGCGAGCGCGAGCGCTATAAGCTGCCGTACGGTTCTACGATTCAGGTCAAGGACGGCGGCGCGATCAAGGCCGGACAAACCGTGGCGAGCTGGGACCCGCATAACCACCCGATCGTCTCGGAAGTGGCGGGCTTCATGCGCTTCATCGACTTCATCGACGGCGTGACCGTCATCGAGAAGACCGATGATCTGACCGGCCTCGCGTCGCGCGAAATCACCGATCCAAAGCGTCGCGGCACCCAGGCCAAGGAACTGCGCCCGCTGGTGCGCATCGTCGACAAGAACGGCAAGGATCTCACCATCCCCGGCACCGATCTGCCGGCGCAGTACATGCTGCCGCCGCGCTCGATCGTCAACCTTCAGGATGGCGCGCCAGTCGGCGTGGGCGACGTGGTCGCCAAGATCCCGCAGGAAGCGTCGAAGACCCGCGACATCACCGGTGGTCTGCCCCGCGTGGCCGACTTGTTCGAAGCGCGCAAACCGAAGGACCCGGCGATCTTGGCCGAGATCTCCGGCGTGGTCAGCTTCGGCAAGGAGACTAAGGGCAAGCAGCGCCTGATCATCAAGCACACCGACGGCAGCGAGCACGAAGAGCTGATTCCGAAGTATCGCCAGATCATCGTGTTCGAAGGCGAACACGTGCAGAAGGGCGAAACCGTGGTGGACGGCGAACCCAGCCCGCAGGACATCCTGCGTCTGCTCGGCGTCGAACCGCTGGCCTCGTACCTGACCAAGGAAATCCAGGACGTGTATCGCTTGCAGGGCGTGAAGATCAACGACAAGCACATCGAAGTCATTGTTCGGCAGATGCTGCGTAAGGTCGAAATCACCGATCAGGGCGACAGCAAGTTCCTGAACGGCGAACAGGTCGAACGCCAGCGCGTGATCGAAGAGAACGCGCGTCTGCTCAGCAAGGGACACATCTTGACCAAGTGCGACCCGGTGCTGCTCGGCATCACCAAGGCCTCGCTGGCCACCGAGTCGTTCATCTCGGCGGCGTCGTTCCAGGAAACCACGCGCGTCCTCACCGAGGCGGCGGTTCGCGGCACCCGCGATACCTTGCGCGGCCTGAAGGAAAACGTGATCGTCGGCCGTCTGATTCCGGCCGGTACTGGCTTGGCATACCACAGCGAGCGTCGTCGCAAGGCCTCTGGCTTGACCGATTCGGAAATGGAGACACTGTCGGCACCGGCCGTTGTCCCCGTGGCGGCGGTCGCGAACGTGGCCGAACCAGCGGCAGCGATGGTGGTGGAAGCGCCCGTCGCGGCGCCGAGCAATCCGGTTCCAGATATGCTGGAAGGCGATTCGATCGAGTAAGACCCTGTCGGTAAACCTTCTGAATCAAGAAGCGGCTGTCTTGGTTGGTGCCGCCCCCATCATCGGGCGGCACCGACCGATCGGCCGAGGTTGGCAATGGCCCGCAGGCTCATGTAGAATGTGCGGCTGTTTCGGTGGCTTTGGCTGCCCAGATCACGAAATGAGGCGATGGGATGCGCCTCGTATTCGGCCCAGGATGGGCGGGAAAGTCCGAAAACGCTGTCTGCTGTGTGCAGATGGCGATTTCGGGACCGCATCGGCTCACCAAGCCGAAGCGGGCAAAGATTAGCGTGTCGGCAGATCGGGCTTACCGGTCTGCCGGCGTTTTTTGTCGTCGCTTCGCCTTGTGGGCGCAGCCCGGCTCCCAGACATAACGAGCAGACCCTGCACTGATGACAACGATCAACCAGCTCGTGCGCAAGCCGCGCAGCCCTGAAACCTATAAGAGCACCTCGCCTGCGCTGGCCAATTGCCCACAGCGTCGCGGTGTGTGTACCCGCGTCTACACCACGACCCCGAAGAAGCCGAACTCGGCGCTGCGTAAGGTTGCTAAGGTGCGCTTGACCAACGGCTACGAAATCATTTCGTACATCGGCGGCGAAGGCCACAATCTGCAGGAGCATTCGGTCGTGCTCATTCGAGGCGGTCGTGTCAAAGATCTGCCGGGCGTGCGCTACCACACCGTTCGCGGTTCGCTCGATGCCGCTGGCGTCGCCAAGCGTCGCCAGGGCCGTTCAAAGTACGGCGCCAAGCGTCCGAAGTCATAAGCGGCGCTCGAAAAATTCCGAAGGGTGGGCCCGTGGCCTACCGCTCCGCAATAACGGTGGGCCAGGGCCCGCCCTACATACACCGGTAATCAAACATGTCCCGTAAAGGTTCCGCACCCCAGCGCACCATTCTGCCCGACCCCAAGCACGGCAGCGAAACCATCGCCCGCTTCATCAATATGGTGATGCAAAGCGGCAAGAAGTCGATCGCCGAAAAAATCGTATACGGCGCGATGGAAGTGATCGATCAGAAGAACGGAAATGCGCTCGAATTGGTCGAGAAAGCGCTCGGTAACGTGTCCCCTGCGGTCGAAGTGAAATCGCGTCGCGTCGGCGGTGCCACCTACCAGGTGCCGGTCGAAGTGCGTACTTCGCGCCGGATGGCGCTGGCGATGCGTTGGTTGATCGAATCTGCCCGCAAGCGCGGGGAGAACACGATGCCGCGTAAGCTCGCAGCCGAGCTGATCGATGCTTCCGAAAATCGCGGCGGCGCAATCAAGAAGCGCGAAGAAACCCACCGTATGGCCGAAGCCAACAAGGCGTTCGCGCACTACCGCTGGTGATCTACCGCTAGCGTCGCTTAGTGGCGCGCCACGCGGCGTCTGCGCAAGCGGAGGACATGCGGTCGTTTCGGCAACCGCATCCAGGCCCGGCGATAGCCACGCGCAACGAGATTCAGATTCCGGAGGCCGCCGTAAGGCGGCATCCGCCCATTCAGGCCCATGCATTCGCGATTCGCGGATGCCGGGCAACACTACGAGAGAACGACTGTGGCCCGTACCACTCCCATCGAACGTTATCGCAACTTCGGCATCATGGCGCACATTGATGCCGGCAAGACGACCACGACTGAACGCATCCTGTTCTACACGGGCGTTAATCACAAGATTGGCGAGGTGCATGAAGGCGCCGCGACCATGGACTGGATGGAGCAGGAGCAGGAGCGCGGCATCACCATCACCTCCGCCGCTACCACGGCGTTCTGGAAAGGGATGGACAAGTCATTTGAAGAGCACCGTTTCAACATCATCGATACCCCCGGGCACGTCGACTTCACCATCGAAGTCGAGCGTTCTTTGCGCGTGCTCGACGGTGCCGTCTTCGTGCTGTGTGCGGTCGGCGGCGTCCAGCCGCAGTCCGAGACCGTTTGGCGTCAGGCCAACAAGTATGCCGTGCCGCGCATGGCGTTCGTCAATAAGATGGATCGTACCGGCGCTAACTTCGACAAAGTCGTCGAGCAGTTGAAGTCGCGCCTCGGCGCGTACGCTGTCCCGATGCAGGTGCCGATTGGCGCCGAAGAGGGTTTCGAAGGCGTGGTCGATCTGTTGAAGATGAAAGCCATCATCTGGAACATGGAAGACAAGGGTGCCACGTTTACTTACGGCGAAATTCCGGCGGCTCTGGTCGACAGGGCCAAAGAGGCGCGCAACTTCATGGTTGAGGCCGCTGCCGAAGCCAATGATGAGCTGATGGATAAGTACCTCAATGAAGGCGAGTTGACAGAACAAGAGATCATCTTCGGCATTCGTGCTCGTACGCTGCGGACTGAAATCGTTCCAGTGTTGTGCGGCACCGCGTTCAAGAACAAGGGCGTGCAGGCGATGCTCGATGCCGTTGTTCAGCTGTTGCCGTCGCCGATCGATCGTCCGCCGGTGCCGGGTATCGACGAAAACGATAAGGAAGACACCCGTCAGGCCGACGACAAAGCGCCGTTCTCCGCGCTGGCGTTCAAGATCATGACTGATCCGTTCGTCGGCTCGCTGACATTCTTCCGCGTCTACTCCGGCACGCTCAAATCCGGCGATCAGGTGTACAACCCGGTCAAGTCGAAGAAAGAACGCATCGGCCGCATTCTGCAGATGCACGCCAACAACCGCGAAGAAATCAAGGAAGTCAGCGCTGGCGATATTGCCGCCGCCGTCGGCCTGAAAGACGTGACCACCGGCGACACGCTGTGCTCGCAGGATCACATCATTACCCTTGAGCGGATGATCTTCCCGGAGCCGGTCATCTCAATGGCGGTGGAGCCGAAGACCAAGTCCGACCAGGAAAAGATGGGTATCGCCCTCGGTCGTTTGGCCCAGGAAGATCCCTCGTTCCGCGTGCGTACCGACGAAGAGTCGGGCCAGACCATCATCGCCGGCATGGGCGAGCTGCATCTGGACATTCTTGTCGATCGTATGCGTCGCGAGTTCAACGTCGAAGCGAACGTCGGCAAGCCGCAGGTGGCTTATCGCGAAACCATTCGCAAGTCGGACGTGAAGTCGGACTACAAGCACGCCAAGCAGTCCGGCGGTAAGGGTCAGTACGGCCACGTCGTGATCGAGCTGTCGCCGATGAATGCCACGGATCGCGCCGACGAGGATGTGAAGAACGATTTCCTGTTCGTCAACGACATCACCGGCGGCGTGATTCCGAAGGAATTCATTCCTGCGATCGAAAAAGGCTTGCGCGAAACGATCACCAGTGGGCCGCTCGCCGGCTTTCCGGTCGTCGGCGTCAAGGTCAAGCTCGTTTTTGGCTCGTACCACGACGTCGACTCCTCGGAAATGGCGTTCAAACTCGCCGCGTCGATGGCATTCAAGGAAGGTTTCCGCAAGGCCGATCCGGTCCTGCTGGAGCCAATCATGAAAGTCGAAGTGGTGACCCCGGAAGACTATGTCGGCGACGTGATGGGCGACTTGAGCCGTCGTCGCGGCTTGCTGCAAGGTCAGGACGACACGCCGTCGGGCAAGACCATCGATGCGATGGTGCCGCTGGGCGAAATGTTCGGTTACGCCACCACGATCCGTTCGCTGACCCAAGGTCGCGCGACGTTCACGATGGAGTTCGATCATTACGCCGAAGCGCCGACTAACATCGCCGAATCGGTCATCAAGAAGAGCTGATGACGGCCGAGCATCAGCCTAAGCCGAAGCGAAAGGGGTGATGCTCGATTGATCCGATTCAAGCGTTCGGCAGTGGGCGACAATCGAACGTTCGAGCACGCACCGCTTGCAAGCAAGACCAGAAGCCTTCTATAATGCAAGACCGCTCACGGAAAGCTTTTTAGGCCATCCGTGAGTTAAGCGAAATGAGGAGCAAGATGCTCCTCGTCTTCGCCGGACAGGGAAACGTCGCAACGGCATCGCCCCCGCCCGTTCCGAAATTATTCGGAACACCTGCGGTAGGGGCATGTTCTTGCGTTTGCAGATCTCAGTCTGGCGGGTCGGGAAACTGGCCTGCCTTCAGTTTTGGGCTTCGGCCTTGCCGGCGGGCAACCGCTTCGGCGACCTTGCCGGTGTTGGTTCTTTCCGGAAAGTGTGTGTTTCAAGGGTTGTGCGGTAATGAAGCTGTTTAAAAGGGGGTTCGGCGCACCTAGCCGTCGAACCTGTCGCTCTTTCAACGAGGAATTCCGTCATGGCGGACCAAAAAATCCGGATCCGGCTGAAAGCGTTCGATCATCGACTGATCGATCGTTCTGCCAGCGAGATCGTCGAGACGGCCAAGCGGACCGGCGCGCAAGTGCGTGGCCCGATCCCGCTGCCGACTAAGATCGAACGCTACACCGTCCTGGTCTCGCCGCACGTCGATAAAGACGCGCGCGACCAGTACGAAACTCGCACGCACAAACGCGTGCTCGACATCGTCGACCCCAACGACAAGACCGTGGACGCGCTGATGAAGCTCGAGCTAGCGGCTGGCGTTGACGTCCAGATCAAGCTGACCTGAGGCTGCCACTATGACCGCGAAGAAATATTCGTTGGGCATCGTCGGCCGCAAGGCCGGTATGAGCCGCATCTTCACCGAGGACGGCAAGTCCATCCCGGTGACTCTGATCGAAGCGACGCCAAATCGCATCGTCCAGATCAAAACTCCCGAAACCGACGGCTACAGTGCCGTGCAGATCACCGCTGGCGTCAAGCGCGCTGCGTTGATCAATAAGCCGGAAGCCGGTCACCTCGCCAAAGCGAAGGTCGAAGCTGGTCGCGGTTTATGGGAGCTGCGCGTTGAAGCCGACAAGATCGGCGCCTTTGAAGTTGGCGGCGAAATCAAAGCCGACATTTTCGAAGTCGGCCAGATCGTCGATGTTCAAGGCGTCACCAAGGGTAAGGGCTTCCAGGGCACGATTAAGCGCTGGAACTTCACTATGGGCGATGCGACGCACGGTAACTCGCTGTCGCACCGTTCGCCGGGTTCTATCGGCCAGCGCCAGACGCCGGGCCGCGTGTTCCCTGGTAAGAAAATGTCGGGCCATATGGGCGCCGAGCAGCAGACGACGCAGCGTCTTGAAGTGGTCAAGGTCGACGTTGAGCGTGGCCTGATCGCGATCAAAGGCGCGGTCCCGGGCGCCCCGGGCGGCGACGTCATTGTCCGTCCGACGACGAAGTAAGGGAGACGACAATGGAACTCGCTATCACAGCAATTAATGGTACGGCCGGCGGCAAAACCGTCTCGGTCTCCGATGCGATCTTCGGTCGCGAATACAGCGAAGACTTGGTCCATCAAGTCGTCGTCGCGTATCGCAACGCCGGTCGTTCCGGCACCAAGGCGCAGAAGACCCGCGCCGAAGTCAACGGCACCACCAAGAAGTCGAAGAAGCAGAAGGGCGGCGGCGCGCGTCACGGCGCCTTGACAGCTCCGATCTTCGTCGGCGGCGGTCGCGCCTTCGCAGCGAAGCCGCGCAGCTTCGCGCAGAAGGTCAATCGCAAGATGTACCGCGCCGCGATCGCCGCGATCCTGTCCGAACTGAACCGTCAGGGCCGGATCATGGTCGTCGAATCCTTCGATGTCGAAGGCCCGAAGACCAAGGGTCTGATCGACAAGATGGCTGGCCTGAATCTCGGTCGCCGTCCACTGATCGTGACCGAAGAAGCATCCGAGAATCTGTACCTCTCCGCGCGCAACCTGCCTTACGTGCAGGTCCGCGACGTGCAAGGGATGGATCCGGTGTCCCTGGTCGGTGCCGACAGCGTCGTCATGACCGCCGATGCGGTGAAGAAGATCGAGGAGTGGCTGGCATGAACGACGCCAAGCTGTATGCAGTAATCCGCGCGCCGCGCGTGTCCGAAAAGACCGTGCGTATGCAGGAACACAATCAATACGCCTTTGAAGTGGCCACCGATGCCACCAAGGCCGACATCAAAGACGCCGTTGAGAAAATTTTCGACGTGAAAGTCCAGTCGGTCAACGTGGTGAATACGAAGGGCAAGAACAAGGCGTTTCGTAACCGTAGCGGTCGCCGTGGCGACTGGCGCAAAGCGTACGTGACGCTGGCCGAAGGCCAGTCGATCGACGTCACTTCGGTCAAGGTCTGAGGAAGTACCGATGCCATTGATGACTTTCAAACCCACTTCTCCCGGTCGCCGTAGTGCGGTCCGCGTGTTCACGCCGGGCCTGCATAAAGGCGACCCGCATGCCGCGTTGGTGGAAAAGCAGGGCAAAACCGGCGGCCGTAACCATCACGGCCGCATCACCACTCGCCACATCGGCGGTGGCCACAAGCAGCACTACCGCATCATCGACTTCAAACGCGACAAGGAAGGCATTCCGGCGCGCGTGGAGCGGATCGAATACGATCCCAACCGCACCGCGCACATCGCGCTGCTGTGCTACGTCGATGGCGAGCGCCGCTACATCATCGCGCCGAAGGGCCTGAAGACCGGCGACCAAGTGATCGCGGGTAACGACGCTCCAATCAAAGCGGGCAACACACTGCCGCTGCGAAATATTCCAGTTGGTTCGACCGTTCACTGCATCGAGATGAAGCCTGGCAAGGGCGCTCAGCTCGCTCGCGCCGCTGGTGCCGGTGTGCAGCTCGTCGCTCGCGAAGGCATTTACGCGATGCTCCGTCTGCGCTCTGGCGAAATGCGTAAAGTGCCGTCCGAGTGCCGCGCTACCATCGGCGAAGTCGGCAACACCGAGCACAACCTCGAGAAGCTTGGCAAAGCCGGTGCTGCGCGCTGGCGCGGCATCAAGCCGACCGTTCGCGGCGCGGCCATGAATCCGGTCGATCACCCGCACGGCGGTGGTGAAGCGAAAGCCGGCCAAGGTAACCCGCACCCGGTCACCCCGTGGGGCGTCCCGACCAAGGGTTACAAGACCCGCAAGAACAAGCGCACGCAGAAGTTCATCGTGCGTGACCGCAGGAGCTAATCGACCATGGCACGTTCACTCAAGAAGGGTCCGTTCGTCGACCACCATCTCATTAAGAAGGTGGAGACTGCGGGCAACAACAAGAAGCCGATCAAGACTTGGTCGCGTCGTTCCACCATCCTGCCGGAAATGATCGGGTTCACGATCGCCGTGCACAACGGGAAGAATCACATCCCGGTGCTCGTCAACGAGAACATGGTCGGCCACAAGCTCGGCGAATTCGCGCTGACCCGGACCTTTAAAGGTCACGGCGGCGATAAGAAGGGCAAGTAAGGAGATGGCTACCATGAACAATAGCAACGACGCGAAAGCGATCCTGCGTACGGCACGCATCTCTCCGCAGAAAGCACGCTTGGTCGCCGATCAAGTGCGCGGCCTGTCCGCCGAACGTGCGGTGAATCTGCTGCGTTTTTCGGATAAGAAAGCCGCAGCCATGATCCGCAAGGTCGTGGAATCGGCGATCGCTAATGCCGAGAACAACCAAGGCGCCGACATCGACCTCTTGAAGGTCAAGACCATCATGGTCGATGAAGGTCCGACGTTGAAGCGTTTCATGGCGCGCGCCAAAGGCCGCGGTACCCGCATTCTGAAGCGCACCAGCCACATCACTGTGGTCGTGGGCGAGGGCAAATAAGTATGGGTCACAAAGTACATCCCACCGGTATCCGCCTCGGCATTTCCAAAGACTGGAACTCGAAGTGGTACGCCGGCAAGAAGGAATTCGCCGGGTTTCTCGCCGCTGACCTGAAAGTCCGCGAGATGCTGCGCAAGAAGCTTGCCGCCGCCGGGATCAGCAAGATCTTGATCGAGCGTCCGAACAAGACTGCGCGCGTCACCGTTCACACCGCTCGTCCGGGCGTGGTCATCGGCAAGCGCGGTGAGGACATCGAGAAGTTGCGTAAGGAAATCAGCGACGTGATGGGCGTTCCCGCGCACATCAACGTCACTGAAGTCCGCAAGCCGGAGCTAGACGCCCAACTCGTGGCCGAATCGATCGCCCAGCAGCTTGAGCGTCGCATCATGTTCCGCCGCGCGATGAAGCGCGCCGTCGGCAACGCGATTCGCCTCGGCGCCCTCGGCATCAAAGTGAACGTCGCCGGTCGTCTCAACGGCGCCGAAATCGCTCGCTCGGAGTGGTATCGCGAAGGCCGCGTGCCCTTGCACACCCTCCGCGCCGACGTCGATTACGGCTTCGCCGAAGCGCACACCACTTACGGCGTGATCGGTATCAAGACGTGGATCTACAAGGGCGAGATCTTCGATTTCTCTCATGTCGGCCAAGAGAAGCAAGACGATTCCCCGCGCAACGAGCGTGGCGATCGTAACGACCGCAATGATCGCGACCGCCCACGTGGCCCGCGTCGCGACCGTGAGGCGAGGGACTAATCATGTTGCAACCCAAGCGAACCAAATACCGCAAGATGTTCAAAGGCCGTAACGAAGGCCTGAGCTGGGGCGCCAACCAGGTCAGCTTCGGCGAATACGGTCTGAAGGCGACTGCCACCGGTCGCCTCACCGCCCGTCAGATCGAGGCCGCGCGTCGTACCATCAGTCGCTACGTCAAGCGTGGCGGCAAGATGTGGATCCGCGTGTTCCCCGACAAGCCGATCACGCAGAAACCCATTGAAGTCCGCATGGGCTCCGGTAAGGGCAACGTCGAGTACTGGATCGCTCAGATCCAGCCCGGCCGCATGATTTATGAGATCGAGGGCGTTGATGAGGCGACTGCGCGCGAGGCGTTTCGTCTTGCCGCCGCCAAGCTCTCGGTCACCACCACTTTCGTGACCCGTACGGTGCGCTGATGGAACTCAAACAACTCAAAGCCAAGTCGGCTGCCGAGCTCCAGGCTCATCTGACCGATCTGCACAAAGAGCAGTTTTCGCTCCGCATGCAGAAGGCCACCGGCCAGCTCGCCAAGACCCACGACATCCGCCGCGTGCGCCGCGAAATCGCGCGCGTGAATATGTTGATCGGTCAGAAGAAGTAAGGATCGACGACAATGAATACTGAAATGAAGCCGGCCACCGATAAGCCAGTGACCGAAAAGAAGCAGCGCACGATCCAAGGTCGCGTCGTCAGTAACAAGATGGACAAGACCGTGACCGTGCTGGTGGAGCGTCTGGTCAAGCACGAACTGTACGGCAAGTACATCCGTCGCTCGACTAAGTTGCACGCCCATGACGCCGAAAATAGCTGCAATGAAGGCGATGTGGTGCGTGTGGCCGAGTGCGCCCCGATGTCTAAAACTAAGAACTGGCGCGTCGTCGAAATCGTCGAACGTGCAGCCGAATAACGAGGAGGGCAGGTCATGATCCAGATGCAAAGCCACCTCGAAGTGGCAGACAATTCCGGTGCGAAAGAAGTGATGTGCATCAAGGTGCTCGGCGGCTCCAAGCGTCGTTACGCCCACATCGGCGACATCATCAAGGTGTCGATCAAGGATGCTATCCCGCGCGGTAAGGTCAAGAAGGGCGAGGTTTACAACGCCGTCGTGGTGCGCACCCGTAAGGGCGTGCGTCGTGCCGACGGTTCGCTCATCCGCTTCGACGCTAATGCCGCCGTGTTGCTGAACAACAAGCATGAACCGATCGGTACCCGCATCTTCGGGCCGGTGACTCGCGAGCTTCGCTCCGAGAAATTCATGAAGATCGTTTCGCTCGCGCCTGAAGTGCTCTGAGCGGAGGAACCCAGATGAACAGAATTAAGAAAGGCGACCGCGTGGTCGTGACCGCCGGCAAGGATAAGGGCAAGCAGGGCGATGTGATGAGCGTAGATGGCGACCGCGTCTTCGTCTCGAATATCAACATCATCAAGCGCCACACCAAGCCGAACCCGCAAGTGGGCCAACCGGGCGGTGTGATCGAGCGTGAAGGCTCGATCCACATCTCCAACGTGATGCTCTACAACCCTGCTTCCGGCAAGGGCGAGCGCATTGGTATCAAAAAGCTGGAGGATGGACGCAAACTGCGTGTGTTCCGCTCCAGCGGTGAGGCGGTTGACGCCTGAGGAATGCACAAATGACGACGCGTCTTGAAAAGTTCTACAAAGATGAAGTGGTGCCGAAGCTGATGAAGCAGTTCGGCTACACCAATGTGATGGAAGTGCCGAAAGTGGTGAAGATTACGCTCAACATGGGCGTAGGCGAAGCCGCAGCGAACAAGAAAGTGCTCGAAAATGCGGTGGCCGATATGGCCAAGATTTCCGGCCAGAAGCCGGTGGTCACTAAAGCCCGCGTCTCGGTCGCTTCGTTCAAGATCCGCGACGGCTGGCCGATCGGCTGTAAAGTCACCCTGCGCCGGGCCAAGATGTTCGAGTTTCTCGATCGCCTAGTGAACGTCTCGCTGCCGCGCGTCCGCGATTTCCGCGGCGTCTCCGGCCGTGCGTTCGATGGCCGCGGCAACTACAACATGGGCGTGAAAGAGCAGATCATTTTCCCGGAAATCGACTTCGACGCCGTCGATGCGATCCGCGGCATGGATATCGCGATCACCACCACCGCTAAGACCGATGCCGAAGCGAAGGCCTTGCTGGAAGCGTTCCGCTTCCCCTTCCGTAATTAATCACGTCCGTAACTGATCGAGACAAATACACATGGCAAAGACCTCGATGGTGAATCGCGAAGTCAAGCGCAAGAAGCTGGCGAAGAAATTCGCAGCTAAGCGCGACGCGCTGAAGAAGATCATCAACAGCCACGATGGCGACTTCGAAGAGAAGATGGCCGCCGCCGCTAAGCTGCAAAAGCTGCCGCGCGATTCATCGCCGTCCCGCCAGACCCTGCGCTGCGCTCTGACCGGTCGTCCGCGTGGCGTCTACCGCAAGTTCGGTCTTGGCCGCAACAAACTGCGCGAAGCGACCATGCGCGGCGATGTGCCGGGCCTGCGTAAGGCCAGCTGGTAATTCAGTGGGCGAACGGCTTAGCGGCTTTCGGGCCGCGAAGCTGGTAACATATGCGGTTCACCAGGCCGGCCTTGTCCGGCCTGTGGCCGTCCCGCAGATCAGCAGCGCGGCCGCGTCAAATCGAAGCAGCGTCATCCATAAGTTGTCACAACCACACACACACAAGATTTCGCGAAAGCGGATATCGGTGCTACTCAAAGGTCACTATCAATGAGCATGACTGATCCCATCGCCGACATGTTGGTCCGCATTAGAAATGCGGCCGCAGTCGGTAAGCAGACGGTGAAAATGCCGTCGTCCAAGATCAAGGTCGCGATCGCCAACGTCCTCAAGACGGAAGGTTACATCGGCGACATCCGCGTGACCGAGGACGGCCCCAAGGCAACCCTCGAAATCGTGTTGAAGTATTACGAGGGTAAGCCGGTGATCGAACGCCTGCATCGCGTCTCGCGCTCAGGCCTGCGTCAGTATCGCGGCAAAGAAGCGCTGCCCAAGGTCCTTGGCGGCCTCGGTGTAGCCATCATTTCAACCTCCAAGGGCATCATGACTGATGCGCAGGCGCGCCAACACGGCGTCGGCGGCGAAGTCTTGTGCTTCGTGGCGTAAGGAGAGCTCGCCCATGTCTCGCGTCGCCAAAAAGCCAATCGCCCTCCCGAAGGGTGTTGAGTTCAACGTACAGTCCGACAGTGTGAGCGTCAAAGGCCCGAAGGGTACTTTGTCGATCGCCAAGCCGGCCCAGATCGAAGTCAAGATCGAAGATGGCAGCGCACTGCTGTCGGCGAACGATGACTCTTTGCTTCCGCTCACCGGAACCTTGCGCGCCATTCTGGCGAATATGGTTCATGGCGTCAGCGAAGGTTTCGTTCGCAAGCTCGACCTCGTAGGCGTCGGTTATCGCGCCTCGATGCAGGGCAGCGATCTGAATCTTGCGCTCGGATTCTCGCACCCGGTCGTATTCGCGGCGCCGGAAGGGATCACGATCACCACGCCGACGCAGACCGAAATTCTTGTGTCTGGCGCCGATAAGCAGCGCGTCGGTGAAGTCGCGGCGAAGATTCGCGCGTTCCGTCCACCGGAGCCTTATAAAGGTAAAGGCGTGAAGTACTCCGACGAAACCATCATTCGCAAGGAAGCCAAGAAGGCCTAATTGGGCCTATCCGCTTCCCAAGGATCAAGAACATGAGCAGCATCAAAAATACCGCCCGCTTGCGCCGCGCCAAATCGACGCGTTCGCATATCCGCGTACTCGGCGTGCCGCGCCTCACCGTGCTGCGCACCGGTCAGCATCTCTATGCCCAGGTGTTTACCGCCGACGGCTCGAAAGTGCTCGCCGCCGCGAACACGATGCAGGCCGACGTTGCCGATGGTCTTACCGGCAAGAAGAACAGCGAAGCAGCAGCGAAAGTCGGTCGGATCATCGCCGAAAAGGCGATTGCCGCTGGCATAGAGAAGATTGCATTCGATCGTTCGGGCTACCGTTACCACGGCCGTATCAAAGCCCTGGCGGACGCTGCGCGCGAAGCCGGTCTGAAGTTCTAATTCGTCGGAATCACGTGGGGTGGGTTTTATGCCCACCGCATTGACTCATCGGTTTCGACGAATGGTGGGCATGAAGCCCACGCTACGCACCACGGAACTTGAAAGGGGATCTAAAGGTCCACACTGGTTCCAAAGCTGCCGGCACGGTTTGTGTCGGGCGCGTCCTCCGGTTTCGGTTGGCGCGGTACATCCGACTCACATCACAACCATAAGCGGCCACGCCGCAAATTTCCTTAAAACTACCGAGATATTGAAATGGCAGAACAACGTGAATCGCGCGGCCGCGATCGTGATCGCAACCGCGAAGAAGTCGACGATGGCATGATCGAGAAGCTGATCGCGGTCAATCGCGTCAGCAAGACCGTCAAAGGCGGTCGTCAATTCACCTTCACCGCATTGACTGTAGTTGGCGATGGCGCTGGCAAGATCGGCTTCGGCTACGGCAAAGCGCGCGAAGTGCCGGTCGCGATCCAGAAGTCGATGGAATACGCGCGCAAAAGCATGACCAGCGTCGATTTGAACAACGGCACCTTGTGGCATGCAGTGAAGTCGGGCCATGGCGCAGCGCACGTCTATATGCAGCCGGCGTCCGAAGGTACCGGCGTCATCGCTGGCGGCGCGATGCGCGCAGTGCTCGAAGCGGTTGGCGTGAAGAACGTGTTGGCCAAGGCCACCGGTTCGCGCAATCCGATTAACCTTGTTCGCGCCACGCTCAGGGGGCTGGAGTCCATGCAGTCGCCGACCCGGATTGCGGCTAAGCGCGGCAAGAAGACCGAGGAGATTCTCAATGGCTGATTCCACTGCCGGCACCATCAAGGTGCGTCTGGTCAAGGGCCTGCGCGGCTCCCAAGCCCGCCACCGCTTGTCGGTGAAGGCGCTTGGTCTAAACAAAATCAACGATGTGCGCGTGCTGAAGGATAGTCCGCAAGTGCGCGGACTGATCACCCAACTGCATTACCTCGTCAAAGTCGAGGAATAATCGATGAAACTCAATACTCTCAAGCCTGCTGACGGCGCCCGCAAGGAGCGCACTCGCGTTGGTCGTGGTATCGGTTCCGGCCTCGGCAAAACCGCTGGCCGCGGCCACAAAGGTTCGTTCGCGCGTTCCGGCAAGGGCAAGATCAAAGCTGGCTTCGAAGGCGGCCAGATGCCGATGCAGCGCCGTCTGCCGAAGATCGGCTTCCGCTCGAAGATGTCGAAGGATTCGGCCGAGGTGATGCTCTATCAGCTGGACAAGCTGGAAGGCACGATTGACTTGGCCGCGCTGCGCGCAGCTAAGCTGGTTCCGCCGAACGCCAAGAAAGTGAAGATCGTGAAAAAGGGCGAGCTGACGAAGGCGCTTGCGATCAAAGGCCTGGTAGCCACGGCGGGCGCGAAGGCGGCCATCGAAGCTGCCGGCGGCAAGATCGAGGAGTAACGGACGGATGGCGCGAAGCGCGAATGCGATGAGCGGTATCGGCGGCGGGCTGGGTAAATTTACCGAGCTCCGTCAGCGCTTGCTGTTCGTCCTTGGGGCTCTGGTGGTGTATCGGATCGGTTGTTTCATTCCGGTGCCCGGCGTGAACCCCGAGGCGATGCTGCAGCTGATGGAGACCCAGAAAGGCACCATCGTCGACATGTTCAACATGTTCTCGGGCGGCGCACTGTCCCGATTGAGTCTGTTCGCGCTGAACGTCCTGCCCTATATCTCGGCCTCGATCATCGTGCAGTTGCTTGTGCAGATCATGCCAACCCTGAAGGCGATCCAGAAAGAGGGCGAGTCCGGCCGTCGCCGCATCACTCAGTGGTCGCGTATCGGCGCCATTCCATTGGCGGTGATCCAAGCAGCTGGTATCGCCACTGCGTTGCAGGCTTCGGGCGCGAACAACGGCATTCCCGTCGTGTACTCGCCGGGTATGGGCTTCATTTTGACCGCGATCGTTTCGCTCACCGCCGGCACAATGTTCCTGATGTGGATCGGCGAGCAAGTGACCGAACGCGGCATCGGCAACGGTGTTTCGTTGATCATCTTCGCCGGTATCGTCGCCGGTCTACCGGGCGCGGTGCTGGGTACGTTGGAGTCGGTCCGCACTGGCGATATGAATCCGATCGTGGTGCTGTTCATCGCCATCATCGTCTTGGTGTTCACCTTTTTCGTGGTGTTCGTCGAACGCGGTCAACGTCGGATCACGGTCAATTACGCGCGCCGTCAGGGTGGCCGCAATGCGTACATGAACCAGAGCTCGTTTTTACCGCTCAAACTGAATATGTCGGGCGTGATTCCGGCGATCTTCGCATCGTCGATCATCATGTTCCCAGCAACCGCGTCACAATGGTTTAGCCAGACTGGCAATACCAGTTGGTTGCAGAAGGTCTCGCAGGCGCTTTCGCCGGGCGAGCCGTTGTACGCGATTTTGTTCGCAGCTCTGATCATCGGGTTCGCCTTTTTCTACACTGCGCTGGTGTTCAACTCGCAGGAAACTGCGGACAATCTGAAGAAATCGGGTGCGCTGATTCCTGGCATTCGCCCAGGTAAGGCGACGGCCGACTACATCGACAGCGTGTTGACTCGCCTAACTGCTTGCGGCGCCATCTATCTGGTGATCGTCTGTTTGCTGCCGACCTTCATGCAGACCGAGCTCGGCACTTCGTTTTATTTCGGCGGCACTTCTCTGCTGATCGTCGTCGTCGTGGTTATGGACTTCATCGCGCAGATACAAGCGCATTTGATGTCTCACCAATATGAAGGCCTGTTGAAGAAGGCGAATCTCAAGGGCAGTCGCGGCGGGTTGCCGCGCGCCTGAAATGATGTGGTGAGCGGCGTGCGGCGCTAAAGCGCTCTTGCCGTTGGCCGGAGAAAAAGTCCGGCTTTGATCGCGCGCCGGCAACGCCGGTCTGCGATCACCCCTCGACGCTCAATATCAGAGTGCGAGGTTGATTTAGTTGGCCGATCTGCAGGGCTTCCCCGAACGCAGGCGGTCACGAGGGCGACTCGTGCGGCGGTTCCGAGCACGAGTGGGTCTGAGCCGGTGTCGACACCTGAGGAGTGTCGGCCGGCGGCGCGATCTTCGGATCGTTCCGCCAGCTCGGGTTCGTCGCCGGAGCATGGGCACACTCCCCATGCCGGTTGGACCGGGCGCTTCGATTGAGCGCTTGAGGTGTCGTGCTGCGACACCAGCCCTTCCAAGATATTCGGAACCCTGCTAGACTTTCGAGTTCACTTAGCCCTAAGTGTCACGTCCGCCGGGTAACCGGCCGCCAAACTGTTTGGAGATCCGCGCATGGCGCGTATTGCAGGTGTCAATTTGCCAGCCCAGAAGCATGCCTGGGTTGGGCTGCAAAGCATCTACGGCATCGGCCGTACTCGTTCGAAGTTGGTCTGCCAGTCCGCAGGCGTCACTTCGAGCACCAAGATCCGCGACTTGTCGGAAGCTGAAGTCGAGCGCCTGCGCGCCGAAGTCGCTAAGTACACGGTCGAAGGCGATCTGCGCCGTGAGGTCGGTATTGCGATCAAACGCCTGATGGACCTCAGCTGCTACCGCGGCCTACGTCATCGTCGTGGCTTGCCGCTTCGCGGCCAGCGCACCCGGACCAATGCTCGTACCCGTAAGGGTCCGCGCAAGGCCATCAAGAAATAAGGACTTAATGTCATGGCCAAACCGGCAGCTACTAAGACCAAGAAGAAGATCAAGCGTGTCGTCACCGACGGCATCGCCCACGTCCACGCTTCGTTCAACAACACCATCGTGACCATCACCGATCGTCAGGGCAACGCGCTGTCGTGGGCGACCTCTGGCGGCTCCGGCTTCCGTGGTTCGCGTAAGTCGACGCCGTTCGCTGCGCAGGTCGCTGCAGAGAAAGCAGGTAAGGCTGCGCTCGATTACGGTGTAAAAGCGCTTGAAGTTCGGATCAAGGGCCCAGGCCCGGGTCGTGAATCGGCCGTACGCTCGCTCAATAGCGTCGGCTACAAGATCATCAACATCATCGACGTGACGCCTATCCCGCATAACGGGTGCCGTCCGCCGAAGAAACGCCGCGTCTGACGCGGCGGCCTGAGGAGCAGACACTACAATGGCTCGTTATATCGGACCCACCTGCAAACTGGCTCGTCGCGAAGGCGCCGATCTCAGCCTCAAGTCGCCGGCCCGTGCGCTCGACTCCAAGTGCAAACTGGAGCAGAAGCCCGGCCAGCACGGCGCAGCCCGTAAGGGCAAGCTGTCGGATTACGCTACCCAGCTTCGTGAGAAGCAGAAGGTCAAGCGTATCTACGGACTGCTGGAACGCCAGTTCCGCAACTATTACAAAAAAGCTTCGACCAAGAAAGGCAACACCGGCGAAAACCTGCTGCAGATGCTGGAGACGCGTCTCGACAACGTTATCTACCGCATGGGTTTTGCGGTGACTCGTCCGGCTGCCCGTCAGTTGGTGTCGCATCGCGGCGTGCTGGTCAATGGTAAATCGGTGAACCTACCGTCTTATCAGGTTAAGGCCGGCGATGCGCTCACGCTTTCCGAGCGCGCTCAAAAGCAACTGCGCGTGCAAGAAGCGTTGAACGTGTCTTCGACGATGGACCTCGCGCCATCGTGGATTGATGTCGACAGCAAGAAGTTCAGCGGCGTGTTCAAATCGGTGCCCGAGCGTAGCGATCTCCCCGCTGACATCAACGAAGCATTGATCGTCGAGTTGTACTCGAAGTAATGCTCGCGGGATTCGCGCCGGCCTAGTGTCTGCGCGGCGTCCGCCAGCCCCCCACGGCGGCCGCGCCTGCCGCGCCCGCCGCCTCCCTTGCTCAGGGAGGCCCCCAGAGACACCGCCGCGGCTGCAAGGCCCCGGCTCCAGGAGACACCACAAGATGACGGTATCCGCCAACCAGGTCATGCGTCCGCGCGCTCCGCAGATCGAGCGCCTCGCTGGCAACCGCGCCAAGGTCGTGATCGAACCGTTGGAACGCGGCTATGGCCACACTCTCGGCAACGCCCTGCGTCGGGTGTTGCTGTCGTCGATCCCCGGCTTCGCTATTACTGAAGTCGAAATCGACGGCGTGCTGCACGAATACACCACGGTCGAAGGCTTGCAGGAAGATGTTCTTGAAGTGCTGTTGAATCTGAAAGAAGTGGCGATCCGCATGGGCACCGGCGAGTCCGCCACGCTCAGCCTCAACAAGCAAGGCCCCGGCATCGTCACCGCCGGCGATATCAAGACCGATCACAATGTTGAAATTCTCAACAACGATCTTGTCATCGCGCATCTCACCAAGGACGCCGCGCTGAACATGCGTCTGAAGATCGAACGCGGCTTCGGCTACCAGCCGGCTGCTTCGCGTCGTCGTCCGGACGAAGAAACGCGTGCGATCGGCCGTCTGATGCTAGACGCTTCGTTCTCGCCGGTTCGTCGCGTTGCGTACGAAGTCGAAGCCGCTCGCGTCGAGCAGCGTACCGACCTTGACAAGTTGGTGCTGGATATTGAGACCAATGGCACGATCGACGCCGAGGAAGCTGTGCGTACCGCTGCCGATATTCTCACCGATCAGCTCTCGGTGTTCGGTGACTTCACCCATCGCGACCGCGGTGCTGCGAAGCCGGCCGCTAGCGGTATCGATCCGCTCCTGCTTCGCCCGATCGACGATTTGGAACTCACCGTGCGTTCGGCCAACTGCTTGAAAGCCGAGAGCATCTACTACGTCGGCGATCTGATTCAGAAGACGGAAGTCGAGCTGCTGAAGACCCCGAATCTCGGCAAGAAGTCGCTGACCGAAATTAAGGAAGTTCTCGCCCAGCGCGGTCTTTCGCTCGGCATGAAGCTCGAAAACTGGCCACCGATCGGCATCTCTGCTCACGGCATGTTGGGCTAACAGCGTAGCCAGCGTTAAAGTGCGAGTTATAAGTGCGATTTTTTCAGAGTGATCCACTTTCAATGCGATGCCGGCGCCCGCCGTCGGCCGAATTAACCAGGAACCTCAGTCATGCGCCACCAGAAATCCGGACGCAAATTTAGCCGTACCAGCGCTCACCGCGAAGCGATGTTTCGCAACATGTCGGCCTCGCTCATCAAGCATGGCCTGATCCGCACCACGCTGCCGAAGGCGAAGGAGCTCCGTCGCGTTGCTGAGCCGTTAATCACGCTGTCGAAGGTCGACGGTGTGGCGAATCGCCGCCTCGCCTTCTCGCGACTCCGCGACAAGGAAGCGGTGGGTACGCTGTTCACCACCCTCGGCCCGCGCTATCGCGAGCGCCCGGGCGGCTATCTGCGCATCCTCAAGTGCGGTTTCCGCGATGGTGATAACGCTCCGATGGCCTACGTCGAACTGGTCGATCGCCCCGAAGCGTCGGCGTAAGCGCTTCGCATGGGTGGCGTCCTAGGCGCCACTCGGCTTGGTGACGCATAGGCGACAGGGCGTGTTGATACTGCTCGCGCGAATGCTGGAACCCTTGCATGCGTCTCGAGTCGAAACCCCGGTCATGCCGGGGTTTTTGCTATGTTGACACCGAGTATATTGCGCCGCAGCAGCGCCGGCAGTCTTCCCTCCCAACACGGTCTCTTCGTAATGCGCCTGAATCCATTCCAATGGTCGTTCCGTGTCCAGTGCTTTGCGGTGTTCGCGGCCTGTGCGGGTGTGATTAGTTTTGCCCTGTTTTCCCAGGTGTACTGGGATCTGCTGCCCTGTCCGCTGTGTATTTTTCAGCGCATCGCATTCGCGGCGCTGGGGCTGGTGGCCCTGATTGCCGGGCTGCACGCGCCGAAAGGCGCCCTCGGCCGCCGGGTCTACGGCATGCTGGCCTTGATTGCCGGCGGCACGGGCATCGGCATCGCCGGTCGCCATGTGCAGTTGACGACGCTACCGCCGGATAAGGTGCCCGCCTGCGGCCCGCCGCTTCAGTTCATGGTCGACAACAATCCGTTCGGCGACATGGTGAAGATGGTCTTGACCGGCTCCGGCGAATGCGCCAAGGTCGATTGGACGTTCCTTGGCTTGTCGATGCCTGCCTGGAGCCTCGTTTGGTTCGTCGCTCTGACCCTGTTTGCTTTATACGCCGCGTTCAAACGCCGCGCGGTTTCTTCCCCCTAATGTCCGTGTTGAAGCCGTAGCGCATTGCGCTGCGGTCGATCGAGAGCCCCCATGAGCCGTTCCGAACACCTGCAAGCCGTCGTTCCTAGCCCTCACGGTTGGAGCCCCGCCAGTTGGCGCGAGCGTTCCGCGCTGCAGCAGCCGACCTATAGCAATGCGGATGAGCTGAGCGGTGTGCTCGACGAATTGCATGCGCTGCCGCCGCTGGTGACATCGCGCGAAGTGCTGAATCTGAAGCAGCAGCTCGCCGAAGCCCAAGAAGGCAAACGCTTCCTGCTGCAGGGCGGCGACTGCGCCGAGAGCTTCACCGACTGCACGCCGGAAGTAATTTCCAATCGTCTTAAAGTGCTGCTGCAGATGAGCCTCGTACTGGTGCACGGCCTGCGGCTGCCGGTGGTGCGCGTCGGGCGTTTTGCCGGCCAGTACGCCAAGCCGCGTTCGACCGATACCGAAACCAAGGACGGCATCACTTTGCCGAGCTACCGCGGCGATCTGGTCAACGGCCCGGAGTTCACCGCCACTGCGCGCGTGCCCGACCCGCGACGGATGATCAAAGGCCACGCGCGTTCGGCGATGACGATGAATTTCGTCCGCGCCCTGATCGACGACGGTTTTGCCGATCTGCACCATCCCGAATACTGGAATTTAAGCTGGGTCGGGCATTCTCCGCTCGCCGAGGAATATCAGCGGATGGTCGCCGGCATCGGCGACGCCGTGCGTTTCATGGAAACGCTCTCGGGCGCATCGCTGCATAACCTGCGCAGCGTCGAGTTCTACACCTCGCATGAAGCGCTGCTGCTGCCTTACGAGCAAGGCGTGACCCGGCAAGTGCCGCGGCAATCGGGCTGGTTCAATCTCGGCACGCATTTCCCGTGGATCGGTATGCGCACTGCTGCGGTCGATGGCGCGCATACCGAGTATTTCCGCGGCATCCGCAATCCGATCGCGATCAAAGTCGGCCCGTCGGTGACGCCAGACCAATTGCTGCGCTTGATCGACGTGCTTAATCCGAACGATGAGCCCGGCCGTCTGAGTTTGATTCACCGTATGAGTGCCGGTTCGATCGGCGAAAAATTGCCGCCGCTGCTGGAAGCGATGAAGCGCGACGGCCGCCGAGTGCTGTGGATTTGCGACCCGATGCACGGCAACACCGAATCGACCAGTAACGGCTACAAAACCCGCCGCTTCGAGAACATCCGCAGCGAACTGGAGCAGGCGTTCGAGATTCATGCCGCAGCCGGCACGCGCCTGGGCGGCGCGCATCTAGAACTGACCGGCGAAGACGTGACCGAATGCACCGGCGGCGCGCGCGAGCTGACCGATACCGATCTGGAGCGTGCCTATCGCACCACCGTCGATCCGCGCATGAACTATGAGCAAGCGCTCGAAATCGCGATGCTGATCGTGCGCAAGCAGGCGCAGATCAATGCGCCGGCTGTGCTTTAGGACACTTCGTCGGCGTGCCAACAGCGCCCTCACCCTAACCTTCTCCCGCATGCGGGAGAGGGGAGCTTGCGAGGCATCGCCTCGCAAGCCGATGAACGACCGAGCGCTATGCGCGAGGGCCGGGGAGGGGCCTGCGCTTCGCACAAGCAAGAACGCTGTCGTCGTTTGAATCGCAGATGCTCCGGCCGGCGCTGAAATACCCGCGCATGTTTCGCGTCACCCGGATATCGGTTTAGGTAGCGCTGTCGTTCCCCATCATCCGCCAACGCAGCCGCGCACCGGCGCGGAACGGCACCAGCGCTCCGCCTTCGATCTCGATCTGCGCCGGCACCTCCCAATCCGCCTGCTCTAGCGTCACCGTCTCCGAATTGCGCGGCAGGCGATAGAACGCAGGGCCGTGCAGGCTAGCGAAGCCTTCCAGCCGCTCCAATCTGCCGGCGTCTTCGAACGCCTCGGCGTACAGCTCAAGCGCGGCGTGCGCGGTGTAGATGCCGG
>JANMGT010000078.1:0-24055 GCA_031374725.1 Lysobacteraceae bacterium | reverse complement strand
TTGCGCGAGGAAGGGGTGACGGCGGAAGTGACGGTGGGCGTGTGTCTGCCGCGGTCGCCGGAGCTGATCGTGGCGCTGCTGGCGATCCTGAAGGCGGGCGGCGCCTATGTGCCGCTGGATCCGCAGTATCCGCTCGCGCGGCTCGCGCATATCCTGGACAACGCGACGCCTCGCGTCGTGGTGACCGACGTGGACGGTCGCGACCGCCTCGCGGCGTTGGTCGCACCGAGCACGCGGCTGTTGCTGCCCGATGTACGCCGCGCCGAACTCGCGCAGGCGTCGAACTACAATCCGACCGCGCTCGCCGATCCTGCGCACCTGGCATACGTGATCTACACCTCTGGTTCGACCGGACGTCCCAAAGGCGTGGCGATCACCCATGCCAACGCTGTGGCGATGCTCGCTTGGGGCGAACGCACGTTCGCGGCGGACGCACTGCGCTACACCCTGGCGTCGACGTCGATCTGTTTCGACCTGTCGGTGTTCGAATTGTTCCTGCCGCTGAGCACGGGCAACACCGTCGTGCTGGTGCGCGACGCGCTGGCGTTGCTTGAACAACCACCGCAATGGCCGGTGAGCCTGGTCAACACGGTGCCGTCGGCGATGGAGGCGCTGCTCGCCGCCGATGGGCTGCCGCCGACCGTTCGCGTGGTGAACCTGGCCGGCGAAGCCTTGAGCCGTTCCCTGGTCGACAAGCTGCACACGCGCCCGCACGTCGAGGCGGTCTACAACCTGTACGGCCCGTCGGAGGACACGACCTATTCGACGGGGTGTCAGGTCGAAAGCGACTGCACCGACGCGCCCAGCATCGGTCGACCTATCGATAACACGCGGGCGTTCGTGCTCGATGCCGACATGATGCCCGTGCCCGTCGGTGTCAAAGGCGAGCTGTATCTGGCCGGCGCAGGCCTCTCGCGCGGCTATCTGCATCAGCCGGACCTGACCGCGGAGCGCTATGTGCCCAATGCGTTCGCGGACACGCCGGGCGAGCGTCTTTACCGCACCGGCGACATCGTTCGTTATCTGCCCGATGGCCGTCTGCTTTACATGGGACGCGCCGACCACCAAGTCAAGCTGCGCGGCTTCCGCATCGAGTTGGGAGAGATCGAAAGCGTCCTCGCCGCATGCCCAGGCGTGCGCGAAGCCGTCGCTCTGGTGCGCAAGGTCGGCGACGGAATCGAAATGCTGGTGGCCTTCCTGCATGCCGAGGAAGGAGCGCATACCACCGGCGACGCGCTACGTCTTGCCCTGGTCGGTCTGTTGCCCGATTACATGATTCCGTCGCAACTGATCTTCCTCGATGCGATGCCGCTCACCACGAACGGCAAGATCGATCGCAAGGCCTTGAACGAACTGCCGTTGGAAGCTGTCGGCCCAGACGCATGCGAGCCGCCCACCAGCGAAACCGAATTGCGCCTGGCCGCTCTGTGGCAGGAAGTGCTCGGCGTAGCGCACGTGGGCCGCAACGAGGACTTCTTCGCCGCAGGCGGGAATTCGCTGCTGGCCACCGCGCTCAACACAAGGATCCTCGGTGCCTTCGCAGTGCGTACGACCGTGCGTGATGTTTTCCTCCACCCGCGCTTGGCCGAGCTGGCCGAGTGCATCGACAACTTGCACTGGATGGCCGCGCCGGTCGCGGGCGAAGCCGCCCGGGACCACCAGGCTGTTCACGATGAATTCGAGGTAGGCGTCCTATGAGCGTGCATGAACTGATGCGCAAACTGCGCCAATTGAACGTCCGCCTATGGGTAGAGGGCGGTAACCTGCGTTTTTCCGCGCCCAGTCACGCATTAACTCCCGAGTTGAAGCAACGCATCGTCGAGCGCAAGGCCGATCTGATCCAGGCGCTCGAACAGGCAACCGTTCTCGATGAGCGTAACGACGCCGACGCCGACGCCGACGCCGACGCCGACGCCGACGTCGTGGTGCGGCTCGACGGCCTGTCGTTCGCCCAACAGCGGTTGCTGTTCCTCCATCGCATGGACAGCACCTCCTGCGCGTACAACCTGCCTGCGGCCTGGCGCATCCGCGGTCGCATCGACGCCGCGGCGCTACAACGCAGCTTTGCTCGGTTGCCGAAGCTGCACGACGCGCTGCGCGTCTCCTTCCATCTGGAAGCCGGTGATTTCGTTTCGCGATCGACACCCGATCCGATGCCCGAACTGGCGACGACATCCTTGGCGCACTGCCCCGCGCCCGAACGCGAGGCTGCGCTCGCCCAGCTCGTTCATGACGAAGCCCTGCAGCTTTTCGAGCTGGACCAGGCGCCACTACTGCGTGGCACCCTCGTCGAGTTGGCGCAGGACGATCACGCGCTGTTGTTGACCATGCATCACGTGGTGTCCGACGGCTGGTCGATGGACCTGTTGGCGCGCGATCTATGGAACCTCTATGCGCACGACGGTCAGGCGGATCCATCGGTGCTTGCAGCCAACCCGCATAAGACGGGCTATGGGCACTACGTCGAGTGGCAGGCGCGCTGGGAGCAAGGCGAGGCATTCAGGCGGCAGAAGCGCTACTGGGTGGAGCAGCTGGCGGATCTCCCGGAGCTCATCGATCTGCCCGTCGATTACCCGCGCCCCGCCATGCAGCGCTATGAAGGCGCGGTAGAGCATTTCGAACTGCCCGCATCAATCGTTGCGGACCTCACCGAACTGGCGCAAGCGCGCGGCGCTAGCGCATACATGGCGCTGTTGGCGGTCTTCGTTGTCCTGTTGAACCGCTACACCGGCCAGACCGATGTCGCGATCGGCACGCCGGTGGCGAACCGCAGGCAGCAGCAATGGGAGGACGTGGTCGGCTTCTTCTCCAACGTGGTCGTGCTGCGTCTGATGGCCAAGCCGGAGACGACCTTCCTTGAGCTGCTTGAAAATGTCCGCGACACGGCGCTGTACGGCTACGAAAATCAGGAATTTCCGTTCGAGAAGGTGGTTGAGCATCTGCAGCCGCATCGCAGCCTCGACCATTCGCCGCTGTTCCAGGTGATGTTCATGCTGAAGGATGCGAACGTCGCTGCGGCGCCTCCTGGCTTGGTAGTGGATCCGCTGCCCACGCACAACGGCATTTCCAAATTCGACCTCACGCTGACCGTGGAAAAAGGTGCGGAACGGGTCGTGGCAGGTCTGGAATACAACACCAGCCTGTTCAAGCCGGCAACGATGAAACGCATGGCCGCGCACTTCGTGGGATTGCTGGAGCAGATCGCTACCGACCCGGACAAGCAGATCGGAAACCTGCAACTGGTAACCACGCCGGAAGAGCGCGCCGCACATGCGCTATGGAATGCCACCGACGCCCAGTTCGACGAGCATGCATGCATCCACCAGTTGATCGAAGCTCAGGCTCGGCAAACGCCCGATGCGATCGCGGTCAGTTTCGATGCGGTCGACGTCAGCTACGCCGAGCTTTTACGCCGTTCCGGACTGCTCGCCCATGCACTGCGTCGGCAGGGTGTCGGCGCCGAATCGAAAGTCGGCATCTTCATCGATCGTTCTCCGGAGCTGGTCGTCGCGCTGCTGGGAGTGCTGCAGGCCGGGGCGGCTTATGTGCCACTCGATCCGAAGTACCCGCCGGACCGGATTGCCAACATCGCCGCCGATGCCGGTCTGGCCTGCATCGTCACCGCCGGCGCGGCTCGCGACTACGTTCCACCGGGCACCGTGCTGGTGCTGGCGGTGGAGGACTGCCCGGCAGAAGCCACGGGAGATGCGTCCGATGCCATCGTGTGCAGCGACAACGCGGCCTATGTCATCTACACCTCCGGGTCGACCGGGCATCCCAAGGGCGTGGTCGTCACCCATCGCAACGTGATGAACCTGTTCGATGGTCTCGACAAAAGCCTGGCGCCATCGTTGCCCGCCCATGCCAGCTCCGGCCGGCCGGTCTGGACCGCGCTGACCAGCATCAGCTTCGACATCTCCGTGCTCGAGCTGTTGTGGACTCTGGCGCGTGGCCATCAGGTGCAACTGCAGACCGACCACCTCACCACCCTCGCCGTAGCGGGTGCGCCGGCGCAGGAGCGGTCGCCGCAACGGCGGAACGCGAGCCGAGCGACCGGCGAAGTACGGGCCCGACCGCTGGAATTCAGCCTGTTCTACTTCGCCGCCGATGAAGATGCGCATGCCGACAAACATGCCGGAAAATACAGCCTGCTGCTGGACGGCGCCCGCTTCGCGGATACCCATGGCTTCTGCGCAGTGTGGGTGCCGGAACGGCATTTCCATGCGTTCGGCGGCCAGTTCCCGAACCCATCCGTGGCCGCGGCAGCGGTGTCGGTGTTGACCAGCAACATCCAGGTTCGCGCCGGCAGCGTGGTGCTGCCCTTGCACAACCCGATCCGCATCGCCGAAGAATGGTCGATGGTCGACAACCTCTCCGGCGGGCGCGCGGCGATCGCGTTTGCCTCGGGCTGGCACTTCAATGACTTCGTCCTCGCACCGCAGAACTTCGCCGACAGGCATCGCGTGATGCGCGATGGCATCCAGACGGTGAAGCAACTCTGGTCCGGCGGCACGATCCTGCAGACCGACGGATTGGGCAACGAAGCGCAGATCGGCGTGCGGCCCCGACCGATCCAGAAGGAACTGCCGATCTGGCTGACCGCGGCGGCCAGCCCCGACACGTTCCGCTATGCGGGCGAGATTGGTGCCAATGTCCTGACCCACTTGCTCGGACAAAGCCTGACCGAATTGCGCGAGAAGATCGACATCTATCGCAAGGCGCGCACCGACAACGGGTTCTGCCCGGATGCGGGATGCGTGACGTTGATGATGCACACGTATGTCGGCAACGATCTCGACGCCGTCCGCGAAACCGTCCGCGAACCGTTCAAGAACTATCTGCGCAGCTCGATCAACCTGCTCAAGCCTGTTGCCGAAAGCAATGGTCTGGACGCGGGCAACGATCTGGAACTGGTCGTCGAAGCCGGCTTCAACCGCTACTTCGCCTCCAGCGCGCTGTTCGGCACGCCCGCTTCCTGTCAGCCGCTGCTGGCGGATGTGCATGCGATCGGCGTGGACGAGATCGCCTGTCTGATCGACTTCGGGGTGGAAGGCAGCAAGGTCACCGACAGTTTCGTGCACCTGGATGCGCTGCGGCGCCTGACGGTAGGCGGCGACCAGACGTCCATCCGCACCGACGCGACCCATATCCAATGCACGCCATCGTTCGCCAAGCTGCTGCTCGAGCAGAAGAACGTTTCGGCGCTCTCGAACATCCAGGGCTTTCTGGTGGGCGGAGAGGCGCTGTCGCCCGCATTGGCTCGCGAACTCAGGAACGCGACCGGCGGTCATATCTTCAACATGTATGGCCCCACCGAGACGACCGTCTGGTCCGCCGTGCGGCACATCCAGGAAGAGGAAGTCGTGATCGGCGCGCCGATCAGCAATACGCGCCTGCACGTGCTCGACGAACGGCTCAATCTGCTTCCGGTCGGCATCAAGGGCGAACTCCATATCGCGGGCGAGGGCGTGACGCGCGGTTATTGGAATCGCCCGGACATGACCGCCGAGCGCTTCATTCCCGATCCCTTCGCAAGCAACCCCGGCTCACGCATGTACCGCACCGGCGACCTCGTGCGTCGGCTTGAAGACGGCAGCATCGAGTTTCTCGGCCGCATCGATCATCAGGTGAAAGTGCGCGGCTTCCGCGTGGAGCTGGGCGAGGTGGAAGCGTCGTTGCGCTCGCATCCGGCGATCGGCGACGCGATCGCGGTGGTGCGCGGTGCGGAACAGCACGAAGCCATGATCGTCGCCTATGTCACCCACATCGACGGCTCGAACGTGGATACCGGCGAGCTGCTGCAGCACGCCGCACAGCGCTTGCCCAGCCACATGCTGCCTTCGGTGATCGTCGCGCTGGATTCGCTGCCGCTCACGCCCAACGGCAAGGTCGATAGAAAGGCCCTGCCAGCGCCCGGCGAAATGCGCGGGAATCAGTCGCGAGAACATCAGCGGCGCGAACTTCCGCGCAGCGACCTGGAGCGTGAGCTGTCGGATGTCTGGTGCGAACTCCTGCAGCTCGACAGCGTCGGCGTCAACGAAAACTTCTTCGAACTCGGCGGTCACTCGCTGCTGCTCGGAAAAATGCAGCGGAATCTTGCGACGAAGTTCGGGTGCGAGATCAGCATCATCGAGCTGTTCAAGTTTCCCACGATCGATAGCCTGACCAAGCTGATCAGTCAGCGTGGCGGTACGGATGCCCAGCCTGCGGCTGTGGGATCGCAACGCGTACGCGATGGACAGCAAGCTGTTCAACAGATGCGCCAACGAATGAAGCAGAGAAAACTCAATGGATGATGTGAGTATGAGTGCGAACGGCATTGCGATCATCGGCTTGGCGGGGCGTTTTCCCGGCGCGGACAATGTCGATGCGTTCTGGGAAAACCTGGTGAACGGAGTGGAAAGCTCGACGCGCCTGGACGACGAGACGCTGCGTCGCGAAGGCGTGCCGCAACAGCTGATCGACAATCCCGACTTCGTCAAGGTGTCCTACGTCGTCGAGGGCGCCGAGAACTTCGACGCCGAGTTGTTCCAGTTCACCCCTCGCGAGGCGGAGATCACCGATCCGCAGCACCGCATGCTTCTGGAATGCTGCTACGAGGCGCTGGATCACGCCGGCTATTCCACCGAGCACTATGCCGGACATATCGGCGTGTACGCGGGCGTAGGGTCGATGTCGTACTTCGTGCGCAACCTCAGCACCAATCCCGAACTGCTGGAATCGGTCGGCCCGTTGCGTATCTCGATCGGCAACGAGAAGAGCTTCGCGACGACGATGGTGTCGTACAAGCTCAACCTGCGCGGCCCGAGTGTCAACGTTGATACAGCGTGTTCGACGTCATTGGTGGCAATCCACCAGGCCTGCCAGAGCCTGCTTTCGTACGAATGCGATATCGCCCTGTCCGGTGGGGTCAGCATCGATGCACCGCAGAAGACCGGCATGCTGTATCGCGAGGGAAGCATCGTCTCGCCCGACGGCCGCTGCCGGCCGTTCGACAGTCAGGCCAAGGGCACGGTCAAGGGCAACGGCGCCGGCATCGTGGTACTCAAGCGTATCGAAGATGCGCTGCGCGACGGCGACTTCATCCATGCGGTCATTCTCGGTAGCGCGATCAACAACGACGGCTCGTTGAAACTGGGCTACACCGCATCGAGCATCGACGGCCAGGTCGAAGTCGTGGCCGACGCGTTGCTTCGCGCGGACGTGGACGCCGCCACGATCGGCTACGTCGAAACGCACGGTACCGGCACGATACTCGGCGACCCGATCGAGGTCGCAGCGCTCGAACGGGCATTCGCCGGGGCAGCACCGCAGGGCGCGTGCGCGATCGGCTCGGTCAAGGCGAACATCGGCCACCTGGACATCGCCGCCGGCGTCGCCGGACTGATCAAGGCCGTGGAAGCGCTCAAGCACGCGCGCATTCCACCCAGCATCAACTACAGCGACCCCAATCCCAATATCGATTTCGCCCAGGGGCCATTCTTCGTCAACGATGTTCTGCGCGATTGGAACGCGGGCAAAACGCCGCGACGGGCCGGCGTGAGTTCGTTCGGCATCGGCGGCACGAACGCCCATGTCATCGTCGAGGAGGCGCCACCGCGTCGCAGCCGGCCTTCGTCGAGGCATTCGCACCTGGTCGTGCTGTCGGCGCGTAGCCGTGGCGCGCTCGAACGCCAGATCGAACGCATGTCTGCGCATTTCGATCGGCACACCGATATCGACTTGGCCGATGCTACCTACACGCTGCAGGTCGGCCGGCGCGAGTACGAATACCGTGCAGCGGTCGCCGTGCGCGATGGGATGGCCCCGGCCACCCAGCTCGACCTGAATAACCGCGCGATGATCGTCGCGGGACCGGTCAAGCAGACGCCGAAAATCTGCTTCATGTTCCCGGGGCAGGGCGCGCAGCATTTGGGCATGGCGAAAGGCCTGTACGACGCCGAGCCGGATTTCCGCGCGGTGTTCGACCAGTGCGCGGACGTGTTCCGCGCAGAACTGGACTGCGACTTGCGTGAGATCGTCTTCTCCGACGCCGCTGATGGCGCCGACAAACTCAATCAGACGTGGCTGACGCAGCCGGCATTGTTCGCCGTCGAGTACGCGATGGCGAAGTTCTGGCAAGGTCTGGGGATCGAACCCGACGCGATGATCGGGCACAGTCTCGGTGAGTACGTCGCGGCCTGCCTGGCGGAAGTGATGAGCTTCGCGGACGCGACGGCACTGGTGGCCGAGCGTGCGCGCCTGATGCAGGCGCTGCCGTCCGGCGTGATGCTGATGGTGTCGCTGGCCGAGGCCGATATCGGGCAGTACCTTTCTGGCGGATGCTCGTTGGCTGCGGTCAATGGCCCGCATATCTGCGTGCTTTCCGGATCCGAGCAGGCCATCGTCCCGGTCGAGGAGCGCCTCGCTGCTGACGGCGTGGAGACGCGGCGTCTGCATACGTCGCACGCTTTCCACTCGAGCATGATGGATCCGATCCTGAAGCCCTTCGAACAGCGTCTCGTGCGCGTTCGCTTGAGTGCGCCGACCAAGCCCTATTTGTCGAACGTCACCGGCGACTGGATTCGTCCCGAACAGGCGACCGATCCGCGTTACTGGGTCGAGCACCTGCGCGGTACGGTGCGCTTCGGCGACGGGGTCAGACGCGTGCTCGAAGACGCGCGTTACGTGCTGCTTGAGGTGGGGCCAGGACAGGTGCTGACGACGCTGGCCCGCCGCAGTTTTGGCGCGACCGAGGCGGCGGTACCATCGGCGCGTCACGCCCAGGACACCCGGGGCGATCTGGAAGTGTTCCTGCAGGCGCTCGGCACGTTATGGACACGAGGCTGCCGGGTCAACTGGATGGGCCTGTACAGCGGCGAGTCGCGCATGCGCGTGCCGTTGCCGGCGTACGCATTCGACCGCAAGCGTTACTGGATCGATCGCGACGGACGCTCTGCATCGCAGGCTGTTGCGATGGGCGCCGGAACCAAGGTCGAACCCGCAGGCAGTTCACCGCGCGCAAGCGCAGACAAGGCGCACGTCGGTTTGTCTGGACACAGGCTGGCGCAGGGCATGCTGGCGATCTGGCGGCAGTCGTTCGGGATCGATGCGATCTCGCCGGAAGACAACTTCTTCGAGCTGGGCGGCGACTCGTTGCTCGCGACCCAGCTCACGGCCGTGGTGCGCGATCAACTGGGCATCAAGCTCAGACTCAGCGATCTGTTCGAGAACCCCAGATTCTCCGATCTGTTGACCTCTCTGGAGGCGAAGGGAGTCGACATCGCAGCCAGCATCCAGCCGGCCACGCGGCTGACGCGTATCCAGCCGGACCTCGTCAACCGCCACCAGCCGTTCCCGCTCACCGATATCCAGCAGGCGTACTGGGTCGGTCGCAGCGGCGCTGTCGAGCTGGGTGAGGTTGCGACCCATATTTATCTCGAAGTCGATATCAAGCACGGCGAGATTTCGCGTTTCGTCGACGCCTGGAACGCGTTGATCAAGCGCCACGACATGTTGCGCGCCATCTTCCTGGCCAGTGGCGAGCAACAGATCATCGAGCACGTTCCTCGCTACGAGTTCGACGTGATCGATCTGGAGGCGCTCGACGAACAAGCTGCGCTGGAGGGGCAGTTGGCTGTGCGTGCGCAAATGTCGCACCAGGTGCTGCCTGCAGACCGCTGGCCGCTGTTCGACATCAAGGCGATTCGCTCCACGCAACACCGCTTCCGCCTGTGCATCAGCATCGACATCCTGCTCGTCGATGCCTGGAGCATGAACATGCTCATCGAGCAATGGCTGCAGCTGTATCACGATGGCGCACGCACGCTTCCCTCGATCGATTTCTCGTTCCGCGATTACGTCATCGCCGAGCGCGACCTGCAGGAGACCGATCTGTACCGCGACAGCGAGCAGTACTGGTTCGATCGCATCGAATCGCTGCCGGCCGCGCCGGATCTTCCCCTGGCGCAATCGCCCTCGGCTCTGACGAACCCCAACTTCGTCCGGCGCATGTACCAAATGGACAAGGCGCGCTGGTCCAACCTCAAACAGCGCGCGGTCGCGGCCGGGCTGACGCCGTCCGGGCTACTGATGGCGGCTTTCGCCGAGGTGCTGGGCCAGTGGAGCGGCAATCCGCACTTCACCATCAACCTGACGATGTATAGCCGACATCCGTTCCACGAACAGGTGGACCAGATCGTCGGCGACTTCACCTCGCTCACCCTGCTGGAGATCGACAACCGCACGCCATCGACGTTCCGCGTGCATGCCGAGCGCGTGCAGAAGCAGCTCTGGGCTGACCTCGACTACCGCTACGTCAGCGCCATCCACGTCCTCCGCGAGATGACGCGTCGCAATGGATCGCGCGTGAGCATGCCGATCGTCTTCACCAGCACGCTCGGCGCACGCGCGCTGGAGCATGAGAGCGACGCGCTCGACGAGCTCGGCGAGGAAGTGTTCGGCGTCAGCCAGACCTCCCAGGTGTGGCTGGACCATCAGGTCATGGAGTGGAAGGGTCAGCTGCGCTTCAACTGGGATGCTGTCGACGCATTGTTCCCCGAAGGCATGATCCAGGACATGTTCGATGCGTACTGCGCTTTCGTGGAGCGGCTGGTCGACGAAGACGACCTCTGGCACCAGATCGCCGCCGATCACCTGCTTCCGGAAAAACATCGGTCGCTGTTCGCATCCGTCAATGCCACCGATGCGGACTATCCTCTGGACCTGTTGCACCGGCAGTTCGAAGCGCAGGCCCAGGCGACGCCAGAGCTGGCTGCCGTCATCGGGCACGATCGTGTGCTGAGCTACGCAGAGCTGCTCGCGCTGTCGCAAGGACTTGGCAGTCATCTGCGTGGCCTGGGCGTGGCGCGCGCGGAGCTCGTCGGCGTATTCCTGGACAAGGGTTGGGAACAGATCGTCAGTGTGATGGGCATCCTCGCGGCCGGCGGTGCCTACCTGCCGATCGACCCGGCGCTGCCCGAGGAGCGCCTCTCGTATCTGTTGGAGAACAGCGGCGTGGCGACCATCGTCACCACGGATGCGTTCCGCGACCGCCTTGTGGCCGTCTGTCAACACCGCACGGTGGTCGACCTGGACGGGATCGCACCGGCTGCGCACGGAACGCCCCTGCTGGAAGCGCGGCAGTCGCTGGATGATCTGGCCTACGTGATCTACACGTCCGGATCCACAGGCCAGCCGAAGGGTGTCATGGTGCCGCACCGCGGCGCGGCCAATACCATTGCCGACATCAACCGCCGTATCGGCCTCAACGCCAGCGACCGTGTGTTCGCGTTGTCGGCGTTGAACTTCGATCTCTCGGTCTACGATGTGTTCGGCGCGCTGTCGTGCGGTGCGGCGCTGGTGATGCCGCGCCCGGAAGACCTGCGCGACCCGGCGCGCTGGTGCGAGTCGATCCAGGCGTACCGCATCAGCGTGTGGAACTCGGTGCCGGCGTTGATGCAGATCCTCGTCGATCACGTCGCGGACACCGGGCTTCAACTGGATCCGGTGTTGCGTGCGGTGGTCCTGAGCGGCGACTGGATTCCGCCGGCTTTGCCTGAACGCCTGTCCGCGCTATGGCCGCAGACGCATGTGCTGGGGGCCGGCGGTCCGACCGAGTGTTCGATCTGGTCCGCATGCCATCCCGTGCAGCCCGAGGATTGGCGCAAGGACAGTGTTCCGTATGGAAAACCGTTGGGCAACCAGCAGATCCACATCCTCAACGGACAGTTGCAGCCATGCCCGATCTGGGTGCCGGGCGAGTTGTACGTTGCTGGCGATGGTCTGGCGCTCGGCTACCTGGCGGACACGGTCAGGACCGATGCGGTATTCCTGCACCATCCGAACACTGGTCAGCGCCTGTACAAATCCGGGGACCTCGGACGGTTCATGCCGTCCGGCGACATCGAGTTCCTCGGACGCAACGATTTCCAGGTCAAGATCAACGGTTATCGAGTGGAGCTGGGCGAAGTCGAGGCCGCGCTCAAGCAATGCGATGCGTTCAAGGACGTGATCGTGGTGGCCGCGCAGGAGACCGGCAAGAACAACAAGAGCCGTCTCGTGGCCTACCTTGTGCACGAAACTGCGGGCGACGCGGCGACATCGACGGCACCGGCACCGGTGGCGGATCAAGATCAAGCGATCGAGATCGATCCGGTCCAGGCCAAGCTGGTCGAGTTCAAGCTCACCAAGCCCGGCTTGCGGCCGCGACGCGAAGGCGAGACGACACTGATGCTGCCCAGATCGTCGCAGGATGCGGCGGCGTACCGGCGCCGCAAGAGCTATCGCGACTATCTCGGCGCCACGCTGACGTTCGATCGGTTGAGCGACATGCTGCTCATCCTCTCCGAGTTGCACGACGACGACATGCCACTGCCGAAGTACCGGTACGCATCGGCTGGCAGCCTGCATGCGGTGCAGACGTACCTGCACGTGAAAGCGGGGCGTGTCGAAGGCCTCGCCGGTGGCTGTTACTACTACCACCCCGAGCAGCACAGCCTGGTGCGGGTCGGCGCGGGCGACGAGCTGACTGCGGCCCAGTACGGCGTCGGCGAAAACCCGCTGGTGTTCGATCGCGCCGCGTTCTCGTTGTTCTTCGTCGGAGAACGGCAGGCGATTACTCCGGTGTACGGCGACACCGTCGGCGAACAGTTCCTCTATGTCGAGGCCGGTTACATGGCGCAGCTGCTCATGGAAACCTCGCCCGCACAACTGGTCGGCCTGTGTCCGATCGGTTATCTCGGCGATGCGCTACCCGCGTTGCTGGGATTGCGCTCGAGTCAGATGATCGTGCACAGCATGATCGGCGGCAGCATCACCCAGGCGCAGGTGGATGCGTGGACCGACGGCAAGCCTGCGGCGCGCCCCAGTGCATTGCGCGCCGACGGCGAGATGTTGCGCGAACGCCTCAGAGCGCTGCTTCCCGACTACATGATCCCGGCGGCGTTCGTGCACCTGGATCAGTTGCCCCTCACCGGAAACGGCAAGGTCGACCGTCGCAAGCTCTCCGAAGTCGGCGAGATCGAGAAGCCAGCCAAGACGGTGGTGCCTCCCAGGAACGAGATCGAGCAGAGTCTGCTGGGCATCTGGCAGCACGCTCTGGGAGTGACCGACATCAGTGTCGAGGACAACTTCTTCGAGCTCGGCGGCGACTCGGTACTGATCGTGCGGATGCACAAGCAGTTGAAGGCTCAATTCGGCGAACGCGTGTCCGTCGTCGATCTGTTCAAGTACCCGAAGATCTCGGCGCTGGCGGCCTATCTCGCGAAAGCGCCTGCTGCGCCGGAGCCGGATGCGGGCAGCTCGGAGCAGATCGATCGCCGCAAGGCCGCATTGCGGCGGCAGCGTGAGCTCGCCATGAACGGAGTGGAGCAATGAGCGACGGGGCAGGCACCGACAACCTGTTCCAGAGTGTGGCGATCATCGGTGCGGCGGGACGTTTCCCGGGTGCGGCGGATGTCGATCAGTTCTGGGCCAACCTCGCTGCGGGCGTGGATTCGATCCAGCACTACAGCGACGAGGAACTGGTGGCGCTTGGCGTCCCGGACGCGCTGCGCAGCAGTCCGTCCTTCGTGCGCGCCGGCGCGCGCATGCCGGGGGCGGAGGATTTCGATCCCGAATTCTTCGACATGACGCCGCGCGAGGCCGAGATCACCGACCCGCAGCACCGCGTGCTGCTGGAGTGCGCTTACGAAGCGATGGAGAGCGCTGGCTACGTCGCCAGCCGCTATCGGGGTGCCATCGCGCTTTATGCCGGCGTCGGCCTCAACACCTATCTGCTGCACAACTTGCTGCCCCGCGAGGATCTGCTGCGCACGCTCGGCATGCACCAGCTGCTGCTGGGCAACGACAAGTGCTACGCGACTTCGCGTATCGCTTACAAGATGAACTTGCGCGGCCAATGCCTGACCGTGGACACCGCGTGCTCTTCGAGCCTGGTCGCGGTGGCCATGGCATACCGCAGCCTGATCTCCTACGAATGCGATATGGCGCTCGCCGGTGGCGCCAAGGTCAATGCGTCCGACAGCGGATATGCCTACGAAGCGGGCAGCATCAACTCGCCCGACGGGCGGTGCCGTGCTTTCGATGCGCAGGCCAGCGGCACGGTGTTCGGCAGCGGTGCCGGCATGGTGGTGTTGAAGCGGCTGGAAGATGCGCTGCGCGATCGCGACAACATCCAGGCCGTGATCCGTGGCGCGGCGGTCAACAACGATGGCTCGGCCAAGGTGGGCTTCACCGCACCGAGCGTGAACCGCCAGCGCGATGTGGTCCGCCAGGCGCTCTCGTTCGCCGAGGTCGCGCCGGAATCGATCAGCTACGTCGAAGCGCACGGTACCGGCACCCGTCTGGGCGATCCGATCGAGATGACCGCACTGGCCGAGGCGTTCGGGAATGCCGGGACGCGCCCGCGAACCTGTGCCATCGGCTCGGTCAAGACCAACATCGGTCATCTCGAAGCCGCAGCGGGCGTCGCCGGCCTCATCAAGGTGATGCGAGCACTGCGCCATGAGCAGATCCCGCCCAGCCTGAACTTCGAAACTCCCAATCCCGCGATCGATTTCGCCAGCATGCCGTTTTACGTCAACACCCAGCTGCGCCCCTGGCCAGCTCACGGCGAACTGCGACGTGCCAGCGTCAGTTCGTTCGGGCTGGGCGGCACCAATGCGCATGTGATCCTGGAAGAGGCACCCCGGTTCGCATCGCCGGAGACGACGGCCCCGGAGCTTCTGCTGTGCTCGGCCAAGACGGCGACCGCGTTGGACGCCGTGACGCGGCGACTGTCGCGTCGTCTGGAATCTGCGGGTGCGGGGTCGTTGGCCGATATCGCCCACACGCTCGCCTGCGGTCGCGAGCATTTCAATCATCGTCGCTTCGTCGTCGCCAGCACGCGCGCGCAGGCCGCGAGCGCGCTGGCGACGACGGCGCTGCCGGTTCCCGAGGTTTCGAGGCTTGCGACATCGACGAATGCGACATCGACGAATGCGCCGCGCCTTGCGTTCGTGTTTCCCGGACAAGGCGTGCAATTCCCCGGGATGGCGGCCGACCTGTATCGCACCCAGCCGACGTACCGCCGCGCAGTCGACGAGTGCTGCGCCGCGATCGCATCCGCCTCGGGCCTCGACCTGAAACCGATCTTGCTCGATGCGGCAGAGCAGCACGGGCTACGCCCAGACCAGCTACGCCCAGACCAGCTTCGCCGAGACCAGCTGGACCAGACGGATGCCGCGCAGCCCGCGATCTTCACCACCAGCTACGCGATGGCGCGGCTGTGGCAGAGCTGGGGGATCCAGCCGGACGTGCTGCTCGGCCACAGCCTGGGCGAATATGTAGCCGCATGCCTGGCTGGCGTCTTCTCGCTCGAAGACGCGCTTGCGCTGGTGACTCGGCGCGCAAAGCTGATGCATCAGTTGCCGACCGGTGCCATGGCGGCGCTGCGGATGTCCCAGAGCGAGGCAACCGCACTGCTGCTGGACAATCCCCACTGGCAGTGCGACCTCGCCGCGATCAACGGACCGATGGCCGTCGTCGTATCGGGCCCGCACGAGGCCATCGAACAGTGTCTGCTCGCCGTTCGCGAGCTGGGCCGCGAAGGCCAGGTGTTGCTTACATCGCACGCGTTCCATTCCCGCATGCAGGACGCGATGCTGGACGACTTCCGCGCGGCCCTCGCACGTGTCGCGTTTTCCGCGCCGCAGATTCCTTTCGTCTCATGCGTGAGCGGCGCGCTGGTCGAGTCCAGTCGTGTCGCCGATCCGCAGTACTGGGTCGAACAGCTCCGCAACACCGTGCGTTTTGCGGACGGCGTGGCGAGCGCTGTTGCCCACGGGATCCAGGTCTTCGTCGATATGGGGCCGGCGGCAACGGCCTCGGGCATGGTGATGGCGAACCTGGGCGCTGCGCCGGTCGTGGCGATTGCCGCGTCGCCTGCACGCCAGGGCAACACCGATGCGGAATCCGTTCTACTCAAGGCGCTTGGCGAAGCGTGGACGTGCGGTGTCGATGTCGCGTGGGAGAAGGTCTACGGGCACCGCGAATGCCGCCGTGTGGAGCTCCCCTCGTATCCATTCGAACGCAAGCGCTGCTGGGTAGAACCCATCAGCAGGATGTCTGAGCACGGTGTCTCCGGGCACGGTGCCGAGTCGGCTTCCATGCCGGCATCGAGTGCCGCAGTGGTGTCCGTCCGCGAGTCCGCAGACGGCTCCCCAGCGAAGCCACGCAACGACAACGAAGCGCTGGTTGCCTCGATCTGGGAGGAACTGCTCGGCGTACAGGACATCGGCATGCACGACAACTTCTTCGCCTTGGGCGGGCAGTCGCTGCTCGCCACGCGCGTCATGACGCGCATCAACGAGACCACGGGAGTCGAGTTGCCGGTCGACACCATTTTCAACCAGCCCACGATCGCAGGCGTGGCGCACGCGCTGTTCGAGCGGCAGGTGGCGCTGGAAGATCCCGAGTTGCTGAAGCGGTTGCTTGCCGAGCTGTAGACCACCAGGAGCGCGATCAAATCGCGCTGACGCAACGACGGAGTAGTGGCATGAATGATTTGCAAGAGCGACTGGCTGCGCTTAGCCAGGAACAACGTGACCAGTTGATCGCCAAGCTCGGAATGAGCAAGCGGCCGCAGCCGGGCGAGAGTGTCGACTTGTCCGCAGCGCCTGCAGCGCCCGTAGAGCCGGAAACGGCGCTGTCTCCGGCGCAGCAGCGCATGTGGTTGTTCGAGAAGATGGAAGGCAGCAGCAGCGCCTACAACATCGCGTCGGTGCTGCGCGTGCGCGGCGCCCTGGACGTGGACGCGCTCGAGTGGTCCATCAACGATATCGTGCGCCGCCACGAGATTCTGCGCACGCGTTTTGTGGAGGTCGACGGGCAGGCGAGACAAGAAGTCGCCCACGATGTCGAATTCCGCATCCACCGTGCCGGTTTCGATGCAGATCGTGCGGCCGATGATCCGGCGTTGCTGGACGCAGCCATTGCCGAACAGGTCGGCGTGAATTTCTGCCTGGAACGCGGGCCGCTGTTGCGCGTTTCGGTGATCGGCCTGGGCGACGGTGAAGCGATCATCGTGTCGGTGTTGCACCACATCGTCGCCGATGGATGGTCGCTGCGCCTGTTGGAGCGCGAGCTCAGCCACGCCTACGCAGGTTGCCTGACCGGGATCCGCGAACCGGCGCCGGTCTGCGCCGTGCAATACCGGGACTACGTGCGGTGGCAGCGGCAATGGCTTCGCGAAGGCGCGGCCCGTCAACTCGATTACTGGAAGTCGCAGCTGGAGGGCGCACCCGGGTGCTGGCCGATGCCCTGCGAACAGTCGCGGGATGCCACCACAGACCTGCGCGCGTCCTCGCTGATGGTGCCGCTGTCGACGGCGCTGTGTGCCCGGGTGCGCAGCCTGGCGGAGTCGGAGCGGGCCAGCGCCTTCATGGTGTTGGCGGCCGCGTTCAAGCTTGTGCTGGGCTATTTCGCAGGAACGCGCGACATCAGCATCGGCACGCCGGTCGCCAACCGGCGGGAGCAGCGGTTCGATCCGGTGATCGGATTGTTCTCCAATACCGTCGTGCTGCGCTCCAGGGGCGTCGAGGGAAGCTTCCGCGACTACCTGCAGCAGATCAAGGCCATCGCGCTGGGTGCGTTTTCGAACCAGGACCTTCCGTTCGAACAGGTCGTGGATGCCCTGCGTCCGGAACGATCGACGGCCCATCCTCCGTTGTTCCAGGTGCTGTTCGCGCTGCAGTCGACGGAGGGCAGCGAGCTGTCGTTGCCGGGGCTGGAAGTACAGCCGGTGCATACGCAGCGGTCGGCCAGCGAATTCGACCTGATCTTCGAATTCTTCCTCAGTGCGTCGGCGAACTACGCCTTGCTTACTTATCGCTCCGCACTCTATGCCGGGACCACGATCCAGCGGATGCAGGACTGCTTTGTGCAACTATTGGAGCAGGCGGTATCCGATCCAGACACCGCGATCGCCGATCTGATGATATCGCTGGCCGCTTTGCCGGTGGCGGGCACCAGGGAGGCTTCGGGCGCGTCGCTCTTGGAAGCGAACTGTCCCCTCGTTGCCGGCGATCGGGTACTGCTGGGTCATCATCTTTCGGAAGGCATGGCGGCGGCGGTGCGGGAGTGGTCGGCCGCGGGTGGTGCTTCGTCGCACAGCACGCTTGCCATTGACGCTGGGCCGGAGCATGTCGGCACCCTTGTGCAGCAGTTGTGCGAGGCAAAGCCAACGGTGCTGGTGTTGAGTCCCGGCGAGTTCCGCAGCATCCAGCATATTGCCACGGATGCATCCAGGCCCTTGGATGCCTGCCGCCTGATCCTGGTGCACGGCGACACGCCGGCAGCGGCGGCGCAGGTTTCGGGCGCCGCGGTGTGGCAGTGCTGGGGCGATGCGCATGGGCCCTACCTGCTGCGGCGTACAGGCAGCAACGACACAATGGCCGCCCACCGCGGCGTGGTCGGATGTATCAATGCACTCAACGAAGCGCTGCCGCACGACGTCACGGGCGAACTGACTTGGGCGCCGACGTCGGCGGCCGCGGCGGTCGCCACCGGATTGCGAGGTCGATTGACCGGCGACGGCGTGCGCCTCGATGGGTTCATCGACGCGCATGGGTGGATCGATGGGCACCGCATTCCACTCGACCAGGTCGAAGCCGCGTTGCTGCGCATTCCCGCGGTGTCATCGGCGGCAGTGGTGGCCAGGGCCGATCTGCGCGGCGTGTGGCGTCTGATCGCGTATCTTGTCGTCAGCCGCAAGATTCGCGCGGACGCAATCGATGCGCTGCTGCGGAGCGAACTCGACTCCGCACTGGTGCCATCGGGCTACGTGCCGCTCAACCGCATTCCCTACGCGCGCGATGGCCGCGTGGACGTTGCGGCGCTGGCGCGCTTCGCCGTATTCGACGCACCCACCCAGGCAAAATTTGCGTTGTCCCTCGGCAGGGAGCAGGACGATGTCAGCGTGGAATGGGTCGGCCCGCCCCCGCCTGCGGACATTGCGATCACGCGGCCCGTTCCCATGGCGCTGGACGCGACATCCGCGGACAACGCAGATGGACTTCAGGACGATGCACCCGCGGCGCTGGCCGAAGGACCGGTGCTGTCGATGCCGATGACGAACTTTTCGCTGGCCGATCTACTGGCCGCAGCGGCGCGCGATCACGGTGGGCACGGCATCACCTATCTTGGCGCTGCCAGCGGCGACGGGGTCACGCAGACGTATGCCGAACTGCTTGAGGAAGCGACCCGCGCCATGGCCGGGCTGCGTGCTCGCGGTTTGCGTCCCGGCGAACGGGTGCTGCTGCAACTGGCAGACAGCCAACGCATGCTGACCGGCTTCTGGGCCTGCGTGCTGTGCGGCCTGACTCCGATTCTGGTCGCCGTACCGGGCAGCCAGGATGCCGACGACAAGGATCTGGCGAAGATCGTCAATGCCTGGTCTACATTGTCGGTATCGCTGGTGCTCACCAGTGCCGTCCATTGCGAAGGCATCGCGGCGTTGGCACGCAGCCTGGGCCAGCCTGAGCTGCCCTGCGCCTACATCGAGGACCTGTTCGCATCGGCACCGGAGGCCGACTGGCACGTGCCGGCACCCGACGATACCGCGTTGTTGCTGCTGACCTCGGGTAGCACCGGCGCCCCCAAGGCGGTGATCCAGTCGCATCGTGCGCTGGTGAGCCATGTGGCGGCCAACGCACAGGAATTCGGCTTCGACGACACCGCCGTCACCTTCAACTGGATGCCCCTGGACCACGTCGGCGGCTTGGTCATGTTGCACCTGCTCGATGTCCATGTGGGTGCCAAACAGGTCCAGTGCCCAACCGTGGTGATCCTCGAACAGCCGCTGCGCTGGCTGGAATGGATGAGCCGCTACCGGGCCACCAAAACCTGGGCACCCAACTTCGCCTATGCGTTGATCAATGGCCTGCTGGCCGAAGAGCCGGTTCGCGCGTTCGATCTGAGCTCGCTCGAACTGATCTTCAACGGCGGCGAATCCGTCGTTCCCCGCACTGCGCGGGCATTCCTGAATGGGTTGGCGCCGTACGGCTTGCGCAGCGACGCCATGCAACCGGTCTGGGGCATGTCCGAGACCTCATCGGGAGTGATCTTCAACAGACACTTCAGCCCGGACACGAGTTCGGATGAGGACAGCTTCGTCGAGGTTGGGGCGCCCCTTCCCGGCCTGGCGGTGCGCATCGTCGATGCAAACGACCTCGTCGTGAAGGAGGGGCGCGACGGTCGTCTGCAGATTCGCGGCGCTGCGGTGACTTCGGGCTATCTCAACAACGAAGAAGCGACCAGCACCGCGTTCACCGCCGACGGCTGGTACAAGACCGGCGACCTGGCGGTGCTGCGCAACGGGCAGCTCACCATCACTGGCCGCGAGAAGGATCTGATCATCGTCAATGGCCTCAATTACTACGGCCACGAGATCGAGCAGATCGTCGAAACGGTGCCTGACGTGCTTGAGGCGCATGTGGCTGCATGCGGCGTCCGGCGAGCGGACGACGACACCGATCGCCTTGCGATCTTCTTCAGTGTCCAGGAGTGCGCGCAAGGCGACCTGGACCGGATTCGTGGAGAGATCCGCCAGGCCGTGCTGGCACGCGCCCAGATTCCAGCGACCTATCTCGTTGCGATGGCCCCCGACGAACTGCCGCGTACCTCGATCGGCAAGATCCAGCGTCCGCAACTGGTGCAACGATTCAGCCAGGGCGAATTCGATGCACGCTTCGAGTCCGGCCAGAAAGGCGTTGTCGTACCTGCCTGGTTCTTCGAGCCGGCGTGGCAGGCGGCGCCTCGTGCGGCGCGGCGATCGGGTGCGAGTCACGTGCTGCTGATCGTCGGCGACGAGAACCCTTTTGCGATGCGCTTGGCGCGGGCGATCTCGTCGCGGGCGATCTCGTCTGGACTCACGCGCACGGTGACGGCGAGCTTCGGAAGCGGGTTCATGCAGGTATCCGACGATGCCTTCGTCGTCGAGGCCGGCGATAGCAACCACTACGCCCGGTTGTTGGAGGCCCTGCAGGTGCAGTCCGCCGGATCATGGCACGTCGTCCATTGCGGCGCATGCCAACCGGGACGTTCGCTGACCGGTTTGCGCTTCGAGTGGGGCGACGCCCACCAGGGCGGACTATTGAGTCTGGTGGCCTTGGCGCGGGCCATCGCGCTTGCACCGGCGGGTTATGTGGGCTCCTTGGACGTGGCGAGCCATGGTGCGTTCGCCGTCGGCCCGGTCGAGACCCCGGTCGTCGAGCACGGAACGCTGCAGGGGTTCCTGCGCTCGCTGGCGCAGGAGTTGCCAGGCTTGTCGTGCCGACAGATCGACGTAGGCGATCTGTCGGCAAACGGTGTGGTGGCGCTGCTGTCCGAGATCGGTTCGCAACCCACGCATGACGCGGTGGCGCTGCGCGATGGTCGGCGGTTCGTGCAGGTGTTGCGCTCCTGCAATCCCGCTGCGGCAACAACTGCACCGGAATTTTCGGGTCCAGGTATCTGCCTGGTCAGCGGCGGGCTCGGCGGGATCGGCAACGTGTTGTCCGAGTGGCTGTTGCGACACACCGATCGGCATGTGCTGCTGCTGGGGCGAACGGATCTCGCCAGCATACGGCCCGACGACGCCGCTATGCGCTCGAGACAGCAGGCGCACGACCGGCTCGCAAGATACGGAGCGCGCTTCGCCTATGCGGCGCTCGACGTCTGCGACGGCGAAGGATTGCGGTCCCTGATCGAGGATCGCCAGCGCCGATGGGGCGTGCCCCTACGCCAGGTGTTCCACTTGGCCGGCACGTTACGCGCGGAGGCGGTCAGTTCGGAAGACTGCGAAGCGTTCCTTGCGTCGATGCATGCCAAGGGCCTGGGCGCGGTCGTGCTGCATGAGATGCTGCAATCGCATGCCGAGGTCGAGATCATCCACTTCGGTTCGATCAATGGTTTTTTCGGAGGCGCAGGCTTGTCGGCCTATGCCGCCAGCAACAGTTTTCTTGATGCGCTCGTCGCGCACCGCCGCAGCCAGGGAGGCGCTGCCAGCTGCCTGAGCTGGAGCATGTGGGAGAGCATCGGCATGAGCCGCGAGCACGACATGAGTTCGGCGATGTCGGCCCAGGATCTCAAATCGTTGGCCGCGATGTCTGGCTACGCCGTACTCGACGTGGCGCAGGGCATCGACAGCTTTGGCGTGGCTTTCGGGTGCGGACGACCCTCGGTGTTGATCGGCGTGGATTCGTCCAACCCGAACATCGCGCGCTTCGTGGACGCGCCTGCGGCGACATACTGGCAACTCAGGGTGCGAGGCGAAGCGCCGGACGCGGCACTGGAGGGAACGGACGCGTTCGGCACTTCGTTTACCGGTTGCGACGACACGGGTGGCAGCTCTGTCGCGAGCCAGACCTATGAAACGCCGGTGGGCGAGGTGGAGTCGGTGATCGCCCAGGTCTGGCAGGAATTGCTGGGCCTGGAGCGGGTGGGGCGCCATGACCATTTCTTCGAACTGGGCGGGCATTCGCTGCTGGTGGTGCAGATGATTTCGCGTTTGCGTCAGCAACTGTTGGTAGAAGTTGCGATGCGTGATGTGTTTGCGCAGCCGACGGTCATGGCGCTGGCGGGCGTGGTGACCCAAGCCGGCCGGGCGATGCGGCCGCCGATGGCTGTGAGCGACCGCAGCGATGGGTTGCCGTTGTCCTGGAGCCAGCAGCGGCTCTGGTTTTTGGACCAGCTGGATCAAGCGGCGAGCGTGGCGTATCACATACCGACACCACTGCGTCTGCACGGCGCGCTGAATCGTTCGGCGTTGCAGCGGACGCTGGACCGGATCGTGGCGCGTCACGAGAGCCTTCGCACGACGTTCGTGACTGTGGGCGGCATACCGCAACAGATGATCGCGCCCGAGGGGGTGGGTTTCGCGTTATCGGAGCACGACCTGAGCGATTTGGCGGACGAGGAGCAGGCCGAGGCGCTAATGGCGCTGAGTACGCAGGAGGCGCAGGCACCGTTCGATCTGTCGAAGGGGCCGCTGATTCGCGGACGTTTGTTACATCTGTCGGCGAACGAACACGTGCTGTTGGTGACCCAACATCACATCGTCTCCGACGCCTGGTCGATCGGTGTGCTGGTACGTGAGGTATCGGCGCTGTATACGGCGTTCACTCAAGGCCAAGCTGATCCGCTGCCGACGTTGCCGATCCAGTATGCGGACTATGCGGCGTGGCAGCGGCAGTGGCTGCAGGGCGAGGTGTTGGAGCAGCAGTTGACATATTGGCGGGAGCATTTGACCGGAGCGCCGACATTGCTGGAGCTGCCGACGGACCGGCCGCGGCCGATGGTGCATGGTTATGCTGGCGGCGCGGTGCCCGTGCAGTTGTCGGCGGAGCTGACGGCGGGTCTTCGCGCGATGTCCAAACGTCATGGGACGACAGTCTTCATGACGCTGTTGGCGGGCTGGACGGCCTTGCTGTCGAGGTTGAGCGGTCAGTCAGACGTGGTGGTCGGCACGCCGGTGGCGAACCGCCAGCAAACAGAACTGGAAGGACTGATCGGTTTTTTCGTCAACACGCTGGCGTTGCGCGTGGACGTAGGATCGGATCCGAGCGTCTCGGAGTTGCTGTCGCAGGTGAAGGCCGTGACGCTGGGAGGCTCCACGCATCAGGACGTGCCCTTTGAGCAAGTCGTGGAAGCAGTACAGCCTGCACGAAGTCTGAGCCATAGCCCGTTGTTCCAGGTGATGCTGACATTGGACAACACTCCCAGCGGGGGGGGGCTGCAATTGCCGGGCCTGACATTGTCGCCCGTAGCAACCCCTCATGTGACCACGCACTTCGATCTGTCGTTGTTGCTGGTGGATGCAGGCGAGGGAATGGAAGGCGGTCTGGAATATGCCAGCGCCCTGTTCGACCGAGAGACGGTAAGCCGTTACGTGGAGCAGTTCACGCGGGTGCTGGAAGCGATGGTGGCGAACGCGGATCAACGGATCAGCGAGTTGCCGTTGCTGAGCGATGCGGAGCGTCATCAGTTACTGGTGACGTTCAACGACACCGCGACGGCGTACCCGCAGGACGGGTTGATCCACGGTCTGTTCGAGGCG
>JANMGT010000075.1:0-11206 GCA_031374725.1 Lysobacteraceae bacterium | reverse complement strand
CCTGCGCATGCGCTGGTCGCTACCGGAAACCCTACCGGACGTGCGCGTGCCGACGCTGTCGATCCAGCCGTTGGTCGAGAACGCGATCAAGCACGGGATCGAGCGCATTCCCGGCGGCGGCGAAGTTTCGATCACCGTGCTCTGCGAACGCGGTGAAGTGAGGATCGTGATCGAGAATCCCTTCCCCGCAAACGACGCGCCTTCAGCGCGCGGGCATAACGTCGGTTTACCGGCATCGTCCGCGCAGATCGAAGCATTCACCGACGGGCGCGGCGGCTTGGAGGCGCACGCGGCGGACGGGGTATTCACAGTCACCGTGCGGCTGCCAGTAGCGCTTTAAGCGCCTGTTCAAATTTTCCGAATGCATCGCCTTGCGTCGAATGGTGTTTGCTTTGTGGGAGGCGCTTCAGCCCCGACCATGGTGAACACCGGCTTAGATGCCGTCGGTTCGGGCCTAAAGGCCCTCCTACAACGCCAAAGTCGGTTCGGGCCTAAAGGCCCTCCTACAACGCCAAAGGCTTCAGCCCCGATCATGGTGAACACCGGCTTAGATACCGTCGGTTCGGGCCTAAAGGCCCTCCTACAACGCCAGAGCGATTGCGGCATTCGGAAATCGTGAACAGGCTCTAATAGCCTGCTCTAAGCGCCTATGCGTGCGAGCAGCCGCACCTCGACTCCGCGACGTTCGATCGCCGGCCCCTCATCGACATTAGAAACGACGTTGCCCAAGCAACGCTGAAAAATGTCGAGATGCGTTCAGGCCACGACTTCGTAACAAGGCCGATACGCACCTGAAATCTTCATGCGCCGCTGTTCGACGAAGGCGCGCAACAGCGCATCGAGGGATTGCATGATGTCGGTATCGCCGGAAATGCGGAACGGGCCATGCGCTTCGATCCGACGCAAACCGTCTTCCTTAACGTTGCCGGCGACGATACCCGAGAACGCGCGTCGCAAATCGGCGGCAAGTTCGTGCGGTTTACGGCCGTGATGCAGATCGAGCGCAGCCATCGCTTCGTGACTCGGAATGAACGGCTGCTGGAACGCCAGCGGAATTTCCAGCGACCAGTTGAAGAAGAACGAATCCTTCTCCGCAACGCGGTACTCGCGCACCTTGCGGATACCGTCGGCCATCCGCCTGGCCACCTTGTCCGGGTCGGCGACGATGATTTCGTAACGCGACGCGGCATCGTCGCCCAGCGTAAGGCGAATGAACTTGTCGATCTGTTCGAAATACGGCGCGGCGCTGGTCGGGCCGGTGAGGATGAAGGGAAACGGCAGTTTCGCGTTCTCTTCGCGCAGCAAAATACCGAGCAAATACAGAATTTCCTCGGCCGTACCAACGCCACCCGGGAACACGATGATGCCGTGGCCCATCCGCACGAACGCTTCGAGACGCTTCTCGATATCCGGCATGATGACGAGGTGATTGACGATCGGGTTCGGCGACTCCGCAGCGATGATGCCCGGCTCGGTGATGCCGATGTAGCGCATGCGACTGTGGCGCTGTTTGGCGTGCGCGATCGTCGCGCCCTTCATCGGCCCCTTCATCGCGCCCGGGCCGCAGCCGGTGCAAATATCCAGCCCGCGCAGACCGAGGTCGTAACCGACCTGCTTGGTGTACAGATATTCTTCGCGATTGATCGAATGGCCGCCCCAGCACACAACGAGTTTTGGGTCGATCGGATGCAGGATGCGCGCATTGCGCAACAAGCCGAAGACCGCATCGGTGATGCCTTCGGACGTGCTGAGATCGCGGCTGCCGCTTTTACCGTTGCTCAGTTCGATCGCGGTGTACGCCAAGTCGCGGACCACCGCGAACAGCAATTCGGCCACACCGCGAATGATCTCGCCATCGACGAAGGCCATCGCTGGCGCAGCGACCAAATCGATGCGCACGCCGCGGTCCTGCTGCAACACTTGAATATCGAAATCGGGATACAGCTCGCGCGCCGCGCGCGGGTCGTCGGACGTGCTGCCGCTGGTCAGCACCGCCAGCGCGCAGCGGCGCAACAACTCGTGCATGCCGCCGGTGGAGGCATCGCGCAGCCGCGCCACTTCATCGCGGGAGAGCACATCAAGCCCGCCGCGGGGGTAGATGGACGCATTGAGGGTCGGCAGCGACGCGGCCGATACATGGGAAGCAGCGGAATCGTTCATATGTCAGGCAAGTGAGGTCGTTTTATAGGTCGGCGCGACTTTATCGCAGCGGGGTCTGGATGAACAGCGACGGATGGAATCGGAAACATCGGTCGCAGCCGCCGCGCAACGAAAAACGGCCGGGTTTCCCCGGCCGTTTCTTGAACAGCGAAACAGCGACGGATCAGAAATCGATGCGCAAACCGATTTGCGCCGACCAACGCGATTCCAAGTTGCGGAACGGCAGGGTCGGGTTGTTGACGGCACCGGTGGTTTCGTTGACGTAGCGGCTGACATCGAGGATGTACTTGCCGCCGGAAACGCCCGCATAGTCGGCGACCGACAGTGTGTACGGGAAGCCGGCTTCTTCGACCTGGCCCCACTTCTTATTCAGCAGATTGCCGAAGTTTTCGATGTCGAGGAACACCTGCGCCTTCGCGCTACCGAAGCCGAGCGGGATGTCCTGGGTCAGACGCACGTCGATGATGTTGCGCCACGGGCTCGTGCCTTCGTTGCGCTGAGTGGGCTTGCCGCGACGCGACGCGAGATCCGGGGTGGTGTTGATGAAATCGAAGAACGCCTGACGATCCGCCGCAGAGGAGTTAGTGCTGAACGAGACATCCGAATCGCTACCCGGCACGTAAAACACGTCGTTGCCGAAGGTGCCATCGCCGTTAGCATCGTTACCGAAGTTGTAGCTGAACGGACGACCATAGCGGCCCTCGTAGAACATCGAGGCTTTGAACGGGGCCTTGTCGCCGAACCAGTTCCAACGCTTGCTGAGGGCGAAGGTCAAACGGTCGGTGATTTCGTAGTTCGAGCGGTTGGCAACTTCTTCGTTCTGGTTGAAGACGCTGCGATTCTGCCAGTTCGACAGCGCGACCGACGACGTGCCCGGGCTGACTTCGTCCGAACGGCCCTTGGTGTAAGCCAGCTTGGCGTACCAGCCGTCTTTCCAAGGCTTCTCGAGCGCAACGGTGAAGTTGCTCGCGCTGCCCTTGTCGGTGTTGGTCAGCACGATGGCATCGGTATAACGGCAAGGATTGGTGGTCGCATTGAAAGCGACAAGCGGATTCACCAGGATGCAGTTAGCGCGTGTGCGGCCGCTGAGATTCGCAGTGGACGACCAGTAGTGATTACGACCATCGGGCAACTGCCCAACCGGATTGCCGAGCGCGTAGTTGACGTAATGCACGCCGCGATCGGTCATCGAATAGAGAAATTCGGCGCTAGCGACGAGATCCTGCCAGCCCAGCTCTTGCTCGATGGCGAAATTCGCTTTCCAGATCGTCGGCTGTTGGAAATCGGAATCCAACGAGTTGACCAACTGCGAGGCGACTGCCGTCGCCGGCACCACCGGAGCGCCGGGCGTCAGCGCACCAGGCGGAAGCAACAGGCCAGCGGTGGCACGAATGTCGTACGAATTCACCAGCACGCCCGGGTTGGAGAAGCTGTTGGACAGCCACACGCCCGGTGCCGAACCCAGGAACAGGCCAGCGCCGCCGCGGATCTGCGTACGCAGTTCATCGCCCATGGTCAGGTTGAAGCCGAAGCGCGGCTGGAACGTCCACTCACCGTCGGGAGTAACGCGGTTGTCGAAGCCATAATCGCGGCGGAAACCAGCGTTCTCGGCGGGTGTGCCGCCGATGCTGGTCTGGTCGGCGCGGATGCCGTAGGTCAGCGTCAGCTTGTCGTTGACCGTCCAGGTGTCCTGTACGAACAAGCCAGTGTTGCCGACATCGAACTGCGCGGCGGCATCGTTGTTGTTGCCGGAGCGCGCGCGCTGGAAACGATAGCGGGTGTAACGACCGGCAAGGAAATTGGTGATGCCGTCGGTCTGGGTCGCACCGGTACCGATGGTGCCGAACTCGTAGTTACCGGTGGTGTCCTGCAGGAACAAGTTGTATACGTCGGAACTTTCGTAGTCGACGCCGAACTTGAGCTCGTGATCGCCCATGAAATAGTTACCGGCGAAATAACCGGTCCAGGTATCGACCTCAAGCAGGTTCGACTGGCGCGAGCGCTCTTCGCCGAACAGGATGGTGGCCGAGCCACCCGTAGGCGAGCCGTTACGAGCCGTGACCGAAACCTGCGGAAATTCGGCCGCGGATTCCGGTGCCGAACGGTATTCGGAGTAAGAGACGTTAGCCTCTGTCGAGAAGTTCTCGGTCCAGTCGCTGTACAACATCGCCGCCCAGTTTTCGAAGCTGATGTTGTCGGTGAACCAGTTGCTATCCGACTGAAGCGTGGTGGTGCCGGTATTCAAACGCAGCACGCTGCCTTCGGTCTTGTTGTAGCGAAACGCCGCGCGCTGGCCATCGGTGATGTTCCAGTCGAGCTTAGCGACCCACTTCTCGTCTTCGTTGGTGAAGGTGCTGAGCGGGTCGAACGAGCCGATATTGCTGGCACCGAAGGTCGCTGCGGCGGTGTTGATCGAGGCGATCTGGGCCGAAGTCACGCGGAATTCGTTGCTCGCGCCCGAACCCTGCACGCCGCTGTCCGGCGCCGGCGCTTCGCGCTCGAACTTCTCGTAACCAGCAAAGAAGAACAATCGATCCTTGAGAATCGGACCACTGACGTACGCGCCGTAGGTCTTTTCGTTGTCGAACGGCGAGACGCGGCGGATTTTGTTGACGCGATCGCCGATCATGTCGTCGTTGCGATAGATGCCGTAAATCGAGCCGTGAAATTCGTTGGTGCCGGACTTGGTGACCGCATTGATGTTCGCGCCGACGAAATCGCCCTGAGTCACATCGTAGTTCGACACGCCGATGTTGAACTCCTGGATCCAGTCGATCACGATCGGCTGATTGAGCGCCGGCAGGCCGGAGTCGTTCAAACCGAAGTTGTCGTTCGACGGCACGCCATCGATGCGGATGTTGTTGTAGCGGTTGTTCTGGCCGGCAGCGGCGATGCCGCCGCGCTCTTTATCGACCTGCACAATGCGCGGGTCCAGGCGCACATAATCTTCGAGCGAGCGGCGCACCGATGGCAGCGCTTCGATTTCCTGGCGCGACACCGTTGTCTGCGCACCGGCCGCGTCCGGCGAAAACGCCTGCGATACCGCGGCAGCGGTGACTTCGATGGTTTCGAGTTCGCCAGAGCCACCGGCAGTCAGGCTGGCGTCGATGTTGTTGCTGACGTCGAGCGCGAGGAATACGTTCTTTTCCAGATCCGTGCCAACGCCGTCTTTCTTGGCTTCGACGGTGTAGGGGCCGCCGACGCGGAGGCCACGCAGGACATAACGACCGTTCTCGTCGGTGGTGACGGTACGTTGGGTGCCCGACTCGACGTGCAGGACGACGACTTCGGCGCCTGCGACTGGCGCGCCCGATGCATCGGTGACGCGGCCAGAGATCGCAGCAGAGGTGCTCTGAGCGAAGGCGGGAGCCACAGCGAGTGCGGCGAATAAGCCGATCGACAGTTTCGAAAGTCGGATGCGGTTGGAATGATTCATTAGCGCTAGCCTCGGAGGAGTTTGACGATGCGATAGGTCGTGCGATTCGAGCGACGCTGGAGCGCCGTGGATCATGAGCGGGGGAATTTGTGCAAACGGGCAGCGATACACGGCTGCCCGTTATTAACCGTAGGTTAACATGATAACCACCTGAGGTGACACTCTAATGACAGGCATCAGCACGCCAAGTCATTGATATTGCTCGCCTGAACGCTGTTGATAAATCACTTTAGCGACAGTCTGGAAACAGCGATTCAGTGGTCGCAACCAGGCATTTACGAAGCATTTTGACGCAGCGAGGAGCCGCCTCAGTTCGTGCCTGCTCGCAGATAAGCAGTGATGCCGTCCATCAGCATTTGCACCGAGATAGCGACCAGCAGCATCCCCATCAGCCGCTCGACCGCAGTCAGCACGCGCAGGCCCAGCCATTTGTAGAGGTAGGTCGCCGAGAACAGGATCACTGCGGTGGCACCCCAGGCGATCACCAGGGCAAGGCTCCAATCGGCGAGGCGTTCAGGATTGTCGCTGCCCATCAAGATCACCGCCGCCATGCCCGATGGGCCGGCGATCAGCGGAATGGCCATGGGCACGATGAACGGCTCGCCATCCGGAATTTCGCCCATCAGGCCCTCCGGCGGCGGGAAGATCATGCGAATACCGATCAGGAACAGCACGATACCGCCGGCGATCGACACCGATTCTTGGCGCAAATGCATCAATTCGAGCGCGTATTTGCCGACCCACAAGAAGGCCATCAGCACGGCTAGCGCGATCAGCAGTTCGCGCGCCAATACGATGCGCTGCCGCCGCGGTGGCAGGCTGCGCAGCATGCTCAGAAACACCGGGATGTTGCCGAGCGGATCGAGAATCAGGAACAGCAGCAGGGCGGCGGAGGCGACAGTCACAGCACCGGCTCCCAAACGTCGCCGCAGTGCTCAGCGCCGGCTGCAGACAACAGAGCGACGCAAGCTGGCGCGTAGCGTGCCGGCTCCAACGCATCGGCAGCGCTGTCTTCGACATAGGCGCGAGACCGCAACGGCGTGCGCATCGGCTTCGGTGCAAGGCCAGCCACGCGAACCGGCGAGGCCGCAAGTTCGGCATGCAGCATCCGTATCAAAGACGCATTCGCCGCTTGGGCGACACCATAGCCGCCCCAGTAAGCGCCTGAGCTGCGCTCAGGAGCATCGAGCGCGAACACAATTGCGCTGTCCTCGGCCTTGCGCAGCAGCGGCAGGCACGCTTGCGTCAGCCACCAGCGCGCGGTGAGATTGACGTGGATTGCCTGGGCAAATGCAGCCGGGTCGGTGTTCTCCAGCGGCGTCAACCCCGGAAACGCTGCCGCGGCATGGAGCACGCCATCGAGCCGGCCGAGACTGCTTTCGATCCGCTCCGCCATGTCGGCGTAGTCGTCGGGCGTGGCGCCCTCCAAATCCAACGGATACAGCAGCGCCTCGCCGCCCTGGCGGACGATGGCGTCGTAAACCCGGTTGAGCTTGGGCACCTTGCGACCCAGCAGCACAACAGTCGCTCCTGCATCGGCGCATGCCAGCGATGCGGCATGGCCGAGGCCGCCGTGCGCACCTACGACGAGAACAACGCGTCCCGCCAGCGCACCGGCGAACGACTGTATCGCTTCGGCGTCGGCAGTCACCGGCGAGGTCACGCCTTCTGCGACTCGGCGATCATCCGAGCCAATTCGCCGGATTCGGCGAGCTCGAGGGTGATGTCGCAGCCGCCAATCAGTTCACCGTTGATGAACAACTGCGGAAAGGTCGGCCAATTTGAATAGCGCGGCAGATTGGCGCGAACTTCAGGGTCTTCGAGCACGTTCACCGAACGGTACTCGCTGGCGCCCGCCGCCTTGAGCGCCTGTGCGGTGCGGCTGGAAAAGCCGCACATCGGGAATTGCGGCGTGCCTTTCATGAACAGCACGATAGGATGACCTTCGATTTCGGCCTGAAGCCGCTCCATCACTGACATTGTGTGTCTCCTGCAAGTGGCGCCGGCCTTGTCGGCCGAACGCGCGGTGTGGGGGTAGAATTGAGATTCGCTATTGTAGAACCTATCTTGAGCGACGGCTCAGCTAGTGACTGCGACTTGGCGCGACCCGATCGCATATGCGACGTGTCGCACCGACGCCGCCCGGCTTATTCCGCATCGTTCTCTCTCGTTCCCCTCCTCGCCCGCTCGGATGAGCGCACCCCACACCCAAGGACACCCCATGGCTATCGAACTTCCCGCCCTGCCCTACGACCGCACCGCTCTGGAACCGCATATCTCGGCCGAAACCATCGACTTCCATTACGGCAAGCATCACCAAACCTATGTCACCAATCTCAACAACATGATCGGCGGCACCGAATTCGCCGAAATGTCGCTGGAAGAGATCGTGCGCAAGTCGCAGGGCGGCGTATTCAACAACGCCGCGCAGATCTGGAACCATACGTTCTACTGGAACTGCCTGAAACCGGCTTCTGGCCCGAATCCAGGCGGCGGCGCCCCTACCGGCAAACTCGCCGATGCCATCAACGCGGCCTTCGGCAGCTTCGACAAGTTCAAGGAAGAGTTCACCAAAACCACCGTCGGCACCTTCGGCTCCGGCTGGGGCTGGCTGGTGCAGCGCACGGATGGTTCGCTGGCTCTGGTCAGCACCTCCAACGCCGCCACGCCGCTGACCGGCGACGACACCCCGCTGCTGACCTGCGACGTGTGGGAACACGCCTATTACGTCGATTACCGCAACGCCCGCCCGAAGTACGTCGAGGCGTTCTGGAATCTCGTCAACTGGGACTTCGTGTCTGCGCAAATGAAGTGATCGCAGCGTCGTCGCGTCAGCGTCGCCCGAATGCTGCGTGGGATGACGCGCTCGGGTGGCGCGCTCGGATCGTATATCGGATCGTCTATCGGATCGTATATCGGATCGAACTATCGGATCGTATATATGTTGGATCGCCTATCTGCATGATCGAAACGGCCGGAGCGATCTGGCCGTTTTCGTCACTGCGAGGGCGTCTCGCCGGATAATTCCGGCGGAGATGGGAACATCAATGGCGACGATAACGACTGCGGCGGCGTCCTTTGGCTACCCCATTTGCCGTTTTCAGAAGCAGGACTAGCAGGCTGCTGAGATACCTGCGGCAGCAGGTGTTCAGCAGCCTGGTCATGCAGTCATGGTATTGCCGTCATGGCACGCAGCCATGGATGGCTGCGCCGGCGAAACAAGCGCGTAAGCGATTGATTCGCCGTGAGCACAGCTAGACATCTACCAGACATGTGCCGGACGTGCGAACTGAGACCTCCTGGATGGAGGTCTCAGCAACCAGCTAGTCGCCCAACACTCAATCGCATTATGGAGGCGCAGCATGCGTACCGAAGTCACCCAGGGCAGCCATTGCTCCGCGCGCGTCGCGCGTCCGCTCCGGAACACACGCTCGGCGTTCTTCGTCCTGCTGGTGCTGCTGGCACTGTGCACATTGACCTCGGGCTGCAAGAAAGATCCACCGTCGAAGCCCAACGCTGGCGACACGCCGACGGCGCAGACCAACAGCAAAGACCCGCACTGGGTCTATCCGCCGGCATCGCCACCCGCACGCATAGCGGTGGTCTTCATCCACGGCTTGTTCGGCGATACCGACGGCACCTGGACCGACGAAAAAAACGGCCACAGCTTTTTCGAATATGTAAAGGCCGCACCCGGCATAGGCGATAAGGTCGATGTCTTCGCCTTCGGTTTCACCTCGAAAATGGTCGGCGGCGGTTCACTGGACGTGCGCGAGGCCTCGAACAAACTCTACGACCATCTACGCTTCCACGGCTTGATGCAGTACGACACCATTGTGTTCGTCGCCCACAGCATGGGTGGTTTAGTCGCGATGCGCACCGTCATCAGCAACCCCGAACTGAGCGACAAGACGCCGCTGATGGTCCTGTACGCGACGCCGCAGGAAGGTGCGCAGATCACTCAGATCGGCAAGTTGCTGATCCCGAACAACGCGATCCGGCAGATGACGCTGGTGGACGCCAACGATTACCTCAAACAGTTGAGCGACGATTGGGTGCGCTTGAAACAGCGCGGTCGCGCGCCGTTCGTCGAATGCGCCTACGAAACCAAAAAGACGTTCGGGGTCATGATCGTGCCCTGGTCCAGCGCCACTCGCTTCTGCGATGCGGTCGCGCCGGGCATCGGCGATGCGGATCATCTATCGATCGTCAAACCCGATCGGCAGCAGCACGATGCGGTGGTCCGCTTCGTGGTGGCGATGCAGGAGCATGTGCTGCCGCGGCTGCAGGCGGCTTCTTGGGAAACGCCGAACTTTACCGATGAGGAACAGCATTGGGTGTATTCGCTCGGCAAAGTCACCGATCGCAATCCGGCGGTACTGAAGAACACCAGCAAGGTGCGTCAGCGTTACGAGATCGCCTCGATCACCGATTCCAGCCTGTTGATCCTCCCCGCGCTGGAACCCGGCAAGCCGCGCGAACTGCCGCCCGGGCAAAGCGAAACCCTGCAACTGGTGGTGCTAGGCGATCTGCGCCCGGAATATCGTTTCGATCTGAAACTGTCTTCGCTGCCTGCCCGCACTGTGCTGGTGCGGATTCCGAACATGCCAGCGGCGCAGGCAGAACGCGATGCACAGCAGGCCTTCTTCGCACAGAAAATCCGCGATTTCATCGCCGCGCCGGAGCAGGTCGAACGCTTCAGAACCTTGCCCGAAGCGCAGACCCAGGCCGCGATCGCCGATTTCGCCAAAGCCACCTTCGCCAAACAGGTGACGGGCTTGAGCGAAGGCGGGCAGTGGTTGCTGGCGAGCGACGCGCTGGCGCGGATCAATTTCCTCGATAGCGCTGCGGCTGCGCTTGGCGAGGCGAAGACACGCCTGCCCGCTGCGATCAAGCAACCGAGCGTCGAGCAATTGGATCAAACCATTCGTCTGCGTTCAAACGAGCGTCTCGACCGCATCCCGCCGACGCGATTGATCGACGGGCGAGACGCGTCGCAATTCGAAGCCGTTCCGCGAAACGCGCGCCAACAAGTCGTGTATCTCGATCTCGCCGAACAGGCGCAGAAAATCGATACGCTCAAGCGCGAAGGGCTTGTGCTCGAAGGCGATGTGCTCAGTGCGCGCGGCGAGCGCAGCGCTGCGGCCATCGCCTATCGTAATGCCGGGGCTATCCGGCCTTCACCGATGGTGCAGCGCAAACTTGAGGACGTGTCGATCGATAAGGATCGCTGAGCGCGCGCAAGCATTTTCGATTAGGCGTTAACAGATTTTTATCTTTAAAAAGGCAAAAACGCGATCTTTCCAGGCACATTGGGCGGCGGTTTGCTTACTTTTGACATGCTGCTGAAATACCTGTAGCGGCAGGTGTTCAGCAGCCTGTCAGTCGATGGTGTCGGCGCGCGCGACGATATCGTCGCGGCCCAGCCGCGCGCCGACGCGGCGCACGGTCGTCGCTAGCGCCTGCGCGGACTCTTCGCGCAGCGTCGCATGCCCCACTTTGCGGCCCGCGCGCGGTTCTTTACCGTAATCGTGCCAATGGCCGCCGGGTTCGCGCAGTACTGCGTTCGCATCCGGCATCGCGCCGATCCAATTGAGCATGCAAGCGTGG
>JANMGT010000040.1:0-43529 GCA_031374725.1 Lysobacteraceae bacterium | reverse complement strand
GACTTCCGTCGTGCGATTGAGTGGTTGCGGATGTGTGTCTGGCCGCCTCCATTGGCGAAGGCGGTACGGGGCGTGATTGCGGGAGGAATGAAAACCAACTCGATTCCAAGATGAAAATGTGGGGATACCTCAGGCCCAGGCGCACCCTATCTGTCTCAACCTACCAACAGCCGATTCATCCGCGCGATGAACGCTGCCGGATCGTCCAGGCTGCCGCATTCGGCCAGCATCGCCTGCTCGAATAACAGCATCGCCAGATCGGTGCCGGTCGCCTCGTCTGCAGCCTGCAGGCGCTGCACCAGGGCGTGCTCGGGGTTGATTTCGAGGATCGGCAGGCTCTCCGGCGCCGCTTGTCCGGCGGCCTTGAACAGGCGCTGCATGTGCAGCGACATGTCGTACTCGTCCACGACCACGCAGGCAGCCGAATCGACGAGGCGATTGGAGACGCGGACCTCCTTCACTTTATCGCCGAGCGCGGCTTTGATGCGCTCCACCGTCGGTGCGGCGGCCTTGGCGATCTCGTCCTGCGCGTCTTTGGACGGCGCTTCGCCGAGCGTATCGAGATCCAGCTCGCCCTTGGCGACGTTGCGGAAGCGCTTGCCTTCGTATTCGTGCAGATAGCCCGACATCCAATCGTCGATGCGTTCGTGCATCAGCAGCACTTCGATACCGCGCGCCTTCAGCGCTTCGAGTTTCGGATGGCTGCGCGCCGCATTCCAACTGTCGGCGGTGAGATAGAAAATCTCTTCCTGGGTGCCGACCATGCGCTGCAGATAATCGTCCAGGCCGATGCGCTGGTCCGCGTTCTCGCTGCGGGTGGTGGCGAAGCGCATCAGCTTGAGCACGCGCTCGCGGTTGGCGGCGTCTTCGACCACGCCTTCTTTCAGCGTAGCGCCGAATGCGTCCCAGAACTTAACGTAGTTCTCGGGTTCATCGCGCGCGATTTTTTCCAACGTGTCCAGCACGCGCTTGCTCAGCGCACCTTTGATGCGTTCGACTTGGCGGCTTTCTTGCAGCAATTCGCGGCTGACGTTCAGCGGCAAGTCGTCGGAATCGACCACGCCGCGGACGAAGCGCAAATACGCCGGCAGCATTTGCTCGGCCGCATCCATGATGAAGATGCGCTTGATGTACAGCTTCAGACCTTTGCGCTCTTCGCGGCCCTGCTGAAAATCGAATGGCGCCTGCGACGGCACGTACAACAGCGAAGTGAAATTCTGATTGCCTTCGACCCGGTTGTGGCTCCATACCAGCGGATCGACGAAATCGTGGCTAATGTGTTTATAGAAGGCCTTGTAGTCGTCGTCGCTCAGTTCGCTCTTCGGCCGCGTCCACAGCGCCGAGGCTTGGTTCACGGTTTCGAAGGTCGGCGCTTCGATCGCCGCGTTCTCGGCATCGGCATCATCTGCATCTTCGGCGTTGTTCTGCTTCGCGGGCGCGGCCATGCGAATCGGGAAACCGACGTGATCGGAATAGGTGCGTACCAGCGAGCGCAGCTTCCACTCCTGCAGGTAGTCGGCCGCGTCTTCGCGCAGATGCAGGCGCAGCTCGGTGCCGCGACCGAAGTCGGCCGCTGCCGGTTCGAGCGTGAATTGGCCGTCGCCTGTCGAGCGCCAGGTCCAGGCCTCGTCGCTGCCGGCGCGGCGGCTGGTGACGGCGATGTCGTCGGCGACGATAAAGGCCGAATAGAAGCCCACGCCGAACTGGCCGATCAACTGTGCATCGGGCTTTTGCCCGGCGGCGATGCTGTCGAGGAAGCGGCGGGTGCCCGAGTGCGCGACCGTGCCGAGGTTCTGCATCAACTCGTCGTGGCGCATGCCGATGCCGTTATCGCGCAGGGTCAGCACGCCGGCCTCGCGGTCCACGGCCAGATCGATCGTCAGAGTGGCGTCATCGCCGAGCAGCGCCGGGTCGGCGATCGCCTCGAAGCGCAGCTTCTCGCAGGCGTCGGAGGCGTTGGAGACCAGCTCGCGCAGGAAGATCTCTTTGTTGGAGTACAGCGAATGGATGACCAATTGCAGCACCTGCTGCACATCGGCCTGGAAGGCATGGGTTTCGACGGCGGGCGTCGGTGTATCGGTATCGGTGCTCATCCTGGGGTTCCTTGGGTCTGAGGCTTGGGTTTGAGGCTTGGGTCTGGGTCTGGCGCGTGGTCTGACGCTGGCGGGCAACACGCGATCGTGGCCGATAGGTTGGGCGTGACGGCGTGGGTTTCAAGGCTGGCCCAGCAGATGGCCGCCGTCCCGGCCGCTCCGTTGGATGCTCACGGCGGCTGTTGAGTCGCGGCTGTTGAGTCGCGGCTGTTGAATTGCGGCTGTTGAGTCGCGGCTGTCCGGCGTATGCGGCCAGCCATGTCACGATCGTGACGCGCATCGCCGTGCCCCTGGTCCTCTGGGCCGGCGGCGCCGTTCAACCTGCGGTTATCGCCAGCGCGCCCTCCATGGCGGCATGACCAGGGTGCATGACCAGGCTGCATGACCAAGCTGCATGACCAAGCTGCTGAACACCTGCTGGCAGGTATTTCAGCAGCCGGCTAAACGACTCCGGCGCCACAAGCGGCGCCGGATAAAACACACCGCATTCGATCAACTGCTTCAGCGCGATCGAATGCTGCAAAGCCACGGCGTTATTTTTTCAACAGCGCGCCCATTTGCGATAACCACTTTGCGTTATCGACCTGATAGCGGGCCTCGCGCCACTTGGCCGCTGGCGGCGAATGCAATTCGCGCTCGGGGATTTCCCAGATCACCAGCTTGGGTTGGGCGGTCTTGAACTCGCTGCCAAGGTATTTGAGCATGCCCGACCAAGGCCCCTGGTCCACCGGCAGCGAGATGTCCAGCACGCTGCGCTGTAGCGAGAAACGCACCGCGTCCGGGTAGCCGGTTTTGGCGTCGGTGTAGCTGCTGCCGATGACGGTGATGCCGATCGTTTCGCCGGCACCGGTGAGGCTGGTCGCCGCTGCCTGCGCGCGCGTCACTTTGAACGTCAGCACGGATTCGGGCGGGAATTCGGCGGTGCCCACGGGCAGATAATGCACGAGGTCGCGGGCGCGGGTCGGGCGTTTGCGCGGTGCCCAGGCCAGGTCGTATTTCACTTCCGGTGCCGCTTGCCAGGCCGCCTTCAACTCCGGCGTCGACATGATCGTTGACTTGATCGATTCTGCGGCGACAGCCGCACCTTTGTGGGTCCAGTGGGTATCGAGACGGAAGTACAACTGGTTGTCGTCGTAGCGGTTGGCCATCGCCAGATACGGCGTATTGAGGTCGATCACATTGACGCCGCCGGCACGCAGCGCTTTCACTGCCGCGTCGTACTGATTCTTGTTGTAGCTGTCGATCTGACGGTCAGGCGGGAGCTGGTCGGAGTAGATGCGGATTTTCGAAGGCACCAGCATCACCGCCATCGCGGTGCCGTTCTGGCGGAACAGCTTGGCCGCTTGGATCAGGTTGGCGTAGGTGACTTGGTTGTCTTTTTCATCGGCTGGCTTGACGAATTCGTAGCCGGTGAACAGCCAGTCTTTGTTTTTGCCGATGACGACATCGTATTCGCTCGCGTTGACGGGCAGGACGATGGCAGCGGCGAGAGCAATGGTCATCAAGCGAAAGCGGTTGCGCGTTTTCATGGTAACTCCTTATAGATGCATGCGATGTTGATGCATGCCATTTTCATGCATGCAGTGTTGGATCTGTTGTAGATGGGCTGGTATTAGAATTGCGTCGGAGTTTCACACGCCGGCTTTTCACACCCCAGATTTGCACACGCCGGCTTTTCACACACTAGAGTTTACTCATAAGATCTTAATTTACGGAACATGTGGCCGGAACGCGTGGCAATCAAAGATGTGGGAAAAGGCTTTTTATCGCTTTAACTGCTTCCAAAGTGACTGACGTATGCGTGAATAACGTACCTATCAATTACCGGTATAGCGCTCGCGTTGATTGCGGAATGCGACTGCAGCCACTTTTTTTCCAGACGCAGGGAACACAAACACACTGTACGCCGCGCCCCGCTCCATCTGCAGCGACACCGTGGCCAGCACTTTGGTGGTGCCGGCTGCGACGATGTTGAGCTTCACGTTAATCGGATTGACTTCCAAAATTGCGGGCGACCCGGTTTTGAGGCCGGTGAAGACGTTGTTTGCGCCATCGGCCGTCACCACATCCACGGCGCCCGCATCCGGTGCGACGTGGTAGACGGCCAGCATCGCTTTCAGTCGGTTGGTGCTGGTCTTATCGGTGAAGACATACGGTTTGCCTGCGGCCGACGGAAACACCACGGTATAGGCCCCGCGCGCCGCAGCATCGATCTGCACCGGCAGCCAGGCTTTGCCACCGGGTTTGGCCTGCATCTGGTGCTTGCCCATAGGCACCACGATGTAGTCGCCGGGCATACGGGCCGATAACTTGGCGATGCGGCTCTTGCCGTTGAGCATCACCGCGCCATCGGCAGCGGGCGGGACGACGACGGCGCGCAAGTAAGCCGAATCGTCCGGCGGCAGCGGGTCGTAGAGACGGCCGGTGGATTGCGCCCAGGCTGCAGCCCCAGCGGCTAACAAGACAACGCTCATAACGACCTGAAAAGAAAGGGATCGCGTATTCATGAGAAATACCTCTGTCGAAGTGCTGAATGAAGATGTTGATGCGAGAGTGCTGACGTGATCGCGCTGGTTTAAGAATGATGCTTCTTGGGAAGTACTTTCTTTTCTATATTTTTTGCTCCGGCAAATGAAACCTGCTGCGCGCCAGCGCGAAAGCCTTGTATTAATCCCTCCAAGAAAACTGCCGTGCGGCCTTGAGTCGATGTCTGCTGTTGCATAACACCAAACATCGTCCCATCACGGTTGCCGAAACCCAATCTGCCACACATGTTGCCCAGGCGGCAGCCCAGTGAGTAATGCCGCCGCCCGCAACCCATCCTCAGTCTGCACGGTCAGCGCAGGCGCAGCGCCGACCGGCGTCAACTCGATCACCGCCTCAGGATGCGGCAGATTGATCCAGACCGAGACCGGCGCGGTGATCGGTGTACCGTCGCTGACGGTGATACTCAATTGCGCGGCGGCGGCAGTGCCGGTCAATTCGACGCCGACCCGCTTGCGCTCGCGCCACCATTGAACGAGCTGCGGCGCGCTGGTGAGCCACGTGGTCGCTTTGTACTCGGCGGGGGCTTGAGCGAGTTCCGACAAGGCTTCGGCACTCAGTAACGATTGATTGGCAAAGCGCGAGATACTCAAGCCTCCGAGCGCGAGCATCGATTTAAGTTCGACCTTTTGGCTCACTACGGCCTGCTGTTCGTCGTAGTCCTCCAGCATTTCTTCGGCGCCGCGATGCATCCGCGGCAACATGACCAGGGGCTCGGTGCGCGTATCCGCGGCTTGTTCGGCGAAAAAAGGCAGACAGGCATCGGTGCCGTTAGCGGAGGCGATCATGTAGGCGAACGGCCGCTGCGCCACTGCCGTGCGGGTATTGGCGTCTTCGTCGTCCATCGGTGCGTTGAACCCGGCGTCGATATCCATCGGAACCTGATACTTCTCGATGTCCTGGCGCATGGTCTCCAGCCGTTGCGCCTGCGTCTCCAGCGGCTGGTCGCGGAAGCCTTCGTAAATATCGCCTTCGTAGCCGAAGCGATGGCCAAGCGCACCGATGTCTTTCAGCGTCGGCGCGGATTTGTCGAGTTCGAAGCTGAGCAGAAAATACGTGGCTTGTAAGCCCTGCGCCTGCAGGGTCTTGGCGAATGGCAGGTCGTTGTGGTTGAACACATCGGCCATGTACACGATCGGCACGTACGCGGAACGATACGGATGCGGCCACGTCGCCAGATAGGCCGCAGGCTGTCGCAACAACCAGGTGATGCTATCGAACAGAATCGCCTCGTGGCTTCGCGGGTCGGCGCCCATCCACAGCCGCTCGGGCCAGCCAAGGAACACCATGCGCGAGGAGCCGCCGCCCTGCAGCGTGGTGTCGTCGTAGACCATCGCGGTATTGGCTTTGGCTTCGGGCAACGTGCGTGACCAGTTATGCACTTGCGCTGCGGCGCGCGCGCCGCTTAAACGCAGCGGATACCAACCGGCGACGCGTTCGGTCCAGATGCGCTGGCACGCCGGCAACGCGTGGCTGACGGGGCTGTCGCCAGCGGGATTGAGATAACGGTCCTCTTCCTGCGGCCCGGTGAAGCCTTCGATGCGAATGCCGAACAGCGATTCGGCGGCATCGAAACCGCGCCAGCCGCCGCGTTCGTCGCGGCTACCGACCAACCACGACGCCATCACGCTGCCGCCGCGTTGCCGATAACGGCGGATCAGATCGAGTTCACGTTGCGACAGCGCCACGTTCGAGGGCAGCACCAACACGCCCGGAGTGGCGGCTTCGAGTGTCTCGACGCTATCGAGCACGCGGTGCGGGAACTCGTATTTCTTCAAAAAACGTTCCCACAGCAGCACGTTGATGCTGCCGTCGAGACCTCCTTTGCGAAAATACGAGGCGCTGTTGGGTGAGAAGTACACCTGCACTTCCGGCGTGAATGCGCTGGGCGACGCTTCGGCCGTGAGCGACGATGCCACTGCGGCTTCGACCTTGCGCAAACCGTTGGTGTCGAAGGTGTTCGCTGGAATGAAAAAATCGGCGGTAATCGGCGCCATCAGGCCCGATGCTTTCTGCTGCTTGGGTTTGCCTGTGGTGGCGCAGGCCGCTAATGCCATCAGTGCTGCGGTCAGGCATGCGGTTCGCAGCGCGCTTGCAGCCATCCTGCGCGTTTGGCTCAAACCACCAGCCGCTAACGGCTCGCCGTTCATGGCCGCAGCCCCGCGTCGCGCAGAAAACTCGCTTCAGCGTTATCCAGCGGCTGAGTCATGAAACGTTCGGGCACTTCCCACACCAGGATCTGCGGCTTGGACTGCTGGAAGGCATCGTCTTTGAGGTATTGCGTGATTGATGTAAGAAAACCGCCGCCGTCCTGTGCGGTATTGAGCACGGCGCAGCCCAAGCGCTGTTGCAAGGCCCCATGAAAATTGCCGCGCAGCGAGAATGAGGTGCCGGCCAGCACCACCGGCACGCTGGTGTCGCCGAAGAGGCCCAGACCGGGCGACGCCGCTGCTTCGACCACGGTGGTGGTGGCCGGTGCTTCCATATCGCTGCGCGGCGGGAAGCCGGCCGGCATCTTTTCAAGGCCGATCATGCGCCGCAGGTCGCCTGCATACGGCTGCGGACGCTTGGCGAGGACGGTGTCGTATCGCGCTGCGGGCGAACAACCGCCTTGCGGGAATGCAGCGCTGGCGATGGCGCCGGCCGCAAACGCGGCGCCGGTTTGATTCCAGTGCGTGTCGGTGCGGTAGTAAAGCGTGCCGTCTTTAGCTGTTGCAGCTTGGAACGTCGATAACAGGTCGACAACGCCCACCCCGCGTGCGCGCAGCGCTTCGAGCGCGAGCGCATAACGCTGCGCGTTGTAATCCGGGTATTGGCCCTGCAGCAAGTAGTGCGGATAGACCCGCGCTTTGTCCGGCACCAGGGCCACCAGCAGACGCACGCCCTGCGCGTTCAGTGCTTTGTGGGTGTCCGCGAGCAAAGCGGCCCGCGTCTTAAGTGGGCTTTGCTGTTGCGGGTTGTTTTTCGGAGGGTCGTAGCGCAACTCTTCGGTGAGGAATAACCATCCATCGCGCCCGGCGCGGACATCGCTGCCGGTGCCGCGCAGCAGCAGATAACGAATGCTGTTGGCGAAGGCGATGATGCGCTCGTGCGCAGGCAAGTACTTGTCCATCTGTTTTTCGAGCGCAAGCGTGGTGCGGCCCTCTGCAAAATCGGCACGGGTCTTGGGCACCTTCGCGATCGAATCGGGATTGCGCCAAGCGCCAACGGCCTGCCAAGCACCGGCCAGCAGCACGCCGACAAGCACGACGGCGAGGATGCGTTCGCGACGCGCATACGGCACGTCTTCAAGCGGGAGATCGTGATCGGGATGCATAGCGACCTCAGAGCTGGGTATCAGAAGCGGATATTGAGATTGAACGTCGAGACAATCCTAAAGCTAACGCTGAACAAGTCCTGCGTGCTTGATGCGTGAGCGCGCCTTCCATCGCGCGCGGAAGCGCTGACGTCATCGGAAACGCGCTGGTGGAGTGAAGACTCATGACGTTGCGCATCAGAATTGGAAATACAAAAACGGAATGAACGCTTGCGACGACAGCGTCGCCACGGCCCACAGGAACAGCGGGATCAGCAAGTAGCTGGCTGCGGTTTGCCCGATTTTTCGCAGCGTCGGCAGCAGATACACCAGCAACGCCGCCACCACCAGCATGATGATGCGGTCGCTGGTGAGGTGCCACGAAAATTCGGGGCTGATGCTCCAGCCGTTCAGGCCGACCATGCCGCCGAACATCTTGAAGGCCTCATGCATGTTGACGGCGCGGAACATCACCCAACCGATGATCACCAGCACCATGGTGCGTGCTATCCGCAGCGCTTTGGGCACACGCGACGGCCCGTACTTCTGCTCCCAGTAGCGTTCGATCGCGAGAATGGTGCCGTGCCACACGCCCCAGGCGACAAAGGTCCAGTTGGCGCCGTGCCATAAGCCGCCCAGCACCATCGTCAGCCACAGGTTGATATACGTGCGGACCACGCCCTTGCGGTTGCCGCCGAGCGAAATATAGAGGTATTCGCGCAGCCAACTGGACAGCGACATATGCCAGCGCTTCCAGAAATCGGTGATCGAGACCGACCAATACGGGTCGTTGAAGTTTTGCGGAAATACGAAGCCGATCATCAGCGCCAGACCAATCGCCATGGTCGAGTAACCGCTGAAATCGAAGAACAACTGGCCGGTATAGGCCAGCGCACCGAGCCAGGCATCGACGAAATGCGGCTGCTCCAGTGCGAATGCGGCATCGGCCAGCGGCGCGATCGGATCGGCCACCAGCACTTTCACGCAAAAACCAGCCATAAACAGCATGCAGCCTTTGCTGAAGCGGTTGAGGCTGTGGGTGCGCTGGCGGAATTGCTGCGCCAGCAAGTGATAACGCAATACCGGGCCGGCAACCAGATGCGGAAACAGGGCGATGAAAGCGGCGAAATCGATCAAATTGCGCGCAGGTGGCGCTTCTTTGCGGTAAATATCGACGAGGTAGCTGATGGCATGGAAGATGTAGAACGACAGACCGATCGGCAGCAAGACATGCGCGAACTTGACCGGGCTGACGCCGAACGTGCCGAGCATATCGTTGAAGGCTTGCACCCCGAAATTGGCGTATTTGAAATAAGCCAGAGTGACCAAGTTGAGCGTGATCGCCAGCACCAGCAGCCGTTTGCGCCGCCGCTGTTCCGCACTGGCGTCGATCGCGAGTGCGAAGGCATAGCTGCCGACGGTGACGCCGATCAACAGCCACAGAAAATCCGGGCGCCACCAGCCGTAGAACAGATAACTGAAGAGCAGGATCAGCGCCGAGCGCCCGCGCAGCGGCGTGAGGTAATAGCACCCCAGAAACAGCGGCAGGAAGACGAACAGGAAAATATTGGAACTGAAGACCATGGCGGCGGGATCTTGCGCTTAGTGAGTTGATGGGGTGGTGTCGGCGATGCAAGCGCAGCGAGGAACCAGCTTCTCGGCGATTGCAGCAGTACAGGCGCAGGCCCGTCGCCGCGCTTGGGGCGGCAGCGTCTTGGTGCGGGCCGCGCTCAGCATTTGGACACCGGCTGCGACGGCGCATGGCGACGACGTTCGAACGCATCGACCAGCCGAAAATCGTCGTAACCCAAGACGAAGAAAGCAACGCCGGCCAGTTCTTTGTCGATCAGGAAACGGCGTTTGTGCTGCAGCGACCACGCTCCTTCGTACCAGCCCGCGACCCAACCGCGATCGGGATCTAGAAACTGGTACGCCGCCGACCCGTTGCGGGCATCGCGCACGCAACCGTATTGCGCGACGCGCTGTTCGACGCTGGTCTGGATGCTTGGCAGACGCGCCGGTTCGATGGTCGCAAGGGTCGTGATCCTGGCCGCACCGGCAGTCGCGCCACGGATGCCACGCTTGCGCATCGGCCATTCGTAGCCATAGAGGGGATAGGCCAGTAGGGTGCGGTGGGGCGGCAGTCCCAGCGCCTGTGCGTGCTTGAACGCGCGCTCCCAGCTTGCCTCGGAGCGCCCGTGCAGAGGTGCCACCGGGCCGGCTTCGGGGCCGGTCGCCCAGTGCGCATCGTAGGCCTGCATCACGCCCCAGTCGGCGTACGACACCGTGGTGCGGTCGTACAAGCCGGTATGCGCGGGTGGGATGAATAAGGTGAGTTCGCGGCGCGGTTGCATCGCGCGCAGGCCTGCGGCCAACTGCGCGACCCATTCGCGCATGCCGGCGATGCTCTCGACCGACACCGATTCATAGACCTCCGCATCGAGCTGCAAACCGGAGACGGCGGGATCGTTTGCCAGCGACAGCGCGCTGTCGAGCAGACGCGCGCGCGCTTGCGCGTCGGAAAACAGCGCTTGAAAGGGTTGAGCACCATGTACGGTCAACACCAGATCCAGCGGCGTTCTGCGCTTGGCCGCCGCGTTGCGCAAGTCTTCGTGAGCATCCGGCCAGCCATGCGCATTAGCGATGCTGCCGTCGGTGCCCAGAGCGATCTCGAAGAACAATAGGCGGTCCACGCGCGCCGATTGCAGCTGCGATTCTTTCAGCGGCAGCCACCACGCCGCATAGCCCCAGGCCTGCAGCGCGGGTTCGGTGGTCCGATGTTGCGCACAACCGGCGATCAGCGCGGCGGTCAGCGCCAGCGCGGAGCATGTGCGCACGCCGAAGACTGGCAAGGCTTGATGCGCTTGTTCGCCAGTACGACTGGATGTCATCTCAGGGCTGGTCATCTCAGGGCTGGTCATCTCAGGGCTGGTCATCTCAGGGCTGGTCATCTCAGGGCCTCCTCGACCAACCAGTCGACCAGATATTCCATGTCCATCGCGGCCATCGACTCCGGCGCGGCTTCGACCGCAGTGAGTTGTTTCGCGAGCGCCTGTCCCATGCGCGGGTCTCGGTGGATCGAGATGGGCACCAGCTTCCACTGTTCGTCTTCGGCCACTGCCGAGCGCACCAGATGTCCCAGCCTGCCCTGCAGCGGCACCTTATTGAGTAAGACATGTGCGCCGATGAAGTCTTCACGGCCTCTGGTATGCAGCCGAATCAGTTGGTGGGTCTGCGCCAAGGTCGCGTACGACGCGGCGTCGGCCAGTACCACGATGAGGGCACGATTCGCAGCGCGCAGCGCTTGCTGCAGGAAGGGGCTGGCACCCGGCGGAGTGTCGATACACACGTAGTCAAAACCCAAATCCGCCAATCCGCGCAGATGCCCCAGCAGCCAATCGGGATGGTCCTGCAGGAACATCGAAAACGCGTGTAAGTCATGCGCTTCGGCGCGGCCGAAGGGCAGGAAGTAAACACCGGATGGACTGACGAACAAGGACTCGCGCGAGATGCCTTCGCGGATGATGCCAGCGGTGTCGGATGGATCCATGCCCAGGTGCAGACGCAGGCTGTTCTGCGGGTCGGTGTCGATCGCCAGCACTTTGTATCCGCGCTGTCGCAGCGTGCAGGCGACGTTGGCGGTGAGGCTGGTCTTGCCCACACCGCCCTTGCCCGAAACGAAGCTAATCACGTGCATGTGAGTGGATTCCATAAGTATCGAATCAGCGACGCTGGCGCAGTCGTCGGTAAAGGACTGCCGCTAATAGGAGGATGCCCAGCACGCCGGCCAATGCAACGATCAGAGGCTGATCGCGCAGGAACCACAGAAGTTTGTTCTTCACCGGCAACGCGCCGACATAGTAAGTCGGCGTGACCTTGGCGGTTTCGATGAAGCGATCATCGACCATGCTGAAATCGCCCTTGATCTCGCGCCAGCGGCTGGCATCGGTGAGCGCGGTGGCCAGGCGGTCTAGCCCAGCGGCCTGATCGGCGTACAGGAACACAACGCTGCGCCCGGATGTGAGCGGCGACTGGAAGCCCATCAGCGCCGACAGTTGGCCGGGCGCGGCCAGCAAAATATCGCCCTGCGGCGCCGAGAGTGGGTCGATGTCGCGGTTTTCCCAACGGTAGGTCGGGCGCCAGGACTTGACCGTATCGCGCAGGCGGCGCTCGCCGTTGAAGTCGGCGATCGGAAGATGTTCCGCCCACTTCGCCAGCAAGCCCTGGGCTTGCCCGGTGCCGATCACCAGCAGATCACGGTCGGCCACCCGATCCAGCGCCGCCGCAGTGGCCAGTTCATGGCGTGTGACCGGATAGCCGGTGGACTCGCCCATCAGCGCCATGGCCGACAGGTATAGGCCCAGTTCGGGCAATGCAGGGCGGTCGGGCATCACCACCGCAGTGTCGGCCAGATCCGCCATCCGCGTGAACGGGAAGCCCAGCGACGAGAAGAACTCGAGATTCGGCATCGCTGCGTAATGCGGGAACTTGCTGAAATCGACCGTGGACTCGGCGTCGATCGTGCCGATCATGTTGTCGACCGGAAGATCCTGGCAGATGCCGCGACGCAGCATGTCGAAGGCGAATTGCAATTGCAGTTGGTCGCGACCGGTGATCGCATGCGCTGGCAGGTGAACGTTGCTGGTGCGCAGCGGTGAATCCAGCACGGCTTGCACTGCTGGCTGTGGGCCGGCGTTGTCGTCGCGTGCGGGCGTGTCAGTGCGCGAGGCCTGGGCGAACTGTTCGATCCGGCCGGTGTTGATCGCGATGCTTTGCAATTGCTCACGGTTCAAGGTCACGTTGAGGGTGGAGTTCCACTGGCTGGGCAGCGAGGTCGCGTGATAACGCAGCAGCATCGGCGCGCCCGGAGTGCGCCAGGTGAACAGGTCGGGCGGAACCCGATAATTCAGACGGATCGTGCCCGGGAAATACCCGCGCACGTTCAGCTCTGCCGGGCCGGCGATCTCGCCGAAGCGGACCGGACGGTCCAGCGGCAGCCACGCGGGCGCGTCATACGGTTTGCGCACCGGAATAATCACATCGCGGCGGATTTGCACGCTGTTTCCGGTCAAGCTGCGCTGGGTCAACGCGAGCGCTAACGCCGCGCGCTGCACTGCAGCTTCATCGCTGCCGCTGATGACCAGCAAGCGGTCGTTCGGGCTGACCGGGTTGGGCTGTATCGACAGGGTCGCGACCTGTGCGCTCTGCACGCCGGAGAGCGTGCTGTCGCCGGCCATCACCACAATCGCGTTGCTACGCGGCAAGGCGTCGGTTTGCACCGCGAAACGAAGGTTGCGGCTGCGCGACTGCGCACCCAGCCATGAAGCGACGATGCCGGCAGCCTTATAGCTGCCGAAGGAGGCATTTTTGGCGAACACGATCGGCACGACCTGGGGGTCGGTCGCATCGGGTTGTACGAACAAATCCTGTACTCGAGACAGATCGATGGTGCTCGGACGCACCGGCGCCAGGGTCAGTTGCAACTGGGTGCGTTCGCTGATCGACAGCCACAGCGAGCTGTGAAACGGATCCTCGCACTGACGGGTGTAGTGGCCGATGAAGCGCAGAGTTAAGTCGTTATTGCGCGCGCGAAATAGCGACGGATCGAGCGCGATCTCGCGCTCATTGCCTAACGAGGAACCGGTAGGCAGCGCCAGCAAAGCGACGTTCTCGTTGTTCAGACCGATCACCAGATGGCTCAGATCGGCCAATAACGCCGGTGAGTAGTCGTAGCGCAGTTTGAGCACCGCACTGACGACTTGCTGGTCCGGGCGCACGCTAAACAGCAGGCTGCGGATGTTATCGCCGCCGTTGAGGCGGATCGCGGACCACGCGCCGAGCTGACGAAGATTGAGGGTGACGGTTCTACGTTCGGAGGCGGGGTCGGCGGCAGCCGACGCGACGTTCGGCGCGAGCGGCGGCGGCATAACAGCCTGCGGGTTGGTCGCCGCTTGTGCGAGCACGCCCGTGGCCGAAGGCGGCGCAGCGGTCGTCGGTTGCGCCGTGGCGCCGGGTGGGTTCTGCGCCCACAGCGTCGTCGCGGATTGGCCGGCGAGGAAGACCGTCAGCGCGGTACACAACATCACGCGCAATGATTTCGGGAGAAACGTCATAACGAGGACCTGTTAAAAGTGTATTGACTGGTGTGCGGCGCATGCGATGCGTGTGTTTCTATTGATATTTCTACTTGTGTTTCTATTGATGTTTCTATTGGTGCTTCTACTTGTGTTCCTATCTGTGCGCCCGCCTGCACCTCGCTTTGGCGCGGCGATGATCGGCGCAGCGAGGCGAACAAGCGGCTGCCGGGCAGCCAGTAATGACGCTTGAGATAGCTCATTTGCATGTGTTCGGCGATCGTCAGCAGCCGTGCGGCAGCGCTCTCGTCGGGCACGAAACACCCATGCGCAGATCGGTCGTCCGCTGTGGCGTCCAGCCGGAACTGGCCTGCCAAGACCACGCCCGGTGCGCACCGTAATTGCATGACTGCGGCGCCTTCACCGAGCGTCGCATTGCGAGTGACCATGTTGAAGCGCAGCGGCTGTTCGGGGAAATTGACGATCTCGACGTTCAACTCGATCGCACTTGCGCCTGTGCTCGTGCGCGCACTCGCACTGGCGTCTTCGAGCCGAAGCGATGCCGCCTGTACACATGTCTTCGCATGTGCGCTGCGTAGGGTGCTCAGCTCCTCATCGACGGCCCACTTCGAGACCCGCAGCAGCATGAAATAGCCCACGCCAATGCAGGCCAGTGCCAGCCATGGGCGCATGACCGGGGCCGCCCCGCTCAGGCGTAACAGGCCGATGGCCACCACCGCCAGACACAGCCAGTTCCACAGCCAGTTCCACAGCCAATTCCGCAGCCAGTTCCGCAGCGCATGGTGACTCCAGCGCCCCTGGCGCAGGCTGCGGCGACGACGGCGGGCTTCGAGCAAGGCATGGAGTGCGGTGAACAGCGGCAGGACGAGTGCGAGCCCCCAGTCCTTGAGCTCATCGGATACCGGACGGCGCCTCGGGGTCAGCGTACGCAGCCACGTTACGAAGGCCAGCGACGCATAAGGCAGGGCATAGGCGAGGAACCAGGGCAGATGCGTATCGACCAGCAGCAGGCCGAATGCGGGCAGTGCCAGCGCGGCCGCGGCCATCGTATATAACGCCAGCCATGCAGGCCGATGCATGACCTGAAGCAAGCCACTCAAGCGCATGCGCCTGCGCAGCGAAGCCGCATCGTCCGGCATATCGACCCGAAGCCAGCCGGCCGGGAGAGCGGTATCGGTCGATGCCTCCGTCGCCAGCCCCATCAGCGCCGAACGCTGGCCGCGCGCCGCGAGCAGTTCGGCCAGCGTCGCCACAGTCATCGCCGGGTCGCTCGTCATCGGTGCGTTCAGAAATTCGGCCACCGCAGCCCGGCGCAGCAGCGTCACCGCAGCGCCAGGTGCGTCCTGAATCAAGGCGCGCGCTTGCTGGGAGGGCGCTGCTGCCAACGGGCTGCGATGGCCACCGAGCATCGCCAGATGCGGGTCGCGCTGCATCCAGACCACCCAGTTCTGCAGCAGCATCGGGTCATCGAGTTGCGCGTTCGGGCCGTCGGCCTCGATCCGCAGAATAAAGGCGCCATTGGCCTCAGGCAGGCTCAGCGCGACCGGTTTCACCGCAGGTGCGGCTTCCCGCCCGTCCCGCCGCCACTCGCGAATGCCGCCCGCATCCTGCAGAAACCAACGCAGGTGATCGGCGGGCCACGTCTGGGTCTGAGCCGTGCGCATCACCTTGATGGCCTGATCGGTGCCGCTTTGCCCAGCCACCACCAACACATCGACGTAAGGCCATTCGTCGATCACGTCCGCCAGTGCGGTCGAGGGCCGCGCCACCGACACCAGGCGCGCCACCAGCCACAGCAGCAGCGCGGCCAAAGCGACGGATTCCGCCAGCCACAGTGTCCAGCCCAACACCTCAATCACAGGCGCGCCGGCGGCCGTCGGAATCGTGGCATTCCAGCGCCACGCGAGGTAGCGCGCCCCGGCGAGCATGGTCAGCCCCACCAGCACCAGAAACGCCAGGGTTCCCATGTACCGACGCACGTAGAAGGCCATCGCGAGCAAGACCACGGCGAACAGCCACTGCCCGCTGAGATCGGCCGGCACCAGGGTCGCGGCAGCGAACAGCGGAATCGCCAGCAGCAGCACACACAATGACACCCCGCGGGTCGTCCACAGCGACGCATGGGTCATCCCGCTGCCCCAAGGCTGTTTCCGGCTGGCCAGGGCATAGGGTTCGCCCGGGGATTGCATGTCGAACATGCCCCAGCGTTCCCGCCATAGTCTGAGCAAGGTCATCGGGCTCATGGCGCCAGATGCAGCCCTAGGCGGTCGGCGACCGCATTGATGTCAACAGCGCCGTTGCTGTCGGGGTCGTAACGGATGATCGGCTGCTGGAAAGCGAGCGCTTCGGCCACCCGTTCGTCGCGACGCACGCCGATATCGATCAAACGCGGCCCGAAACGCGCCTGCATCCGCTGAGTCAACGCCTCGTCCAAGGCCTGACCGGGCTCGACCTGATTAAGCAAATAGTGCGTCACCAGCTCCGGCCGGCGCTCCAGCACGGGATCGAGCATGGTTTCGATATCGCTGACGGTGGCGATCGAGGCCACTTCGGGCGTCAACACAATCAGCACATGGTCGGCGCAGGCGAGGGCCTGATCCAGATACACCGAGGCGTAAGGCGGAGTGTCGATGATGGCCACACCGCCTGGGGCCGGAAACAGTTGACGCAGCTGCGCGCCCAGCCAGCCCGGGTGTTGCGCCAGTCGAAGTTCAAATTCCAGGCGCTGCTCTTCAGACACCTGCCCATACGGAAAAACCGTCATGCGGTTGGCTTCAAACTCGTAGCCCGGTCCGATCCATCCTTCATCGACTGCGGTTTCGGCCAGCCCGGTTTCTTGCGCCAGCCCGCTATCGAAATGCCAGGCAAGGCCGTTCTGAGGGTCGAGATCGACCGCCACCACGGGGAAATGGCCCGCACACGCGAACGCCTCGGCGAGATTCGCCGCAACGGTGGTCTTGCCCACGCCTCCTTTCAGTGACATGACCGCCAGAATCTTCATGTGCGGTCCGCCTTGCGGAACAGGGCTGGCCATTTTGAAGGCGCGGGCGCAACGGCTTCGGCAGGGGCCGTTGGCGCTGCGTCGGCGGCAGGCGCATGCCCCGCGCGCAGGCGCTGGAATGCATGCTGTACCGACAGCGCTCCCAGATCGGCCTGGCCTGGGTGTTGTTCCGCAGCCGCGTTGTCTATCGGCGTGTGGCCATCGGCAGCGGGTAATCTAATCGTGGCCAACGTCTGCGGATCACGCCCGACAGAAGCCGGCCCGACAGAAGCCGGCTCGACGGACGCCGGCTCGACGGACGCCGGCTTGGCCGCAGCAACGGGTGCATCGGCCATCGTCTTCGGCGCAGCGCGACGTTTGGGCTTGGCAACGGATGGCAGCTTGGCGGGCTTAGCCGGCTTTGCCGCAGCGTCGGCCATCTTCTTCGGCGCAACGCGGCGTTTGCGCTTGGCGACCGACGGCGGTTTGGCCGATTTGGCCGGCTTGGCCGTGCGCTCTGCCGACGACAACTCTGCCGCTGTGGGCATGAACCACACCGGCGGCGCAGCTGGCGTAGTGGCAACTGGCGTAGTGGCAGCTGCGGCCGTTGCGCTGCTTGCGATGGGTCCGCCATGGATCGTGCCAGCGAGTCCAGCCGGCGCCGCTTCGGTGCGTCTGGCTTCAGCGTTTGCGGGTTCGCGCTGTACATGTTCAGGCGATGCAGGCCCGGTTTGTGTTGCTGCTTCAGACCAGGCGTGTACGGTTTTCACGGGCGCGCCGCCACGCATCTTGCGCAAGCCCGAGGCGATCTGTTCGCTCTTGCTCGGCGTCGGATCACGCTGCGGCGCTGCTTGCGACGCCTGTCCCGGCACTGCCCAAGCCTGCCGTTTTTCCTGCTCGGAAAGCATCAGTCTGGTCGCCTGGGATGTCATTGGCAGGCTGTCGATGATGCTCCACTCCGGTGCCTGTGCGGCGACTGTCGGCGCGGCCGGTGAGACCGCTGAAGCACCCGGCGTCATGCTCGGCGCGGCCGGTGCGTTCTGTGCAATGGGCGCGACCGCTGCGGCCTGTCCAGCGGGTACACGCAATGGCGGGCCGAGCCCGAAAAAACCGCGTTTGGGGCCGGAACGGCCTTTATCGTCAGTGCTCATGCCGTCACCCTGAATTGCACTTCGAGCCCATCGTCCGTCTCGGAAGCGACGCGGACCTCGACCGAGTCATCCGCACCCAGTAAGCGGAACAATTCCTCGTAGAATCCCTCGACAAGCCCTAGCGTCCAGCGCAGGGATTGGCTGCCGTAGAGCTGCGCGATCGGCAACAGGTGGTGGTGCAGCAGGAGATGATCGCGATGGTCTTCAAGACTGATCCAGCCCCAGCGCATCGAAGCCCAATAGGTGTTCAACCTGTCGATCAGGTCGGCCATGCTCTGCGCCTGCCCGAAATTCGGGGCGAGTTGCGCGGCCCAGCGGCGGCCGGTACGGCGGGCGAGCACCAAAAGGGCATCGGCATCGACATCCTGGGCCAGTTCGGTCGCCAGCGCCAAGCTCAAAGGTTCTGGCATCCGTGCGGGCAAGGCGCGGAGGTATTGCTGGGCACCCGGCAGATCGTGAAGCGGCGCAGAAGAGTCGTTCATGGACGGGGTTCCGTGAAATTGACTTGATATGAATAGTTGCCGGGGGCCAGTTCATCGAACACGAATTGGCTGCGGAACGGATCGATTGGCACCACGCGAGGTTGCGCGGTTCCCACTTTGGTGCCGCGCGCGGCCGCCTGGGCCCCGCGCGAGGGCAGCATCACCGTCACCGCGACGCCGCGCACCGGGCGCTCGCCCTTCACGGTGATGTTGAGCTCGACGCGCCATCCCGTGAGCTCGCCGGCGACCGCGACCCGGCGACGTTCGCGCCACCAGGTATCGATCTCGCCGGTGCTGGCGACCCACAAGCCGGCGCTGTCGCCGCGCGCTTTAAGCTCCGAAAGATAGGCCGGCATCGCCCGCTGCAGCGGCGCGCCGTCGCCGAAATTCTGGCTGTGAACACTGAACAGGCCTAAGCCGCCGTTGTGCAGGGTTTTGTCGACATCTGCGAGCATCATCCGCAGCAGGGCATCGCTAGCCACCACCTGGTCTTGAGCGGGTTGGCTTTCGGCAGCTTGATTTTCGGCGAGCTGGTTCTCGGCGAGCTGGTTCTGGGCAGGCTGGTTCTGGGTAAGCGGGTTCTCGGCAGGCAGCGCATCGGCAGCCGACGCATCGACGCGCGCGCTGTTGTTCGATGCGATCTCCGCGAGCAAATTGATGTCGTCGTGCTGGGTGCGCGGGATGACCAGCAGCTCCGCGTCCGCCGGCACCCCGTCCATTTTCACGAACAGCGGCAATTGATTTTCGCTGCGATTGGGATCAGCGACGTGGTAACGCAGCCCCATTCGCTGCAGCAAACGTTCGGTGGTGGCATCGTAGCCTTCGGTCGGCGCGCGGAAACCCAGGATCGGCTTGGTTGCGGCCGCACCGATCGATTCGAGCTGGCCGCGCATCGCCGTCAAGCGTCGTTCCTGCTCCGGTGCGGGCTGGCCCTTGAATGAAACGTGGAGGTCGCCGTGATAGGCGATCTCGTGGCGCGAGGCAAGTTCGCGATAGACATCCGGGTCTTGCGCGGCCGAGGAAGCCAAGATGAAAAAACTGGCGGGCAGTCTTGCTTGCAACAGCATCGACGAGAATGCCCGCGCATTCGCGAAGCCCTCCTCGGTATCCATCTCGATCGCCTGCGCGGCGCGCTGCCCGTTCGGCCAGTTCGATAGGATCAGGGTGGGCTGCCGTTGCAGCCACGCCAGGGTGTCGTCGATGAGGCGATGGTTCGGCACCGGTGAGGCGGCCCAGGTGGACTCAGAGAACGCGAACATCGCGACCCGGGAATTGGCGCGCTCGTTGTACAGCACGGCGCCCTCCTCACCGCGCCCCTCGACCGACGTTCTTTGCCAATTGGTGAAGCGTGCCGCCACATGCTCGCCCTTGATCCGCAGCAGCGGTTCGCTGGTATTGGTCATCCACACGCGCAGCCCCGGTTCCAGCGAGGCGGTCAGTGGCGTTTCGCCGATCAGCGTGAGCTGGCGTTCCTGGCTCTGCGCCGAGATTTCGCCGATCACGTAGAAACCCAGGTCTTTGAGGAAATCCCAGCCGCGCCACTCGCCAGCGCCGTCGCGCGAACCGGTGGCCCAGGTGGCTAGAATTCCACCGCCAGCGGCTTGGAACGCGGCGATCCGGTTGCGTTCCAGGTCGCCCAGCGCCAGCGAAGAAGGCAGCACCAGCACGCTGCCCGGCTCGCCTTTCAATTCGGCCAGATCGTTGATTTCCTGGTAATCGCGGCGGCGGTCAGCGAAATACGTGCGCCACGGTTTGAGCAACAACTCGTAATCGCCGCTGGCATTGCGCAGGAAGCGCGCGGTCTGCGGCGATGCGTACAGATACACCGGCGCATCGGCCGCTGGCAGCAGGGCGGTATTGGCACCGAGGACCGGCGCCCGCCAGCCCAGGTTCACCATGGTCATCACATAGGTAAGGATCGGTAGCGCCAGCCCCAAAACCACAAACAGCGGAATGAACGCTGCGGTGCGTTGCCACCATTTGCGGCGCTGCCAAAGCTCATCGGTGTCGAGCTGTGCGATCGGTTCGTTCATCCCGCGCGGCTCACTCTGGATCGTGCATCGTGGGATCGTGCGTCGTGCTGCGCAACGCGCCCTGCGGGACATAGCGGGTCAGGAACACCGGCGCGGCATCGTCATCGGCGGCGTCGATCGACGCCTGCTGCTTTGGCCGGCGCTTGTCGCGCAGCTTGAATGCGTAATAGGCGACGAAGCCCATGATCACCGTGGCGATGGTGGTGGTCAGGATCACCGTGGCGAGTATCGAGATTAAATCCATCTCACAGTTTTCCTTCTCGCTCAAGCTTGCCCCAGGTCATGGAGTGGCCGCGCCATTCCTCGATGGTGGCAAGTACCTTGGCGATATCGATAATGTTGATATAGAAGAGGCGGAACAGTAGCGCGTACGGGATGATCGATGGCTCCTCATCCTCGATGATGCAGCAGTAGATGGCGGCAATCAGATCGAGTATCGCCAACTGCACCCACCAATACACCAGCAGCATCAGCACCCCGTACTGGAGGCTCACGTAGATAAAAAACAGGTTGGCGAGCAGGTTCGAGAACGGCCACAGAACGCCTTCGAACAGCATGTTCCACAGGATGAAAAAGTTGATTCCCGCTTTGCGCGGGCTCCAGATCGCCCAGCGGTGTTTGGCGGTCGCTTGCAAGATGCCGCGGGTCCAGCGATAGCGCTGCTTGAGCAAATTCAATAGCGAGGTCGGGGTCTCGACCCAGGCCACGGCACGCGGTTCGTAGATGATGTGCCAGCCGTTGATCAACAGCTTGAGCGTGAGGTCGCAGTCCTCGGCGAAGGTGCGGTGATCGTAGCCGCCGACTTCCTGCAACACCGACTTGCGGAACATCCCGAGCGGGCCGGGGATGATGTTCACGATCCGCGCGAAGCTCTGCGCCTTGCGCGCCATCGCCAGACCTTCGATGTATTCCAGGGCCTGAATTCGCGACCACAGGTTTTCGCGATTGATCACTTTCACATTGCCGGCCACGGCGCCTAGATTCGGGTCTTCTAGAAAGTGGCGCACGCACTCTTTCAGCGTGTTGCGCGAGAGCTTGGCGTCGCCGTCCATATTGAGGATCAACTCGCCCGCAGCCGCCGACATCCCGGTGTTGAGCGCTTCGGCTTTACCGGCGTTGCGCTTGGTGATGACCCGCACCGGCACGATGGTCGATTCCTCGGCGATTTCGAGCGCCTTTTCGTAGGTATCGTCGGTCGAGCCGTCGTCGATCACCACGACCTCGAAATTTGGATAATCGAGATTGAGCAGGGAACGCAGCGCCTGCTTGATCACCACGCCTTCGTTGAACGCCGGCACCACCACCGTCACCATCGGCAAGGCTTTGAGCTGGGCGTCGGTAAAGCGCGCCGGCCCGCGGCGCAGCGATTCCATATGCTCCATGAAGGAGTAAAGAATGGTGACTGCATAACGAATCACCAGCAGCACCAGGATGATCAGCAGATAGGTCGAGATTGCGGTCAGCAGTGCATTCTCGACAAATGCGGCCGGCGAACCGCCGCGCTGCTTGAGCGCGTTGTAGCCCAAGCCGAGCAGCACCACCATGCCGGCCAGCAGGCCGAAGATCAGCGCATAAACAACAATGGGCAGCCGGCGGGTCACCAACGACGCTCAAGAAACGCCGTCACCGAACGCGCACGGTACGGGCGGCCGTCGCGGCTGTTGTTGACGCCCCAGGCGTTGGCGCCAAGCATCCACTGTTGGCCGATGCGCACCCGTCCGCTAAGCCCAGCGCCCCAACTTTTACCCGCTTCGCCATAGACACGCCAACCGCGCTGCACGCTGGCATTCAATTGCCAGCGGTCGCCGCGACTAATTTCGCGCTCAAGCCCGATGTAGGCCAAGCCGTAACCTTTGTCGGGCGACCAATAATCGGTGTTGTTGAAATTAGATTTGCGGTGCTCGAAGCCCGCCAGTGGGCGCAGCCCCAGCGGCAGCCGGAAGCCGGGTTGATAACGTGCGGTGGCGGTGGTCACGACGTTTCCGTCGCTGACGCGATAGCCATCCGCCGCCACGTTCAACCGGCCCCAACGCCCGTCCAAGCCGCCGCGCATGCCGGCGTTCCAGGCGGTCAGACCCTTCTTCAACCCGCGTGGGTTGAAGGCCATCTGCGCCCAGTTGACGCGGCCGGCAGAGAGGGTCACGGGCCATTTGCCCGGCGTGATCGACACGCTGCCATACAGCGAATCGGCAATGCCCAGTTCGAACGCAGGCTGCATCCGCCAGTCCAAACGCTGATGGCGCACCGTCAGGCCGCTTTGTAAATCTTTGTCTAACGGGGACTTGTCGCGCATCGCATGCACGCCCACGTCCCAAACGCGCTTGGCCTCATGCGTGCGCCAGGTGTGATTGACGCGCAGGTCGCGGATCATCACATCGTCGGAATCGCGGGCGCCCTGCAGTGAGATTCTGGTCCGCGGCCGCATCGACGCTTCCGACAGCGCGATCGCATTCAAGGCTTCGGTGTGATTGGGCATCGTCGCCAGCACCTCCCTGTACAGCGGCAGCGCCTGCGCATCTTTACCGCGCCAGCGCAGGATGTTGGCCATCGCCACTTTGGCATCCAGCGCATACGGCCCGGCGTCGAGCTGGACATAGAGCTTTTCCGCTGCATGCAACTGGCCGCTCCAGGCCAGGGCATTGGCGATGATGAAACGCAGTTGGTCATCGACCTTCTGCGTCTTCATGAGCGCCACGCCATCGCGTGCGAGGCGCGGGTAGTCGCCGGTGAGGTTCAGTTCGACCAAGCGCTGCTCTTGCGGCGGCCGCGGCACGTCCTCTTGCTGGGTTGCGCTGGGGATATAACGATAGGCACGCAGCGGCAGTTCGCTGATGTGCGGCTGACTATCCAGCGGAGCCTGCGGATGACTCGCCGTCTCCAGCGAGTGCTGCGGCTCGTCGGAGGCGTCTGCGAGCAGCACCGGACTTGATGGGGGCAGGCTTGATGCAAGCAGACTCGACGGCGCGAGCCAGGCGTCTTTCGTCGCTTCGTTCACCACCAACCGTAGGACGGACATTCGCGGGCCGGCTTTCGCGGCCCAGTGGAGCAAATGCGGCTTGAGCTGCCGATGCAGACTGCGACCATCGACATCGGGCCGGCGGCGGGCGGCCGCGCTGCTCGGCCCTTCCTGTGCGGAAGGCGAAAAGGGCTTGCCAGGCGCTGGCGGTAGCGGTGAGCCCGGTGGCGCCGTGTCCGCTAGGGTCGTCAGCGCCACCGGCGCATAGGACGAAACGCGCTGGTCTTCACGCTGGGCGTCGTCATCGTGACCAATGGCGGTGTCTGCGCTGTGGTCGGCAGACATTTCGACTGCCCGCGTCGCGCCAGCAGCATTGCCGGGCAGCGGTGCGACGATACAGTCGTTGACCGTGGAGGCGACGATGGTGTGTGTGCCTGCCAGCATGCTGTCCGCCAGCATGCTGTCCGCCTGCATGGCATCCGACCGCAGCTTCGACCACGTCTGCGCGTTCGAGCTGGAGTTGAGACCCGTGGGCCCGGTTGAGACGGCACCTTCATCGGCCATCGCAAGCTCAGTCACGGCCTCGGCCGAGCGCGCCGCTGGGTCCAGGCCGAGGGCTAAAATTGCCGGGAATCGAAGCTCAAGCGGACCCAACGCCAGTATGTTGGTCGTCGCCAATGGCTGCGTTCGCGGGGTCATCACCCCGTCCCAGGCGTCATCGGCCGCGGCATCGGGCGCGGTGGTGTTGCTGGCAGCCCGCGCCAGCGCTTCCCGCCAGCGTGGATCGACGGCTTGCGACGCATCCAACGACGGCTCTGCCGCATGGCGCATGCTGGTCGCGGCCGTCAGCGTTATGGCATCGGTTGCGGCCGCGCCCTGGGCATAGACCACGGCCGGTATGCTCAGCAGCGCGAACCCAAGCGTTGGCAAGGCGGCATGCGCCCGCGACAAGCAAGTCGCTGCATGAGAAACAACAAAGGCCGCACCGGAATGGTCATCGGCGTTGTGCGGGGTTGGCGAGCCGGACGGGGACGCCGGCCGAGCGGCCCTGTCATCGGTGCTGGCAGTCGCCGCTCCAGAAGCGACGGCTGCAGCGCTCGCCTCATTCACTGCGCGTGTTCCGTAACAGGGACGAATTCCGCCCGGGCCGCCTTCCCGGCGCTACGCAACAGTTGCGACGCCCCGATTTGGTGCACAGACGCAGCCCGCCCTTCAAAACTGCGCAGGGGGCGCCCGCCCGAGGTGCCCACTGCCGGCAAGCCGATGTTGATGTCGCTTGGCAGCGGACTCGACGGCAACGCCGCAGTCGCGGATGCCGGAGTCCCCGGCGCAGTGCCAGCGGCGGTGAAGCGCGGCTCCGAAGCGAGTGGCGCTAAAGCGCCTAGCGCTGAGGCGCGCGGCTCTGAAACGCGCAACGGGCCGGCATGAGCGGCGCCAGCATGAGCGACGCCATAACTGCCGCTGCTGTCCAATTGCAGCGCCAGATGATGGCAGCTACTGATCTGGCCCTGACACTGCCAGTACGGGAAATCGATACTCAGCTGGCCGCGACTGATGTCCAGGGCGGCCAAACCGGCCAAGGTATCCAACAAGTCGGTTACCGGCACGGTGTTGCGTTCAGGACTGCCCGAGAACACCAGTAAACCGGTGCAGTCGCGCTCCAAACACCAGGCGCCGATCGCATCGATCTGCTGCGTCGCCAGCCCCTTGTCGCGAAGATTCAGCATCTCGCTGGCATGCTCGAAGATCACCAAGCTGCCGGGTGGAACGCCAAAGCCGGTGAGTTCACGCGCGAACCGTGCAGCGCCCATCTGAAACATGCGCTTGCCGAAGTCGTCCCGCATCACCAGCACGCCCAAGGCAGCACTTGCCAGAGTCGCGTCCAGATCCATACGTTGCGGCGTGTTGATCTGCGCCAGATAAGCTTCCGGCTTAGACCTCAGCACGATCGTGCAGGGTATCCCTGTATCGAGCGCAGACTGGATGGCGGTAGCGACCAGCGGAAACCGGATCGAAGGAACCCGCGCTTCCAGCCCGTAGATTCGCCCACGCTGCATCGAACCGGCGATGTCGTCCATCGTAAACTGGATGCCTAACGATAAAACATCGCGTGAAATCATGGTACTACCCCCGTAGTTACCGTGTTGTTTAACTCACGCAAGCCATGTGCCAGGGCTCATCGCGTTTTTGTGCGGCTTATAAATTCCCACGGTCCGAACTTCGGATTGCGCGTTGGCGATGCTTAGGAATTAAAGCGAACTAAATCGAGGCACATACAGAATATTCGCGCAAGCCTACGGAGTTCATCGCGTGAAAACTTTCGGCCGTACATCCATCGGCACAACAGACGGTTCTGCTGCTAACCGATTTTGATACTGTTTGATCTTTCAGATCAGCACTGGATACGTCCTCCGCACTGTTTCAGAACGAATACCCCCCCGGGCATCTGTAGTGAGATGCTAGCACAATCATAGCGTGATCGCGATTCGCAATTTTTGCCATGTAGCGCGAAAGCGAACAGGTTTTCGTTGGCAAGAGAGCGCCTTTTGAAAGCGACTAGGCCCCCGCGCGGCAGAAGCTCCGCCATCGTGCTGATGAGCGACAATCGCGGCATGGCAACCTCCTACCTACCGTACCAGTCCGGCCAATCCCATCTGCTGCCGCCTTCTGCGGAAGCGCGTAGGGTGGGGTGAGCGCAGCGATGCCCACCACCCATCGACAAAGAACCGAATCATTCTAATGACGACAAGCGGGCCAACGAATCAACCGACGCAGCTTCGACACCATCGCCATCGCAATGCATCAATGGTGGGCATCGCTGCGCTCACCCCACCCTACCAAAACCGCGAAAATGGCTCTGGTTAAATTCCCGGTTCAATTCCCAATCACTACAGGGCAGGAGCCGCGTTTCGAGCCATGCGATGCGCCAGGCCCCGATCTATCACGCTCCACGTCTCTCGAAACGTGATGCGCATCAAGCATGCGCATGACTGAGCGATCTGAAATTGGCTATTCCCGATTGACATTCCGATTGCTAGATTCGCGTCGCCTGCAGCATGACGCGCTGGCACTCACCATCATCGGAATCAAATCAACATGGAAATGGGAATGAAAACCAACGTCATCGCTTTGCTTGCTCTGTGTGCGTTCACCGGTTTTTCTGCGTCGGCACTCGCAGGGCAAAAACTCAGGTCCGACGTTATGGTGACCACAGACGGCATAAGCATCAACGCTCACGGTGCGATCGGCACTGCGCGCAACAGCCTGGACGCTAACCAGCGCATCGGCTGCGTGCTGAAGGCGAATACCGCCAGCTCGACCCTGAGCGCGAGTTGCGATGCGACGAGCGCTGCGGGCACCCAGGCATTTTGCATCACCAGTTCGCCGCAATTGATCGAGGTGATCAAGTCGATCGGGACCGACTCGTACATCAGCTTCTCGTACTTGCCTTCGGCTTCGAGTAACCCGACGTGCAGTCAGATCAACATCTCCGACTCCTCGGTGTACGAACCGAAGAAGCCCTGAAACAAGGCGTAACTCGTAAGGCGGGCTTGTTGAGCCCGCCCTACGGATGATTGCTGACGTAGGCGGGCCCTGGCCCGCTACGAACGAAGCGAAAGATTGGGAACCGCACGCCGATGCAATGACCCAGCGCGTAAGGTGGGGTGAGCGCAGCGATGCCCACCACCGATCGACAAAGAACCGAACCATTCAATGACGGCAAGCGGGCTGACGAAACACAGACGCCGCTTCAATACCATCGTCATCGCAATGCATCACTGGTGGGCATCGCTGCGCTCACCCACCCTACTAGGCTGGTGGGCATCGCTGCGCTCACCCCACCCTACTTGGCTGGTGGGCATCGCTGCGCTCACTCCACCCTACTTGGCTATGCGCGCGACATGCCGCGCTGGGGTTCGGGCTCCATCGCCAGCACTTTCGGCTCCTGCGCCGTTGCATTTGCGACGTTCTGGGACTGCTGATGGCTCTGGATGCCGGCCAGCGAAACTTCGACCGGCTGCTGCATGCGTTCGCTCGGCACTGTAAGCACCGTCGCAGCCGGATCGCCGGGGGTCTGGCCGCGGATGAGGAATCCTTCGCCGGTTTGCTGGTTTTTGGCCGCGAAATCCGGGCTGAAGTTGTTCTGGCTGGCGCTCATGGTCATCGCCATGACGTTGCGACCGTCGATGCTCATCGCATCGATGCCAGGCGTGCGGTTAAGCGCGGCCACCGTCTCCGTCACTTTCGGATTGCCGGCGATCTCCGACAGCTGTTTCGCGTCGGGCACCACCGCCACTTGCAGACCGTCGCCGGCGTCCGAGCGCAGTTCGCCGACGCGCGGTCTGGTTTGTGCGGGATTGGTGATCAGTTCGCCGTCCCTCGCGCCGCGCAGCACCCGGTCGAACAATCTGTCTTCGATGGTCTCGCCGGGTTTCAGCCGGTTGGCGTGCGCTTGGTTGATGACCTGGATGCCGTAGTGCGCGCCCATGTCGTTGTTGTGATAATCCATGCGCTGCTGATCGGGAGGATTCGGGTTGCGCTTCTCGTGCTCATCGCCCATCCATTTCGCGGTCTGATAGCCGAAATCCTGCGACAAGCGGCCCAGCACGTAAGCATGCCGTATCCCGTCGAGTTCGCCCGTCTGGCTGCGTATGCCCTCGTTTTGGCCGAGCATGCCGCGTTCGCGCAGCTTCCCTTCGAGATCGTCGATATAACCGGCGACGCGTTCATTCACATGATCCCTGACTGCATGGACGGGGTTCCAGACCATTACTCGATCTCCGCTGACGTTGTGCTTTGAATGAATGATAGCGCTTGCGCCGCCCTACGGTGCTGCCCGGCCAGTGCCGTTCATACTTCGATATTGGGAGCCACGGCCCATGACCGCAGGACCGCAGGGTGTGTGCTTCATGCCCACCGCAATGAGGCATGAATGCCGGCAACAACGGTTTCGCATCACACGCCGGATGCGGGACTGCGTGATGGGATGGCGGAGTCTCTTAGAGCCTGTTCACGATCTCCGCATACTCCGCGTTGCGTCGCAGCGGCTCGCCAAGGCCGGTGAGTCGCGCAGCGCCAGACTGGTGGTCTGGTCCAGCGGCGCACGGGCCTTGGCGAGCCGCTGCGGCGCAACCCGTCGGGCTGAGCCACAGAACGCGCGGCACTGCGTCCTCGTTCGGTCATGGATGGACATCCATTCCCTCTCTCCTCCTTGTACCGCGCGTTCTGGGGCTCAGCGCGAAGCATGCGGAGATCGTGAACAGGCTCTAAGTGATTTGCGTCGCACGACATGGGGAGTTACGTCCCTCACGGAGCATAGATGAGGTGTTCCTTCTCCCCGCACAGCGGGGAGAAGGTGGCGCGGAGCGCCGGATGAGGGGCAGACTCAGGCGCGACACGCGTCCACGTCCGCAGCATGTCCATCCGCCAGCCATATGCGGTAACGCTTATCGGCGGATGGCGGCGAAACGACCGCGCATGCGTAAGTTGCGAGCAGGCATGACAGTACGAATACACCTGAGCTTGCGTTGTGCACACGATGTCGCGCGCCACGTAATGTTCGAGCATGCGCACCGGCCGTCGACCGTTCTGCGCAATCGGCCGTGGCAGGCATCGCTCAGCCCGCCAGCACGAACCCCGCGACCACGCGCCGGCCTTCGCTCGCCAGCACGTTGAAGGTGCGGGCCGCGGCCGAATTGATCATCGTTTCCAGGCCGATGCCGCGACCCAGGCACGCCGCTAGCGTCTGCGCTGGCGGGAACGCCTGCGTGCCGCCGCAGCCGAGCAGGATCAGCTCCGGCTGTAGCGCCCAAATCGGTTCAAGATCGGCGACAGTGAGGGTCAGCACGTCGTTCGCCGCCCAGTCTTCGATCAATCGATTCGGCGCGACGATGAAACTCGCGGTCAGCACGCGATCGTTGACCTTCGCGCTTGCGCCATCGGCGCCGCGCAGGAAGAACTCATAGTCGGGGCGTTCGAGATGCAGTTGCATAAGGATTGTGGGTACGCAGATTGAGCATCGTGAGTCGGTAAACAAGGCCCCGCAATGGTAGCCGAACTGCCCGAGCCACCGGTCACGGCGCTCGCCAGGATCAGCGTACGGCGATTGGGCCGTAGTCCTTGATAAACCGTCGGAAGGCGCGTGGGTTGTAGTCGTCGGGCCCTCGTTCCAGTGCGCCGGTCTCGACCGATGCGATGAGCGCGCCGTCCGCCGTGAGCACCCAAAAATGCGGGTAGCCGTTGGCGGCAGGTAGGGTGTCGAGCACTGGGTTGCCCTCGCCATTCTCGCCGACCGCGAACTTCACCACTACGAAGGAGGCGCGCCATTGGGCATCGATGTCGGGCGTCTCATCCAGGAAGCGGTCGAGCACATGGCACCATCGGCACCATTCGCCGCCAGCGACAATCAAGACGCGCTTGCCTTCGGTGGTCGCTTGGCGCTTTGCGGCGTCGAACGCCAGCGTTGCCGCTGAAGCAGGGACATAGCCGAGGGATCGTGTGGGGTCGAACGGCCGTGGCGCGCTGCAGGCGCCGGTGACGCCTGCTAGCAGCAAGACGATCAGCGCCAAGATCGGGAACAGACGATCGGTCTTGCCCAGACGCATGCCGTTCTCGCTTTAGCCTCGCGGCAATACGATCTGCCGCTTGTCTTTGCTTGGGCGGTACAGCACTGCGATCTTGCCGATCTTCTGCACCACTGCGGCGCCGATGCGTTCGGCCAATTCGACGATCATCGCCTCGCGGGCGTCGCGGTCTTCGCTGGCCACCCTGATTTTGATCAGCTCGTGGTGTTCCAGCGCACCATCGACTTCGGCCACCAGAGCATCGCTCACGCCCTTGGCGCCGATCTGCAACTGAGCCTTGAGGCCGTGGGCCTGTCCACGCAGGAAGCGCATTTGGGCGTTGGTCAGGGCAGTTGGCATAGATGACGAGCGGAGCGGGGTGGCGCGCAGAGTATCATGGGCAAGCCCCGCCTCGGTTTCTCCGCCCGCTATGCGCCATCGGCGTATGGCCGGCCCGCCTCCATTTCGCTTCCCGAACCGTACCGTTCCCATGGCTTCACGCAGCAAGAGCAGTCAGCGCTGGCTGAAAGAGCATTTCGCCGATCCCTTCGTCAAAAAGGCGCAGGCCGCGGGTCTGCGCTCGCGCGCGGCTTACAAGCTGGAGGAACTGGTCGAGCGCGACAAGCTGCTCAAGCCCGGAATGGTCGTCGTCGATTTGGGCGCAGCCCCTGGGGGATGGTCGCAATGGGTCCGGCAGGCGATGGGCGACAGCGGTCGGGTGATTGCACTGGATATTCTCGACATGCCCGGCTTGGCTGGCGTCGAGTTTCTTCACGGCGACTTCAGGGAGGATGCCGTGTTATCGGCCCTGGAGGCCATGCTGAACGGCCAGACGGTGGACCTTGTCCTCTCCGACATGGCCCCCAATATGAGCGGGGTGGATGCGGTGGACCAACCTCGGGGCATGCATCTGGCGGAGCTGGCGATGGAATTCGCCGACCGCCATCTGCGGCCCGAGGGCAGTTTTCTGATCAAACTGTTTCAAGGCGTTGGCTTCGACGATTACGTGCGGGACTTGCGTAAGCGCTATGCCCGTGTCGTGATTCGTAAACCGGCGGCATCGCGCAAGCGTTCCCCAGAGGTGTATGCGTTAGCCCAGGGCAAGCGCGCAACCACTGGGTAAAGCCTGATGCGGCGGGCGGACGGGTATGGTGTTCGGCATTGACTGGTGCAGCACGTTTGAAACTGAGAATGCCTGACCATTGCTGCGGTGGCATGCTGTGGTTCTATAGGCGCGTTGTGATCGACACTGCGGTAAGGTCGGCTTCCTGTAGCCGTCGTCATTAAACAGCCCCGAAAGGGGCGGGTAGCGAAAAGGTGAATCTCTTGGGCAAGAATCTTCTGTTGTGGGTCGTGGTCGCCATCGTCTTGATGATGGTGTTTCAGAGCTTCAGTCCTAGCCTTCAAGCTGGGTCGGAAACGCTCACCTACGACGAATTCGTGCGCCAGGTCCGCAGCGACCGGGTCAAAAAGGTTGTGATCGAAGACGATGGCACCACCATCAACGGCGTCCGCAACGACAACAGTCGCTTCATGACCTACACTCCGGGCGACCGCGAGCTGGTCAACGATCTTCTGAATCGCAACGTCGAGATCGTGCAGAGCCCGCCGTCCTCGGGTCGTAACATCTTCCTCAGCCTGCTGCTGAATTTGCTACCGATTGCGCTATTGATCGGCGTCTGGCTGTATTTCATGCGCCAGATGCAGCAGGGCGGGAGCAAGGGCGCGATGTCCTTCGGCCGCTCGCGCGCCAAATTGCTTAACGAAGATCAGACCAAGGCCACCTTCGCCGACGTCGCAGGCTGCGACGAAGCGAAAGAGGAAGTCGCCGAACTGGTCGAATTCCTGCGCGACCCCGGCAGGTTCCAGAAGCTCGGCGGTAAGATTCCGCGCGGCGTGCTGATGGTCGGCCCCCCCGGCACCGGTAAGACCCTGCTCGCCAAAGCGATCGCCGGCGAAGCCCGAGTGCCGTTCTTCAGTATTTCTGGCTCGGACTTCGTCGAAATGTTCGTCGGCGTCGGCGCTAGCCGCGTTCGCGACATGTTCGATCAAGCCAAGAAACAGGCGCCCTGCATCATCTTCATCGATGAAATCGACGCGGTCGGTCGCCATCGCGGCGCAGGCCTCGGCGGCGGTCACGATGAGCGCGAACAGACCCTCAATCAGTTGCTGGTCGAGATGGACGGTTTCGAGGGCGGCGAAGGCGTGATCGTGATCGCTGCGACCAATCGCCCGGACGTGCTCGACCCCGCGCTGCTGCGTCCGGGCCGTTTCGACCGCCAGGTGATGGTCGGTTTGCCGGACGTGCGCGGCCGCGAACAGATCCTCAAAGTGCATATGCGCAAAGTGCCGCTAGCCGACGATGTCGTGCCGATGGTGATCGCACGCGGCACGCCGGGTTTCTCAGGCGCCGATCTGGCCAACCTTGTCAACGAGGCGGCGCTGTTCGCCGCGCGCGAGAACGGCAAAGAAGTGCGGATGGAACATTTCGACAAAGCCCGCGACAAGATCATGATGGGCACCGAAAACCGCTCGATGGCGATGAGCGATTCCGAGAAGACGCTCACCGCGTACCACGAAGCCGGTCACGCCATCGTCGGCCGCCTCGTGCCCGAACACGATCCGGTCTACAAGGTCACGATCATTCCGCGCGGCCGCGCGCTGGGCGTGACCATGTATCTGCCCGAAGGCGACAAATACAGCTATAACCGCACTGCGATCGAATCGATGCTGTGTTCGCTTTACGGCGGTCGCGTTGCCGAAGAAATTATCTTCGGCAACGACAAAGTGACCACTGGCGCGTCCAACGACATCGAACGTGCGACTAAAATGGCGCGCAACATGGCGACCAAGTGGGGCTTGTCCAACGAACTGGGCCCGATCGCCTACGGCGAAGAGGAAGACGAAGTGTTTCTTGGCCGTTCGGTGACGCAGCATAAGAACGTGTCCGACGATACCGCGCGCAGGATCGACGAAGTCGTGCGCAGCATCCTCGACAAGGCCTATGCCCGCACCACGACGATCCTGACCGAGAACGTCGATAAGCTGCATTCGATGGCGAAGTTGCTGCTGGAATACGAAACCATCGATGTGCCGCAGATCGACGCGATCATGGAAGGCCGCGAGCCGCCGCCGCCGATGGGTTGGAATAAATCCGGCAGCGGCAAGGTCGATAACATTCCGCTGCCGCCGATCGCAGGGCCTGCTGCACAGACCTGAAGATCGCGAGAGCGATGTCTTCCAGACGACGCCCGGGACACCGGGCGTCGTCGTTTTTGTCGGGTACGCCACTGTTGTTCGTGCGTGAATAGGGGGCCGCTTGTTCAGAACAGCGAGAACAGCGAGAACAGCAGGTCTCTCACCGCACCTCGCGCGATTCGGGACCACAGGCGTTATCCTCGTCCGTACTTCCAATCCCGAATCGTCGATGTCCGCTATGTTCGATATCTCTCCGCAGTTGGACTGCGCCGGCCGCATCATCACGCTCGATCGCCCGCGGGTGATGGGCATTGTCAATGTCACTCCCGATTCCTTTTCCGATGGCGGTCAGCATGCGACAGTCGATGCGGCTGTCGCTCACGCCTTGAAATTGGCGGAGGAGGGAGCGGATATTCTCGACATCGGCGGCGAATCCACCCGCCCCGGCGCGGCCGATGTGCCGTTGGAAGAGGAGTTGCGCCGAGTCGTCCCGGTGATCGAGCGTTTGGCGAAAGCGACTTCGCTGCCGATCAGTATCGACACATCGAAACCAGACGTGATGCGCGCTGCGATCGCGGCCGGCGCCGGCATGATCAACGATGTCTATTCGCTGCGTCGCGACGGCGCGCTCGATGCGGCGGCCGCGCTTGGCGTACCGATAGTGCTGATGCATATGCAGGGCGAACCACGCTCGATGCAGGCTACGCCGGATTACGATGATGTCGTTGCCGACGTGCATCGCTTTCTCGCCGAGCGGATCTTTTCGGCGGAAATGGCCGGCATCGCGAAAAAGAAGATCGTGGTCGATCCCGGCTTCGGTTTCGGCAAAACCACCGCGCACAATCTCGCGCTGCTCGCGCGCTTCGAGCGCTTCGCCGATCTCGGCGTGCCGGTACTTGCGGGGCTGTCGCGTAAGCGCACGATCGGCGAACTCACCGGCCGCGATGCTCCTGATGATCGCGTCTTCGGTTCGGTCGCTGCGCATCTTATCGCCGCGCAGCGCGGTGCGAAGATACTCCGCGTGCATGATGTCGCCGCGACGGTCGATGCGCTGAAGGTGTGGAATGCGGTGGCGGCGGTGCCGATGCCGCGCGGGTCGTCTTCAAACGCTGCGACGGTTCGATGGCCCGATGAGGACTGATTCGTATATTGGTTGTGGCGTTCATGGACACAGGATCGTGTACGCATCGGCGTCGCGACGTGCCTCGCACCCACTACACACTCAGGATCGTGCGCTGCGGAAGGCTTTTACCCGAGGATTCACGATGCGAAACCACAGCGGCGGGCACAGCGCGAGCAAGAACATCGCGGCATAGCCGCCCGGCAACTGCGGGCTATCGGTGTGATGCAATAAATTCTGATAGCGACGACGCGGCGTTTCGTGATGATCGGAATGCCGCTGCAGGTGGAACAGCAGCAGGTTGCTGATCAGATAATCCGAATTCCACGAATGCAGATGCGTGGTGCGCTCGTAGCGGCCGTCGGCGCGCTTCTGGCGCTCCAAGCCGTAGTGCTCGATGTAATTGATGATCTCCAGCGAACACGCGGCGAGGAATCCTTGCGCGATCGCGTAACCCAAACCGATCGGGCCGAGCCACAGCGCGAATGCGACCAGCATCGCCACCCACAGCGCCGTCCATTGGATCAACTCGTTGTCGAGGCTGACGCTGCGCTTACCCAGCTTGGCGAGGCGCTGCGCTTCCAATCGCCAGGCATTCGTGGTGTTGCGCAGCAGCGCGCGCGGCATGAAGTGCCAGAGCGACTGCCCGAAGCGCGCGCTCGATGCGTCCTCGGGCGTGGACACGTGCACATGATGGCCGCGCACGTGTTCGATCTTGAAGCCGTGATAGCCCACGCTGGTCAGCAACAGGCCGCCGGCCGCGCGTTCGAGCCGAGTGTCTTTATGGATCAGCTCATGGGCGACGTTGATCGCCAACACGCCGCCGACGATGCCCTGCGACAGCAGCCAGCCGATGCTGCCGCCGACGCCGAATTGCGCATGCGCGAAATGCCAGCCCGACCAGATCATCACGCCAAGCTGCGCGGGCAGGGCGGCGAGGGTCATCAGCTTGAACCACGCATCGTGTTCCAAGGCGTTCGCCTCGTCGGCGGTGGGATTGCGCGGGTCGTGGCCTAGCGCGTAGTCCGCCATGGGCAGCAAAACGAACAGAAAAAACAGCGGGAACCACGCCATCAGTTCGGGTCGGCCGCTGATTGCACCTAGCCACACGGCGGCCGGCATCAGCGCGGGCACTACGAAGACGAATAAAAAACCGAGGCGTTTCCAGAGCGGCATGGCCGGTATCGAGGACTGCGAGAGCGCTGCTATAGCCTACGCCATCGGGTCGCCGATTCAACCCTTGCGCCCAAGCCTGCGCCCAAGCCGGCGCCACGCATCACCCATTGCCAACCGCGGCTCCCATCGGTCGATATCAGGCCCTGCCCAGAGTCGCGCGGCCCGATGCTCGGGGTATGCTGCGCGCTATCGTCTTCGCTCGGAACGCTCGCATGACTGCTGGCCAGCCACTGCTCATCACCTTCGGCATCTATCTTCTCGCGATGATCGCGATCGGTTTCTGGGCGTGGCGTTCCACCCGCAGCTTCGACGACTATATCCTCGGCGGGCGCTCGCTTGGCAGCGTGGTCACGGCGCTGTCGGCCGGTGCGTCGGACATGAGCGGCTGGCTGTTGATGGGTTTGCCGGGGGCGCTGTATTTGGGCGGCGTGTCGGAGGCGTGGATCGCCCTGGGACTGATCGTCGGCGCCTGGTGCAACTGGAAATACGTCGCCGGCCCGCTGCGGGTCTATACCGAACGCACCCGCAATGCGCTGACCTTGCCCGATTACTTCACCCATCGTTTTGAAGACCGGCAAAAACTCTTGCGCGTGTTTTCTGCCGTCGTAATTTTGGTGTTTTTTGCGGTGTATTGCGCTAGCGGAATTGTTGCCGGCGCGCGCTTGTTCGAGAGTGTGTTCGGCCTGCCGTATGCCGAGGCGCTGTGGTGGGGCGCCGCAGCGACGATTCTTTACACGCTGGTCGGCGGTTTCCTTGCGGTGAGTTGGACCGACACCGTGCAGGCGTCGCTGATGATTTTCGCGCTGATTCTCACCCCGATCATGGTGGTGCTGGGCAGCGGCGGCGTCGCATCCAGTCTCGCGCTGATCGAACAAATCGACCCGATCAAACTCGATTGGTTCAACGGCGGCGCGCTGGGCGTCGTTGGCATCGTCTCGCTATTGGCGTGGGGCTTGGGCTATTTCGGTCAGCCGCACATCCTCGCGCGCTTCATGGCCGCCGATTCGCTGAACACCATCCCGAAGGCGCGGCGCATCGGCATGAGCTGGATGGTGCTGTGTCTGTTCGGCGCGATGGCGGTGGGCTTCTTCGCCAATGCCTATTTCGCCCAGCATCCGGATCAGATCGGAGCGGTGAAGGACAATTCCGAGCGCGTCTTCATCCAACTCGCGACCGTTTTATTCAATCCATGGATCGCGGGCGTGCTGCTGTCGGCGATTCTCGCTGCGATCATGAGCACGCTGTCGTGCCAATTGCTGGTGTGTTCCAGCGCGCTCACCGAGGATTTCTACAAAGGCTTCGTGCGCCCGAACGCGAGCCAGCGCGAACTGGTGTGGTTCGGCCGCGCGATGGTGCTGCTGGTCGCGCTGCTGGCGATCGCGATCGCACGCGACCCCAACAGCAAGGTCTTGGGCTTAGTGTCGTACGCCTGGGCCGGCTTCGGCGCGGCGTTCGGTCCGGTCGTATTGTTCTCATTGTTCTGGGCGCGCATGACCCGCAACGGGGCGCTTGCGGGGATGGTCCTCGGCGCCGTGACGGTGATCGGCTGGGAGTGGTCGGCGGGCGTCGCCAAACACGCAGCCAAGGCTGGTGAGGTGTTGCCCGCATGGTTAGACGCGATTGCGCCAGCGTTGGCGCTGTACTCGATGGTGCCCGGCGTTATCGTCGCGAGTATTGCGATCATCATCGTCAGCAAACTCGGCAAGCCGCCGTCGGATGCGGTGCAGTTCACGCACAAGGGCGTGATGCAGACGCTGAAGGTGCATGGGTATTGATCGACGGATTCGGGCGATGCTGTCGATGTGTGCTCCTCACCCTAGCGCGATGCTCGCTCTTCCCGCTCCGCGCATGGCGCGGAGCAGAGAGCTCCTCACCCTCGCTCGCGATGCTCGCGCTCTTCCCTCTCCCCGCATGGCGGGGAGACGAGCGCCCCTCACCCTCGCTCGCTGCGCTGGCTCTTCCCTCTCCCCGCATGGCGGGGAGACGAGCACCCCTCACCCTCGCTCGCGATGCTCGCTCTTCCCTCTCCCCGCATGGCGGGGAGAGGGTGGCCGAAGGCCGGGTGAGGGGTGAGGGGTGAGGGGCGAGCGCCGCCATGACCACCGACACCCGCCCGCTCGCGATTGCGATCATGGGTCCGACCGCGTCGGGCAAGACCGCGCTCGCGCTCGATTGGGCGCAGCGCTTCGGCGGCGAGATCGTCAGCGTCGATTCGGCGCTGGTGTACCGCAGGCTAGACATCGGCGCGGCGAAACCCAGCACGGAAGAGCGCGCCGCAGTGCCGCATCACCTGATCGATGTGCGCGAGCCCTGGCAGCCGTATTCCGCCGCCGAATTCGCCGCAGACGCTCGGATCGCGGTCGCGGACATCGTCGCGCGCGGCCGTCTGCCGATTCTGGCCGGCGGCACCGGCCTGTATTTCCGCGCGCTGCTGCAGGGCTTGTCGCCGATGCCCGAGGCCGATGCCGAAACGCGCGCGCAAATCGACGTGGAGGCCGCTGCGCGCGGCTGGGCAGCGATGCACGCCGAACTGGCGACCATAGATGCCATCGCCGCAGCGCGTATTCACGCGACAGATGCGCAGCGGATTCAGCGCGCGCTGGAGGTGTATCGGCTGAGTGGGCGCGCGATCAGCGAGTGGCAGCGCGAGGCGGCGGCGGCGACGTTGCGCTTCCCATGTCGCACACTCAAGCTCGCGATCGCGCCGCAGGAGCGCAGCGTGCTGCATGCGCGCATCGAACGTCGCTTCGACGCGATGCTGGATGCAGGATTTCTCGACGAAGTTCGCGCGCTGCGCGCGCGGCCCGAACTGCAGCATCCCGCGACGCGCGACGCTTCGGCGCCTGTTGAGCCAAGAACGAACCCTGCGCCCGTGTTGCCAGCGTTGCGTGCGGTGGGCTATCGACAGGCGTGGGACTATCTCGACGGCCTCACCACCGCCGCCGAATTCCGCGATCGCGCGATTTTCGCCACCCGCCAATTGGCCAAACGCCAACTTACCTGGCTACGCGGCGATCTCGCCTTGCCTTGGTTCGACCCAGCGCGCGATGCGGCGGCGCTGCAGCGTGCCGTCGCGCAGTTTCTGGCCAAAGAGTAGTTCTTAACGAGCGCGAGCCTAGGCATGCGTAGCATTGGCCACAGGCGCATGCAGATCTCGGCATGCGCAGATCGGCCCGACATCGATCATGAACAGGCCGCTTCTCGGCCCCGCAACGCGGGCTGGCCGCCCCTGCGGTCGCACGGCTTCCGGTTCCGGCCCAGTTGTGTAACCATCGGACCGGGTCGGTCGGGGAGACTGACCCGATGCCGCCTCGGTCGTATCGTAGGCGCTGTGCCACAGCACACGCACTGCGCACGAATACGGATGTCGCGCATCCCATCCGATGCCGTTCCGGTCCGCATGTACGCATCGGCACGGCGTCCCAGCACACCACCAACGAAGAGTTCCATTGAAGAACCCATGTTCCAGCCAATAACAAGACCCAAAGTGGGGAACACCATGTCCAAAGGGCAGTCGTTGCAAGATCCGTTCCTCAACGCCCTGCGCCGTGAGCGCGTTCCGGTTTCGATCTACCTCGTCAACGGTATCAAACTGCAAGGCACGATCGAATCTTTCGACCAGTTCGTCGTACTGTTGCGCAACACCGTCAGTCAGATGGTCTACAAGCACGCGATCTCCACCGTGGTGCCGGCGCGTAACGTTCGCGTCGGGCCGGGCGGCGGTTACGTGCAGTCCTCAACCGATCATGCCGATCATGACGACGACGAGCATGATGATGACGACGACGAGCCCGGCATGATGCCGAGGCCGGCACCCGGCCCGGGCTGATCGCACGCAGCCATCGCGACGCGACCGTGCGGGCACTGCCCGGCGCGGTCGTCGTCGTTGGCGAACAGAGCACTCACACGTGGAATTATTCGAACGCTCGCGCAAGGGCGAAATTGCGCTGTTGATCCAACCGCATTCGGGCGGCCCGCCTGAACCCGATGTGCTGGAAGAATTCGCCGATTTGGCGCGTTCCGCTGGCGCCACGGTGGCGGCCTTACTGCATGCGCGCATCGATAAGCCCAACGCCGCCATTCTGATCGGCAGCGGCAAGCTGGAAGAGGCGAAAGCCGCCGCCGATGCGACCGGCGCGGACCTCGTGCTGGTGAACCATCGGCTCAGCCCGGTGCAGGAACGCAATCTCGAAAAAGCCTTCGGTCGGCGCGTGGTCGATCGCACCGGTTTGATTCTCGACATCTTCGCCCAGCGCGCGCGCAGCCATGAAGGCAAGCTGCAGGTTGAACTGGCGCAATTGCGGCACATGGCCACCCGCCTGGTGCGCGGCTGGTCGCACTTGGAGCGCCAGCGCGGCGGTGCGATCGGTCTGCGCGGCCCCGGCGAGACCCAGCTCGAAACCGACCGTCGCCTGCTGCAAAAGCGCGTCGAGCAATTGCAAAAACGCCTAGAAAAAGTCGAAGTTCAGCACACGCAGATGCGGCGTGCCCGTGTGCGCAGCGAGCTGCCGCGCGTGGCGCTGGTTGGCTACACCAATGCCGGTAAATCGACGCTGTTCAACGCGATGACCGGCGCCGATGCGTATGCCGACGACCGTCTGTTCGCGACCCTCGATCCCACCGTACGCCGCATCGCTTTGCCCGGCGGCGCGGCGATGCTGGCCGACACCGTCGGCTTCGTTCGCGACCTGCCGCACGATCTGGTCGCGGCGTTTCGTTCGACCCTGTCGGAAGCGCGCGAGGCCGACCTGCTGCTGCATGTGATCGACGGCGCCGACCCGCTGCGCGAAGACCGCATCCGCCAGGTCGACGCGGTGCTGGCCGAGGTCGGCGCGGGCGAGATTCCACAAGTGTTGGTTTACAACAAAATCGATCGCATCGAGGGCGGCGTGCCGCGGCACGACCCAGCCGTGCGCGCCACCGAAGACGGCAGCCCCGCCGAGGACCATGGGCTCGATGAAGTCGTGCGCGAGCGGGTCTGGCTTTCGGCGCGCTCGGGCGAGGGGCTTGATCTCCTGCGCACGGCCCTGGTATCGCGCCTCGGGCTGCGTCGGGTGGTCGGCACGGTGCATCTTCCGCCGCGGGCGGGCGGGCTGCGCGCCAAACTCTTCGAGTTGGAAGGCGTGCGTGCCGAACGCTACGACGATGATCCGGGCAATCCGGGTGGCTGGGTGCTGGACCTCGATCTAGCCCTTAGCGATGCCGAAAAACTTGCTGCTGGGCCGGGCGGGGATGCGCTGGAGCCATTGTTGCCGGCATCGACGGAGGATCATTTCGGTTGAGCCGACCTTGTCGCGCTCGGTACTGAGCGTCGCGTGAACCTGCACGGCCGATGGCCCGCGGGCGGACGTCCGTTCACCTTGTAATATGCGTCCCTCGCCCGCACACCTGCGGAGCGGCTCAGCACCATACATTTCAGCACCATACGATTCATCACCATACGATTCATCACAGCAGTGCGCATTCGGAGCAGGCATGGCCTGGAACACCCCCGGCAACAATAATCAGGACTCGTCCGGCGGCGGCAAACGCAGCCCCTGGAAACCCCGCAACGGTGCGGGCGGCGGCAACGGCTTCGACGGCCTGCTCGAACGCCTTCGCGGCCTGTTCGACGGCGGTAGCGGTAATCCGCTGCGCTGGATCGCGCTCGCGATCGGCATCTTCATCATCTTCAACTGCTTCGTGCTGATTGCCGAACAGCAGCGAGGCGTGGTGCTGCGGTTCGGCAAGTTCGATCGTGTGATCGAACCCGGCCCGAGCATGAAACTGCCCTGGCCGATCGAAAGCGTGACGAAGGTCGAAGCCACTCAAATCAAAACCTATAGCGAAACCGTGCCGGTCCTGACCCGCGACGAGAACATCGTCCAGGTCGAGGTCAACGTGCAGTACCGCATCAGCGACCCCAAGCTCGCGCTGTTCGGCACCCGCAACGCCGACGACGTGATGATCGAAGCGATGCTCAGCTCGGTGCGCGAACAGGTCGGCCGCTCCGACCTGGACACGGTGCTCGGTGCGCGCGATGCGCTCGCGGTCGCCGCGCGCGAAACGCTGCAGCGCTCGCTGCAGATGTATCAGACCGGTTTGGTGGTGACGGAGCTCAATCTACCCAACGCGCGACCGCCGGAAGAAGTGAAGCCTGCGTTCGACGATGTGAACTCGGCGCAGCAGGACAAAGACCGCAAAATCAGCGAAGCCCGCGCCTACGCCGCAAAGATCGTGCCTGAAGCCCGCGGTGAAGCCTCGCGCACCCGCACCGTCTCTGAAGGCTACAAGATCGCGTCGATCGCGCGCGCCACCGGTGACGCACAGCGCTTCACGCTGTTGGTCGATCAATACCGAAATGCGCCCGACGTGACCCGCAAGCGGTTATGGCTGGAAACCGTGCAAGAAGTGCTCGCCAACAACCGCAAGGTGGTCGGCGGCGACAGCCGACAACTGCTGTATTTGCCGATGTCGCCGACGCGCGGCAGCGGCGCGCAGCAAACGTCCGCCCCGGCCGCGTTGCCGCCGGAATTGCTCGCGCCGACCGTCACCGCCACCCCCGAATCGACGATTCGTCCGCCGCGAAATATCGACCGCGAAGGGAGTAAACAACGATGAAAGTTTCATTCTGGGCGCCGATCGCGGTCGCCGCACTCTTGCTGATGTTCGGCTCGGTCTTCATCGTTCGCGAAGGCCATACCGCCATCGTGCTCAACCTCGGCAAGGTCGTACGCAGTGATCTTGGCCCCGGCCTGCATTTCAAAGTGCCGCTGATCGAAAACGCACGCATCTTCGACCAGCGTTTGCTAGTGCTGCCGGCCGAGCCCGAGCGTTACCTCACCTCTGAACGCAAGGACGTCAGCGTCGATTTCTTCGCCGTCGGCAAGATTCAAGACAGCCGCGCGTTCTATCGCGCCACCGGCGGCAACGAATCCGATGCGATCGAACGACTCGCCCCGATCATCAAAGATTCGCTGCGCAACGAGATCAACACCCGCACCCTGTCGCAGGTGGTCGCTGGCGAACGCGACAAGATCATCGGCGCGCAGTTGAAGACGATCAATAAAGGCGCGGCCACGCTGGGTATTCGCATTGTCGATCTGCGCATCAAACAGATCGACCTGCCGACCGACAGCCGCGTCATCGACGACGTTTACAACCGCATGCGCGCGCAGCGTCAACAGGTGGCGAGCAAGCTCCGCGCCGAAGGCGAAGAGCAAGCCAACGAGATCCGCGCCCAGGCCGACCGCGAAAGCACGGTGATCTTGGCCGAAGCCGAACGCGATGCGCAGAAATTGCGCGGCGAAGGCGATGCTGAATCCGCACGCCTGTACGGCAATGCGGCCAATGCCGATCCCGGCTTCTTCGCGTTCCAGCGCAGTCTCGAAGCGTATCGGGCTTCGTTCAAAGACGGCGACGCGGTGATCGTGCTCGATAAGAGCGACCCGTTCCTGCAGTACATGCGCAGCGATCGCTGATCCGCCCGCGATGAACGACCTGTGGGCCGCGTTGGCCCTCGTCGCGGTGCTTGAGGGCGTGGTGCTGTTCGCGTTCCCGAGCGTGTGGAAACGCACCGCTGAAGAATTGCAGAAAATGTCCAATGCCAGCCTGCGCCGTTTCGGCGCAGGTGTCATGGTCGCCGGACTGATCGCGCTGTATTTCGTCCGCAGCGGCTAAGCGCGCGGCGATGTGTTCAACTCGGCACTGTGTTCAATAGGGTGCGCCCTGGCCTGAGGTATCCCCACATTATGTGCTTGAAAATCAAACAGATAACATTTACGGTCCATAAAAAAGCGCGTGCATGACGCAGTTTCATCCTCGGGGTGTCGACGCCTGAGGACCACGTCATGCACGCAAGTGA
>JANMGT010000016.1:0-7371 GCA_031374725.1 Lysobacteraceae bacterium | reverse complement strand
TTAGAATCTCCGAATGCATCGCCTTGGTCGAATGGTGTTTGCTTTGTAGGAGGGGCCTCAGCCCCGACCATGGTGAACACCGGCTTAGATGCCGTCGGATCGGGCCTAAAGGCCCTCCTACAACGCCAAAACGATTGCGGTGTTCGGAGATTTTGAACAGGCTCTTAGACATTCAGAACCGGCTGGCTGTGTGTTCTCGATGCTTGCGATCTGCCAGCGACGGCCTGCTCGCCCGATACGCAACCAACACCTGCGCCGGCAAGGTCCGTTCGCCAGCGAGGGCCGCCGTTCTGCGGTAGGCCGCTTCGATGGCCGGACGCTGGCCCCGCGCCAGCGCCACGCGCAAACCCAGCAGGTTCGCACGATAGTCCCGATCCAACCGTTCGGGATCATGCGCGCGCAGTTTGGCCAGCACCTGTTCGGCGGCCGCCCGGTCGCCGCGCTGCAGCAGCAATTCAATCAATGCCTCGCTGCACCGCAGCATCGTGAGCAGATGGCCTCTCTGCCGCGATTGCGCCAACGCCAGGCGGAACTGGGTCTCTGCGTCCTGCGATCTGCCTTGGGCCCACAGCCATCGCCCGAGAGCGATATGGCCGATGTCCGATTCGGGCTGCAGCAGCGCGTCCAGTTGAGCAGTTGAGGGGATTGGCATGGCTTTGCCATTGGCCGCCAGATCCTGTGCGGCGATCATCCACAGCAGCAGCGCACCCTCTTTGCTCTCCAGATTCAACGTGTCGTTCGTGTCGTATCGGGAGAATGCCGCCGCTTCCGCCGCTGCGGCGAGTGCCCGTTCCGCATGCCCGGATGCGAGATGAAAGGCGGCGGGGACGATCATGGAGTAACGGTCGTCGCGCATGGCCTGCCCTTCTTCGATCAGCGAGCCGGCTTCACGCAAACGGCCTATGCCCGTCAATACCAGCGCGCGCAGTTGCACGACCCGGGTCCGACGCTCGGAGTCCGGTACCTCTCGCAACAGCGCCATGCTGCGATCGCTGCTGGCCAAGGCCTCGTCCCAGCGCAGCAGTTCGACTTGAATCTTGGTTGCGGCGTTGCGCGCGTAAATTTCCTGCACAGGTTTTTTGGACTGCCGGCAGTCATCTGCGATCTCCATCATCAACGCCAGGGCATCCGTCAAGCGACCCATGCGCATTTGCACACGTGCCAGGGTGTCCGCAGCATCTAAGGCCCCATGCGTATCGCCAGCCTTCAATAGCAGAGTCCGCGCGCGGACGAGATCGTGTGCGGCGGATTCGAGCCGACCGGTTTTCATCAGGCCATAGCCGCGTGCGGACAGTGCTCCCCCCATCGCCTCTGGCGAAGCGGCGTGACCGGTGGACTCCAATAGCTTCACCGCCGACTGCGCTGGCCCCAGGACTTCCGCCCCGGGCCTTCCGGCCGAACCATTCAAGAAAGACTGTGTCGCCAACAGACTTGCCTGCCAGACAGGATCATCCGCAGCTCTGGCGCTTGCCTGTTGCAGCGCCAGTTTCTGTGCAGCGCGATTAAAACGCCCGCGATCGATATCCAGCCGGATGTCCAGAAGCCGGGCCGCCGGGGAGTCCGCCACAGCAGGCGGCAACGTCGCCAGGCCCTCGCGTACTTCTTCATACTTCCCGCGCCAGAACGCTTCCTCAAGGCGGGCCAAGGGCTCTGCGGCTATGGCGGCTGCCGGCTGCGCCGTGGCTGCAGTCGGTTCGGCCTTGCGCAGCTGCCAGCCGATGGCTGCCACAGCGACCAAGGTCAGCGCCAACGCAGCCACTGCACGCAGCGTGTCACTGCGAAGCCACGCGGTGTCTGTCACCTGCGGCGGGGAGATCGGAGCGGCCGCTTGCGCCTGCAGAGGCGGCGAGGCTTCCGGCAGCGGCTCAGCTGCGTCGACTTGCGTTGGCGCAGGCCTGTCGGGCGCCTGTTCCTGGGGCGTTGCACCCGTGTCCGCGATTTCGCACAGCAGCCCCACCCAGCGGTAACCCAGCCCGGGCATGGTGCGGATCAGTCGCTGCGCCTGGCCATCGTCGCCGAGCACGCGCCGCGCCGCGAGGATCACCTGGGACAGCTGATGATGGGTGACATTGTCGTGCCCCCACACTCTACGACTGAGTTCGTCGTAACCCACCACCCGGTCGCGATGTTCGATGAGATGGCTGATGCAATCAAGGACTTTTCGCGAGACATCGACCTGATCGCCTTGCCGGGTCAGAAGCGCCCCTGCGCGATCCAGACTGAAGTCGCCCCAACGGTACTGCATGCCGCATTCTCCGATGCTTCGTTACACGGGAAGGGCAAAACGAACAACGGAACGTCTTGAGCACGTGTTGCGCCAGTCACTCCCCCCGGGTGGCCGGCCGCGATAGTCTGCCACCAACACTCTGCCACTAATACTCTGCCACTATCAGAGCCTGCAGCAAGGAGCCTGCCGCAAGGAGCCTGCCGCAAGCGCCGTCATCGGCCTCCGGTTACGGATGCGCTGTTCGCTGACATGTGCGGGCTTGTCGAAGCCAGGATGCAGGCCGGTGCCCGACCCTATCGCCCGCAGAACATGTGCCGGACGTGCGAACTGAGACCTTCTGGATGGCGGTGTTTCAGCAACCTGCTAGTGGAGTTGTCGGCTGACGCAACATTCCGCAGGTCGGAGGTATCGACCCGTTCGCCCGTGGCGGCCACACTGTCATACGACTGGAATACATCTGCCGTTGAATGCTGCACAGACCGCTATCGAATGTATTCTTCCCGCCGATGCCTAAGAGCCTGTTCAACCGCACCGTCACCACCACATTCCGCACCCAGCCCGGGGTTCGCGACGCCCTGGAGCTCGCCGCCGGGATGGAAAACCGCAGCATGTCCAATCTGATCGAACGGCTGGCGATCGAGTATTGTCGCGGCAAAGGCATTCCGATCCGGGGCCTGGACGACGACGGCATGCCCGATGACCGCATGGCCAGCCGGCGGACACCGAGGGGACACGATTGAGCTTTCTATTGCAGGGGAACCATTGATGAAGAAATTCCTAGGTCCGGCGCTGGCGCTACTGCTGCTGGTGGGCGTGGTGTTCGGCATCGTGTTCTCGGCCCGCGACAAGCAGGCCAGCGCCAATGCAGGGCAGGACGCGGCCAGCGCAGCGGCCACGGGTGACGCTACGGCGAGCGGCAAGACCACCATTCGCATCCTCACCGGCTCGGAGAAGCTGGATTTTCTGCGCGACCCCGACCTAGCCAAGGCGCTGGATGCCGAGGGCATCGTGCTGGACGTGCAAAAAGCCGGTTCGCGCGAGATCGCAACCCGCCCGGATCTGAAAAGTTTCGATGTGGCCTACCCGGCCGGCGTCGCTGCTGCGAAGAAGATCGCCACCGCCACCGGTTCGCGCCGGGTGAGCAACAGTTTCTACACGCCGATGGCGGTCGCCAGTTGGCGGCAACTACTGGCGCCGCTGGAAGCCAACGGCATCGTGCGCAAGCAGGGCGGCGCCTATTACATCGCCGACATGCACAAGCTCGTCGAAATGATGGAACAGGGCACGCGCTGGAAAGATCTGCAGCCCAATCCGAACTATGCCGTCAGCAAATCGGTGCTGATCGGCACCACCGACGTGCGCACCAGCAATTCGGCGGCGATGTATCTCGCTCTAATCAGTTACATCGCGAACGGCGATAACGTCGTCGATAGCGATGCGTCTGCCGACCAAGTCGTTGACCGTCTACTCGGTCTGTTCTCGAAGCAGGGCTATCAGGAATCCAGCTCGACCGGCCCGTTCGAGGATTACGTGACGATGAAGTTGGGCAAGAGCCCGCTGGTGATGGTTTACGAGCAGCAGTTCCTGCAGTACGCCTTCCGGCAGCCCAGCATCGATCCGGACATGGTGCTGCTGTATCCGCAGCCGACGGTGTTGACCAAACACACCATCGTCGCGCTGACCGACAAGGGCGCGCGTTTCGCGGATGTGTTCGAGCGCAACCCAGAAGTGCAGAAGATCGCCAGCCGCTACGGGTTTCGCGGCAGCAACAACACCGCGCTGTTCGCCGAAGCCAAAACCCGCAAGATCGAGATGCCGCAAACGCTGGTCGATGTGGTCGATCCGCCGACCTACGATCTGCTGGAACGCATGATCCTGCGGATCGAATCCACGCTTGGGAAATAAACCGATGCCCTGCGCGCGGATGCGATCATCGCTACGCTTCGCTCTGTCATCCCGCGCGTATTGCCTTCAGCCCTCGCGAAGGCGGGGGGAGGGATCTGCTTATCTTGGACTGCATCACAAGCAGGTCCCTCGCTGCGCTCGGGATGACAGTTGAAGATGACAGTTGACAGTGATGTTAAGACAGGCTCCATCCACCTTACGGATCACAATGCCATGACACGCTTTTTGAAGATGTTGCAAGTCGCTGCCGTTGTGGCGACATTCGCTGTCCTCGCGGCTTGCTCGTCAGGCTCCGATTCCTCTGCAGGTAACGACGGCTCGGCGCTGCCAGCCAATGCCTTCACCATTCTGGCCGGCTCCGAGTTGAAGGATGTCGATGCGCAGCTCGGCGAACAGATCCGCAAAGCGACCGGTATCGATGTTCGCTTCAGCTACGCGGGCACGCTCGATGCGATCGATCAGCTCAACGCCGGCGAACAATTCGATGCGGTGTGGGTGAGCCACGGCAAATATCTCGCGATGAACCCGGAACTCAAGGCCCGGATCGCCGCGCAGGAAAAAATCATGCTCTCGCCGGTGATCATCGGCGTGAAGCAGTCGAAGGCGACAGCGCTGGGATGGGATCAAAACGACCCGACCTGGAAAGACATCGCCGATGCCGCAAGCAGCGGCAAGTTCACCTTCGGCATGACCAATCCCACCTCCAGCAATACCGGCTTCACTGCGCTGATCGGTATCGCCGCAGCGCTCGCGTCCAATCCCGATGCGCTGACCGAAGCGGATGTGTCGAACCCGGCGCTGAAGGCGTTTTTCCAAGGGCAACGGATGACGGCGGGCTCGTCGGGTTGGCTGGCCGATGCCTATGCGGCCGACCAGTCGAAAGTCGATGGCATCATCAATTACGAGTCGGTGATTCTCTCGTTGAATGCGAGCGGTAAGCTCAGCGAGCCGCTGGTGCCGGTGTATCCCAAGGAAGGCATCATCACCGCCGACTATCCGCTGATGCTGTTGAACAGCGCCAAGCGCACTGAATACGACCGGCTTGTCGAATATCTGCGCTCAACCGCGTTTCAGACCACGCTGTCGGCAGCGACACTGCGACGCCCGGTGAATGCCGAATCGCAGGCCGCAGCCAGCATCCCGAAACGCACCTTGATCGAACTGCCGTTTCCCGGCCAACCGCAGGTCATCAATGGCTTGCTCGATGCGTTCCTCGCCGATGTGCGCGTGCCATCGACATCGCGCTACGTGTTGGATCTTTCCGGTTCGATGGACGACGAAGGCCGCATCGGTCAACTCAAATCCGCGATGAATACACTGGCCGGCAGCAATCCAAGCTCGCTCAGCAGCCGCTACGCGCGTTTCCAGAATCGCGAGCGCATCGGCGTGATTCCCTTCAACGGCGCGCCGATGCCGACGCAGTTGTTCGATATGGGCACGACATCCACCGAGAACAGCGCGACGCTGGAAGCGATCAAGGCCTCGGTCGATCGCATGCAACCCGATGGCGATACCGCGATCTACGACAGCGTGCAGCGCGCGTTGATCGAATTGGCGGCGGAGAAACGCGCGGAACAGTCGCCGCGCTACTACACCGTCGTGCTGATGACCGATGGCGAAAACAGGCGCGGCCTGGATTTGAACGAACTGCTGCGCTGGCGCGAATCGCAGAACGAAGCGGTGAAGTCGATCCGCGTCTTCCCGATCGTATTCGGCAATGCCGATGCCGATGAAATGAAAGCGCTTGCGGACGCAACCGGCGGCAAGGCGTTCGATGCCAAGGCTGGATCGTTGGCGAAAGTGTTCAAGGACATCCGCGGCTACCAATGATCGATCTCATGTTCGACCCACGCGAGCGGGCAGCGCGCGCATCGCAGACAGTGGCGATGCCGCCTGCGCAGCGATGCTGCGCGCCATCGCCGACGATACGGCAGCGGCACCGCCGATGAATCGCTTATCCAGCTTTCTGTACAGCCCACGGAATATTGCCGGCTGCTGTCTTGCCTTCGTCGGGCTGGTCTTGCTGTTCACGGGCGTGATCGGCACCGGCTGGCCGTTCATCGTGGCGGGCCTGTATGCCGCGGGCGTGCTCGCATGGCCGCGCAAACAGGTCGTTGAAGTAGAGGCGCCGAGTGTCGAGGTCTCGGTCGAGACCCTCGCGCAACAATTGGAACGTCTGATCAAGGACGCGTCCAAGGCGTTGCCGGAACCGGCGCTGGCTTCTCTGCACAGCATTCAAACGACGCTGACGGACATGCTGCCGCGCTTGCGCGAGCTAGAGCAATCCGGAGCGCTGTCGGTCGAATCCGCGTTCACTGTGGAGGAAACGCTGCGCCGCTACTTGCCCGAGATGTTGATGAGCTATCTCAAACTTCCGAAAGCATTCGCCAACACGCAACAGCTCAAGGACAACAAAACCGCGGCGCAGATCATCGTCGATCAATTGCAAATGCTCGACGAGAGCTTGAAACAGATCGCGCAAGAAGCCTTCGCTGGCGATGCCGAAGCCCTGGTCAACAGCGGCCGTTTTCTCCAGCGCAAACTGCGCGCGAAAGCGACGTTCGAGATGCAGTGATCGCGCAGGGCGCGAGTTGTGACACACCCACCTGTGGGAGGCCCGGCAGGGCCGATTGGGCTCCGCCATTGCGATTGCTGGATCAGCTAGAACTTATCTCAGAACTGGAACCGATACATTTCCGGCCGTCATCCCGGCGAATGCCGGGATCCAGCTTCGAAAATACTCAGGAAAAAACTGGCTTCCGGCTTGACCAGTCTTCGGCTGTTGAAAGCCGCCGGAATGACAAAATGACGATCCACTCCCGCCGATTCGATTTTGACTTAGATTCGAGAATCCGGCCTTAACTGTCGGCCCTGCCGGACCTTCCACAGGTGCGATCCCGGCATCGGTCTACGTGCATTCGCGACCGCCAGCGGCGTATGCTCTCGCCATATCGCCCCGGGAGCTGTGCTATGCGTCGTCATCACCTCGTCCTCGCTCTTATCGCCGCACTCCCCCTGCTCGCCATCGGCGATGCCGGCAGCCAATCGCTCAAAGACAGCCTGCGCGAGCAATTGCTGAAGCCAAGCACCAACAGCGGCAGCCTGAACGAACGCGACGCCTCCGGTGGCATCAAAGAAGCCCTCGCCCAAGGCGTCGATCGCTCGATCCGCCAACTCGGCAAACCCGACGGTTTCTTCCGCGACCAAGCGGTGAAAATTTTGGTGCCGGAAAAACTGCG
>JANMGT010000096.1:0-15347 GCA_031374725.1 Lysobacteraceae bacterium | reverse complement strand
GGCAGTTTGACTCGGGACATCCTGTCCCTCGCCCTTCGGGCCATCGACCTGCGGTCGATGTTCCGCTCCGGCATCCTGCCTTCGCGGTCAAGACTGCTGCCTTAAACCACTCGGCCACGCTTCCATTTAATTTATTGTCCCTGTAGCAACGCGCTCACGCGCGACACGGCAGTTTGACTCGGGACATCCTGTCCCTCGCCCTTCGGGCCATCGACCTGCGGTCGATGTTCCGCTCCGGCATCCTGCCTTCGCGGTCAAGACTGCTGCCTTAAACCACTCGGCCACGCTTCCATATTTCTGAACTGAACGCAAGAAACTTCTGTTACCCCCAATCCCAGCATTATCGGGTGAGGCACTTGTTTTCGCTTGTATTCTGAGCGTAACAGCAGGTCCGTCGCCTTCGGCTCGGGATGACAACTGAGGGTCATCTGCACCGTAAGCCACTGTCCTCGATCCAACCGACTTCACGCCGGCTGGGCGATTTTAACCTGTTTCTCCGGCGCCATCCCACCCGGGCAATGCAGGCAGTTGAGGCGGGAGGCCTCAAGCAGCGGCGGCATGGCTTCGGCGAGGTGGTCGATGAACATCCGCACCGCCGGCAGCAGGCCGCGACGGGAGGCGAACACGGCGTGGCAGATCCCCATCGGCAGGCGCCAGGCGGGCAGCACCACTTCGAGTTCGCCGTTGCGGACGGCTTCGGCGCAAATGGTCTCGGGCAGCAGGGTGATACCCATGCCCTGCTTCGCCATCGCCATCAGCATCGGGAAGTCGAAGCCGGAGACGCGCGGCTTGAGTTCGACCCGGCGCACTTCTTTGTTGGCGTCGTGCAGATCCCAGCGCTGGCGGGCGTCGTCTTCGCTCATGCTCAGGGTGGTGTGATGCGCGAGTTCATCGGGGTCGCGTGGACGGCCCGCGCGGTCGAGATATTTCGGGCTGGCCACCAACAACTCCTGAATCTGGCCGAAGCTGCGCATCACCAAACTGCCGTCGTCGTCGAGCTTAGCGCGCACGCGGATCGCGACATCAAAGCCTTCGTTGATCACATCGACGCGGCGATTACTGACGTGCAATTGCACGCGCACTTTCGGGTATTTCGCCAGGAAATCCGGCAACAGCCGCGGCATCGACTCTTGGGCGATGCTGACCGGCACACTGGCGCGAACTAAACCGCGCGGCTCGGCGCTGAGGCGATCGACCACTTCGCGGGCGGCGCTCGCTTCGGCCAGCATCGACTGCGCGTGGCGGTAGACGCTTTGACCGACATCGGTGACTGCGAAGCGTCGCGTGGAACGCTGCAACAGCCGCGCGCCCATATCGGTTTCGAGCTGACTAATGCGGCGGCTAAGGCGCGACTTGGGGATGCCCAACGCACGCTCGGCAGCGGCAAAACCCGAGTGCTCGACCACCATCGCGAAGTAGTACAGATCATTCAGATCGTTCATGGCCACTTTTCCATATACAGAACGCTGGGACGCATTGAACCAAGTTTATCGCGCCCATGCAATGTAGGCAGCGCGACGAGAAGGTCCTAATCTGGCCGACCATGGCCGCTTTTGACGGTTCTGACGGTTCTGACGGTGGACAATGCCACCACGCCCAATCGATGGACACTCGACCACCCCGGAGTATTGCCCTGCATGTCCAGTGATCCCGCCAGTGATATCACCCGATTACTGCAGCGCCATCGCGCCGGTGATCGCGATGCTTTCGATCGCATGGTGCCGCTTGTCTACGACCAATTGCGCGGTATCGCCCGCCGCCAGCTTGCGCGCGACGGCGCGCGCGGGCCGTTGCTCGATACCACCAGTTTGGTGCAAGAAGCATATCTGCAGTTGGTCGATGAGGACGGCGTCGATTGGCAGAATCGTGGGCATTTCTTTGCGATTTGCGCGCGGGCGATGCGCCGGATCATGGTCGATGACGCGCGCAGACGGCTCGCGGCCAAACGCGGCGGCGGCGCAGTCGAAGTGACGCTCGATGCGGAGATGGCGGCAGATGCGGATGAGCCGGAACGCCTGCTAGCGATCGACGATGCTCTATGCAAACTCGCGGCGTTCAATCCGCGCTTAGCGCAATTGGTGGAATGCCGCTACTTCGCTGGCATGACCGAGGAAGAGACCGCCGAAGCCATGCAATCGTCGTTGCGCACGGTGCAGCGCGATTGGATGCGGGCGCGGGCGTGGCTGCTGAAGGCGATGGACGGGCCATGACCGAACCCGCCGACACCGGCGCAGATGCTCACGATCCGCGCGTCCGACTGGACGCATTGCTGGAACAGGCGCTCGAACTGCATGGCGATGCGCGCGAGGCCTTCGTCGCCGCGATCGAAAGCGACAATACCGCGATCGCGCATGAACTTCGCGCACTGCTGCGCTTCGCGAGCGACGACTCCGACCATCTGCAGCCGGGCCGCGCCGGCAACGCACGCTGGCGGTCGCTGTTCGATGCTGCACCGCCCACCGAGACTATCGACGAGACCTTGCCCGAGCGAATCGGCGTGTGGCAACCGATGCGCCGGATCGGCCACGGCGGTATGGGCACGGTCTATCTGGTCGAGCGTAACGACGCCGGTTTCCATCAGAGGGGCGCGCTGAAACTACTACGTCCCGGCGCGGAGTTGGAAGAATTCCTCGAACGCTTCGCACGCGAGCGGCAGATCCTGGCGTCGTTGACGCATCCGGGCATCGCGCACCTGCTCGATGGCGGTCGTAGCCTCGATGGCCGCCCGTATTTGGTGATGGAATATGTCGAAGGCGAAGCGCTGGATCGCGCCTGCGATCGGCGCGCGCTCGACATCGACGCGCGCATCGCGCTGTTCGTGGAGATCGCCGAAGCCGTTGCCTACGCGCATCGCAATCTCGTCGCACATCGCGATCTCAAGCCCAGCAATATTCTCGTCGGCGACGATGGCCGCCCGAAACTGCTGGATTTCGGCATCGCCAAAGCGCTATCGGAAGCGTCCGGCGAGGAACTGCAGCACACCCGCACCGCACTGCGCGCCTTCACGCCCGACTACGCAACGCCGGAACAGGTACTGGGGCAACCGACCTCCACCGCGACCGACCTGTACCAACTCGGCCTGCTGCTCTACGAATTGTTGACTGGACATCGCGCGCAGCACGCCAGCGACGCCTCGCAGCGCGCACTCGAAGACGCGATCTGCAACAGCGAACCGATCCGACCGAGCGAGCACATCGGCGACGACGACCGCGAGCGCTGCGCGGCGCGCGACACAACGCCGAGCGCGCTGCGACGAAAACTCCGCGGCGACCTCGACAACATCGTGCTCAGAGCGCTGCGCAAGGCACCGGAACGCCGTTACCCATCGGCGAATGCGCTGATCGACGATCTCGAACGCTGGCGCACCGGCCGGCCGGTGCGCGCGCGCCCGGAGACTTGGCGCTACCGCAGCGGCAAATTCCTCAAGCGCAACGCGTGGGCTGTCGCCGCGGGCGTCGCCATCTTCGCGCTGATCTCGGGCTACGCGATCACAGCCACATTACAAGCGCAGGCGATCGCGCGCGAGCGTGATCGCGCGCAGGCAGAAGCCGCAAAAGCGCAGCAAGTCCTCGCCCTAACCCGACAATTGTTCCGTGGTGCGAACCCCGACGCATCCGGCAGCGCGTCGCTGACTGCGCGCGATTTACTGGATCGGGGCTGGGCAGACATCGAACGCGAGCTCAAAGACCAGCCCGAAGTGCAGATCGAACTGCTCGATACCGTCGGCGAAGCGTATCGTCAGCTCGGCGACTATGATCGCGCCAAGACCCTATTCGAAGCTGGCTTGAAAACATCGCGGGCATTCGCGCACTCGCAGCCGCTGGTCTATGCCCGCGCCCTGCGCAGTCTCGGCCGGGTAGGCGGCGATCAAGGCGATTACGCCGATGCGGAACGTCGCTTACGACAAGCGTTGTCGATATATCGCTCGACGCCGCCGATCGATCGCGCCGAAGTCGCCGCAACCCTAAGCTCCATCGCATTACTCCTGGACGAACGCGGCGATTATCCGGGCTCGGAAACGCTGTATCGCGACGCGCTAACGATCAGGCGCAGCCTGTACGGAGAACGGCATGCCGAGGTCGCCGAAAGCCTTGGTAATCTCGGTATGATCCTGCGTCGCCGCGGCGATTACGCAGGCGCAGAACCTTTGCTGAGCCAAGCCTTGAGCGTGTATCGACAAGTGCTACCGAACGACCACCCAAAAATTGCCGACACCATCGGCGACCTCGCGCAGGTCCGCAACGATCTGGGCGAGTACGACTCTGCCGAAGCCCTGTATCGCGAGGCCCTGGTATCGATGGAAAAAAGTCTGGGGCCGGATCATCCCGAATCGACGGCAAGCATGATCACATTGGCACGCGTGCTCAAGACCCGACGCGATTACGGCGGCGCACGCATCCTGCTAGAACGCTCTCTCGGGATCCGGAAAAAAGCCTTAGGCAATAAGCATCCGCATGTCGCGCTGAATCTCAACGACCTCGGACAACTGCATTTCGAAACCGGTGATCTCGCTCAAGCCAAATTGTATTTCGAGCAGGCGCTTGCGGCTTATTCGGACGACGATCCGGGGCGCGCCATGACCATCTCGAATCTCGGCCAGATCGCCGAAAGCAACGGCGATTACTCGCTGGCGGAACGACGCTATCGTGAGGCGCTTGCGATCCAGCGCAAACATAGCGGAGACGAGCATGATCGGGTTGGCATGCATCTGCATCGGCTCGGCATGGCGCTGCATCGGCAAGGTCGATCCGAAGAGGCGGAAACCGCTTTGCTTCAGGCCTTGGCGATCTATCGAAAACGACTCCCGGCGGGCCATCAGCGTCTCGCTGTCGTGCTGTTGCCGCTCGGCACGCTGCTGATCGATCGCGGGCGACGCGAAGAAGCGGAGCCGTTGCTGAAAGAGGCATTGCGCGTGCGCAAAGACGCTTTCGGCGACGACGACCCGCGGACGGTCGAAGTCGCCGAAGCGTTAGCGCAAATCGCAGCGGAGCGTTAAAAATTCCTGCGAATCATTTATGGCGATAGCGAATGCAATCAACCACAGCCACCGCTGATGGTGACACGCACGCGTCGCAGATTATTGGCTTCGTCGGATTCTGGAATGCTGGTGGTCGCATCCGCCTGGACATACAGCATCCAAGTGCCCGGCGTAAGCGTGATCGTACCAGTCGATGCCGCCGTCGCATTGGGAAGCAGCCCCTGCAGCGGGACGTTCGATAGCACCTCCCCAGTCATGTGCTGCAAGCGAATCCAATTTTGAGTGGGCAGCGTTACGACGCCGCCGATGTTCCGCGTGCGATAGCGATAATTGAATCGGCACTTTCCGTTCGCCTTGAAGGCCGCCTGCGCTGTCGACACGACAACCGTGTTGCCCCAAGGAATATCGACCGATCCCAATCGAAATACGCCGATTAACGCTAAATCACGCGGGACGATGAGTGCAGCCTTGTTTTCTCCGCCATCGGGATCGGGCCGCGTTGGCACAGGCTCGTTGGTGCCTTCCGGCGGCTTCAAGGTGTGCGAAGCAGATGGCGTAGTGCCGGATTGCGCGGCGATTCCGGCGCAAAAAAACATCGTGGAGACAGCGATCGTTGCTGCGGTAGCAATGTGACGATACGACATGAGCGTAATTCCTCTGTGTGATGACGAGCGATAGGCCAAAGGCGACACAACGCATCGCCTACTTACCTTGTCGCGAAACGGCGTCGAATCCCGCCAACACCTCAGAACTTAGCGCTTCTAAGAGCCTGTTCGCGATCTCCGCATGCTCCGCAGAGATCGTCAACAGGCTTTAATTGGTCTTGCTTCTGAGGGCAACAGGCAATAACGGCAAAAAGGATCGGAAGCGGCCTATCTGATGCGGATCAAGCGCATTCAGCGTCGATTTTCAACACTCCGAAAGTATCGCCACAAATTGTGGCGGGATTCGCACGCGCGCTGCGACTACATGGATAAGCCGATGCCGTGAGCGATCAGCGACCACCATCGACAACACCCTAACCAACCCTGATCTAGCCCTGATCTAGCCCTGATCTAACCCTGATCTAACCCTTATCTAAACGGAGTTCCGACATGCCTCGTCATCGCGCTATCGTTCCATCATCGCTATCCATCGGCCTCGCAGTCGCTGCCCTGTTGGTCAGCGCTAACGCCGCCGCAATCGATCCATCGAAAGGCGTGTACCGTATTCCCTACGCCAATGGCACAGAGCTTAAGGTCGGTCGCGATCATATCGATCATGAACCGCCGGGCCGCATCGATATGAACGGTAAGAATGGCGATGTCTACAAGATCGTCGCCGCTGCCGACGGCTTCGTTCGCTATGTTGTCGATGGCTTCGACGATCGCCTGGATTGCAAAGGCAAGCCGATCAGCGAGCAGAAAAACAATTTCGTTTGGATCGAACACGCCAATGGCGAGTGGACCAAATACACGCATATGCGCAAAGGCTCGTCCAGTGGCAAAGCTAAGTTGAAAAAAGACCAGTTCGTCAAAGCCGGCACCTATCTCGGCGATGAAGGCGATGTCGGTTGCGCCACCGGACAACATCTTCACTTCGAAGTCGGCGTGCCGAAAGCGACCGACGGCATCACCGCGACCGGCGGCTTTCTCTCCGATAACGACGGCAGCAAGCGCAACCGCATTCCGCGAATCTGCGGAATCGAGGATGGACGCTTCGTCAGCGGCCGCAGCTATAAAGCGAGAAATACCCAGGGCGCGATCGATCCCGGCGGCAAAGAGTACGCACGACATGGCTTGCCTGCGCGCGATTATCAATGCGTTTTCGATCAAGCCGTCGCGGCGGGGTATGCCCTGGAATGGATCGACGGCTTCAATGTCGGCGACGATGTGTACTTCAACGTCGTGTTCCGTCCGGCCAGTGGCGCGGTTTGGGAGGCTTTCCATGGAATGAGCGCTGCGCAGTATCAGCAACGCTTCAACCAGTACACGGGCGACGGCTATCGTCCGACCTTGGTCGAGAGTTATCTCGACGGCAACGGCGTCCGTTACGCGGCGATTTTCCGCAAAGGCGCGGGCCCGGCCAATAGCGCGTATCACGGTATCGGCGTCAACGACCATCAGAACAAGTTGGAAAACCTGTCCGCGCAAGGATTCATGCCGCGCAATATCTCTGTGGTGTCCGTCGGCGGTCAATTGCGCTACACCGCGTTGTACGAGAAAACCGATCTCGGCAACGTACAGGCGAAATCGAAACTGAGCGCCGCCGAATATCAACAGGCATTCGACGACAACGCCAAGCAGCATCGGCATCTGATGTATCTCAACGCGTATGTGCACGGCGGCCAACCGTATTTCTCAGCGATCTGGAGTTCAAAAGCCGGTGCGAACTATGTCGCTCGCCACGGCCTGACCTCCGCGCAGTATCAATCCGAATGGCAGAACTCGATCGGAGCCGGTTATCTCACGCGCGGCGTGACCGGCTATGCCGTGGGCGGCTCAGCCCGTTACGGCGCGTTCTGGCGCAAATAACGCCGCGACATCGGTTTCGGCTGCATGCCATACAACATCAATGCGGCCGAACTCAAAACTCTCTCACTCTGAGGATTTCAAAATGAAACGCACCGCACTCTCCGTCATGCTCTTCCCGATGATCGCGATATCCTCGCTGCTGTTGACCAGTTCCCTGTCCGCTGCGACGCCACAAACCGGTAGCAGCGCATTGAAAGCTGAAACTCGCGCGCAGTGCGCGCTGAAAGCAAGCCGCGACATCGCAAGCACGATCGCAAGCACGTCGGCAAAAAAGCGCATCGCGAAACAGGTGAAATCGATCAGCATCGGCTTCACCTCCGGCCACGCCGAATCTAGCCATCACTGCTGCGACGCCAACGGCCAGAACTGCAGCGGCCCTGTCGATCTGTTGACGATCTGCCCGATCATTACGGTCGAGTGCAAGCAGACCGAGAACAGTTGCGTCTGTCAGCAAGTCTGAGCACACGTCCATCACGACTTGGCATTCTCCTCAACTCAAATCCATTCTCCATCTCTTCCAGAAGGTCTTCATTATGTTCCGCTCAACAACGTCTTCGCTCCAATATCGGTCGCGCATCGCCGCATGCGCTTTTTCCATCGCCTTACTCGCACAATTTTTCACGACACCAGCGATGGCCGCCGATTGGGTGGCGCGACACGGGCTCACCAGTGCGCAATATCAACAAGCATTCGAGGATTTCAGCAAGAAAGGCTTCCGCCTCGCCTCGATCTCCGGTTACGACAGCGGCGGCGCGCGCTATGCCGCACTGTGGACTAAACAATCCGGCCCGGACTGGTCCGCACGTCACGGCTTGAACCCGCAGCAATACCAAGCCGCATTCGACGATTACGCCAGCAAAGGCTATCGCCTGCGCTTCGTCAACGGCTATACGGTCGCCAATCAGCCGTACTACGCCGGCATCTGGGACAAAGCCGCAGGGCCTGCGTCGAAAGCGCGTCACGGTTTGAGCGCAGAGCAATACCAGACGGTATTCAACGACATGTCGAAAGACGGTTACGCGATCTCTCACGTCAGTGTCCTCAGCATCGGCGGGTCGCCGCGCTTCGCCGCGATCTTCGAGAAGAACGGACCGCCCACTGCGGCCCGCCACGGCCTGACTGCGGCCGAATATCAGAATGCGTTCGAGGATTACGCCGGTAAAGGCTTTCGGCTGAAAGTCGTGAGCGGTTACAAACAGGGCAATGGCGACCGCTATGCCGCCATCTGGGTCAAAACCGGCGGCCCGCAATGGTCGGCGCGCCATGGCATTCCAGACGAGTTCTATCAAACTGTCTTCGACAACTACACGTATCAGAGTTGGGAGCCGCAATACATTCAAGCCTTCAATTCGGCGAGCGGCGTTCGATTCAACGGCGTCTGGGAAAATACCGCGTTCAAGGCCAGCGATCTGGCGCTGATCGACAGTAAAGTACGCGCCTACATGAAAGCGAACGATGTGCCTGGGATGTCGATCGCGATCAGCCGCAACGAGAAGCTGGTCTATGCCGCTGGCTACGGTAATGCCGATGTCGAAAAAAGCGAGCCCGTCGGCCCGGCGCATCGTTTCCGCATCGCCAGCGTGTCCAAACCGATCACGCGAGTCGCGGTTGCGCGTGTCGTTCAAGACACCAACCTCGACATGAATTCAAACGTGTTCGGCAGCAACAGCGTGCTCGGTGGTCAATATGCGACGCCCGCCAACAATCCGAAAATCGTCGATATCACCGTCGAACATCTCATCGGGCATCGCGGCGGCTGGGTCAACATCAACAAGGACGGCGATAAGAGCGACCCGATGTTCGCCTACACCGGCACCGATCACAAAGGGCTGATCGAGTGGACGCTCAAGAATTATCCGCTCGGTTTCGACCCCGGCAGCGAGGTGTCGTATTCCAACTTCGGCTACTCGCTGCTTGGGCGCGTGATCGAAGCCAAGACTGGGAAAGGCTACGAAGCCTATGTGCGCGACACGATCCTCAAGCCCGCTGGCGCCAACGGCATGGTGATTGGCGGCGACAAGGAAGCCGATCGCAAAAACAATGAAGTGAAGTACTACGGCGGCGGCGCCTATTCGAGCGTCAAACCCAAACGCTTCGATGCACATGGGGGCTGGATCGCGACGCCCTCCGATCTTCTGCGCTTCCTGAAGCATGAATCCGTGCTCGGCAACTCCTACGGCCATTACGGCGAAATGAGCGGCACCACCTCGGTACTGCGCCGTCGCAGCGATGGCTTCAGCATGGCTGCGGTGTCGAACCGCTCGAACGACAGCACTGAGGCGATGAACACGATGCTCACGGAGATCGTCGAAGGCGTATCGAAGTGGCCGGACACCGATCTGTTTTGATCGCTATGCGAGGGTCGAAACGAAAAACCGACCGCGATCTCCCGCATACGGGAAAGAGACCCCTGACGATACGATGTGTGCGAGGGCCGGAAGGCACCCTCACCCACGCGCGCTGCGCGCGCTCTGCCCTCTCCCCGTGCGGGAGAGGGATGACAACGCCGCGATGATGCGCGTTGTGGGAGGGCCGGAAGGCCCGAAGAACGAAGCCGCGATTTCACCGATCGCGGCATCTGAGCGATTTCCATGAAAGGCAGCGGCTCGAAGAGCCGCTCTACATCACGCGATTGAAGTCGTGCCGCCCATGTACGGCCGCAACACATCCGGGATCGTGATCGATCCGTCGGCATTCTGATAATTCTCCATCACCGCGATCAGCGCGCGGCCGACTGCGACGCCCGAGCCATTCAGCGTGTGCACCAGCTCTGGTTTTCCGGTGGCGGGGTTGCGCCAGCGCGCCTGCATGCGCCGCGCTTGGAAATCGCCGCAGTTCGAGCAGGATGAAATTTCGCGATAGGTATTTTGCGAGGGCAGCCAGACTTCTAGGTCGTAGGTCTTGCATGCCGAAAAGCCCATATCGCCGGTACACAGCAGCACTTTGCGATACGGCAGACCGAGTTTTTCCAGCACGGTTTCGGCGCAGCGGGTCATGCGCTCGTGCTCGGCATCGCTCTCATCGGGCTTGGCGATCGTGACCAGCTCGACTTTCTCGAACTGATGCTGACGGATCATGCCGCGGGTATCGCGCCCCGCGCTGCCGGCCTCGGCGCGGAAGCACATTGAATGTGCGGTCATGCGCAGCGGCAGTGTTTCGTGATCGAGGATTTCGTCACGGACGATGTTGGTGAGGGGGACTTCGCTGGTGGGGATGAGATAGCGATGTGGAGTATTGCGATCAATGAGTCCACGCAAAACAATCAAATAGTGCGTATCTTCTGTTTGAGAAGAATCTGCACTTCCCTCAAAATTGTTGCCACCGAACTTTGCATTCGCGAATGCCGATGCCGCTTTTTGCATTTCCGCAATTCTGAGCTCGTCGTGATACATCGCCATACCCGTTGGCGTCTTAAACAAATCCTCCTCAAACTTCGGCAACTGCCCCGTCCCGCGCATCGAATCGGCGTTGACGAGCAGCGGCACATTCGTTTCTTCATAGCCGTGCTCACCTGTGTGCAAATCGAGCATAAACTGCGCCAACGCACGATGCAGCCGCGCCAACTTCCCACGCAGCACGGTAAACCGCGCGCCGCTGAGCTTCGCGGCAGTTTCACCATCGAGCCAGCCGTGGCGGACGCCGAGTTCGACGTGATCCTTGACCTCAAAATCGAACGTGCGCGGCGTGCCCCATGTCTTCTTTTCTTCGTTATGCGTCTCATCGCTGCCCTTGGGCACCGACTCATGCGGGAGATTCGGGATGATCTGCGCGATCTTCTCGATATCGGCCTTGATCTCATCGAGGCGCTTTTCTTTGTCTTTCAGCTCATCGCCGAACGCCGCGACCTGCGTCATGAGGTCCGAGGCATCTTCGCCCTTCGCTTTGCGGATGCCGATGTCTTTGCTCAACTTATTACGCAGGTTTTGCAACTCCTGCGTGCGCATTTGGCACTCTTTGCGCTCGGTTTCGAGCATCAGCAACTCCGCCGCGTCGAGGTCGAAACCGCGGGTGTCCTTGAGGCGGGCGGCCACTTCGGCCGGTTGGTTGCGCAGCAATACGGGATCGAGCATGGGGGCGAATGATGGCGTGACGGAAACCGGAATTATCGCCTGAATCGCGCCACGATCCGCAGTTCATACAACCATCGCGGCGAATCGCGGCGAATCGGCTGTGCCACAATCGGGCTCCCGTCGATACCTTCCCCACCCGCATGTCGACCGTTCGCCCCTCCTCCGCACCGCCATCCGCCCGTCCGCCCTCGCGCTTTCGCCTGTCGAAGCGGGCCTGGTGGCTGGTCGGGGGCGGTTTCGGCTTCGGTTTTTTGATGTTCTTCCTGCTGTGGTTGGACATGCGCGACAACGGCAATTTCTATCGCCCAGCGCCCGCCGCCGATGGTGCCGCCAGCCAGGTGTTCGAGCCGCTGCCCACGCCGCAGATAGGCCGCGATGGCCGCAGCGCCAGCGGGCTGTCCGAAGCGGCGGGCGAGATCGCCGACAATCCGCCGCCGCCACCGCCGCGGCTTGCCCCCGCGCCCGCGCCCGCGCAGCAGCCCTTACCCGCCGCAGCGCCTAGCGAGAACGCAGGCCCAGGGGCGCAGCAGCCCGCGCCAGCGCTCGCCGCTGGCAGCGAGCCAACGCCGATCTCGCGCGTCCAGCCGAAATACCCGAACGACGCCCTGCGCCGCAACGAAACCGGCACCGTGGTGGTGCGCGTGGAAGTGGATACCAACGGCATGCCGAGCGATGTCAGCATCGCCCGCAGCAGCCGCTCACGCGCGCTCGATCGCGCGGCGATGGCCGCCGTGCGCCAATGGCGCTTCCGCCCCGCCCAGCGCGATGGCCGCGCGGTGGTCGCCAGTATGGAAGTGCCGTTTGAGTTCACGCTGCAAGAGCGGTAGAGGCTGAACAGCGCTGGAGCACCGCTTGTGGGAGGGCCGGAAGGCCCGATGATCGGCCGGGTATTCTGTGGGAGGGCCGGAAGGCCCGAACATCGGCATAGTGACCATGCCGTTCTCGCTCATGGCGAGCGGCATTCAATTGATATGTGATCGGTGAGCATCTGCAGGGCGGGTTTCTGGGCGAAGCCCATCGGGCCTTCCGGCCCTCCCACAAACAACAGGTCTAGCCGGTGCGCCGAAGCGCACGTCATGCTGATAAAAGCCGGTGCGCCGAAGGCGCACCCTATGGAAGCTCGCGCAGATCGAAGCCCGCGCCGCGGGCGAGTGCATCGAAGCCTGGGAACGAGGTGGCGACGTTTGCGATATCGCCAATGGTGAATTCGCGTGCGCAGCGCTGCGCCGCGATCGCCAGCGACATCGCAATACGATGATCGCCGCGGCTGTCGATCGTCACTTGCGCATCTTCGGGCAGCACGAACGCAGCGCCGTGAATCGTGGCGCCGTCCTCCACTTCATCGACGCGGATGCCGAGCGCACGCAGGCCGGCGGACATCGCGGCGAGGCGGTCGGATTCTTTCACGCGCAGTTCGGCGGCGCCGCTGATGCGGGTTTCGCCTTCGGCGCAGGCGGCGGCGACGAACAGCGCCGGAAATTCATCGATCATGTCCGGCACGATCGTTTCCGGCACCTCGATGCCGCGCAGCGGCGCATAGCGCACGCGCAGATCGGCCACGGCTTCGCCGCCTTCTTCGCGCGCGTTCGATTCGACGATGTCGGCGCCCATCGCGCGCAGCGCCAGCAACAAGCCGGTGCGGCGCGGATTCATGCCGACCGCTTCGAGCGTCAGATCGGAATCGGGAATCACGCTGGCGGCCACCAAGAAAAACGCCGCCGACGAGAAATCCGCCGGCACGCGCACGTCGTTCGCGCGCAGCGACTGCGACGTGCCCGCGCCGCCGCGCACGCGCGCGAGCCCGGGCGAAAATTCGATCGGCCAGCCGAACGCCGCGAGCATGCGCTCGGTGTAGTCGCGGGTCGGATGCGGTTCGCGCACGATGGTGTCGCCTGCGGCATACAGGCCGGCGAGCAGCAGCGCCGATTTCACCTGCGCACTGGCGACCGGCAATGAGTAATCGATGCCGCGCAATGCGCGACCGCCGCGAATCCGCAGCGGCGGCAGGCCACCGGCGTCGCTATCGATCTGCGCGCCCATCTGCGATAGCGGATCGATCACGCGCCGCATCGGCCGTTTCGACAACGATGCATCGCCGATGAGCGTGGTGTCGAACGCCTGCCCAGCGAGCACGCCCGCGAGCAAGCGCATGCCGGTGCCGGCATTGCCGCAATCCAGTGCTTCCGCGCTGGCGCGCAAACCGTGCAGGCCGACGCCGTGCACGATCCGCGACTGCGCCGACGGCGCTTCGATCGTCACCCCGAGCCGCTGAAACACCGCCGCGGTCGCGCGCGTGTCCTCGCCTTCGAGAAACCCCGAGATGCGCGACACGCCGTCCGCGAGCGAGGCGAGCATGATCGCGCGATGCGACACCGACTTATCGCCGGGCACGCGCAGCCGCCCCTGCAGCGGTTTGCCTGGGCCGACGATCCAATCGCGATGCTCTGGGTCACTGATCACTCCACTCATGGCTTCACTCGTGGCTTCACTCATGCCTACACCTTGTCCAATTCGGCGATTAAGCGCCGGTTTTCGTCGGCAGTGCCGACCGTGATTCGCAAACAATGCCCAAGCCCGTAACCGACCATCGGCCGCAGCACCACGCCGACCTCGCACAGCGCCGCTTCGATGCGAGCGACGCGGGCTTCGTCGCCGGACTGAGCGAATTGGGTCAACAGGAAATTCGTTTGCGAAGGAAACACTTGCAAACCCCGACTGCGCAGCGCAGCCGCAAGCGCTTCGCGCTGTTCGGCATTGCGCGCGATCACCCATTGCAGATGTTCGTCGTCGCCTAGCGCCGCTTCCGCTGCGGCCAAACCGGGGCTGTTGACGTTGAAACTTTCGCGCGCGCGCTCTAGCACCGCGATCAAGCCCGGATGCGCGATCGCGTAGCCCACGCGTAGGCCGGCGAGTGCATACGCCTTGCTGAAGGTGCGGGTGACGACCAGATTCGGATACTGCGCTTGCAGTGCGAGCGCCGAGGCCCAATCCGGTGCATCGACGAATTCGGCGTAGGCTTCATCGACGATCACAATCACGTTCGCCGGTATTTTCGCCATAAACGCAGCGAAATCATCGGCGCCGTACCACGTGCCGGTTGGATTATTGGGATTCGCCAGATATACGAGCCGAGTGGCGCCAGTGACGGCCGCAGCGATGGCATCGAGATCGTGGCCGCGCGGCATCGCGTGATCGTCCGCATGACAAGGCGCAGCACGCAGCGTCGCACCAGCGCACTGCGCGGCGATGGCGTAGACCGCAAAACCGAACTTCGAGGCGACGACATCGACCCCCGGGCCGGCAAACACTTGCGCGAACTGCATCAGCAATTCATGCGAACCGTTGCCGAGGAAAATCGAGGCGACATCGACGCCGTGCGTGGTCGCCAGCGCGCGTTTGAGATCGGCGCCAAGCGGATCTGGATAGCGGAAGCTGTCGTGAATCGTGCCGAGCACTGCTTCCTTCGCCCGCGGACTGGGTCCGTAGGGGTTTTCGTTCGAGCCCAATTCGATCAAGTGTCTGCCTTGGAATCGGCGGCGAAACGCGACGAGATCGTGCCCGGGGTCGTAGGCGCGCAGGCGCTGAATCCCGGGCTGGGCGAGCGATGAGAAGAAGGTTTCGTCGGTCATGTGCGCAACGAGATACGTCCGGAAGCCGTCATCCCGGCGAACGCCGGGATCCAGCCTTTTGGGAAAGGGAGGAGGTCATGATCAGACGGCGACCGATGTGAACCTTACTGCGATTCGCTCCCCTCTCCCGCCGGGAGAGGGGCTGGGGGTGAGGGTC
>JANMGT010000062.1:0-19007 GCA_031374725.1 Lysobacteraceae bacterium | reverse complement strand
GTTGTTTCACCAACGGTACCGTGAGTTGCCGCCAGGTGTCGTCGGACATGTCGCCGAACGGACTCACGGCACGCACTGCCATCACCACGGACTCAAAATCGGCGAAGCGTGGCGACACGCCCAGATACATGCCGATGCGGTCGAGCGATGCTTTCGGTATGAATGACCCCACATCGTTCAACACGAGACGTGTGATCGGCGTGCCGGTGTGCGAGGCGAGCAGCATGCCGATAATGCCGCCCATCGAGGTTCCCATCCAATGCAAAGTCTCGACACCAGTGGCGGTGACGCGCGCGATCAGCGCGACCATGTCGGACATGTACTGCACGTAGTTGTAATCCGCCTTGTGCGCGAGCCAATCGCTCTCGCCGCGGCCCGCCACATCCGGGCACACCACGCGATAGCGGTCGGCGAGCGCGCTGGCCAGCGTATCGAAATCGCGGCCACAGCGCGTGAGGCCGTGGGCGCATATCAGCACGTTCGGATTGGCGGCATCGCCCCATTCCGTGTAGTGAAGCCGGTGAAAACCCGTGGAGGAAAGCCCCCGATAGTGGTGATGCCGCATCGCACTCATGCGCTCGCCCCCGCCGCGCGGGGAAACAAATCTCGAATCATCTCCACCTTCCTGTGTTCTTCAATTTACGCCACTCACTCGATAGCGTCCGTGCTGCGTGCCCATTCGCGCAGAACGAATTTCTGGATCTTTCCGGTCGATGTTTTCGGCAACGGGCGGAATATGAATTTCTTCGGCACCTTGAATCGTGCCATACGCTCGCGGCAAAACGCCAGCAATTCTTCTTCGGTGGCGGCGGCACCCTCCTTCAATTCGACAAACGCGCAACCGACTTCACCCCACTTTTCATCCCGTTGTGCGACCACCGCCGACAACATCACCGCCGGGTGGCGCGACAACACATCCTCGACTTCCTGCGATGAGATATTTTCTCCGCCGGAGATGATCACGTCCTTCGAGCGATCCTTGATTTTCACATAGCCGTCGCGGTGAATCACCGCCAGATCGCCGGAATGAAACCAGCCGCCATCAAAGGCTTCAATGCTCGCGGCGGGATTTTTCAGGTAGCCCTTCATGGTGATGTTGCCGCGAAACATGATTTCGCCCATCGTCTCACCGTCCGCGGGCACGACTTCCATCGTTGCCGGATTCATTACCGTCATGCCTTCTTGCAACAAATAGGCGACGCCTTGCCGGCCATTCAATCGCACCTGATCCTCCAGCGCGAGACCGGCCCATTCTGGATGCGGCGCGCATACGCCGGCGGGGCCATAGGTTTCGGTGAGACCGTAAACATGCGTCAGCGCGAAACCCATTTTCGCCATGCCTTCGATCATCGCACCTGGCGGTGCCGCCCCAGCCACCATCACACTGACCTTTTGCGTGATGCCGCGTTTCTGTTCCTCCGGCGCGTTGATGAGCATGCTGTGCACGATCGGCGCGCCGCAAAAATGCGTAACGCCATGTTCGCGGATCAAATCGAAAATCAGTTTCGGCTCAACCTTGCGCAGGCACACGTGCGTGCCCACGTTGGCGGCGATGGTCCAGGGAAAACACCAGCCGTTGCAATGAAACATCGGCAGCGTCCACAGATACACGCTGTGCTTGGGCATCGACCATTCGAGAATATTGCCGATCGCATTCTGATGCGCGCCGCGATGGTGATACACGACCCCCTTCGGGTTGCCCGTGGTGCCGGACGTGTAATTGAGCGAAATCGCATCCCATTCGTCGGCCGGCATTTGCCACTCGAATTCAGCGTCACCCGTCGCGATGAAGGTCTCGTAATCCATTTCGCCGAGGCGCTTGCCATCGCCCGTATAAACGGGATCGAGGACATCGATAACGAGCGGTTTCGCTCTGCATAGCTGAAGTGCTTTCTCGATGGTCGGCGAGAATTCGCGGTCGGTGATCAACACCGTCGCTTCGCCGTGGTCGAGCATGAATGCGATCGTCTCCGCATCGAGGCGCGTGTTCAGCGTGTTGACCACAGCACCAATCATCGCCGGAGCGAAATGCATTTCGATCATCTCCGGCGTATTTGCGAGCATCGCCGCCACGGTGGTGCCCTTGCCGACGCCGCGCTGTTGCAATGCGGAGGCGAGGCGGCGCACGCGCACGTAATGTTCGCGCCAGGTAAAGCGGCGCGATCCGTGAATGACCGCAATGCGCTCCGGATATACCGCCGCCGCCTTCGGCAAAAATGACAGCGGCGTGAGCGGCGCGAAATTGGCGGGATTTTTGTCTAAGCCCTGCTCATAGGGGGTCATGGTGTTGCTCCGGGGCAGTCTGGATTCGACGTCATGCCTTCATTATCGGGCAGGACGGAGCGTTCGTCTTTCTTGCAATTTCAGAAATATAGATCAAGCATTGGCGCGGTGTTTGGCGGCTTTTTGGCTGTAGAAGCGCTTGGGTGCTGGGGTTTGTGTTTTTTGTGGTGGATTGTCGCTGGCGCCACCGCCGTCCCTCACCCGCATTCACGCCATCATCGTCTCCCCATCCTCCCCTGCCAACCCCGCACTTCGCTCCGCCGCCTTTAACGTATTCCCCAGCAACATCGTAATCGTCATCGGCCCAACACCTCCCGGCACCGGCGTTATTGCCGACGCCACCGCTTTCGCCGATTCGAACTCCACATCGCCAATCAGCTTGCCATCGGCGCGACGATTGATGCCGACATCGATCACCACCGCGCCCGGTTTCACCCACTCGCCCGGAATCAGGCCCGGTCGACCCACAGCAACGACCAGAATATCGGCTTCGCCCACATGCCGACGCAGCACCTCGGGCGGGGTGAATTTGTGGCAGCTCGTCACCGTGCAGCCGGCGATCAGCAGTTCCAACGCCATCGGCCGGCCGACGTGATTGCTCACGCCGACAATGGTGGCGCTCTGCCCGCGCACCGGGCGGTCGGTGTAGGCCAACAACGTGGTGATGCCGCGCGGGGTGCAGGGGCGCAGCCCGAACTGGCGCAGGGCCAAATGGCCGACGTTTTCGGGGTGAAAACCGTCCACGTCTTTGCGCGGGTCGATGCGGTGGATGAGCCGAGTGGCGTCGGGAATGCCCGGCAGCGGCAGTTGCACCAAAATGCCGTGGACGGCCGGATCGGCGTTCAGTCGGTCGATCAGGGCCAGCAATTCGGCTTCCGTGGTGCCGGCCGGCATGTCGTAGTCGAAGGCCTGAATGCCGACGATCGACGCCGCCCGCCGCTTGTTGCGCACGTAGGACTGCGAGGCCGGATCGCTGCCCACCAGCACCACCGCTAGCCCCGGCCGCGCCTTGCCGGCAGCTACACGGGCATCGACCAGCGTCTTCAGGTCGCCCAACAGCAGATCGGCGATGCGTTTGCCGTCGAGAATTTTGGCGGTCATGCGTGGGTCGGAGCGGGAGCGGGCCGCTATTATCTCCAATTGAGATCAGCCGATACGACTGGCCGATACGATTGCTCGATACGATTGCTCGGTACGATTGCTCGGTACGATCGACAGACACGCTCGCCGAGTTCACCGCCCACCTCTCTTGCCGAAACCTCGCCCATGCCCACCGATACCGTCACCGAACTCGAAGCCGCCGCCTTCCGCCGCCTGCGCGATCATCTGATGCGTGAGCGCACCGACGTGCAGAACATCGATCTGATGATCCTTGCCGGCTTCTGCCGCAACTGCCTCGCCGACTGGTATCGCGAAGCCGCCGAGGAGCTTGGCATCGACATGAGCAAAGATGCCGCGCGCGAAACCGTGTACGGCATGCCGTTCGGCGAATGGAAAGCGCAACATCAGAAAGAAGCGACGCCGGAACAGTTGGCGGCGTTCGAGGCAGCACAGAAAACGCATGCGTAGTTTTTTGATAGCGACCTCCATCGTTGTGCTGCTGGTCTATGCAGGAATTTGCTGGTTTCTGCACGCGCAACAGCGCGAGCTGATCTATTACGGCGGTTTTACCCGCGTCGATGCGACGGCGACCGACTTCGCCTTGAAGCGACCGGATGCCACGCTGCGCGGCTGGGTGGTGAATCCAGGTAAACCCGACCCGATTCTGTATTTCGGCGGCAATGGCGAGCGCATCGAGTACAACCGCGACGCGTTCGCGACACTCTTTCCTGGGCGGGGCGTGTATCTGCTCGCGTATCGCGGCTACGGCGCGAGCGATGGTGCGCCGAGCGAAGCGGTGTTGGTTCCGGACGCACTGGCGCTATTCGATCATGTGCAAAGCCGACATCCGGATCAAAACATCGCCGTGATCGGTCGCAGCCTGGGCAGCGGTATCGCCAGTCAAGTCGCTGCGCAGCGGCCGGTCGAACGCTTAGCGCTGATTACGCCGTTCGACAGTATGATCGGGGCCGCGAAATCGCACTACCCGATCATTCCGGTGGATTGGTTGCTTCAGGAACGCTACGAATCCGCGAAAGCCTTGCGCGATGTCCGTCAGCCAGTGCTGATCATCCACGGCGGCCGCGATGATGTGGTGCCCGAGGACAGCACGCTACGCTTGATTGAGGCGTTTAGGCAGCCACCGCAGGTGGTGCGCCTTGCGGAAGCCGGTCACAACGACATTTCCGATAACGCTGAATTCGCTCAGCATTTATCGGAGTTTATGCGCTGAACGCAGCGCTACGCAGGCCGCTATCGCACGCTAGAGCGGGTCTCCGACCTGCTATGTTTTTCAAAGCAGATCAGCGGGTCGGAGACCCGCTATGTTTTTCAAAGCAGAGCAGCGGGTCGGAGACCCGCTCTACCGATTTCATGCGAGCGACGCGAACCATTTTCGTAACAGCGACGCAGGTCGCGACGGTAGGGTTTCGAATACAAAATAGTCCCGACCTGCGTCGCTGCCACGGGGAGGACGCATCAACAAAAACGCCGAGTCGCGCTTCGCGGCTCGGCGTATTCGTGTCTGTGGGAGTTGCAGACATGGCCTGCGGTAGGGCTTATGCGATCAAGACTGATCGTAGCTAGCCTGGGCATCTTCAGACGCATCGCGCGTGTTCTTCTGCACCGCGATCGCCGCAAATAGCGCCATCATGAACGCGATGGCGTAGAAGCCCTTCGCGGTCAGATCGATTTCGGCGTTCCAAAGCCCGATAACCAGCAGTGAGATCGAGAGAATCGTCGAGAACCAGCTCAAACCGTAATAGATATTCGTGACTGGGATGCCTTCGAGCTTGTCGCGCACCGATTTCTGCACCGAGATCGCCGAGAACAAACCATACATTAATACCGTGAAGTAATAGCCCTTCTCATTGAGCGCCATCGGCGCATTCCACAGCCCGACCAGATAACCGCCGATACCCACGCAGAGCGCGAACCACGATGCACCGATGAAGGCGGGCGACGGACCGAGCGATTTGCGACGGCTTGACATGTATAGCTCCATAAGGATGAGTGGGAACGTCTTCGGGCGAGTGAACGGCGAGCTGTCTCGCCGCATGCACCGACACGGAGAGTATCGGAAAACAGCTGAGCGTCAGAACGCGACGGCAAAGTCGATCGAAACGATACGCGCGGCTTCGGTCTGAGGCAATGTTCAACCAGCCAAGACCGGAACCGATCTCAATCATCGAAGCAGCGGGATCGAATGATGGCTTCGTTACCCCAACGAACGCCGAAATCGATCGCTCAAACTTACCCTAAACCGCAAAAACGGGCGTAATCGATATACCCCGGAAATTCACGCCCGACGGCGCACACCGCACAGTCGGGATCGGCAAACAGCCGCGTTTCGCGAAAGCGCATCGACAAGGCATCGAACTGCAGCAAGCGGCCGGTCAAAGGCATGCCGATGCCAAGAATCAGCTTGATCGCTTCGGTCGCCTGGATCAGCCCAATCACACCGGGCAGCACGCCGAGGACGCCGGCTTCGGCGCAGTTCGGCGCGTTCTCGGGCGATGGCGGTTCGGGAAATAGGCAGCGGTAGCACGGCGCGATACCGCGATGACGGCCGGCATCGAACACGCTGGCCTGCCCCTCGAAGCGATGCACCGCGCCATAGACCAGTGGTTTACCGAGTTTTACGCAGGCATCGTTGAGCAAGTATCGCGCCGGGAAATTATCGGCGCCATCGATCACGACATCGACACCATCGAGCAGGCGTTCGACGTTCGCGCTGCTCACGCGCTCGCGCATGGCTTCAATCGTCGTGCGCGGATTGAGCGCCGACAATGCGACTGCCGCCGATGCGACTTTCGGCGTGCCGATGCCGGCTTCGGTATGCAAAATCTGCCGCTGCAGATTGCTGCGATCCACCACATCGTCGTCGGCGATGCGCAACATGCCCACGCCCGCAGCGGCCAAATAGTACGCAACTGGCGAACCTAAACCGCCAGCACCGACCAACAGCACCCGCGCGGCTTCGAGTTTGCGCTGGCCTTCAAGGCCTACTTGCGGCAGGCGCAAATGCCGCGAATAGCGTTCGGTAAAATCGCGATCGATGTCATCGCCGGCGTCGGGCATTTCCAGAGGCAGCGATTCCGCGACCCAGCGCGCGGTGCCACCAGCGATCGACGCCACGTTCGCGAACCCCTGCGCGACCAGCGCTTCTGCGGTGCGCTGTGATCGCATTCCGCTTTGGCAGATCAGCAAAATTTCGTCACTGTTACCCGACAAATATGCTGGCGCGTTCGCGATCAACTCGCCCATCGCGACGCCGCGCGCACCTGCAGCCATGCCTAGTGCGCGCTCGTGCGCTTCGCGAACGTCGATCAACACGGCGCCGTGGCGTTGACGATCAAGGGCTTCGGCGGGGGTGCGTTCTTGGATATTCACGCTTGCGACAATCTCATTCTGTCATCCCGAGCATAGCGAGGGAGCTGCGGTTGATTCCATGCGACGAGGAAAACAGGTCCCTCGCTACGCTCGGGATGACAGCGATATTCTAAGTTTCAATACAGCAGCACATCCACCACGCTCCCCGCCTCCAGCGTTTGCTCGCCCTCGCCCAACACGATCAAGACATCGCTATCGGCCGCAGCGCGCATGCGATGCGAACCGTCGGCAGGATTGGGCTCGACATGAAGTTGGCCGGTGTCATCGCAGAACAAGCGGCCACGCAGGAATTCCAAACGATCATGGGTCTTGCGCCAGACGCTGTGCAGGCGCGCGCGCAGACGTGGACGCGGCTCGGCGCGACCTTGTAAGCCTTCGAGCAGAGTACGGCCGAGGGTGAGATACGTCGCGAGCACCGATACCGGATTACCGGGCAAGCACAAGAACAATGCTTCGCCCAGCGGCTTACGGCTGCCGCTGGGATATTCACCGGCCGCCAGCACGTCTGCAGGCGCATCCGGGCGCGACTCGGCGAACAGCAGCGGCATGCCGGGTTTCATCCGCACTTTCCAAAAATGCACCGCGCCTTCGCGCTGCATCAGCGCCGGTAGATAATCTTTCTCGCCGGCCGATACGCCGCCGCAGGTGATGACCACATCGAAAGCGTGGCCGGCATGACGCAGCGCCGAGACCATCGCTTCCGGCGCATCGGGCAAACGCGGCCATGCGACCGGTTCGAGGCCATCGCTGCGCAGCAGGCCCATCAACAGTTCGCGATTGCTGTCGTACAGCTCGCCGGGTCGCAAGGACAGTCCGGGCTCGACCAATTCATCGCCGGTGGTGAAGACCGCGACCGTCGGCCGACGTGTCACTTCGATGCGATCCATGCCCTGCGCCGCAGCTAGCGCGATGCGCGAGGGCGTCAGCAGTTGTCCTGCAGCCAACAGCGCATCGCCCACGCGCACGTCGTCGCCGCTGCGACGCACATGCTGGCCCTGCTTCGGCGCTTGCAGCGCATGCACACGATCGCCTTCGACCCGCGCATGTTCTTTGATCTGAATCGTATCGGCGCCTGCGGGCAGCGGCGCGCCGGTGGTGATGCGCGTGGATTCGCCGGGGCCGATGCGCAAGTCCAGCGAGCGCCCGGCGAATTGTTCGCCGATCAGCGCGAAATCGGCGATTCCGGCAGCGATTCCGGCAGCGATATCAGCATATCGAAGCGCGAAACCGTCCATCGCCGAATTATCGAAACCGGGTTGAGCGATCGTCGCCGCGAGATCGTGCGCGAGCACGCGGCCATGCGCCTTCGCCAAGGTAACGCGCTCCGTCGGCATGCGCCGTTCGGCAGCGACGCGCTCGATGATCGCGCGCGCCTCGTCGAAACCGATGCGGCTGGGAAAACTCATGACGATGGCGTCTCCTGAAGAACAAAGCCGGCCGCATGCAGATCGTCCGGAGTGTTGAGATTACCGAAACGGAACCCCGAGAACAGCACCGCCGGCAGATCGCAGCGCTGTGCGAGGCGATGCACGGCATAGTCGTGCGCGGCGATGGCGTCGTTGCACGCTGCGCGCAGCGCATCGCGGCGCCACAGCGCGATCAGCGGCTGCGGGCCGTCGTCGTCCACGGCGTAAGCGCCATTACTCCCGCGCTTAGATAACAGCGTGCGTAACAGGCAGTCGTTTGTGCCGACGACATCGACCGGCAGCGTGAACAGCCACGGCGTCGTGCAGGCCTGTGCGAGGGCGTCGAGCCCGCCGAGTGGACCGATCATGTTGGAATTGCTTGAGATAGCGGACCTATCGGTATCCGCCGTGCGATCGGATACGGCAAGTAAACCCTGCTGGGCATAGCGATCGACATGCCGATTCGCCGAGACCAGCACCGGGCCATGTTCGCCCAGATAGCGCTTCGACCAGCGCAACACCTGCGGCACGCCATCGCGTTCGAGCCAGGCTTTATCGACACCACCGAGGCGAGACGCTTTTCCGCCAGCGAGCAGGCCCAGCGTGATCTCGTGTGCGGGAATGATGCTGTGCATCGCGCGTTTCGTCTCCTCTGCGGACAAACCTAAGCGGGCAGTAGCCGCTTGATCGCCGTGTAATCGCTTCGACAGCCGCATCGTAATGCGACTAGAAAAAATCTCAACATCGGAATCGAGACATTTTCCGGTCGTCATCCCGGCGAACGCCGGGATCCAGCCGTTGAAAATCATCGGCGAAAAGCCGGATGACCAGCTTTCGGCTGTCGAGAACCGATTCCGGCGTTCGCCGGAATGACGACGCCATAATTGGATCTGTCTGCTTCGATGTTGAGAAAGATTCTTGCGACATTAGTCGCGGCTCTATTTGTTTTTCTTCACATGCCGCATCAAGCGCCGGCGTTTGGCGAGCTGGCCTTCGGTAAGGACATTCTTCTTGTCCTTGTACGGATTTTCGCCTTCCTTGTAGATGAAGCGGATCGGCGTGCCGACCAATTTGAAGCGTTTACGGAAGAAGTTTTCGAGATAGCGGCGATAGCTCTCAGGCAGATTGCGCAAGCGCGAGCCATGGACGACGAACGTCGGCGGATTCTCGCCGCCCGGGTGTGCGAAGCGCATCTTCGAGACATGGCCGCGAACGTTGGGCGGCGGATTGGTTTCGTAAGCGACTTCGAGCGCCTGCGTCACTTCGGACGTGCTGAACTGATGGGTGGCCGAACGATGCGCACGATGGATCGCCCCGAACAACTCGCGCAAGCCGGAGCCGTGTTTGGCGCTGATGTGCACCGCTTCGGCCCAGTTGACGAAGGCGAGTTTGCGCGAGAGCAAGCCCTCTGTCTGTTCGCGCTGGTATTGCGACAGGCCGTCCCACTTATTCACCGCGACCACCAGCGCGCGACCGGCATCGAGCACCGCGCCGAGCACGCTGGCGTCCTGATCGGTCACGCCTTCGGTCGCGTCGATCATGATCACCGCGACTTGGCAGTGTTCGATCGCCTGCAGGGTCTTCACGATCGAGAATTTCTCGACCGCTTCCTCCACGCGCGCCTTGCGGCGGATCCCGGCGGTGTCGATCAACCGATATTTCTTGCCGTCGCGCTCTAGATCGACTGCGATCGAATCACGGGTGGTGCCCGGTACTTCGGACGCGATCATGCGTTCTTCGCCGAGAATGCGGTTCACCAACGTCGATTTGCCGACGTTCGGACGGCCCACGAACGCAATACGCATGCGTTCGGGGTCGTTGTCGAGAATGGCCGAATCGCCCTCTGCGGGCAAACGCGACATCACATCGTCGAGCAGATGATCGATACCGTGACGATGCGCGGAAGAAATCGCGAGCACATCGGCGATGCCGTAACGCGCGAATTCGACGAGGGCGGCGCGGGCGTCGATGCCGTCGGTTTTATTGACGACCAGCACCACCGGCCGCGCGGTTTTACGCAACCAGCGCAGAATTTCGTCATCCAACGACGATGGTCCCTCGCGGCCATCGACGATGAACAAGACGACATCGGCTTCTTCCGCCGCAGCGCGCGATTGCCGCGCGGTCGCGCCGGCCAGACCGCCGTTTTCCAGATGCACGCTTTCGCCTGCGATGCCGCCGGTATCGACGATCGCGAACGGGCGGTCTTCGACTAGACGGCAAACGCCGTAATTACGGTCGCGGGTCACGCCGGGCTCATCGTGAACGAGTGCGTCGCGAGTGCGCGTCAACGCATTGAAGAGCGTCGATTTACCGACGTTGGGGCGACCGACGAGTGCGACGAGGGGCAGCATGGGAAACCGAGTGAGTAAGGAAGAATCGAAATCGCCAGAAGCGGTAGCAGCACGTGTCCAGCATGGCATCACGGCGCTGACAGCAGGGCTCGCTTCTGACGATTCCCGATTGTCTACCCCGATTCCAAGTGACTGCGCCCGGTTACTGCAGCCGATACGCGCTCAATGCGCCACCGGCGGTTTGCACGACTAGCACGCCATCGACGACCACCGGAGCGGCACGCACCGGATCGCGGGCAACCCGAACGCGGGCCGCAAAATCGCCGTTATCCAGGCGCAGCCAGTGCAAATAGCCTTCGGCATCGCCGACGACGGCGTAATCGCCCTGCACCGCCGCGCCGGACACGCCGCGGCGGGTCAAGCCGGCTTGTTGCCAAACCGAAGAGCCGCTGTTCTTGTCGAGTGCCCAAACGACACCTGTGGGGTCCGCGACGATCACCCGATCGGGCGCCAAGCCCGGCCGACCACCTCCGCCATGTTCTTGCGACCACAGCGGCCGGCCGCTTGGGCCATCGATCGCCATCGTCTGCTTCTTGAAACTCGTGGCATACAACGTGGCGCCATCGAGTACGGGTGAACCGTCGATATCGGCGATGCGATCGAGCTCGGTGCGCCCATCAGGTTCGCCCACAGCCTGTTCCCACAGCAGGCGACCGTCGGTTAGCGACAGCGCGCTCACCGTGCCGTCGTCGTTACCGACGAAAACGAAGCCTGGACCGAGGATCGGCGCGTCGTTGCCGCGCAGCGTGAGCGTCGGCAGATCACGGTTCCAGAACCAGCGGCGTTGGCCATTGCTCGCATCGAACGCACTGATGCGCCCGTCGTTGGAGCGGACTAAGACCACGCCTTGACCGACGGTGGGCGCAGCGATCACTTCGGAAGTGACTTTCGCAGTCCATTTTTCGGCGCCGGTCGCAGCATCCAAGGCGACCACTTCGCCCTCAAGCCCGCCGACCACGACCACGCCATCGCCAACTGCCGGGCCGCCAGTGAGTATGGAGTCGCTTTTGTACTGCCACGCCTGCGCGCCGGTTTGCAGATCGAAGGCGCGTACGCCACCCTCGCCTGCCGCCGCGTAAACGCGACCATCGGCGATCGCAGGCATCTGCGCGACGCCCAGGTTCGCATCGGCTCCGCCGGCCTTCGCCGACCAGAGCTTCGATACGGTTGCCGATGGGACGAATTTATTCAATTCGGTCGGTGCAGTCGCCGCCTTTTCTTCTCTGGAACCGGCAGCAAACCATCCTTTGACCGTGCTGCAGCCGCTCATGGCGATCACTGCTGCAATCACGGAGATGCGCAGCACCGATGTGGCGGTGAGCGCGCGGCAACGGGCAGAATTAGACGGTGTGTAGGAAAGATTCATCGTATTGCGTGTGCTCTGGTCATGCCGGTAACGTGTAAGGGAACGCCGTTGAAACATACTGAAAAACGAACCCATGAGCGCCGGTGAGTAGCCGGCGTATTGCCGGCGGGAATGTTGGAAGTCGTGCGGATTTGATCGAATGGCCGAATCGGACGGCTCTGATCAGATCAGGACGCGCTACCCGTCTTTGGCGGTTTGCCGCCCGCCTGAGTCAATTTGAGTTCGATCAAACGCCGCTGCGGCGCGCCGACATCCAGCTTGCCGAGCGCCTTGGTGTAGGCCTCGCGGGCTTGCTCCAGCTTGCCCGAAGCGAACAAAGCATCGCCACGAACTTCGATCGCAGCGGCATCGTCCGCATTCGCAATGAGCTTCAGCGCATCGTCGTGCTTGCCGGCATCGATGAGCAACCGAGCCAAGCGCTGGCTCACTACCGGCGCGAGAATGCTGTCGTCCGTCTTCACCGCGCGTAGCGTTGCAATGGCCGCATCGCGCTTACCAGCATCGACCTGCGCTTTCGCCAAATCGAGCGCGGCCAGCGCGGCGTAGCTACTGTCTTTCAAGCCCGCAGTCTTCGTCTTGGCGCCGTCGAGCTTGCCAGCTTCGACATCCTTGACCACTGTCTGATACGCATCGCCGGCTTTGAGGCGTTCAGCTGCCTTCTGGTCGCCCCACCAGGTCCAGCCGTAAATCGCGCCTAGGCCGAGGCCTACGCCGACGATCAAGCCGAGCGAGTTGGCGCGCAGCCAGCCACGGACGCGTTCGTTTTGTTCATGTTCGTCAAGATGATCGTCGATCGCCATGGGTCTTGTTATCGTTAAGTATGCGGTGGGGATGGAAAGGTCGTTGCGGCAAGCTACAGAACACAGATAGGAACGCGCGACGCAGCGAAAGTTGCGCGCCTAGCCCAATTCAACGGCACAGCGCGCGATTGTGGCGGCTGCCAACGGAACCGGGCAGTGCGGTAACGCATGCGTTGCATCATGCAGTGAATCGTATATTCAGTGAATCGTGTGTGCAGTGAATCGTGTGTGCAGTGAATCGTTATATTCAGTGAATCGTGCGTTCAGTGAATCGTGCATTCTGCGAGAAGGGCGCCGAAGCCCGGGGGCTAGGTGGCACAGCGGAGCGACACGGACAGACGCCGGATTCGAAGTTGCCTTACCAACCCGCGAATCGAATTGCGGATTCGGAATCGGCCTTTACTCGCCTTGACTCGCCTTCACTCTGGGCCATTACTCTGGGTGGAGATCAGCGTTCGACTGGCTGCAGCGAGCCGTCAGAGGATACCGTAAAGCGCACGACGTTCGCGCGGATGAACGGAGTGAGGTCGATCGACTGACCACGCACGCGGACGCTGACCGCCGTCGCGTTACCGAGCACCGCCCTGCCAATCTGGCCGGCCGCGAAGTTGCGCTGCTGGCCGGACTGGATCAAGGTCTGTTCGATCACTGCGCCGTCGGGGCCGGTCATCTTGACCCAACTTTCACCGGCGAAACTGACGCTGAGCGCAGGCAGAGACGAAGCCGCCTGTCGCTGCGGCATCGGAGCCATCGACGCGACCAAGGGCGGCGGCGCAGGAGCGACAGCTTTGGACGCGGGCGCGACGCCTGGATCGGCGGGCAGTGCTTCGCCTGGTGCAAGGTCAAGCGCAGCCGTCGTCGTATCGGTCGAAAGCGACTGCGGGCGAGTCGCGAGCCAAACCGGCACGGCAATTGCTGCGGTCAGCACCACATACACGAGCCGCAACTTGGTTTGCTCAGCGACGCGCTGGATACGCGGAGTGTAGGTCTGCGGCACCAGATCGGCCGGACGCGCCGCTGGCATAACCGCAGTCTCGACGATGGCGTCCGCAGGTAGGCCCAGCAACTTGGCATAGCTGCGCAATTGGCCGCGGATGTAGACCGGCGCGCCCAGCTTGGACCAGTCCTCGCGCTCAAGCGCATCGACGATGTGGGTCGGCATTTTCAATTTGGCGCTGGTTTCATCCAGGCTCATTCCAGCGTCTTCGCGCGCATTGCGCAGGCGCTGACCGATTCCACGAACCGCGTCAATTGGCATTGCATTAACTGTCATCGCGATGTGCTCCCCAAAGCGACCCATACTCTCGTCATCAGAACGTGACGTGCAGCCGCGCGTTCGCCCGCGCGACATGTCGTGATAGTGGCGATGCTCGCTGCGGTCTGCGCGACCGACACGTTCATCGTGCGATTAACGCGATCAGGCCGCATTCGCGGCCCCTGGCGCAGCCGTGGATACCGCGTCCGCGATCAACTGCGCTTCGATGGTTTTGCGGAACTCGGCCTGACGCCGGGTCCTGTCGACCACCTGCCCTTTAAGTTGGCCGCACGCCGCGTCGATGTCGTCGCCGCGCGTGCGGCGTACCGGCGCGATCATGCCTGATTCGTTCAGCAGCTTCTGGAAGCCGCGGATCGTTGCCTCGTCCGGACGCTGAAAACGCGTCCCTGGAAATGGGTTGAACGGGATCAAATTGACCTTTGCGGCATCTTTCATTTGCACCGCGCGATCGAAAGCACGCATCAACTTCACCAATTCCCGCGCATGCTGCGGCTGGTCGTTGACGTCTTTCATCAGCGTGTATTCGAACGTGACCGACTCGCCCTTTTTCCGCTTCGCATAGCGCACGCAGGCGTCCATCAGCTCGGCGATCGGGTATTTCTTGTTCAGCGGCACCAGCGTGGTGCGCAGTTCGTCGTTCGCCGCGTGCAGCGACACCGCGAGCGAGACGTCGCTCTCCTGCGCCAGGCGATCGATCATCGGCACCATGCCGGCAGTCGACAGCGTCACCCGCTTGTTGGCGAGGCCGTATCCCAAATCGTCGCGCATCACGCTCATGGCGCGCACGACGTTGTCGAAATTCATCAGCGGCTCGCCCATGCCCATCATCACGACATTGGTGAGTTTGCGCTGCTTGTGCGGCACGTTACCGAGATGGCGCGCCGCAACCCACACTTGGCCGACGATCTCGGCGGTGGATAAATTGCGATTGAAACCTTGGGTCGCGGTCGAACAAAAATGGCAATTCAACGCACAGCCGACTTGCGAGGACACGCACAGCGTTCCGCGGCCTTTGTCGGGGATATAGACGGTTTCGATCGCATTGTTGCCGTCCATGCCCAACAACCACTTATGGGTGCCGTCTTCGGAAGGCTTATCGAATTGGATCTGCGGCACGCGCACTTCGGAGTGATCTTCGAGTTTGGCGCGCAGCACCTTGCCCAAGTCCGTCATTTCCGAAAATTCGGTGACGTGGCGATGATGCACCCACTTCATCACCTGATGAGCGCGAAAGCGCTTCTCGCCGAGGGTCTCGGCGAAGAAGCGCTCCAAGCCCTCGCGATCGAGGTCGAGCAGATTTTGCTTTTGCGCGGCCTCGTTCATCGCGTGCTCGTTGCCAGCGCGATCAGCGCGGGCAAAGTTCGGTGGCGCTGAAGAAATACGCGGCTTCGATCGCGGCGTTCTCGAGCGAATCGGAACCATGCACGGCATTGGCGTCGATCGACTGCGCGAAGTCGGCGCGGATGGTGCCCGGTGCCGCGTCCTTCGGGTTGGTCGCGCCCATGAGATCGCGATTCTTCGCGACGGCGTTCTCGCCTTCGAGCACTTGGATCATCACCGGACCGCTGGTCATGAACTCGACGAGCGCGCCGAAGAACGGACGTTCGCGATGCACGGCGTAGAAGCCTTCGGCTTCTTTGCGCGAGAGATGTTTCATTTTCGCGGCGACGACCGTGAGGCCGGCTTTTTCGAAACGCGAATAGATTTCACCGATGACGTTTTTGGCGACGGCGTCGGGTTTGATGATCGAGATGGTGCGCTCCAGCGCCATGAGAAAAGTCTCCGGGGGTGAGCGGCCGTTTTACCGGGGGATTCCAGCAGGCCGCAAGGTTAACATGGAAAAACCCGCGTAGGGACGCGGGTTTAGCCGATTTGGCTATCGCAAATTCTAACCCAGAATCAGGGGCCGACGCACGTTCTAATGAAGCGATACCGGGCGGAGGCTAGCGATCGTCGTCGGACCGGAGTAAACTCAAACAAGCGTTTGATTCACACCTCTATCGGGAGCACTTCGCGACAATGAGCAAGACCCAGTTCTCGACGAAGGAACGAATTCTCGACGCAGCTGAGACGCTGTTCGCACAATTCGGCTTCGGCGGCACCTCGTTGCGCCAGGTGACCAGTCAAGCGGACGTCAATATCGCTGCGGTCAACTACCACTTCGGCAACAAGGAAAATCTTGTCAACGAGGTGTTCCGGCGCCGGATGGACGAAATGAGCGCGCAGCGCCTGCAGCAGTTGCAAGCGGCGACCGCTGCCGAGCCTTACGATTTAGAGGCGGTCCTTGCCGCTTTCGTCGAACCTGCGCTCGCGATGGCCCAGGACCGCCACGGCGGCGGTGCTTTCATCCGCGTGATCGCCCGTGCCTATGCCGAAAAAAACGACGGCCTGCGCCGCTTCCTCTCGGATCAGTACGGCCACGTGCTGCGCGAGTTCGCCAAAGCGATCGCGCAGTGCGTGCCCGGGCTGAGTAAGGAAGAACTGTACTGGCGCATCGATTTCCTCGCGGGCGCCCTTACCTATGCGATGGCCGATTTCGGAATGATCAAACGCCCCACTGGCGTTTCCGAAGCTGAACACCGCCAGCGCGCCGCACAGGAGCTGATCCGTTTCGCCGCAGCCGGCTTCAAGGCAGGTAAGGTCAACTGATTGCGTTTACATCTCATCAACTGGGCCAGCGTCGAACGGGGCCATACTTTCAATGCATTTTTTACACATTTTTTCAAATTAATTCAATAGGATAGAAAATATGTCTCAGAAACCACTTGTACGGCGCGCTGCGGTTCTCGGCGCTGGCGTGATGGGCGCGCAGATCGCTGCGCACCTGAGCAATGCCGGCGTCGATACGGTGCTATTCGATCTTGCTGCCAAAGAAGGCGACCCCAATGGCGTCGTACTCAAGGCCCTCGCAAACCTGGGCAAGCTCTCGCCCGCACCGCTGGCAAGCAAGTCGCTGGCCGAGGCAATTACGCCGGCCAACTACGACAGTGGTTTGGAGCACCTCCGCGACTGCGACCTGATCATCGAGGCGATCGCCGAACGGATGGACTGGAAACAGGACCTATACAAGAAGATCGCGCCGTTCGTACCTGCAACCGCGATCCTCGCAAGTAACACTTCTGGCCTGGGAATCAATAAGTTATCGGAAGTTCTTCCAGAAGAACTTCGCCATCGGTTCTGCGGCGTGCATTTCTTCAATCCACCTCGCTATATGCATCTGGCCGAGTTGATTCCGGCCAAGACCACGGATGCATCGGTGCTTGAGGTCCTCGAAACCTTTCTCACCACGACGCTCGGCAAAGGCGTGGTCTACGCCAAGGACACCCCGAACTTCATCGGCAACCGCATCGGCGTGTTCTCGATCCTCTCGACGATCCACCACACCGCCGCGTTCGGTCTGGGTTTCGATGAAGTCGACGGCCTGACTGGCCCGCTGGTTGGGCGCCCGAAGTCGGCCACTTACCGTACCTCGGACGTGGTCGGCTTGGACACGATGGCCCACGTCATCAAGACCATGGGCGACACCCTGCCCGACGACCCGTGGCATCAGTATTTCAAAGCGCCGCTGTGGCTGACCGCGCTGATCGAAAAGGGTGCCCTGGGTCAGAAAACCGGCGTTGGCATTTTCCGCAAGGTCGGCAAAGACATCGTGGTCATCGATCTGGAAAAGCAGGATTATCGCGCCGCGGATCGCGCTGCGGCTGCGGAGGTGGTTGAGATCCTGAAGATCAAAAATCCCGCCGAGAAATTCGCCAAACTGCGCGAGAGCGCGCATCCGCATGCACAGTTCCTGTGGGCCAGCTTCCGTGATTTGTTCCATTACAGCGCGTATCACTTGGCCGATATCGCCGAGACCGCGCGCGATGTCGATCTCGCGATCCGCTGGGGCTACGGTTGGAATCTCGGCCCGTTCGAGACTTGGCAGGCTGCAGGTTGGTCGCAGGTGGCGCAGTGGATCGCCGAGGATATCGCCGCCGGTAAGGCCATGAGCAGCGCACCGCTGCCGGCTTGGGTGCTGGACGGTCGCAGCGGCGTACACGCTGCCGACGGTAGCTTCAGCCCGGCCCAGAGTGCCAACTTGCCCCGTTCCGCCCTGCCCGTCTACAAGCGTCAGCGCTTCCCCGATCCGCTAATCGGCGAGCGCTTTGCGCCCGGTGAGACCGTGTACGAAAACGAAGGCGTGCGCCTGTGGCACGACGGCGACGGTGTGGCCGTGGCCTCATTCAAGACCAAGATGCACACCGTTAACGACAAAGTGCTGAGCGGTCTGCAAGAAGCCATCGGCGTCGCCGAGCGCGATTTCCGCGGGATGGTGATCTGGCAGCCAAAAGAACCGTTCTCGGCCGGTGCCGACCTGTCCGGTGCGCTCGGTCTGCTGCAAGCGGGCGATGTGGCTGGGTTCGAAAAGATGGTCGCCGATTTCCAGGCCACCAGTCAGCGCATCAAGTATTCGCTGGTGCCGGTGGTCGGCGCGGTGCGCGGCCTCGCCCTCGGCGGCGGCTGCGAATTCCAGATGCACACCGCGCGCACCGTGGCCCATCTCGAAAGCTATATCGGTTTGGTCGAGGCCGGTGTCGGCCTGCTGCCAGCCGGCGGCGGTCTTAAAGAGTTCGCGGTGCGCGCTTCGCAGGCCGCAGGCGCAGGCGGCGATGTCTTCGCCCATCTGAAGCCGCTGTTCGAGAACGTGGCGATGGCCAAAGTCTCGGCTTCGGCGATCGAAGCCAAAGAGATGGGTCTGCTCCGCAAAGACGACATTGTTGCTTTTCATGCTCACGAACTGCTGCACATCGCCAAACAGCAGGCGCTGGCACTGGCCGAAACCGGCTACCGCCCGCCGATGCCTGCGCGGCGTATTCAAGTCGCCGGCGACGTCGGCATCGCCACCTTCAAGATGATGTTGGCGAATATGCAGGAAGGCCGCTTCATCTCTGGGCACGACGCTGAGATCGCGACCCGCATCGCTACCGTCATGTGCGGCGGCAATATCGATCGCGGCACGCTGGTCGATGAGGAATGGCTGATCCGCTTGGA
>JANMGT010000032.1:0-46619 GCA_031374725.1 Lysobacteraceae bacterium | reverse complement strand
TGATTCGGCGCTGTGCGCCTCACCCTTCGCTGCGCTCAGGGCCAGCTTCGCTGTTCAGCCTCGCGCGCGAGGCTGTCGCCGTGAGCACAGCTAGACATGTACCAGACATGTGCCGGACGTGCGAACTGAGACCTCCTGGATGGAGGTATTTCAGCAACCTGCTAATGTGGTGTCTCAAAAGTACATTGATGCATTTTCGTGAAAGAACGGCTTGATTTGCGCTGTTTTTGATTAAAAATTAGCCTGCGTACTTTTGAGACACCACACTAAGCAATCGCGGCTTTCGCCGCTCCTAAGCGATGTCTCGTGCGGAGGAGCGGCGAAAGCCGCGATACTGCGTTGACCAGCAAGCGACTATGCTTCCGACCGCCGAATCCGTATGCGACAGCTGCGCAGCATTGCCATCACGAGCGACAGGAATCACCTGCGTTCGCTACGCTTCGCGGGCAAATAGAAGGCCCCGCGTCGCTTCGGCGACGAGTGAACAGTGTCGTCGTCTGAACAGCGTCGCCGTCGTTCCTAAGCGATGACGTGCGACGCGACATGAACGCCTGTAAGAACTGATGGGGAGGTTCGCCTTGCGGATCGTGCAGCTGAATGCGCAACACGGGTGCGGTGTTCACGCCGAGATCAACCGACTTTTGCCGATGAACAGCCGTTGCGACCCCAGGGCGGCGGCGATGTTGGTGTCGCGCGCATGCGACCCTCATCAGCCTGCGTATAGCCGCCGTCTGGCGGTACCAGCGCGCCCCGTTCAGAATAGGCCGATGACGACCACCACCAACCCGACGCAACTTGAAACCCTCGAACACAGCACCGGCCCCGATCCCGCGTGGAGCGTGATTTGGCTGCATGGCCTCGGCGATAGCGGCCACGGTTTCGCGCCGATCGTGCCCGATCTGATCCGCGGCCGCGCTTGGCCCGCGCTGCGCTTCGTGTTCCCGCATGCACCGGTGCGCCCGATCACCATCAACGGCGGCATGCCGATGCGGGCCTGGTACGACATCGCCGATATGGATTTCGACCCCAACCGCCGCGGCGACGATGGCGGCATCGCGACTTCGATCGCGCAAGTCGAGGCACTGATCGCCCGCGAGGCCGATCGCGGCGTGCCCGCGCAGCGCATCGTCTTGGCCGGGGTTTCGCAGGGCGGCGCCATCACCCTTGCGGCGGGTCTGCGCCGACAGACGCCGCTGGCGGGGCTGATTGCGCTCTCGACCTATCTGCCCGCGCCCGCCCGTGCCCAGGCCGATCTGGCCCCCGGCGCATCGCAGCAGCCAGTGTTCATGGCCCACGGCCTGTACGACCCGGTGATCCCCTGTGCCTACGGAGAAGGCAGCGCCGCCGTGCTCAAAGGCCTGGGTTTCGCCGTTGCATGGCATCCGTACCCGATCGTACACACTGTTTCCGATGTGGAGATTCGGGACATCGGCGACTGGCTCGACGCGGTATTCGCCGCCGGATGAGCCGCGCGCCGCCCAAGGATGGGAGGACCGGCCGCATTCGGCTGTTGCAGTGCCCAGTGACCGCGGCCGGGCGCGGGGCTAGTATGCGTGTATCCGTTCAAACGCCCGACCACCGCCACCGAACCGAGACACCTGCCCATCCGTGAAAGTCCTCATCGCCGATGATGAACCGATCGCCCGCGAGCGCCTCCGCGCCCTGATCGCGGAGCATGCGGACATACAACTGGTCGCCGAGGCCGGCGATGGCCACGAAGCCCTGCGCGCCTGCGACGAACACGCACCCGATGTGGTGCTGTTGGACATCTCCATGCCCGGCATGGATGGCCTGGAAGTCGCGCGCCAGCTCGGAGAGCTTGAGCCGCGTCCTGCGGTCGTCTTCTGCACCGCTTACGACGAACACGCGCTATCGGCCTACGAAGCGGCTGCGGTGGACTATCTGGTTAAACCGATACGCCGCGAGCGCCTCGCCGCAGCGCTCGACCGCGCCCGCACCTTCATTGCCGGCCGCAGCCAGCGCCTGGACGGCGAAGCGAACGGCGCCACCAATGGCGGTGGCGCGCAGATCGCCGAAAAACGCCGCACCCAGCTCTGCGCCCGCCTGCGCGGCAGCCTGCGCCTGATCCCGATCGAAGACATCCGCTACCTGCACGCCGAAGAAAAATACGTAGTGGTCCATCACGCCCGCGGCGAAGATTTAATCGAAGAATCGCTGAAGTCGCTGGAAACCGAATTCGCCGAGCAATTCGTCCGCATCCACCGCAACTGCCTCGTCGCCCGCGAAGAACTCACCGAGCTGCGCCGCAGCAGTGACGGCCGCATCGAAGCGGTACTCAAACATGGCGACAAACCGCTCGAAGTGAGCCGCCGCTGCGTCCCCCAACTCCGCGAGTTCATCAAGCATCTGTAGGGTGGGCTTCGCATAGCGAAGCCCACCGTTCGGAAATATCTGTTACCGAGGACAATGATCGAAGCCAAGCATCTGCGAAATCGAACGATGCGGTGATCTGAATGGTCATGGTAGCTTTCGCTGCGCTCAAACCCAGAAAAAAGTATACGAATGTTGTTTGTCAAAAAATGCAAGGGAGAGCAGTGAATGACTATAGTCGTTGCATTGAAAGTTGGTGATGGTCTTGTTTTAGGTGCAGATAGCGCATCAACTTTGTTTACAGAGGGGCAATACCACAATTCATATTTCAACACAGAAAAATTGATTCATATTGATGGATTTCCAGTTGGAGCAATAACTTTTGGGTTAGGAGCATTGAAAAATAGATCTGTATCAAGTTTAGCAAACGACTTAAGACATCGTTTAAAGAATGGTTCGGAGGAATGGAAGCTAGATAGTGAAAATTTTAGCGTTGGCGATATTGTCGACAGATTTAAGCGGTACTACTACGATGAGCTATACGTGCAAGAGTTTGGAGATCCCGTCAATAGTGAAGACGAAGATCTGAGTAACGTAATGGGTTTTTTTATTGGAGGGTTTTCATCGCAAAATGACAGTTCAGAAGTTTGGCGGCTACTACTAACAAGCCAGGGTTGCCAAGTGGTGAAAATTATTGATGCTGAGGCGCCGTGGGATTGCGTATGGGAGGGTTCTCGGGAGCCTATCCAACGGATTCTTTTTGGCTTCTCGTCACAAATGATGCAGCGACTGATTGATGCAGGGATTCCTGAAGAGACTGCAAATCGACTCTTGGCGAGCGTAGACCCTCTTGTTAACGGAGCCATGCCAATTCAAGATGCGGTTGACTTTGTCGATTATTTGATAAGTGTCACGTGTGGATATGTCAGATTTGCCCCAGGTCATGTGACAGTCGCGAAGCCGATAGATATTGCGGCGATCACCAAGTACAACGGGTTCAAATGGGTTGCTAGGAAGCACTACTACCCCGCTAATCTCAATAAAAGATAAATAAAATGAACGTCAAGCGAAATAAGGTGACTGGTCTTCAGAGTTCAATTACATGTCGAGTCATGAGTCAGTCAGCTCGAGATGTTCGTCGTTTATCCCAAGAGCAGATAGAGAAGATTGAGTCGGTCGCAAATCAGCAAAAGTATAAGCACCGCGCATATTCCGGCGTATTTCGAGAACCGAAACAAAAAGTACAGCCCGAGTCTTCTCTAAGGCGACTCCTTGTCAAGTAGGCCGAGCGGGTGTTGGCCCGCCACCTCAGCGCCGTAGGTCGCATAAGCGTAGCGTCATGCATCTTATTCGTTCGAACGCGGCGCATGACGCCTGCGGCTTATGTGCCCTACGCTCCTCATATTTTTCCGACACCGCCTTGCGTCGAACCCAGGCTCGTCATCCCGGCGAACGCCGGAAGCGCTTCTCAACAACTGAAGGTTGGTCATCCAGTTTTACGCGGGCCCTAAATGCTGGATCCCGGCGTTCGCCGGGATGACGGCTAGAAATAGTCGAAATTTATTAGTTTTTGACGCAGCTTCCGCGCATGTATCTTGCAACTGAATGTCATGGTGGAACCCACGTTCAGACTTTTCCGACCGCGTCTTGCGCTAAACCCCGACCCGTCGCCCCGGCGAACGCCGGGGTCCAGCTTCAATATTCGTCGTCACACTAGGAGCATGAAAAGTCCCTGCGTCTACATGCTCGCCAGCCGCTATCACGGCACGCTCTACATCGGAGTGACATCCGATCTCGTCAAGCGCGTGTGGGAACACAAAAGCGATGCGGTAGATGGGTTCACGAAGCGCTATGGCGTGCATGATCTGGTGTGGTACGAACTGCACGGCTCGATGCATGATGCGATCGCGCGAGAAAAAGCGATCAAGGAATGGAAGCGCGCGTGGAAGATCGATTTGATCGAAAAAGCCAACCCACTGTGGCGCGATCTCTATTCGGAGGTTGTTTAATCCGATAAAAACTGGGTCCCGGCGTTCGCCGGGATGACGGATTTTTTATGTCAGTGTTGGAGAGGAGCGTTGCTCGATCACCCTTGTTCCAGCACCACCTCCAACACCTCGGCCCCATACCGCTCCAGCTTCGCGCCGCCGATGCCGCCGATGCGGCCGAGTTCGCTCATTGAGCCGGGGCGCTGTTCGGCGATCATGCGCAGGGTGCTATCGTGAAAAATGACGTAGGCCGGTAGATTCTGTTCTTTCGCCAAACGCGCGCGCATGTCGCGTAGCGCTTGAAACAACGGCAAGTCCTGCGACTCCACGCCGACGCCGGTGCGTGAACTACCATCGCGCTCGCGTTTTTTCTTCGCGGCGATCTCTTTGCGCAGCATCACCGTTTGGCCACCGGTGAGCACCGCGCGGCTGGTGTCGGTCAAACGTAAACCGCCATAGCCTTCGTGATCCACATCCAACCAGCCGGCGGCGACGAGTTGGCGAAACACGCCGCGCCATGCGTTCGCATCGAGATCGCGGCCGATGCCATACGTGCTGACCTTATCGTGGCCGAATTGACGGATGCGTTCGCCGTCGCCGCCGCGCAGCACATCGACCAGATGCGCTACGCCGAAACGCTGGCCGGTGCGGTACACGCAGCTCAGCGCTTTACGTGCGGCTTGGGTCGCATCCCAACTCTCGGACGGTTGCAAACAGTTGTCGCAGTTGCCGCAGGGTTTCGGGTACGTTTCGCCGAAACCGGCGAGCAGCACTTGCCGCCGGCAGCGCATCGATTCGCAATAACCCAGCAATTGATCGAGCTTACGACGCTCCAACTGTTTGCGCTCTTCGCCCGCTTCGGACTGCTCAATCATCTGCTTGAGCAGCACCATATCGCCCAAGCCGTAGCACAGCCACGCGTCGGCGGGTTCGCCGTCGCGGCCGGCGCGGCCGGTTTCTTGGTAATAGCCTTCGAGCGATTTCGGTAAATCCAAATGCGCGACGAAACGCACGTCGGGTTTATCGATGCCCATGCCGAAGGCGATGGTGGCGACCATCACCACGCCGTCTTCGCGCAGAAAACGGCGCTGATTCGCCGCGCGAATCTCCGCATCCAGCCCGGCGTGATAGGGCAGCGCTTTGAAGCCAAGTTCCGCCAGCGCTTCCGCAGTTTGCTCGACTTTGCGCCGCGATAAACAGTAAACGATGCCGGCCTCATCACGATGCGTGCGCAGGAAGTCCAGCAACTGCCGCTTGCCGTTTTCCTTCTGCGCGACGTTGTAGCGGATATTGGGGCGGTCGAAGGAGCTGACGAACCAGCGCGCCTCTTCCAACTGCAAACGCTCGGCGATCTCGCGCTGCGTCGGCGGATCGGCGGTGGCGGTAAGCGCGATCCGCGGCACGTTCGGCCAGCGTTCGTGCAATACGGTCAGCTCGCGATATTCACGGCGGAAATCGTGGCCCCACTGCGAGACGCAGTGCGCTTCGTCGATCGCGAACAGCGCGACCTTGGCACGATCGAGCAGCGAGAGGAACCGCGAGGTGAGCAGGCGCTCGGGCGCGACGTACAGCACATCCAAATCGCCGGCGAGCAATTCGCGTTCGATCCGCGACGAGGTTTCGGCGTCCAGTGTGGAGTTCAGAAACTCGGCGCGCACGCCGAGCTGACGCAGGGCTTCGACCTGATCCTGCATCAGCGCGATCAAGGGCGAGACCACGATGCCGACGCCGTCGCGCAGCAGCGCCGGCACTTGATAGCACAGCGATTTGCCGCCGCCGGTGGGCATCAGCACGAGGGCGTCGCCGCCGTCGGCGATATGTTCGATGATGTCCCGCTGCGGGCCGCGGAAATCGGCGTGGCCGAAGACGCGACGCAGTAGATTCTGTGGGGATTCTTGCATCGCAATAGGGTAGCAGGCGCGCGGGGCGATTCCTTCGGCCGCTTGCGCGATGGCGCGCATGGGCCGTTACCTGTCGCCTTACGAAAGCCGCGTGCACTCGGGGTTCAGCCCACGCATGCGCCGGACCGGCATGCGGCAGTCGGCATGCGCAAATGAGCGTGCGCAAAAGAGCGTGCGCAAAAGAGCATGCGCAAATGAGCGTGCGCAAAAGAGCATGCGATAATCGACGCATGATCGAGACCTCGCGCATCCTTCGTATCGCCACCCGCAAAAGCCCGCTCGCGCTGTGGCAAACCGAGCACGTCGCTGCGCGTTTGCGCGCATTGCACCGCGACCTCGTGGTCGCGTTGGTGCCGCTCTCCACCCGTGGCGATGAAGTGCTGGATCGCTCGCTGGCCACGGTCGGCGGCAAGGGCTTGTTCCTGAAAGAACTCGAAGTGGCCATGCTGCGCGGCGAAGCCGATTGCGCGGTGCATTCGCTCAAAGACGTGCCGATGGATCTCGATGGTCCGTTCGTGCTGTCGGCGATTCTTGAGCGTGCCGATTACGCCGATGCCTTCGTCAGCAACCAATACGACGGCATCGCTGCGCTGCCGATCGGTGCGCGGGTCGGCAGTTCGTCGTTACGGCGACAAGCGCAACTGCGGGCGCGACGGCCCGATCTCGATCTTGTCGATCTGCGCGGCAACGTCAATACGCGCCTTGCGAAACTCGACGCCGGCGAGTACGACGCGATTTTGCTTGCCTGCGCAGGCTTGCAGCGGCTCGGCTTCGATGCGCGGATTCGCGTGCGCCTGACTGCACCGGACTGGCTGCCGGCCCCGGCGCAGGGCGCGATCGCGGTGGAATGCCGCGAAGACGACGCTGCGACGCATGCACTGTTTGCGGCGCTGAATCATGCGCCGACGCGGGTCTGCGTCGAAGCGGAGCGTGCGATGAATCGCGCGCTGCACGGCAGTTGTCAGGTGCCAGTCGCGGCATTCGCGCAGCATCGCGACGATGGGCGGCTGCATCTCGCGGGCTTGGTCGGTTCGGCGATGGATGGCCGCGCGGTGCGCGCAGAAGCGATTGGCGATGATGGCGATGCGCTCGGAAAGCAGGTGGCGCAGCAGTTGCTTGAATTGGGCGCGGGCGCGCTGATGATGCCGCATTGATCACTGCGCGCGGGTTATCGGATGGCATTGACTTGATCGAAGCGTCGGTAGAGCGGGTCTCCGACCCGCTGCTTTCGGAGTGCGGCAAACGAATTTCATAGCAGCGGCGCGAGCCGCAAAGCTCGCACCGTTTGTGATGACGTGTTGCCCGGCATCATCTCATCTTGCAAATTGCGATTGGATTGCGTGCGCTGTCGGATCGGGTCGGATCAGATCGGAGCGGAGCGCGCGCGGACTTCGCGGCTTGCGCCGCTCCTACAAAAGCAGGGCGCAGGTTGCTCAGTCCTTCGGGATTCAGGTAGAGCGGGTCTTCGACCCGCTGCCTTCGGAATGCGGTAAACGAACAGCGGGTCTTCGACCCGCTCTACCGCCGCTTCAATCAGTAATACAACGTCACCAAATGCTTCGCCTCAGCGAAAAACAGCCAGCGTTCGACGATCGCGCCAAGTTGAAACGACACCGCTCCGATCCACAGCAGCGCCGTCGCGTCGCCGTGCGGCAGCAGCCACAGCGGCAGCGCGCACAGCGCTGGAATACCTGCGAACAGCACGGCCGAGATCGTCCGCAGCTTGCGCGCGTGCTTGCGTGCGACGACGAAGCCCATTTCGCGATTCAGATAATTCGCTTCGGTATGCGGCGGCTCGAAGCTGGTGACGCTGCGATTGGGCAGGCCGACCGCATCGCCGGTGGTCTGCGCCAGTGGCGCGCGGTCGATATCGCGCCAGTAGCGGCGTTTGATCCGCCACAGCGCCGCCGCGCCGATGACGATGCCCGCGCCGACCATATTCGGCGCATCGAGCGTGGTGCCCGCGAACGGGCCGAACAGCAAGCCGCCGCCGACCGCAGCGAACAGCAAATACGTGGGAACAACGAGAGGATGCCGCCATGCTGGAATCGGTACGAGCGATGCGTAGATCATCGCGGTCGCGAACACGGTCGCAGCGCAGAGCAGCGCGAGTACTGCGGCGGCGATGCGAATGAACAGCGCTTCGTTCGGCAGTTCGATCCACACCGATTGAATCAGCACGATGCTGGTTGCGCTGGCGAACGTCGCGAGCGCGAGCACGCCCTCGCGCGACATCCACGAGGAGCGCCACTGCGAGAATGCGCGCCACACGCGTTTTGGTTTGCCCAGATGCCACAGCGAAGCGGCGATGCCGACGACGACGAATGCCGCGCCCGCGAACAGCCCCATCACCCAGCCCAGGCCGTCGAACCATTCGGGTTTATCGCCAAGCGCGATCCGCAGCGCGATCCAGAACCACAGGCCGAAGCCGGTGCCCGAGAGCGTGGTGAACAGGATGACGGAGAAGGCGGGGTTCATGGCTCCAGTTCCGACGTTGCCGTGTCTCGCTGCGATTGGTCGAAGAATAAATAGCCTGCATTCAAAAACGCAACGGCCATAAGCGCAGCGGCCATAAGCGCAACGTACATCGACGCTGCGGCAAGCCAAGACGACGCGCTTTTGAACAGCGCTACCCCGAAGACCAACGCAGCGCAAAGATTGACCAGCGCCAAAATCGACAGCGCGACGACATGGCCGCGAAGCACGCCGACGATAAGAGTCGCCACCGTCGATGCGCGCAATGCCGTTGCTGCGTTAGCTGTGGTCGCGCAGCGCAGGATTTCGTACGCAAGAAAGCCAGGCGCGGGTATCGCGAGCGGCCACGGCGGCACTTGCACAGTCACGCTCATCGCGACAGCACCTTGTCCAGCCAACGCAGCAGCGGCGGTAGTTGTGCGCTATCGAGCGACTCGTTTTGCGGCGGATTCGCAGCCTCCGCGTCTCCGGCACGCCGCGCGCGCGGCGGTAGGTAGCGATTGACCGGCGCGTAGCCGAGCTCCGGCATCAGCGCGACACCGCCGCGTTCGGCCACGAGTTTGGAGACATCCGAATCGGGATCGCCAAGGTCGCCAAAGTGTCGCGCCTTGGTCGGGCAGGCCTGCACGCAGGCGGGCTGGCGCTCGGCTTCGGGAAGATGTTCGTTATAAATGCGATCGATGCAGAGCGTGCATTTCTTCATCACGCCTTCAACCGCGCTGTATTCGCGCGCACCGTAGGGGCAGGCCCATGAGCACAGCTTGCAGCCGATGCACTTATCTTCGTCCACCAGAACGATGCCGTCCTCAGCGCGCTTGAAACTGGCGCCGGTGGGGCAGACGGTGACGCAGGCGGGCGTTTCGCAGTGCAGGCAGGAGCGCGGGAAGTGCAGGGTGAGGGCGGGTTGAGCCAGCGGGGATTGCTCCCCTCTCCCACCGGGAGAGGGGTTGGGGGAGAGGGTCGGGCCATTCGCAACGCTAGCGCAGCCACCGCTTTCAGCCACCACTTCATAACTATGCACGCGATTGAACCACACGCCCGATGGGTCTTTGCCGTAAGGCTGCTCGTCTGTGAGCGGCCCGGCAATGCCGCCCGCATTCCACTGTTTACAGCTCACCGCGCAGGCATGGCAGCCGACGCAGGTGTCGAGATCGATCACCAACCCGAGTTTTTTCTTCGACGGCGGCGGTAAGTCGGTCATGCGTCGTTGCCTCCGTTATCGTCGCTGCTGTCATCGGCGCTGTCGCCTAGTCCAAACCACAGAACACGGGCCGATATCGCGGCTACCGCTGCGGCGAAAACGAACACATACGCACGTTCACCGCGACTTGGCGGCGCGCTGAACGGATCGACATCGTTCGCCATTTGCATGCAGACGGGATCGAACCACGACCACGCAGCGACGAACGCAACGCCGATGCCGAGCAGCAATCCGAGCGATGCCATTACGACTGCGATGCGTCTCATGGCGTTGTACTCTGCTTATGCATGCCCGCGCCGTAACGCAGCGGCGCATTGCAGGCTGCATCGAACTCAATCGATCCGAACTGCGGCGCGCTCATGCCGACGGTGTCGGCTTTGCGAATCGCGACGCGCAGGTCGAACCACGCTGCTTGGCCGGTGATCGGATCGGCATTGGCGTAATCGCCGCGCAGCGTAAGGTCGGAGATCAGATGATTGAGTAGGAAACCTTTTTCGACTTCCGGCGCGTCTTTCGACAATCGCCACGCGCCCTTGCGCTTGCCGATGGCGTTCCACGTCCACACCGTATCGGGCTGCATATTGCGCGCGAATTTCGCTTGCACCGTGATCGTGCCGTGATGCGAGGACACTTCGATCCAATCCTCGTCGGCGATGCCGTAGCGCGCGGCGGTGTCGGGATGCAGATACAGATAATTGCGCGTCGCGATCTGGCGCAGCCACGCGTTCTGCGAGCCCCAGGCGTGATACATGAACATCGGGCGCTGGCTGATGGCGCTGAGAGGGTAGGGATCGGCTCCGAGCGCTGCGGTATTCCGCTTCTCGTGCGCGCTGCCTTGCTGTTTTTGCTTGTCATCTCGGCGAACGCCGGGATCCACGCTGTCGTGTATCGATGCAAAGGCATGGATCCCGGCGTTCGCCGGGATGACGGTCGTGGTGTTATTGCGGTCGGTGCCTTGCGTAGAATCGGATGATTCATGTGTTGCATGCAGTTGCGCGCTCTCGAATGCCTCGTACCACATCGGCAGCGGATCGAAATAGGTGGCGACCCGTTCGCGATGTTGCTCGGGCGGCTGCATCTGGCCATGGCCCTGCGCGGCGAGCCTGAAGGTCTGCAGCGTTTCCGAATACAACAGCAGCACGATCGGATCGGGCGTGGCGATAAAGCCGAAGCCGTGCGCCCACTGCAAATAATCGCGATTGGCCATTTTGTAATAGCGTGCGGACGCGGGAATCGGCGAATGCCAGAAGCCGCCGTTGTCGCGATAGCGCTGCAACTGCTCGGGATTCGGCGCACCCTTGCCGTGATGCGCGCCGTCGATGCCGCGCCAGCCCGCGAGCAAGCCCACGCCCGGCGCACGTTCGTGATGCACGATGTAATCGGCGTAATCGCGGTATTTCGGCGTGCCGTCCTCGTGCGTCATGCCCGGCAATCCAAGCCGCGCGCCCAGATCGAGCAGCACCGATTGGAAGCCGCGCACGTCGCGCGGGCGACCTTCGCTACCGTGCTGCGTTGCCGGATCGAACACTGGATAACGCAATGCATCCGCCGCGCAGTCGGCATCGGAGATCGGGCGATCGAGCAGACTGATGGCGTCGTGACGTTCGAGATAGGTCGTATCCGGCAGCACGAGGTCGGCATACGCTACCATCTCGCTGGCGTAGGCGTCGCTATAGATAATTCGCGGAATTTTGTACGCGCCATCTGCGTCTTTATCGGTCAGCCAGTGCATGGTCTCGCGCGTGTTCATCGCCGAGTTCCAGCTCATGTTCGTCATGAACAGCATCAGCGTGTCGATCTTGTACGGGTCGCCCGCATGCGCATTACGGATCACCGTATGCAGCAGGCCGTGCGCGGCGAGTGGATACGCCCAGGAATACGCATGATCGATACGTTTTGGCTGGCCGTCGGCATCGACGACCAGATCTTGCGGCCCGTGCACGAAGCCCAGCGGCGCGGCGTCGAGCACGCCGTTGGCCTGTCGCGATTTACCGGGGCGATTCGCCGGCGGTGTCGGCTTCGGAAACGGAGGTTGATAGCGGAAGCTGCCGGGCGTATCCACCGCACCCAGCAACAATTGCAGCAGATGCAGCGCGCGACAGGTGTGGAAGCCGTTGCTGTGCGCGCTGATGCCGCGCATCGCATGCATCGCGACCGGGCGGCCGATCATCGTCGCGTGTTCGCGGCCCCAGGCATCGGTCCACGCAATCGGCAGTTCGAGTGTGCTGTCGAACGCGGCGGCGGCGAGCTCGCGCGCGATGCGACGGATGGTGTCGGCCGGAATACCGCAGCGTTCGCTCACCGCATCGGGCGAATACTGGGGATCGAGATAGCGTTCGGCGAGCAGTTGAAACACCGGCACCGCTGTGCGCCCGTCGGGCAACGTGTATTCGCCGACGATGGCGGGGTTGATGTCGATGGTATCGGCGCGAACGGCGCCCTCACCCGCGCCTGCGGCGCGACCTCTCCCGCGTGCGGGAGAGGTGATGTGTTCGGCGCCTTTAGAAATGACGGCGTCTGTAGGCGTGCCGACAGCGTTTTGATTTGCAGGCATATCCGCTGCGCGGCTATCTACGCGGTTCCAACACAGCGGCTTGCCCTCGGCATCGCGCGCGAACAAACCGTCGTCGGCGCCGCCGGGGTTGCGAATGACCAGCCAATGCGCGTTGGCATAGCGCACGAGGTACTCGAAATCGATCCGATCGCTGTGCAGCAGTTCGTGGATCAATGCGAACGCGAATAAACCGTCGGTGCCGGGACGGATGCCGATCCATTCGTCGGCGATCGCGCCGTAGCCGGTGCGCACCGGATTGATCGCAACGATCTTCGCGCCGCGCGCTTTGAGTTTGCTCAGGCCGAGTTTGAGCGGATTGGAGTCGTGATCCTCGGCCACGCCCCACAGCATGAAGTACTGCGCGTGTTCCCAATCGGGTTCGCCGAATTCCCAGAAGCTGCCGCCGAGCGTATACAGCCCGCCTGCAGCCATATTCACCGAGCAGAAACCGCCGTGCGCCGCGTAGTTGACGGTGCCGAACTGCTGCGCCCACCAACCGGTGAGCGCCTGCGATTGATCGCGGCCGGTGAAGAACGCCAATTCGTCGGGATTGCGTTCGCGGATGGGTTTAAGCCAGGACGCGGCGATGGACAGCGCTTCGTCCCATTCGATCTCGCGAAACTCGCCGCGGCCGCGTTCGCCGACGCGCAGCAAAGGTTTGCGCAGTCGCGCTGGCGAATAGTGCTGCATGATCCCGGCCGAACCTTTGGCGCAGAGCACGCCTTTGTTCACGGGATGATCGGGATTGCCTTGGATATAGCGAATCTGGCCGTCTTTGATCCAGACGTTGATACCGCACCTGCATGCGCACATGTAGCACGTGGTGGCTCTGACCACATCGCCCGGCGAGGGCGAAAGGTCGAGGACGGGCTCATTCGGCGCGGCAGGCATGGCGCTATTGTGCCTGCCGGGAGCGCCGGCAGGCGAATAGAGAGGACGGGTCCGCGTCGCGCTCGGCGCATCAGGTCACTTCGGCGGCTCGATCTTGATGCTGGGATCGTTGAAGCGCGAATAGTGAATCGTCATCGTGGTCGTGCGTTTGCTGGCGGTGCCGGTGGTTTCGATCTTGACCGGATAACCATTCGCGCCCACCCAGATCAAGGTGTTCGTCGCTGGCGGGCCGGCCTGAGTCATTCGGTATTTCTTCGCCGATTTGCCGCTTACGATCTCCGTTCCCAACGCCTCGATCTGCATCTTGTCGACTTCGCGAAAAACGCGGTCGCTTTCGCGCCACTGCGTCATCGTGCCTTTGGGCATCGGGATCTTCATCGTGCGGCCGTCGATGGTCATGTACATGGTGTCGCCGATGACATACTGCGTGCCCATCGGCATCTGCATGCGGTAGCGGTTCGGCGCGACGAAATCCGTTTCCATCTTCGGCATGCGTTTGTCGCTGCTCTGCATGGTGACGTGATAGCTGCGCAGCGCTAAAAACTTGACGCTGAGGGCTTTCATCTCCTCCTTGGGGCCGGCCCAGGCGGCGGTCGAGGCGAGTAAGGAAAGCGGCATGATCACAGACGCGAGGCGGCGGGCAGTGCGGGCGCGAAGTAGGGACGACATGGTTGGGACTCCGGTGATGTGTTGCGGCAATCTGAAGCGGTAATGTGAAGCGGCAATCTGAAGCGGCAATGTGAAGCGGCAATGTGAAGCGGGAATGTGAAGTGGCAATGTGGCGCGATAATGTGGAGCGCTAATATGAACCAGCAATCTTCGCAATAGCGGAAAATAAGGTCAGAAGCGGCCAAGATGCAATGATCCGCCGTTCGCATCCGCAGAGGAATCACGATGAACCCGACCGACGCCACCCTCGCACGCCTGTGGCTATTCTTGTCGCTATTGGCCGCGTTGAGCCTGATCGAGCGCCTGCGGCCCGGGCCGAACCCGGCGCAGCGCCGGCTGCAGCGCTGGCCGGTGCATCTGGGGCTGGTGGCGCTGGACACCGCCGTCGCGCGGCTGCTGCTGCCCGCTGGCGCGGTCGGCGTGGCGCTGTGGGCGGAATCGACGGGCTTCGGTCTGTTCAACGCAGCGTTCGCGCGCGGGTTCGCTGCCGCGTTGCCGTGGTTGGAGTGGCTGCTGTGCCTGCTCGCGATGGATCTGGCGATCTACTGGCAGCACCGCTGGCTGCACCGTTTCCCGTGGCTGTGGCGCTTGCATCGCGTGCATCACACCGATACCACGCTCGATGCTAGCTCGGCGCTGCGGTTCCATCCGCTCGAAATCCTGCTCTCGCTGCTGTACAAAATGGCCCTAGTCGCAGCGCTCGGTATCGATCCGATCATCGTGCTGGTGTTCGAGGCGCTGCTATCGAGTTTCGCGCTGATCACACATGCCAATATCGCCTTGCCGCCGCGGTTGGATCGCGCGCTGCGCTGGCTTCTTGTCACGCCCGCGATGCATTGGATCCATCACAGCACGCGGCGCGAAGAACAGCAGCGCAATTACGGATTCCATCTCAGCGTATGGGATCGGCTCTTCCGCAGTTACGCCGCAGCTTCGCAGGATGCGCCGCAAACCTTCGGCGTGGCTGGCGTCGATCAAGCGCGCGCGACGCGCATCGGCGCGCTGCTGCGCGAACCATTTCGCTAGAACCTATCTCAATATTGAAAAAGGCGCGTGCTTACTCTGTTCAGTCATCCCGGCGTCTGTTCCGTCATCCCGGCGAACGCCGGGATCCAGTCTTTAAAATCATCTGCCTTTGAAATCATCTGCAAAAAACTAGATGACCAACCTTTGGTTGTTGAGAAGCGCTTCCGGCGTTCGCCGGGATGACGGCTGAAAGAACAATGCGCAGTAATCTTGAGGCGGATTGCAGTCATTTCGATGCGCGTATCGTCGGTAGAGCGGGTCTTCGACCCGCTGCTCTGAGCCTCGTTGCTTTGAGCCCCGCTGCTCTCAGCCCCGTTACTCTCAGCCCCGTTACTCTCAGCCCCGCTGCGTATCAGCGCCTGCGGGAGGGCCGGTAGGCCCGATCCAGATCGCAGCGATCGTCACTCGCTCGACGTGTCGCTCAACCGCAATCCATCGAGCCACTCGCCAAGCGCACGCTGCGCAGGCGTCGCTGCGGGCAGTGCGCGCAATGCCGGCTGCAACGCACGCAGATCATCGAGCGTATCGACATCGCGCAACATGCGCAGTGCGGCGATGTCGCCGCGCAATTGCGCGACGAAGCGCGCAGACGTATCCGATTGCGACCACGGCGTGCGCGTCCACGCCGCATCGCTCGCGGCGACGCGACCGCCGAAGGTCCAAAAGCCTCCGTCCGCGCTGGGGCCGAGCACGTAATCGTGCGTACGCAGCGCGGCGCAGGCGGCGAGCAGATCCTCGGCCTGCAATTGCGGCGCATCTGCGCCGAGCAGCAGCGCAGTGCCGTGTTTCGCGCGCAGTTGCTCGTACACGCGACGCATGCGCGCGCCGAGGTCGCCATCGCCCTGTGCGATACGCGGCAGATCGCACCAGATCGCGGCATCTAGGGCTTCGTCTTCGGCCACGGCCCAATACGTAGTCACGCTTGCATCCTGGAGGCGCGGGTCCGTTGCCACCTCGGCCACCGACATCGCGGCTAGACGATGGAACACTTCGGCTGTCGTTTGCCCGATCGTCGCGGCCAAGCGCGTCTTGATCGGCGAAACGCCCGGCGTCTTCACGAAGATCGCGACGCCAATACTGGCGCGATCGATCACTGCGCTATCCACGTCCGTGCTCTCGGAAATAGTGACGACCATCAGCGACATATCTCACGCCAGACCATCGCCGCAGTCAGCCGCAAATGTCGCAATGTCGTGCGCAGCCAGCCGCGTTCGACGTATTTACGAGCGCTGGTGGTCAGCGTCGCCGGCAGTTCGCGCAGCGGCACGTCCGCACGCTGCGCGCGCCACACCAGCGCCAGATCTTCGCCGCAGCGCAGGGTCGGGTCGAATCCGCCAAGTTCATCGAAGATCGCCTTCGGCATCAGCAAACCTTGGTCGCCGAACGGCAGCCCGAAGCGGCGCGAGCGCCAGTTGGCGCCAGCCGCATTCACACGCATGCGTCTGCGCAATGCCGGCGTATCGTCGGTATCGAAGCGCAGTCGAAACCAGCCCAATGCGTGTTCGTCGCGGGCGATGAAGGCGCGCAGTGCGGCGAACACCGCCGCGTCTGGCCGCGAATCGGCGTGCAGAAACCACAGCCATGGCCGCGTCGATGCGGCTGCGCCTGCGTTGTGCTGCGCGGCGCGTCCTGCGGGTGCGATGCGTACATCGTCCTGCGCGCCGTTCGCGACGGCTTGCGCATCGCCCTCGGCGAACACCAGCCGTACCTCTGCAGCGTTCGCATGTTCGCGTAGCGCTGCATATAGCGCTGGCCATGCGCGTTCGCCGGGGCCGATCGGCACTACGATCGATAACCGCTGCAGCGGGTCGTCGCGTTCGGTTCGACTCATGCGCTCGGGCTCAGGGTGCGAAAGGCGCGCCGAATGATTTGGCGCATACGCAGTACGAGCTGCGCATAACCATGTTCGTCATCGCGAATCAACATCGCTCACGCCAACGCGCCGCCGCAACTGCTGCCGGCGCCCGCGGTGCAACCGTAGCAATGGTCGCGGAAGCTGATCGGATCGCTATCGATCGCATCCAAGCGTTCGATGTCCCACAGCGTACGCCGCTGCCCGGCTGCGGGCAGCGCCAGCATCTGGTTGAAATCGCAGTCGTACAGCGCGCCGTCCCAACCGATGGACACCAGATTGCGGCACATCACGCCCTCGGCCGCGCGCGGGTTGAAGTGTTCGATCAGCAATTGCATGTAGCGCTCGTGCTGGCCGTCGCGCGCCAGTGCGTGCGCGAAGCGTTTGATCGGCATATTCGCCAGCGTGAATAAACGATTGAACGCGATGCCGAAATCGTCCATCAGCCGACGGCGATAATCGGCTTCCAGCGCCGCTTGCGACGGCGGTAACGATGGGCCGCCGGGGTTGTAGACCAGATCCAATTCCAAGCCGCTGTCGGCGCGGCCGTAGCCCAGCGCGTTGAGCCGCTGCAGCGCGTCGATGCTTTGCCCGAACACGCCTTTGCCGCGCTGTTTGTCTACGTTTGCCGAGGAATAGCACGGCAGCGAAGCGACCACCGCGATGCCCTGCGCGGCGAGGAATTCGGCGGTGTCTTCTTGGCCCGGTTCGAACAGCACGGTGAGATTGCAGCGATCGATCACCTTCAAACCGTGCGCGCGCCCGGCCGCCGCGAGGCGGCGGAAATCCGGGTGCAGCTCCGGTGCGCCGCCGGTGAGATCCAGCGTGTGCAACGCTGTTGCGGTGGGCAGTAATTCGATCAACCGATCGATGCCACGCGCGTCGAGCGCTTCTTCGCGTTTCGGGCCGGATTCGACGTGGCAATGCGTACACGCCAAATTGCAGCGCGCGGTCAGGTTCACCTGCAGGATTTGCAGCGGCGTGCGCGTCAGCGCTAACCCATGACGCTGCAGCGTGCGTGCGAACGACGGCCGTGGCGATGCGAGTTCAAGCGAAAGAGTCTCCGCTGCGGCGGCAATCATTTCGCGTCTCCTGCGATGAACTCGATGTCGCCGAAATACGTCACGGCCGATTCGCCGGTGTTGTCGGTATCCACGGAGACCGCGACACCGGTGATTTGCGGCGCTTCGCTGCCGAAAGCGCGGCGATAGTCCTCGGCGACGTTTCGGCGCAGCGACACCCAGCGGCCGACATCGGCGCTGCCGCTGCTGGCCACCACCATCGCCACGAACGGGGTGTAGGCGTTGGGCATGATCGTGCCCACGGGCTGGCGATTGTCCCAGACGTAGCACAGCGCCGCGGCCGGCAGATCGTTGCCGTAGCGCATGCGGCCGACTTTCAGCAGCGTGCGTTCTTTCAGCGTTAGCGTGTCCGGGTCGCGGTCGAAGAACACGTATAGCCGCGCGGCGTAGTCGTCGCCTTCTTTTAACGTCATATCCGCGCCCTGCAGCATCCGTTCGGTGCGCCAGCGCCAGCGCAGGATCGGCGTGCGCGCGGGGTCGGCGTATAGGCTGTGCTTGAGCGAGGCCGCGGATTTGTCGGCGCGCGCGCGCAGCACAATAGCGCCGTCGTTCGCGATCAAGTCATAGCGCGTTTTGCGCTCCACTTTCGGCAACGGCTGCACCGACCAGCCGCCCGGCGCGGTCGCGCCCAATTGGCCGCTGGAGAACGGCATGGGGCGCGCGATCAACGGTGGCGGCGTCTGTGGTTTTGTTGTGTGACGAGCGGGTTTCGCTGCGCTAACGCTAAGCGCCGCGAGCGCGCACACCATCGCTAAGGCGACGCTCGCGACAGTGACGTGGCGTCGCTGTGCGGACACGGCGAGCGCTACAGATTCCGAACTCATTTCAACACTCATCTGCGAACTCACCTGCGATTCCAATCGTGATACCGCTGCAGCCATCGCAAGGCGCGCTCGGGCTTGTGACGCTTACGTCGCGTGCCCGCCGCGAACTTCGCGGCCTCGGCGAAGGTAGGATAGGCGAACACCGTTCCGAGTATTTTATCCAGCCCGATGTTCTGTTTCATCGCCAGCGCGAAAATCGCGATTAAGTCCCCGGCGCGGGCGCCGACGATGGTAGCGCCGAGGATCGTGTCCTTGCCCGGCGGCACCAGTACTTTGACGAAGCCGTCGGTCGCGCCCTCGGCGATGGCGCGGTCCAGCTCAGAGAACGGGTGCACGATGACTTCGACCGCGATGCCCTGCGCCAGCGCCTCTCGCTCGTTGATGCCCACCCGCGCGAGTTCCGGGTCGGTGTAGGTCGCTGCAGGCAATACGCGGTAATCGGTGCGGAACGATTTGAAGCGCCCAAACAGCGCGTTCACCGCTGCAAACCACGCCTGATGCGCGCTGGCATGGGTGAGCTGGAACGGCCCGGTGACATCGCCGACCGCGAGGATATTCGGAAACTTCGTGCGCAAATAATCGTCGGTGTCGATCGTGCGGTTCTTGCGTAGCGGAATGCCGAGCGTCTCCAGGCCAAAGCCATCGACGTTCGCGGTGCGCCCCACCGCCACCAGCAGCAGATCGAACGCCAGTTCGCTCTGTGCGCCCTCGTGTTCGATCGCCAGCATGTGGGTCTCGCCGGCACGGGCCGCAATCGCCTTGCGCCCGAGCAGCACGCGCACGCCGTCGCGCTCCAGCGCGATCTGCACCACCATCGCGGCGTCGGCATCCTCGCGCGCCAGCAACTGCGGCGCCATCTCGACGATGCTCACATCGCAGTCGAAGCGAGCCAGACTCTGCGCCAGTTCGCAGCCGATCGGGCCGCCGCCGAGCACCACGATCCGCCTGGGCAATTCTTCTAGCGACCAGAACGTGTCCGAGGTGCAATAGGGCACGGTGTCGAGACCCGGAATCGGCGGCACGAACGGGCGTGCGCCGGTGGCGATCACCAGATTGCGCGCGCTCAAGCGCTGGCCGTTCACTTCGACTTCCCACGGCGAAACGATGCGCGCTTCGCCTTGGATCACATCGACCCCGAGCTCGGTATAGCGTTCCACCGAATCGTTCGGCTCGATCGCGGCGATCGACGCGCGCACGTGCGCCATCACCATGCGAAAGTCGGGCATGCCGCGCTGCGCGGGAATGCCGAACTCCGGCGCGCGATCGACCTCGGCGGCGGCATGCGCGGCGCGAATCAAGGCTTTCGACGGCACACAGCCGCGATTGAGGCAGTCGCCGCCCATTTCGGCTTTTTCGATCAGCGTGACCTTGGCGCGCACGGTCGCGGCGATGTAGCTGGTGACCAAGCCGCCGGCACCCGCGCCGATGACGATGAGATTGCGGTCGAAGCGTTTGGGTTTGGTCCAGCCGCGATAGACGCGACGCGCGCGCAGCGCATCGAGCATCTTGCGCGCCACCAGCGGCAGCAGCGCTAGCGCGGTGAACGCGATGGCCAGCGGCAGACTCAGGATATCGCCCAGCGACTGCAGCTTGCCCAGCTCGCGGCCGGCGTTCACGTACACGATCGTGCCGGGCAGCATGCCGATCAAACTCACCCAGAGATACGTGAACGTGCGAATGCCGGTAAGGCCCATCGCGAGGTTGATGACGAAAAATGGAAATACCGGCGCCAAGCGCAGCGCGAACAGATAAAAGCCGCCTTCGCGTTCGATTCCGGCGTCGATCGCCTTCAGCCGCTCGCCGAACTTTGCGCGCACGCCTTCGCGAAAGACGTAGCGCGCGCTGAGCATTGCCAGGGTCGCGCCGAGCGTGGCCGAAATCGCCACCACCACGCTGCCGGTACGCAGGCCGAATAGCGCGCCAGCGAACAAGGTCAGGATGGTCGCGCCGGGAATCGACAGCGCGGTCGCAGTGACATAGATCGCGGCGAAGCCGAGGATCGCAGCCCAGGGGTTCGCAGCAGCGTAGGCGCGGGCGTCGCCAAGCAGCGACTGCAGGCCGCGCAGGGTGAGGTACTCGCCGAAGCCGGCGGCGTATAAGCCGACGATCGCGGCGGCGAAGATCGCGAGGAGCAGCGCTTTTTTCGCGTTCATCGGCGCGCTCAGCAACAGGCCGCGGGCGAGGCGGTCGTCGTCGTGGGCGCGCAATCGAATAAGCCAAAATGCGCGCCGCGTTCGCTCACCGCGAAATGCGGCGCGAAGCGGGTCTTGGCCAGCATGTCGGCGGTGTTGCCGCACACCAGCATCGGCCGTCCTGTTTCCAAACGATGGTGATCGTCCAGCACAAAGGCGTGCGGGTGGTGGGGAATGCTGCCGCGATAGGTCGCGACTTGGCCGTAATCCTCGCAGCGGTCCTCCAGATCCAGCTTGAAGGCGCGGACGGTGATGCTCTCGAAACGGATGTGCCCGATCTTCGCTTCGACCTCATCGTCGAGCAGTGGGATCGGGCTGCGCGCCAGAATGCGGTAGTCGGCGCAGCCCAGGCGATGCGACAGTCGGCGGAAGTCTTCCAAATACAGCGCACCGGACAAGCACTCGCCGCGCAGGACCGGGTCGGCCAACAGCGCCGCGGGGATGCGGCGGTCGGCGAACACATCGGAGAAAAACAGCTCGCCGCCGGGCTTGAGCACCCGGAACACCTCGGCCAGCACCTGCGCCTTGTCGCCAGCGAGGTTGAGCACGCAGTTGGACACCACCACGTCCACGCTGGCGTCGGCGAGACCGGCGCTGGCGAGGTCTTCGATCGAGCCCAGCCGGAACTCGACGTTGTCCAAGCCGCTGACCGCGTGATGCTCGGCGACGGCGCGTTGGGCCACGTCGAGCTGCTGCGGGGTCATATCGATGCCGATCACCCGGCCCTGCGGCCCGACCAAGCGCGAGGTCAGGAAGGCATCGCGCCCGGTGCCGCAGCCCAGATCGACCACGGTGGCGCCGGCTGCGGCGGGCGGGATCGGCGAGCCGCAGCCGTAGAAGCGGTCGGTCACTTCACGCGGGATCTGGCGCAGCCAGGGCTGCAGCCAGGGCGGCATGGCATCCAAGCTGCAGCAGGCGCCGGTTTTCAGGTCGCGCTGATGGGTCAGGGTTTCGCCGTAGTACTGTCGGATGCCATCGTCGGCCATTCTGTTCTCGTTTGGATAATGTGGATGTGCCGGGGGATCGATGAGGCGCCGGTCGTCACCGTCTCAGCCGGTGAGGCGCACACAGGATAGGATGAATGCCTTCGGTAAGACGTTCGAGAGAGGCATCCAGAGGCAGTCACGGTGCGCAGTCTGGCGCATCACTGTCTTCGTCCGTGCTAGTCCGACTGCCGCCCATCCCCGCCGCCCGCCATAATCGAGCACATGGACCGTTACGAACGCATACTTTCGCTGCACCGCATCCTCAAGAGCGCTCGCTACCCGGTCACGGTGAAGCGGCTGCAGGACGAACTCGAGTGCTCGCGCGCCACGGCCTATCGCGACCTCGCCTTCCTCCGCGACGCGCTGATGGCGCCGATTATGGGCGACGGCGAGGCCGGCTTCCGCTACGACCCCAACGAGGGCGAGCGCTTCGAGCTGCCCGGGCTGTGGCTGAACTCGGAGGAATTGCACGCCCTGCTCGCCGCGCAGCAACTGCTCAGCCGCACCGGCGGCGGCGTGCTGTCCTCGGCCCTGGCGCCGCTGCAGCAGCGCATCGAAAAATTGCTGGAAGAACACGCCCCCGGCAAACGCTGGCCGGTGGAGCGCGTGCGCGTGGTGCCGTACCGCACCCGGCAGATGAACGAAACCGTGTTCCGCATCGTCTGCTCTGCAGTGCTAGAGCGCAAACAACTCAGCTTTGAATACCGCGCTCGCTCCACCGACGAGAAAACCCGGCGCGTGGTCTCGCCGCAGCGCATCACCCACTATCGCGGCAACTGGTATCTCGACGTGTTCGATCACGACCGCGACGCCCTGCGCAGCTTCTCGGTCGATCGCATCGCCGCCCCGCGCATGCAGGGCACCGACGCCCGCGACGTGCCCGAGTCCGAACTCAACGACCACCTCGCCGGCAGCTACGGCATTTTTTCCGGTGCGCCGAAAGGTTGGGCGACGATCGTCTTCAACGCGAAAATCGCGCGCTGGGTCGCCGACGAACACTGGCATTCCGCCCAGCAAGACCGCTTCCTGCCCGACGGCCGCTTCGAACGCAAAGTCCCCTACAGCGCCCCGCGCGAACTGCTGATGGACATCCTGCACTACGGCCCGGACGCCGAAATCATCGAGCCGGCCTCGCTGCGCGAGCAGATGAAATCGATGCTGCAGTTGGCGGTGAGTAATTACGAAAAATAGGGTCCGCCTTGGGGCACCGCCTTTTGCAGTTTCCAGGATCGTTGCCCGGGTAAGCGAAGCGCACCAGTTTCGTAGGATGGGTTGAGCGAAGCGAAACCCATCGAATACACAATCACTCCAAGCGCTCGCCCAACGCGCTCGCCGTTGGATCGCAAGCCCAATTCGTTGTCAAATCGCCTCGCGCGATATAGCGATGGATCGATGAGTGTGGCCAATCCGATGCCCGTGAGACGTAACCGTGTTTAACCGGGTTGATGTGGATGTAATCCAAATGCCGCTGCATATCGATGTTGTCGCGAATTTCATGCTCCCAATAACGACGCTGCCAGATCCCGCGCTCGCCTTTCGATAAGCGGCTTTGCGACTGCGGCTCGCTAGGCGGAAAATTTCGCGAGAACCTCGTCTTGATTAAGCGCCAACGCATCGCGAAGTTGGCATCCTCGGTCGGCAATTTCCAGATCGTATGCAGATGCTCAGGTAAAACCACGATTGCATCGATCGCGAAAGGATGTGCGGCCATGACCGCACGGAACGCTTCACGCAAATCATCAATGCGCCGGGTCAGAAGGTCGCTCCGCCGATCCGCCAGATTAACCGTGAAGAAAAATGTGCTTCCCGATCTGCGGCTGCGGCGATAGTTCGTCATATGCCGATTGAAATAAATACGATACGCGTTGAAATCGATGGGTATCGCTTCGCTCAACCCATCCTACGTTGATCGATTATTCATCGATACGTTTCCACTCCCAACGACCGCTTTCGATGATGTTTCCAGATTCGCTATAGCCTAGCCAGATGCCTTCCATGTGCTCGTTATCCTGTCTGAGGATCATGTCGAAAGCGCCATGATGATGAGACCGGCGATTAGGGTGAAACCAAACACCAGTGAAAAACCGATGGTCTTTGATCGAGCCTCGTACGCGAAGAGGTTTGCCGTTTTCGACTTTCTTCACCTCGTCATGATTTGAATCGCTAGGAACGACACGCCCGACGACTGAACCGAAAAGATAAGAGACTTCAATCGTTTCGCAATAGGGGCGATCTTGTGAGCTGTGATAGAACAGTGTCTCCCAGCGCCCGGTTACGCCCGTAGCTTTTTTCTAACCAAGCCAACTTACGATTGGCGCAAGTCTTTCTTTCAGCGGCTCGCTCACCAGCAATGTGATCAAGATGGCCAGGATCGGCCCGCCGACCCATTTTAGTAGCCAAAGCAAAACCTCTATTTCCCCCTCCTGAATTGCCCGTCTCTTCCTTAAAGTGTTGTCTTAGGTTTAACCAATCAACATCGTACGGATCGTAGCTGTCGAGATTACGCCTTTAATATCAGCCGTCGCAACTCCTGAGACATCCCGCCCAGACACTAACCGCATCCACCCCGGAGTGCAGTCATGTCGAAGCGTCCTGCCAACCCCGCGTCTGTCATCGAACACGCATCCCTCGCCCTGGTCGCGCTCGGTTTGGTCGTGATCGCGTCCTTCCCCGCCGCGCGCGGTATCAGCGACACGTTCGGCTGGCTGCCGTTTTGGCTGTTTGCGTTGCCGCTGAGCGCATGTGCGGCGGCGCGTGCGCTGCGGGGTCGAGCGTGCTCGTACGATGCGCAGACGAACGCAAAGCCGGCTGCGAGCGTGCATCCGATCGGCGTGGTGCGCGCCCATGCACATCGCAATGCCGCGCCGCAGGCGGTGCGTCGCGCGGCCTGAGTTCAGGCGCAGTCGATGTCGCATGGCCCGGCAAAGCGAAGTGAGCTGCGCATGATGCGGCATGGCCTACCGCAGCTCCGCACGATGCAGCGGTTCGCGACCCGGCCGCGCAGCGTCGATGTTCGCGGGCGTCGATCACGAACGCTGTGGTCATGAGCATTCCGCGCGTCTCCGGCTAGGGCGTTCGGTCAGTGCGGTCACCTGCGTGGATCAGGCCGCAAGCCTCCCGCGCATCGGGTCGGCTGTGCTAGCGTGATCGCCCCACCCGTCCTGTCCGCACCGCTATGCCTAAGTTGACGCATGTTTGTCTTGCCGCCGGTCTTGTCGTCGGCGCGCCTTCGCTGTTGTGCGATGCCGCCCGCGCCGCGGGTCCGGCCTCCACCACTCCTTCAAAGTCTTCTCCCGCCATGACCCATTCGCTCGCCGCTGCCGCTACTGCCCCCGCTAAGCCCGCCACCGACGACCCCTACCTGTGGCTTGAAGGCGTCACCGACGAGAAAGCGCTGGCTTGGGTGCGCGAGGAGAACGCCAAGGCCGAGGCCGAGATCGGCGCCGCGCCGACGTTCAAGAAGCTCGAAGCCGATCTGCGCGCGATTCTCGACTCCGATGCGCGCATTCCGATGGTGCAGAAAATCGGCGGCTACTATTACAACTTCTGGCGCGACAAGAAACAGCCGCGCGGGGTGTGGCGTCGGACGACGCTGGACGAATACCGCAAAGCGTCGCCGCAGTGGGAAATCATCCTCGATCTGGACGCGTTGAACGCGGCCGAGAACATCCCCGAAGGCAAACAGTGGGTGTGGCAAGGTGCGGATTGCCTCAAGCCCGAATACCGCCGCTGTCTGATCGCGCTCTCGCCCGGGGGCTCGGACGCCAATGTCACCCGCGAATTCGATCTCGAAACCCAGGCCTTCGTCGAAGACGGCTTCGTGCGCCCCGAAGCCAAGGGCGGGCTGCAGTGGATCGATCAGGACACGGTCTATGTCTTCACCGATTTCGGCGCTGGTTCGCTCACCGCGTCCGGCTATCCGCGCATCGTCAAAGAATGGAAGCGCGGCACGCCGTTATCCGAAGCCAAGGTGGTGTACGAGGGCAAACCCGGCGATATGTACATCGCCGCGTATCGCGACCTCACGCCCGGCTTCGAACGCGATTTCGTCAGTCGCACCATCGCCTTCTACAACGATGAGCTGTACGTTCGCGGCAAGGACGGCAAGCTCAGCAAGATCGACGTGCCCAACTCCGCCAACAAGGCCGTGCACAACCAGTGGTTGACGGTCGAACTGCGCGAACCGTGGGTCGTCAAAGGAACAAGCTATCCAGCCGGTGCGCTGTTGGTGATCGATTTCGATAAATTCCTCACCGGCGACCGCGGCTTCGATGCGATGTTCACGCCCACCGACACCACCTCGCTCGCCGGCTACACCTGGACCAAGCGCCATCTGGTGCTGAATGTGCTCGACGATGTGAAGAGCAAAGTTCAAATCATCACGCCGATGCAAGGCACCTACGGCTGGAGCCAAAGCAGCCTGCCCGGCGCGCCGGCGCTCGGTACCGTCAGCGTGGCAGCGGTTGATCCCGACGAAAGCGATGCGCTGTGGATGACGGCTTCGGATTTCCTCACGCCGAACACGCTCTCGCTGGTGGAGATCGGTAAGAAAGCGGAGCCGCTTAAAACGATGCCGCCATTCTTCGAGGCGTCCGGTTTGGTCGCCGATCAAGCGTTTGCAACATCAAAGGACGGCACCCGCGTGCCGTACTTCATCGTGCGTCGCAAGGACATCGCCCTTGATGGCAGCAATCCGACGTTGCTGTGGGGCTATGGCGGTTTCGAGGTGTCGTACACCGCGACCTACAACGCGATGGCCGGCCGCGGTTGGCTGCAGCAAGGCGGCGTGTTTGTGTTGGCGAATATCCGCGGTGGCGGCGAATACGGCCCGCGTTGGCATCAAGCGGCGTTGAAAGCGAATCGACATAAAGCGTACGAAGATTTCGCCGCAGTCGCGGAAGATTTGATCGCGCGCAAAATCACTTCGCCGCAGCATCTCGGCGCGCAAGGCGGCAGCAACGGCGGCCTGTTGATGGGCAATATGATCGTGCAGTATCCGCAGTTGTTCGGCGCGGTGGTCTGCCAGGTGCCGCTGCTGGATATGAAGCGCTATCACAAGCTGCTCGCGGGCGCCTCGTGGATGGCCGAATACGGCAACCCCGACAAACCCGCCGAATGGGCCTTCATCAAGACCTTCTCGCCGTATCACTTGCTCAAGGCCGACGCCAAATATCCGCCGGTGTTCTTCACCACTTCGACCAAGGACGACCGCGTACACCCCGGCCACGCGCGCAAGATGATGGCGAAGATGCAAGCGATGGGCGCCGACGTGCGTTACTACGAAAATATCGAAGGCGGCCACGGTGGCGCTGCGGATAACGCCCAGGAAGCGCATATGCGTGCGCTGGCGTATACCTTCTTATGGCAGCAGTTGAAAAAGTGATGCGCTAGCTGCTTGCGTGAAAAAAACGGCGGGCTTCGGCTCGCCGTTTTCGCGTGTGGCAATTCAGCGGGCATGGATACAGCAACGAACGATGGCCGATATCCGCCCAGACACCCGTTTTACTACCGGAATTGTAGAATCATGGGAATTGTAGAATCACGCTCCTGCGATCGCGATCTTGCGGGCAGACAAGCGGCACAGTGCGAATCGATTCGAGATCGATAAAAAACACGGAGATAAGGCAATGGGCGGGAAAGTCGAAAAAACCAATCTACAGAACGGCGAAACGGTCGCGCTCGCGTCCTGGGAAGATCTCAAGCCGACCGAACACGGCACCGGCAGGTACAACACCGCCTGGAGCCAACACAAGGATCGTGAAGGCCTCGCTTTCTACGAATCCACGGTGCAATACATGCGCAACGACTGGGCGGCGCAGCACATGCCTTCGCATCTCGTAAGCGACGGTAAAGGCCAAAACGCGCTGCTGTATTACCACGGCTCGACAAAAACCTGGCATACCGGGGACGCCTTGGATATCGACCATGCCGTGCAATGGAAAGACCATCTGAAAGCGAAGAACGTCACCAATATGGGCGATGCGCAGATGGCCTACAACGATGTCGATAATCTGCGCATGCTGCCGTCCACCTACAACCGTGCGCGCGACAGCGCCGACAAGATACTCACCCAGCACGGCGCGCAATCCACACAGTGGAAAGAATGGGTCGATAGCCGTTTTACCTTCGACGCAACCGTGCAATACCGGGAGTTCGATCCCGAGAAGGACGGTGCGCGGCGGATGAAGACGACCAAGGACCAGTCGTGGACCGAAGAGAACACGCGCTCTGAGCTGTCGTTCGATAAGCGGGTGTTGGAGGTGTGGTTCAATAAGGAACTTGAGAAGAACTACGTCGGTTCGCCCACGATGACCAATCCCGACGGCAGCGGTACGACCAACGTCCCGCTATTTCGCTGCGCCGCCACCGGGCAACTCGTCACCCGCGATGCGCTGGATGTGGATCATGCGATTCCGCTGGAGCAAGTGCTGAAGAAGATGCACGAGATGTTTCCGCAAGGCTTCAGCAAAGCCGATGCGCTGGACGCCTACAACGACACCAGCAATTTGCGCTTGGTCGGCCGCAGCGCGAACAGCTCGCACGAGTGGGAGCTGATGCCGGACGGCCACTTCCGCGACAGCAAAGTCACCGAGATTCCCGGCGAGTTCAAGAAATTCATCGTCGAAGACGGCGAACTGCCGTCGAGCGCCAAACAAGCGGTTCACCAGGTCATGGGCGACATGCGCGAGCATCAGCGCCAGCGGATGCAGGAGTATTTCGCACAACAATCCTCGCCGCAGCAAACGCCGAGCCAGCCGACATTGAGCCAGCCGACATCAGGCCAATCCATGCAGAGCGCGCCGCTGGTGAATCAAAGCGGCCACCCGGACAACCCTACTTTTAAAACGGTGGTCGGCGAAATCGCCAAGCTGGACCCGCAAGGCAAGGTATTCACCGATCAGGATCAGCGCGACCGCATGGCGTCGGCGCTGATGGTGATGGCGAAGCATCACGGCTTGCCAAGCATCGACAGCCTCGCTTGGAGCAAGGACGGCCAATCGGTCTTCGCTGTCTCCGGCAACCCAAGCGACGGAAAATTCGTCTGGCTCTCGAATCAAGAAGGCAAGTCGCAGCCTGTCGAACGTAATACGCAATCGTTGGCCATGATTCAAAACACGCCTTCGTTGACGGCGCAAGCGCCGACAGTGCAGCAAGGACAATCGAATACGCATCCGCATTTGCATTGAAGAAAGTACGTTCACGCCATGCATTCGGTGGCCCGTGAATCAACGCAGAAGGCGACACCGTGGACGATCGGCTATCGTTAAAGCAACGCTGCGATACAGCGTTGCGAACGCGATATCCGTTCGTAGGAGGGCCTTTAGGCCCGACCTATCGTTCGAGGCAAGGCATCGGGCCTGAAGGCCCTCCTACGCGGTGTATCGGTCGCTGGGCTTTCGGGCGGTGCGCCCCCACCCTAGCCCTCCCCCGCACGCGGGGGAGGGGATAAAAGCGTCAAAACCCGCCGCCCGCATCCAACCACGTTTGTTCTTCCGCCGTGTTGACGCGGGCCAGCGCGCGATTGCGATGCGGGAAACGCCCGAAGCGGCGGATGACATCGCGATGTGCATGCGCGTACTTCAGATAACTCGCATCGCCAAGCGCTTCGCACAGCGCGACCGTGCGATCTTGGTCGGCGAGCGTTTCCGAATGCTCGAACGGCAGATACATAAAAATCCGCAGTGCGGGATCGACGCGCAGATCGAAGCCGGCGTCGATCACTCGCGCTGCGTACTCACGCGCCAGCGGGTCGGTGGCGAAGGCGTGCGCGCTGTCGCGAAACACGTTGCGCGGCACTTGATCCAGCAGCAGGATCAGCGCGAGCGCGCCTTCGGGATCATCAAGCAAGGCTTCGCGCTCGCGTCGCGCGGCGGCGAAGTGATCGTCGAGAAAACGCGCGCGCAGTTCGGCGTCGAAGGCGTCGTCGCGGGCGAACCATTTGGATGGGCCGGCGGTGTGCCAGAAACTGACGATAGATAGCGAGGTTTCTTCTGATTGATCGTTGTTCATATCGGAGCTTTTGTATCCATGGGGCGCTGCATAAGGCTAGTCGCTAGTCTAGTGCTTCAAACATGTTGAACACGTTGCTTTCTGGTCTCGCGAATTGCGTTGCTCACACAGCAGCGATGAAGTTTTCCTTCTCTCCGCTCAGCGGGGGCGAAGAGGTGCGCTTGCGAGGCACTGCTTCGCGCGCCGATGAGCGCCCGAGCGCTATACGTGAGGGCCGGACGAAGGTGGCGCGCAGCGCCGGATGAGGGGCGATGGAAGTACGAACGGATAGGCAGCCGCGATCCGTCCCGAAGAGCGCCCCTCACCCGGCCTTCGGCCACCCTCTCCCCGTACGACGCACGGGGAGAGGGAATATCGTTGGACCTGCTGCATGACATCGCATCTGCCACAAGAAACTACAAGTCTTGTGAGTGATACCTGTCGCGAGGACGCAAAGAACGTCTTCATCATGCTTGAAGCACTATATCTAGGCTGCAGGCTTCTCGCTGCACCATCACAGCCATCCCCCATATGCTGAGGAGGGGCAGAACATGGCGCGACATCAGATAACACGACATCGCATGACGCGACTTCACTCATCAAACCGCAAATGCTTCACCGATTTTCCATGTCGGCGAATCAAGCGCAGCGCTTCGATGCCGATCTGAATATGCCGTTCCACAAAACTCGCGCTGACTTTCGCGTCGCTGGCTTCGGTCTTTACGCCTTCGGGGATCATCGGTTGGTCGCTGACAAGTAACAATGCGCCGGCGGGGATGCGGTTGGCGAAGCCGGCGGCGAAGACGGTGGCAGTTTCCATGTCGATGGCCATGCAGCGCATGGCGCGGAGTTTTTCTTTGAAGTCTTCGTCGTGTTCCCAGACGCGGCGGTTGGTGGTGTAGACGGTGCCGGTCCAGTAGTCGTGGCCAAGGTCGCGAATCATCGTGGACACCGCGCGCTGCAGGGCGAACGCGGGCAGTGCCGGCACTTGCGGCAGCAGGTAGTCGTTGCTGGTGCCTTCGCCGCGGATGGCGGCGATCGGCAGGATTAAATCGCCGAGTTCGTTCTTGCGTTTCAGTCCGCCGCATTTGCCGAGGAACAGCACGGCTTCGGGCATGATCGCCGAGAGCAAGTCCATCATCGTCGCGGCGTTGGGGCTGCCCATGCCGAAGTTGATCATGGTGATGCCGTCGGCGGTGGCGCTGGGCATCGGCCGGTCCAGGCCGACGATCTGCGCGCCGGTCATCTGCGCGAAATTGTTGAGATAGCCGCCGAAGTTGGTCAACAAAATATGCGCGCCGAATTGGTCGAGCGGTAGGCCGGTGTAACGCGGCAGCCAGTTTTCGACGATTTGTTCTTTGTCTTTCATTCGGGTCTCCGGTGGTGTTGGTGTCGCGCCGTGCGTGCAAGGCCCATGCGGCACGCGCGGGGCGAATTTCGGGAATTGTGTCATGCACCCTGCCGAAGGTCATGCTTGGCAGGGGGATGGGCTGCGGCTAGGGTGGCCGATTCGTCGAATGCTTCGCACGAGGAACCCGCTATGTCCCGAATTTTTGGCGCCGCATTCGCAGCGACAGTGTTGCCCGCGCTATTGATCATGCCCGCGCCACCGTTGGCCGCCGCCGACGCCGCGTCGAACAACGCCGCCGCCAAGCCGGTGTCGCGGTTCGCGGCCGATCCGTATCCCAGCACCTATGCGCCGATCGCCTCGCCGCCGGTGTTGATCCAAGGCGCCACCGTGCTTACCGGCACCGGCACGCGCTTGGACAACGCCGATGTGTTGATGCAGGACGGCAAGATCGTCGCGGTCGGTACGGGCCTGCAAGCGCCGGCCGATGCGATTCGCATCGATGGCCGCGGCAAGTGGGTGACGCCGGGCATCATCGATGTGCATTCGCATCTGGGCGTGTACCCCAGCCCGGGCATGAATGCGCATCAGGACGGCAACGAAACGACATCGCCGACCACGCCGAACGTGTGGGCCGAGCATTCGATTTGGCCGCAGGATCCGGGTTTCGCGACCGCGCTGGCCGGCGGCGTTACCTCGATGCAGGTGTTGCCCGGTTCGGCGAATTTGGTCGGCGGCCGCGGCGTGACCCTGAAAAACGTGTACGCGACGACCTATCAAGCGATGAAATTCCCAGGCGCGCCCTGGGGCTTGAAAATGGCCTGCGGCGAAAACCCCAAGCGCGTCTACGGCCAGCGCGGCGGCCCGGCGACGCGGATGGGCAATGTCGCCGGTTATCGCGCGGCGTTTATCGATGCCAGCGAATATCTGAAGAAGAACAAACCCAAACAGCGTGCGGCGCAGAAGAAGCGCTGGTGGCAGAGTGCCTCCCCCGCCAAAGACAGCGATAACGACAGCGGCGGCAAGCGCGATCTAAAAATGGACACGCTGGCCGGCGCGATCAACGGCGATATCTTGGTGCATATCCACTGCTACCGGTCCGATGAGATGGCGATCATGCTCGATCTGGCCAAAGAATTCGGCTTCAAGATTTCCGCGTTCCATCACGGCACCGAGGCCTACAAACTCGCCGACCGTTTGGCCGCAGAAAACGTCTGCGGCGCGCTGTGGGCCGACTGGTGGGGCTTCAAGATGGAAGCGCTGGACGGTATTCAAGAAAATCTGCTGCTGGTGGATCGCCCGAAAAACGGCTGCGCGATCGTGCATTCGGATTCGGCCGAAGGCATTCAGCGCTTGAATCAGGAAGCGGCGAAGGTGGTGGCGCAGGGCACGCGCATCGGCATGAACATCGCGCCGGAGCATGCGGTGCGCTGGATTACCGCGAATCCCGCCAAGGCCTTGGGCATTCTCGATAAGACCGGCACGCTGGAGCCCGGCAAGATGGCCGACGTGGTGCTGTGGAGCGGCACGCCGTTCAGCGTGTACGCCAAGGCCGAACAGGTCTACATCGACGGCGCACGCATGTACGACCGCAGCGACCGTTCACGGCAGCCGACATCCGATTTCATGCTGGGTCAGAGCATGCTCGGTCAAAGCATGACCGGTCAGGGCATCGAAGGAGGTGTGCGATGAGCCGCGCCGTGCGCAAACCCGCGCTGTTGTTCGCGCTGTCGGTCGCGTTGTCGTTAGCCACGAGCGCGAACGCGCAACATCTACTGATCCGCAACGCCACCGTGCACACCGCTGGCGCGCAGGGCACGCTGCAGAGCACCGATGTATTGGTGCGTAATGGCACGATCGCTGCGATCGGCAAAAACCTGTCCGCAGGCGATGCCACCGTGGTCGATGCGCAGGGCCAGCCGCTGACGCCGGCGCTGTTCGGCGGCGTGAGTTCGATTGGTTTGCAGGAAATTTCGCTCGGCGACGACACCCGCGATCAAGCCCTCGCCTTGGGCGACAGCAAAGAAATAGTGGTGCGTCCGGAATTCGACGTGACCCTGGCTTACAACCCGATGTCGATGCTGATTCCGATCGCGCGGGTGGAAGGCGTGGGTTTCGCGATGCTCGGTGCCGATAGCATCGCCGGCGGTTCGATCATCGGCGGCCAAGGCGGCATCGTGCGGCTCGATGGCAGCCCCGATTCGATCGGCCCGCGCGCGCTGTTCGTGGAACTGGGCAGCGACGGCGCCGACCTCACCGGCAAATCGCGCGCAGCGCAGTGGATGCTGCTGGATCAGTTGATCGACGAAGTGCGCGGTCGCATCGGTGCGGATTCGGGCATGGCCCTGCTCACGCCGGCCGGGCGGCAGGCGTTCGCACGCTATCTCGACGGCGGCGGACGCATGGTGGTCGGCATTCACCGCGCCGCCGACATCCGTCAACTGTTGCGCTGGTCGCAGCGCCACAACGTGCGCATCGCGATTCTCGGCGGCGCCGAAGCCTGGATGCTCGGCCCGCAGTTGGCCGCAGCCAAGGTGCCGGTGTTCGTCGATCCGCTGGCCAACCTGCCGTCGAATTTCGACCAAATCGGCGCCAGTCTGGAAAATGCCGCGCGTTTGCGCGCTGCGGGCGTGCAGGTCGGCTTCAGCCAGTTCGACGATGCCTCGCACTACGCGCGCAAGCTGCGCCAGGGTGCGGGCAATGCAGTCGCTAACGGTTTGCCGTGGGAGGACGGCCTCGCCGGCCTGACCCGCGTACCGGCCGAAGCCTTCGGCGTGGCCGATCGTATCGGCACGATTGCGGTCGGCAAACGCGCCGATCTGGTGCTGTGGACCGGCGATCCGCTGGAAGTGAGCACGGTCGCGCGCCAAGTGTGGTTCGACGGCAGGGCCATCCCAATGACCAGCCGCCAGACCGAACTGCGCGATCGTTACCTGCGGCCGGCCGGTCTCTTACCGCGGGCGTATCCTGCGGGCGGGAATTGATCGGTGGATGCGATCCGCCTAGCTGCGATCCACCTGTCTGCGATCCAGTTACATAAGATCGGCGTAGGATGAAGCCGCAGCGCGCACCGGCATTCCGTCGGCGCGCGATCACACCGGTAGAGGCCACCCGATGTTGCATGACTCATTTGTCCTGCGAACTGTAGTGAAACCTGCAACGAAACCTGCAACGAACCCGATCATCAATCGCGCCGCGACGTCTGCGGCCCTGGCGTGCGCGCTTGGTATTGGCCTGGCCCATGCGGCTACCGGCGGTCAACGCCATGCGATCCAGCCGCTTGGCAACTTCCATCAGGGCGAAACCGTTGCCCGCAACGGCGAGCGCTGGCTCGCACTGTGGACGCGCGACGACGGCAGCGGCGGTCGCCTCGCCGAGGCTCGGGTCAACGTGACTCGCGTCGAGGACCAACTCGTCGACGCTGTGGGCCAGAAGACCGGCGAAGAGGTGTCGGTGCCAATGCCGGTCAACGCTCGCGACACTCCGATCATGTTGCTCCGCGGCAAAGGTTTGAGATCTGGCGATGTCGTGATGGCGCAGGTCGAAGACCTCAGCGCCGATGGGTTGCTGGCGTATACCTTTCGCCTCGGCGGGCAGGAATCTCGACTGGAAACGCGCTGTACCCCACGAGCCGCACCGGCCGAAGAAGACAACGGCGATCGCCAACACGCGCAGTGCCGGATCGAATTGGTCGCCGGCAAAACGCGGCAGACGGTGCTGACGATGTCGGCGAGCCGCAGCGCTGGCGCCGCTACGGGGCCATGGATGCTCGGCGATGATGCAACGCCGCATGTGCTGTTCGCGGGCGATTTGGATCGCGACGGTCGCCTCGACTTACTGTTCGAGATCAGCGACCACTACAACCTCGCGCGCCCGACCTTGTTCCTGTCCTCCGCCGCGCGCAGCGGCGAATTTTTGCGACAGGTGTCCGAACATCGCGGGGTGGGGTGTTGAGTCTTCGCCTCGGTCCTGCAACACTCCCATCATCCCGGGGGGGAAATCCGAATGAACGCCAGAGCGGTACGCTGGTACTTTGATTTCATATCACCATTCGCTTATCTGCATTGGCCCAAGGTCAAAGCGGCGATGAGCGAGCATGCGATCATGCCCGTTCCGATCCTATTCGCCGCAGTGCTCGATACCCGCGGCCAGAAAGGCCCGGCGGAAATCCCGAGCAAACGCGAGTTCACCTATCGCCACGCTTTGTGGCAAGCGCGCCAAGCCGGCGTACCGCTGCGGTTTCCGCCGAGCCATCCATTCAATCCGCTGCCCGCGCTGCGGCTGGCGATCGCCGCCGGCCCATCGGTCGCTGCCATCGACGCAGTGTTCGATTGGATTTGGGCGCAGGGCCGTGCTGCAGATAGCCTGGATGCGCTACGGCCGCTCTGCGTCGCGCTTCAGGTTGACCCAGAACTCATCGGCCATTCAGCGGTCAAAGCGACACTGCGAGATAACACCGAAGCCGCACTGAGGGCCGGGGTGTTCGGTGTGCCGACGTTGGCGGTCGATCGTCGCGATGGCGGCGCCGAGCTGTTCTGGGGCAACGATGCGCATGCGTTCGCGATGGACGCGCTGCGCGATCCAACCCTCTTGGACCAGCCCGAAATGCGGCGTTTGGGAACGCTGCCGGTCGGTATCGTTCGCGCAAGTTGATTCACCGTTTACGACACGCTTTACCCGACAAGCCTGCTTCGATCCGCTGCGATTGGCGCATCGGCCTTTCTCTCCAGCCTCTTTCACTCGCCTCAAGCCAACCGTTTCATGATTTGCAAGGACTGACCCAGACAGGAGTCGCTTTTTTTCGAGTATCAGCGGTGAAGCGTTTAGTTTCCCCCACACTCATAGGAAGCTAATGCCATGCGTATCGGTCTTGTTGTCGATTCGTCCTGCGATCTGCCGGCCGGATTTTTCCAGCAACACAACGTCGTCATCCTGCCCATTACCGTCAAAATCGGTGATGCCATTCTTGCCGACCACCGCAACGAGGAGGCGACGCTGCAATTCCTCGATGCGCACATCGCCACCCGCGGCGCCGAAGCGGAAACCACGCCGTTCACGGTGGATCAGATCCGCGATCTGTTTCTCAAGCGCCTGGTCGTAGACTACGACTATGTGTTTTGTATCACCGTCACCAAGAATCGCAGTCCGATTTTTGACAACGCCACCCAGGCGAGCTTCGGCATTCTCAACGATTATCGGCCGATCCGCAGCGCCGCCGGCTACAGTACGCCGTTCGCACTGCGCGTGATCGACTCCCAAAACTTATTCGCGGCGCAGGGCATTCCGACCCTCGAAGCGGCGGCGATGATCGCTGCGGAAGAATCGCCGCCGAAGATCCGCGCTCGGGTCGAGCACGTCGCTCAGCAGACCCAGGGCTATATGATTCCGCGCGATCTGCACTACATGCGCGCACGCACTCGGCTCAAAGGCGATAACAGCATCAGTTGGCTCGGCGCCACGCTGGGCACCGCACTGGACATCAAGCCGATACTTCTCGCTTATCGCGGCGATACCGCGCCAGTGGCGAAAGTGCGCGGATTCGAGCCGGCGGCGCGCAAATTGTTCTTGCATACGGCCGAGCGCGTGCGCGGCGGTTTGGTCACGCCGCACGTGTCCATTAGCTATGGTGGCCAGCTTGATGAGATGCGCGCGTTGCCCGGCTACAACTCGCTGCGCGGCGTATGCGCGGATCACAATGTGAATCTGCACGAGAGCGTGATGAGCCTGACCGGCATGGTGAATGTCGGCAAAGGCGCACTGGTGGTCGGATTCGCGACCGACGCGCCGCCGCTCAAAGACTAAAAGCCTGTTCACGATCTCCGCATACTCCGCGCTGCAGTCGCGCAGTACACTGGCTCGGCCCGCTGTCGGGCCGACGGAGCCGCACGCATGCCGACGCGCTATTACCTCAGCCTGCCCGACCCGGAACGCGCTCGCGCCTCCGGCGCGTTCGCGTTTCGCGGCCAAAGCGCAGAGACCATCGCCAGCGAATTGCAAGATGCGCTGCGCAGCGACGGTTTGTTCCAGCGCTGGCGCGCCGCGCAAAACGATCCGGACGACGTCGATCCCGCACTCGGCGCGGTCGATGCGGATGCGACCGTGACCGGCGCGCAGCACGATCTGCATATCGAATTGGTGGCGACCACATCGCTGTCGAGCGCCATCTTGAAGCATCGGCTGCGCTTGCTCGCTGGCCAGACTTGGCAACTGCGCGACGTGACCGCCGGGTGAGTTCGAGCGCGAGCGTGCGTCCATCCGAGCGTCCCTCCGAGCGTCCATCGATGCGTCGTCCATCCGAGCGTCTATCCGCGCGTCCATCGATGCGTCGTCCATGTCTGCTGTCGTGGAGTGGCGGCAAGGATGCGGCCTGGGCGCTGCAGATTTTGCGCAGCGACAGCGAATTCGAGGTCGTCGGCCTCATCACCACCTTGACCGAAGGCAACGATCGCATCGCGATGCAAGGCATCCGCCGTACTATCCTGCATGCGCAGGCTGACGCCTGCGGCCTGCCGGTGATCGAAGCGTGGATGCCGCAGCGCGCGAGCAATGCGACTTACGAAGACAGCTACGCCACCGCGCTGGCTGAGGCGCGCACGCGCTGGCCGCATGTGCGCGACATCGCGTTCGGCGATTTGTATCTGGCCGACATCCGCGCCTATCGAGAAACGCTGTGCGCGCAGCTCGATTGGACGCCGCAGTTTCCGATTTTCGACCCCGCGCCCGGCTACACCGCGCAACTCGCCCGCACGATGCATGGCGCCGGCCTGCGCGCAGCGTTGACCTGCGTCGATACGACACAAGTTGATGCGAGTTTCAGCGGGCGTGCTTTCGATGCTGCGTTGCTCGCCGATCTGCCCTCACGTTGCGACCCCTGCGGCGAGAACGGCGAGTTTCACACCGTCGTCTATGCCGGCCCGATGTTCGCGCAGTCGCTGGCGCTGGAACGCGGGGAGACCGTGTTGCGCGATGAACGCTTTGCTTATACCGATTTCATTGGTGTTGATGCCGCTGCGGCGGTCGTCGCCAGCTTCGCTTAGCGCACGTCCGCCCGACTGTCCGCCCGCACTACGGGGCAGACATGTCTCGTCGCCGCACCGGAATTCCGTGCGCGGGAAACCGCGCGATTTCATCGCGGCCTTCGCGGATCGGCACGCCGTGCTCAGGCGCCCACGCAAGCGCGCTGATGACTTCCCAGGTCGCGGGCAAGCGCCCGTTCGTGCGGAACGATTCGTACGTCGCGGCCGCGGCGGCGAAACGGCGGCGCCCGGTCAGGGTGTGGCGACGCGATGCGAGCGCATTGGTTGCGCCGATCGCGCGCTGTTCGCGCATCAGCGCAGGCAAATCGTCGTAGTGGGTGACGAGCTCATCGCGATCGAGCACGGGATTGCGAAAACCGCTGCCGATCAAGGCATCGCCGAATTGCGCGATCGATGCGAACGGACTGACGTGCGGTGCGGCGTCCGCTTCGGCAAACGCGCTGCGCAGTTCGTAAAGCGTATCGGGGCCGAAGGTCGAGACGATCAGCATGCCGCCGGGCTTGAGCACGCGGCGGAATCCGGCGAACAGCGCAGGTAAGTCGTCGACCCATTGCACGCAGAGGTTCGAGAACAGCACATCGACGCTGTGCTCGGCCAGTGGCAGCGCGCGCGCATCGGCGCAGATGCGCGCGGGCGCAATGCGCGCACCCGGCAACAAGCGCGCGAGCGAACGCACGAGGCCGCCTTCGCGCGTCTGTGCGCGTACATCAACATGCTGTTGCAACATCGGCAGCGCGAGGTCGAGCGCGAGCACGCGCGCTTTCGGCCAGCGTTCGTGCAGCGCGCGCGTGGCGCGTCCGGGGCCACAGCCGATATCGAGCACGCTCTGCGGCGTTTGCGCGTCGTCTGCGCGGCCTTCGGCGTAGTAGTCGAGCGATTCCAGCAAGCGTGTTTCGACCTCGGCCTGCAGCGTCGCTGCCGAAGCGTACGTCACCGCCGAACGCGAAAAAGCGCGACGAATGTGCCTTGGATCGAACAGGCCGCTCATTGCGTAGCCATCAACGAGAGCGGTGCGGTTTCGACAGCTGCACTTTCGTCAAGAAACGCATTCAGCGGTGCGAGTATCGCATCGACATGGGTGAGGAAAGGCGCATGCCCGGCGTGTTCGATCTGTATAAATTCAGCGCTCGCGTGTCCCGCGCGTTCGATCGCTGTTGCCGCTTCGCGCATCGCACGCGTATCGACGAGGCGATCGCGACGACCGGCGATCCACAGGCTCGGTACGCGCAGCGTTTGCAGCAGCGGCCGTTGATCGGCGGTTTCGAGAATCTGCAGGCCATCGATCAGCACGCGGGCTGCCGGCTCGCCGCGAGCGAAGAGTTCGGCGCGCAATTCGCGCATTTCGTCTTTCGCGTGATCGGAGCCGAAGGCTTCAAGCGCGACGAAACGATCGAGTGTCGCGCGATAATCGTCGGATAAGCCGCAGGCGAAATCGCGGAAGATTTCTGGCGATACGCCATAGCGCCAGCCCGCGCTGCGCACGAAACAGGGGCTACTGCAGATCGCGACTAGCGCGGGTACGCGTTCGGGCGCGCGCGCTGCGGCATGCAAGGCGAACATGCCGCCGAGCGACCAACCAAGCCAAGGCGCCATCGGCGTGCGCGCGAATAGCGCGTCGCAAACCGGATCGAATGCTAGCGGCGTGAGGTCATCGCGGCTGGCGCCGTGCCCGGGCAAATCGACGATATACAACGTACGCCGTTCACGCAGACGTTGAGCGAGCGTCGCGAATACGCCGCCGTGCATCGCCCAGCCGTGCAGCAGCACCAGCGGCGGGCCGTCGCCGACGACCGCGATATGCAAACCGTCGCTCATGCGCGCGACGCCTCAGCGATCTTCGTAGCTGCCCGCAAATCGACGGCCCGCAAATCGACGGTCATGGCCGCGACTGCGCGCCAATCATCGCGAATAGAGCGTACGAACAGATGACTGAGCCGTCGACGCCAGCGCGGCTGTTTGCGCACCTGTGCGACGCGCGCGAGCAGCCAGTCGTCATCGAAGCCGGCCCATTCGCCAGCGACGCTCATCAGGTTCGGATACAGCGCCGGATGAATGTCGTACATCAGCATGTCGTGCAGCGCATCGAGCGCATAAGGTGAATCGGCCAGCATCTGCGCAATGTGCGGATAAAGCGCAGCGACATCGGTGTCGAGATACAGTTCGGACAGCGCCCGCCACACCGTGATGCGGGAATCGTGTGGGTCTTCTTGCGAGGCACCACCGTGTGCAGCACCACCGTGCGCAGGGTCATCGTGCGCAGGGTCATCGCATGCAGCGCCGCTGTGAGCGGCGCAGTCCTGTTCGCGGCCGGCGTGCGCCGAAGACGCTTGGGTCATGCCACGGCCGTGCCCGTGATGTTGATCCCCATGTCCACCGCGTCGCGCCCCCAGCACAGCGCATCGACGAGCGAATCGACTTCGGCCTGCGTATGCAGCGAGGTCAGCGTGATCCGCAAGCGCGCGCGACCGTCGGGCACGGTCGGCGGTCGGATCGCCGGCACCAGAAAGCCTTGCGATTCCAATGCAGCGGACAATGCGAGTGCTTTTTGATCGTCGCCGCACATCAGCGGTTGGATCGGGGTGCTCGATGGCAGCAAGGTCAGGCCGCGAAACATCGCGGTATGACGAAAGTGCGCAATCAGCGTTTGCAGTTTTTCGCGGCGCCAGTGGTCGCGACGCGCTAGTTTCACCGCAGCCAGGGCCGCAGAGGCAAGCGGCGGCGGCAGCGCGGTGGTGTAGATGTAAGGCCGTGCGGTTTCGATGAGATGACCGATGATGTCTTCGCTGCCCGCCACCACCGCGCCGTAACAGCCAATCGCTTTGCCCAGCGTCGCTAGCTGCAGCACGCCTGCGGCGTCGACCCCGGCATCGGCGAGGCTGCCGCGACCATCGGCGCCGACAACGCCGATGCCGTGCGCATCGTCCACATACAGCAGCGCCTGCTGCACGCGCGCGACGAGTGACAGTTCGCGCAGCGGCGCGACATCGCCGTCCATGCTGAACACGCCGTCGGTGGCGAGCATCGCTGCGCCTTCGGGCACCGCGCGCAGTTGGCGCAGCGCGCCTTCGGGATCGACATGCGGATAGCGCCGCAGTTTGCAGCCGGCCAAACGCGCGGCATCGACCAAGCACGCGTGGTTGAGCCGATCCTGCACGCAGACATCGTCTTCGCCCAGCAACGACTGCAGCACGGCGAGATTGGCGAGATAGCCGCTGCCGAACAACAGCGCGCGCGGCGCGCCGAGCCAATCAGCGACTTCGCGCTCCAGTGCCTCGTGCGCAGCGTGATGGCCGCAGACCAGATGCGATGCGCCGCTACCGACACCGTCGCGGGAGGCCGCGGCCTGCAGCGCATCGATCACGCCGAATTGCTGTGATAAACCGAGATAATCGTTGCTGGAGAAATTCGTCAACCAGTGACCGTCAATTTCGTAGCGCACGCCGTCGCGCCGAGTGACGTTCCGTCGCTGGCGAACACGTCCTTGCATCGTGCGTTGCGCGCGGGCGGCGAGGATACGTTCGGACAGGCGTGGACGGGACATGGCGATTGCTCAGGCGGCGACGATATCGGGTCGATCGACAGGATCGGGAGCGATGCTGCTTGGATCGGCGTTACTAGGATTGATGTTGGTGGAATCGACGAAGTGCAGATCGATGGCCTTTGGATCGACGCGGTCGTCGGCATGCGCTGGCGCGGTGGCGACGATATCGGCATGCACGGTGCCGGCGGTTTCGGTCACGTGCATCGGGCGCAGACCTAGGCGCGCGAACAGGGCAAGATCGCGCTCGGTGTCCGGGTTGCCGGTGGTCAGCAGTTTTTCGCCGTAGAAGATCGAATTCGCGCCGGCCAAGAAACACAGCGCCTGCAGCTCATCGCTCATGCTTTCGCGGCCAGCGGACAGCCGCACCATCGATTTCGGCATCAAGATACGAGCGACCGCGAGGGTACGCACGAACTCGAAAGGATCGAGCAGCGCGGTGCCGTTCAGCGGCGTGCCTTCCACCTGCACCAAGCGATTGATCGGCACCGAATCCGGATGCGCCGGCAAATTCGCCAGCGTCTGCAGCAGCCCTGCGCGCTGCGAGCGGCTCTCGCCCATACCGACGATGCCGCCGCAGCAGGTTTTCATGCCGGCGTCGCGCACGTGCGACAGCGTGTCGAGGCGGTCTTGGAATTCGCGAGTTTGGATCACCTCGCCGTAGAACTCCGGCGCGGTGTCGAGATTGTGGTTGTAGTAATCGAGGCCAGCGGCGCGCAGCGCCTGGGCTTGATCGCCGCTGAGCATGCCCAGCGTGGCGCAGGTTTCCAAACCGAGGGCTTTCACCTCGCGAATCATCTCGGCGACTTTCGGAATATCGCGGTCCTTCGGCGAACGCCATGCGGCGCCCATGCAAAAGCGCGAGGCGCCCGCCGTCTTGGCCTGTTTGGCTTTTTCCAGCACCGCGTCGGTGCTCATCAGCTTGGTCGCTTCGACCCCGGTGTGATACCGCTGCGCCTGCGGACAATAGGCGCAATCTTCGGGACACCCACCGGTTTTCACCGAAAGCAACGTACTGACCTGCACTTCGGTGGGGTCGAAATGGGCGCGATGGGTGTTTCCGGCGCGATGCAGCAACACCGGAAGCGGCAACGCGAACAGCGCCTCGACCTCAGCGCGTTGCCAATCGCGGCGGAGCTCTGCGACGTGGGGCAACGAGGCGTCCATCGCGGGGGGAAGACTGACAACCGACATCGGAGTTTCCTTACAGACCAAGCCAAACCGGACTGGCAGTCTGGAAAGCATGCCCAGCCCTGTCAACTTCATTCTGAAACAGCGCATCATGGCCGTTGCAACGGCCGCTGCCCTGGTCCGGTTCAGCCGCCGCCTGCCGCCGCTGTGGCCGGCGTATTGCCTTGTTTGCCGCGAGCCGTGCTCAACCCAGGCTGGTCCGCCGGCCATCGCCGACGCGCCAGCCGGCGCAGGGCTCTGCACCTCCTGCCGTGTCGATTTGCCCTGGAACCGCAGCGCCTGCGCGCGTTGCGCCCTGCCGATGCCGGTGCCGACCGCCGCCTGCGGACGCTGCTTGCGCCGGCCGCCGCCGCTGACCGAGACCCGCGCGGTCTTCGTGTATGGCCCGCCGCTGGACCGACTGTTGCCGCGACTGAAGTTCCATGACGATCTCGCCGCCGGGCGACTGCTGGCAGGGCTGATGGCAGAGGAGTTCGCCCGGATGCGCGAATGCGATGCGAATGCCGATGTCGATTGCGATGCGGATGTCGATGCGGATGTCGATGCCGCGGCGGCAAGCGCGATCGGTCACGCGGCATCCGGGCGCCCAGACGCGCTGGTCCCGCTCCCACTACACCGGATGCGGCTGCGCAGCCGTGGCTACGATCAAGCGCTGGAACTCGCGCGCCCACTAGCGAAACAGTTCGATATCCCGCTGCGTATCGATCTGCTGCAGCGCCAACGCAACACCTCGCCGCAGTCGCGCTTGAACGCAGCCGCGCGGCGGAAGAATCTACGCGGCGCGTTCGCGGTGAACATCGCCGTCGCGATGCGATCGTCCAGCGCGTTGCCGGCGCACGTGGTCTTGATCGACGATGTCATGACCACCGGCGCCACCTTGCACGCCGCTGCCGATGCGCTGCTGCGAGCAGGCGTCGCGCGCGTGGATGCGTGGGTCTGCGCGCGGGTGCCGTGAATCCGCGCTCCGTGAATCCGCGCTATAGGTTCAACAAGCGCTCCCGCAGCGCCGGCACCACCTCATCGATGAACGCGCGCAGCTTCACCGGCAACCGGCCCTGTCGCGCGTACACCAATTGCACCGGCCACGGCGGCGGTTCGTACGCCTGCAGCACGACCTGCAGCGCGCCGATGCGCTGCGCCTCGGCGATCTGATACGACAGCACCCGGGTGACGCCAACGCCCGCGATCGCCGCATCGATCGCCGCATTCGCGGTGTTCACGGTCAGGCGCGAACGGATCGGCACCGTGATCTCGGCGATCTCGGCGCGATCGACCCGGAACACCCACGACAGCGGCGACGGCAAGCCGTCGAAGATGACGCCGTCGTGCCCGATCAGGTCGTCGGGATGCATCGGCAGGCCGCGCTGGTTGAAATATGTCGGACTGGCGCAGACCACGCGCCGCACCTCGCCGACCCGGACCGCGATCAGGCTGCTGTCGGGCAAGGCGCCGATCCGCAGCGCGAGATCGACATGCTCGTCGAGCAAATTCAGTGCGCGGTCGCCCAGCACCAGGCGCACATGGACATCGGGGTACAGGCGCAGGAAATCGGTGACCAGCGGCAATACGTGCATGCGCCCGAATACGACCGGTGCAGTGATCACCAACTCGCCGCGTGGTGCGCTGTATTCGCCCGCCGCTTCGCGCTCGGCATCACCGACCTCATCCAGGATGCGCCGACAGGCGGCGAGATAGGCCTGGCCGGCGTCGGTCAGGGCGAGCTGGCGGGTGCTGCGCGTGAGCAGACGCGCGCCGATATGGGCTTCCAGTTCGGAAAGCCGGCGGCTGACCGTGGCCAGCGGCAGCCCCAGCGTGCGTCCCGCAGCGGACAGGCTGCCCTGATCCACGGCCTCGACAAACACCGTCATCGCCGCGAGGCGGTCCATGATTGTTCCAATATCCGGAAGAGTGATTACAAATTATCACGTCTAGTGCCGATATTCGGTAGGGCATACGCTGTTTCCACACCGGCAGCCGCCGGATTCTTCCCAAGGAAACCGCCATGTCTCGCTTCCAGATCCCCGCATCGATCAACGCCGCCCCCAGCGCCTCGCAGCCCCTGCTCCAGGCCGTGCAGACGCTGCTCGGCAGCGTGCCGAACCTGTTCCGCCTCGTCTCCAACAGCCCGGCCGCGCTCGAGGGTTACCTCGGCATGTCCGGCGCGCTCGCCAAGGGCGCGCTGCCGGCCCCGACCCGCGAACGCATCGCCCTGGCCGTGGCCGAGATCAACGGTTGCGACTACTGCCTGTCCGCGCATACCTATCTGGGCACGAATCTCGCCAAGCTCGACGCCGAGGAGATCGCCGCCAACCGCGACGGCCGCTCAAACGACGCCAAGGCCGACGCCGCAGTCCGCTTCGCCGCCAACGTCGCCCACCAGCGCGGCAAGGTGTCGCCAGCCGAGTTGCAGGCAGTGCGCGACGCCGGCTACAGCGATGCGCAGATCATCGAGATCGTGCAGCACGTCGCGCTGAACGTCTGGACGAATTACCTCAACAACGTCGCCGAGACCGAAGTCGATTTTCCGGTGGTGTTGGCACGCAAAGCGGCCTGATCTGCTCGGTGCCTTCTCCCTGATTCTCTTCCTGATCCTCTCCCCCGTGCCGGCGTCGGCGATGCAATGACATCGTCGACGCCGTGCGTTTCCGCACGACACGCTCGAAAGGAACCGCCATGTCCCGCCCGCCGCTGCCACCATTCGATCACAACACAGCCACGCGCAAAGTCCGCCTGGCCGAAGACGCCTGGAACACGCGCAATCCCGCAGCGATCGCACAGGCGTACACCGTCGACAGCCGATGGCGGAACCGCAGCGAGTTCCTGCAGGGACGGGAAGCGATCGCGCTGTTCCTGCAGCGCAAATGGCAGCGTGAACTCGACTATCGACTGATCAAGTCGCTGTGGGCCTTGCACGACGACCGCATCGCCGTGCGCTTCGCCTACGAGTGGCACAACGACAGCGGCCAATGGTTTCGCAGCTACGGCAACGAGAACTGGGCCTTCGACACACAGGGGCTGATGCGGCAACGCATCGCCAGCATCAACGATCTGGCGATCGCCGACGACGCGCGCCTGTTCCGCTGGCCGCAGGGCCGTCGTCCAGACGATCACCCTTCGCTCGACGATCTGGGCTTGTAGGTGCCGCGATGACGACCGCTTATCCCAGCGATATCGCGTTCACCGACACCGTGAAAGCGCTGCAAACCCGCAAGGGTTCGCGCCGCGCTTACGCGAACATGGAAAACGGGCGCGGCTGGCAGACGACAATCACGGCGGATCTGCAAGCCTTCATCGAAGCGCAGATCAGCGTGTTCTTGGCGACCGCGAACGCTGAGGGCCAACCCTATATCCAGCATCGCGGCGGCCCGCCGGGGTTTCTGCGTGTGCTCGACGAGACCACGCTCGGCTTCGTCGACTACAGCGGCAACCGTCAATACATCAGCAGCGGTAATTTGCTGGAGAATCCGAAAGCGCATCTGTTTCTGATCGACTACGCGCACCGCCGCCGGGTCAAGATCTGGGGCACCGCGCGCTTCGTCGAACA
>JANMGT010000042.1:0-44269 GCA_031374725.1 Lysobacteraceae bacterium | reverse complement strand
CTCAGACTTCCGTCGTGCGATTGAGTGGTTGCGGATGTGTGTCTGGCCGCCTCCATTGGCGAAGGCGGTACGGGGCGTGATTGCGGGAGGAATGAAAACCAACTCGATTCCAAGATGAAAATGTGGGGATACCTCAGGCCTAGGCGCACCGTTGCCGTCGTAGCAATGCTGGGCAGGTGCGCCAAGGCGCACCGTTGCCCGCAGCGGCAATGTTGGCTGGTGCGCCTAGGCGCACCCTATGGGCGGCTCCGGCGACCATGTTCGTAAGAGTGCCTGGAAAGGGTGGCTCTCGACCCCTGAAACCCGGATAATTCGCAAAAGCCGGATGGGGCGATCGCACCTCCGGCTTTTCCGTGTCGGTGAGGGTACTTTTGTGGGAGCGGCGGGAGCCGCGAACCCGCATGGCTGCGCCACCACGCATACCGTACCCGGGTAGAGGCCGAAGGCCGGCTTTTAACGGCGTAAGCCGGTCAACCCGGGGCATTTCGCGAACAACCCCGGGTATCGCACCGCAGCGCGGCGCTCGACCCGGGCTACGATTCTGGAGTAGCAGGTCATGGGTCAATCAGTGGTCGTACTCGGAGCCCAATGGGGCGACGAAGGCAAGGGCAAGATCGTCGATTTGCTTACCGAAAACATCGGCGCCGTGGTGCGCTTCCAAGGTGGCCATAACGCCGGCCACACTTTGGTGATCGGCGGCAAGAAAACCGTGCTGCATCTGATTCCCTCCGGCATCCTGCGCGACGATGCGCTGTGCCTGATCGGCAATGGCGTGGTGTTGCACCCCGGCGCGCTGCAGAAAGAAATCGGCGAACTCGAAGCCAACGGCGTCGAAGTGCGCAGCCGCCTGAAAATCAGCCCGGCCACGCCGATCATCATGCCGTACCACATCGCGCTCGATCAGGCCCGCGAAAAAGCCGCCGGCGGCAAAGCCATCGGCACCACCGGCCGCGGCATCGGCCCCGCGTATGAAGACAAAGTCGCGCGTCGCGGCATTCGCGTCGCCGATCTGAGCTACCCGAACGAACTCGCCGAAAAACTGCGCGCCGCGCTCGATTATCACAACTTCGTATTGACCAATTATTTGAAAGTCGACGCCATCGACTTCCAGCAAACCTACGATGAAGCGCTGGCGTTCGGCGAATACATCGAACCGATGAAATCCGATGTTGCCGGCATCCTTCACGAGCTGCGCAAGCAGGGCAAACGCGTGCTGTTTGAAGGCGCGCAGGGTTCGCTGCTCGACATCGACCACGGCACCTATCCCTACGTCACCAGCAGCAACACCACCGTCGGCGGCGCGCTTGCGGGTACTGGCGTGGGTGCAGATGCGATCGACTACGTGCTCGGTATCGCCAAGGCGTACGCAACCCGCGTTGGTGGCGGCCCGTTCCCGACCGAACTCGACGACGCCATCGGCCAAGGTATTCGCGATCGCGGCCAAGAATACGGCGCTACCACCGGCCGCCCGCGCCGCTGCGGCTGGATGGATATCGTCGCGCTCAAACGCGCCGTCGCCATCAACGGCATCAGCGGCCTGTGCATCACCAAGCTCGACATCCTCGACGGCATGGACAAGCTGAAGATGTGCGTTGCGTATGAATATCGCGGCAAACGCACCGAATACGCACCGCTCGACGCCGACGGCTGGGACGAATGCACGCCCGTGTATCTCGAATTCCCCGGCTGGCAAGAATCCACCGCCGGCATCACCGAATGGGACAAACTCCCGCCCGCTGCCCGCGCGTACCTGCGCTCGCTGGAAGAACTCGCCGGCTGCCCACTGGCAATCGTCAGCACCGGCCCCGACCGCGACGCGAATATCGTGCTGCGCGACCCGTTCGCGTAATCGCTCGGCCATCGTGGCGGCGGTGCTAGTCGCGCACTCGCCCCTCATCCGGCGCTGCGCGCCACCTTCGTCCGGCCCTCGCGCGTAGCGCTCAGGCGCTCATCAGCGCGCGAGGCAGTGCCTCGCAAGCGCGCCTCTTCGCCCCCGCTGTGCGGGGAGAAGAAGAACCGCAGCATTGTGCTTTGTTCCTCTCCCTGCGCGTGCGCGGGGAGAGGATGCCCGAAGGGCAGGTGAGGGGCGCTCTTCGCGCTGTTCCAATGCCCTGTCATCCCGAGTCGCAGGCGAGGGACCTGCTGCTGCCCATGCGGCAGCAGCAGGAACCATGATTCGTTCGCTCTTTGAAGCGCCGGATGACGAGACACAACACCCGGCCATTCAAATGCAGCCGCATAGACCCTGTCTGATCTGACAGTTGCTGCCACGGCAACTGGCCAGCTCCGGTAACATCCAGATGGAAGAACAGGGGAAAGACAATGGACGTAGTAATTGATCCTTGGATCAAAAGATGTAAGAGGCTCTGTGAATAGGATGGACAACCATTTTTTCGAGAAGCCGATCCTCAACTCTCCGTACGCCTACCCGACACGGCATTGGGAACTGGACGACACAGGGCAGCCGACCCAACAGATCGAGTCCTCGCGCCGCAAAGCCGACTTCATCACCCCCTTCCCCAAGCCGCGCAAGCGCAAGGCGCAGCAAGCGCTGCCGTTCGACGAGGGCAAAGGCCTCTCCAACGAATCCCAGCAGTACGTCCACGCCGGGATCATCACCTCGGTCCGCGCAGAGGTGGACCGCTGGCGGGCGCTGACCAATCCGAACGACTGGCGCGTCACGCCCGAGACAGCCAGACTGCTGCAGCACTGGCGCAACCATCCATTCACCGGCATCCGTCCGTTCTTCTGCCAGATTGAGGCCGTCGAAACCGCCATCTGGCTGACCGAAGTCGCGCCCAATGCAGGCAAGAGCGGCCAGCGCTTTGTCGAACATCTGGCCAACGCCAACCTCAACGCCAATCCAGAACTGTCCCGCCTGGCCCTGAAGCTGGCAACCGGCGCCGGTAAGACGACGGTGATGGCCATGCTCATCGCCTGGCAGACCATCAACGCAGTGCGCCGGCCGAACAGTAAAAAGTTCACCCGTGGGTTTCTCATCGTCGCGCCCGGCCTCACCATCAAAGACCGCCTGCGCGTGTTGCAGCCCAACGACCCGGACAGCTATTACGCCAGCCGCCAGCTCGTGCCCAGCGACATGCTGCCCGATCTGGAGCGGGCGAAGATCGTGATCACCAACTATCACGCCTTCAAACTGCGCGAGCGCATTCCGCTGTCCAAAGGCGGACGCCTGTTGCTGCAGGGCCGGGGTGGCGATGCGCTCAACACGCTCGAAACCGAAGGCCAAATGCTGCAGCGGGTGATGCCCGACCTGATGGGCATGCGCAATATCCTCGCCATCAACGACGAAGCCCATCACTGCTATCGCGAAAAACCCGGCGCCATCGAAGACGAAGACCTCAAGGGCGACGACCGCAAAGAAGCCGAAGAAAACAACGAAGCCGCGCGGCTGTGGATCTCCGGTCTGGAAGCAGTTAACCGAAAGCTGGGCGTCGCCCGCGTGTTCGATCTGTCGGCCACGCCATTTTTCCTCAGCGGGTCCGGCTATGTTGAAGGCACGCTGTTCCCGTGGACGATGAGCGATTTCTCGCTGATGGACGCCATCGAATGCGGCATCGTCAAACTGCCGCGCGTGCCGATCGCCGACAACATCCCCGGTAGCGAGATGCCGATGTTCCGCAAACTTTGGGAACACATCAGCGCCAAGATGCCCAAAAAAGGCCGCGGCAAAGCCGAAGCCCTGAACCCGCTCGACCTGCCCACCCAACTGCAGACCGCGCTTGCGGCGCTGTACGGCCACTACGAAAAAACTTACGCGCTGTGGGCCGAAGCGAAGATCTCCGTGCCGCCGTGCTTCATCGTGGTCTGCAACAACACCTCCACATCGAAGCTGGTCTACGACTACATCTCCGGGTTCACGCAGCAACAGGCGGATGGCAGCACACATTTGGTCGAAGGCCGCCTGCCGCTGTTTCGCAACTACGACGAGAACGGCAGCCCGCTTGGCCGCCCGCGTACCCTGCTGATCGACAGCACACAGCTCGAATCCGGCGAAGCGCTGGACGACAGCTTCCGGCAGATGGCGGGGCCGGAGATCGAACAGTTCAAGCGCGAGATCTTCGAGCGCGGCGGCCGGCTTGCGGACGAACTGCGCGCCGGCAAGTCCCTCGACGATGCCAGCATCCTGCGTGAAGTGATGAACACCGTCGGCAAGGCCGGCCGGCTCGGCGACTCCATCCGCTGCGTCGTCTCGGTGTCGATGCTGACCGAAGGCTGGGATGCCAGCACCGTCACCCATGTGCTGGGCGTGCGGGCGTTCGGCACGCAGTTGCTGTGCGAACAGGTCATCGGCCGCGCGCTGCGCCGTCAATCCTACGAACTCAACGAAGACGGCCTGTTCAATGTCGAATACGCCGACGTGCTGGGCATCCCGTTCGACTTCAACGCCAAACCGGTGGTCGCGCCGCCGCAGAAGCCGCGCGAAACCATCCAGGTCAAAGCCGTGCGCCCGGACCGCGACCATCTGGAAATCCGCTTCCCGCGCGTGCAGGGCTACCGCGCCGATTTACCGGAGGAGCGTCTCAGCGCCGATTTCAACGCCGACTCCAAGCTCGAACTCACCCCCGAGCTGGTCGGCGCTACCGAAACCCGCAACGCCGGCATCATCGGCGAGACGGTCGATCTGAATCTCGTCCACACCGGCAATATTCGACCACTGCAGGTGGTGTACGAACTCACCTCGCATCTGCTGCTCAGCAAATTCCGCGATGCCGACGGCAACCCGCAGCTGCATCTGTTCGGCCAGCTCAAAAGCATCGTCCGCGAATGGCTCGACCACTATCTGCAGTGCAAAGGCGGCACCTTCCCGGCGCAGCTCAAGTACAAGACGCTGGCCGATATGGCCGCCAATCGCATCAACGACGCCATCACCCGCAAAGCCGCAAACACCCGGCCGATCAAAGCGGTGCTTGACCCGTACAACACCACCGGCAGCACCGCGCATGTCAATTTCAACACGTCGAAGACCGACCTCTACGACACCATCGGCCCGCCGCCGAAGTGCCACCTCAACTGGGTCATCCTCGACAGCGACTGGGAGGGCGAATTCTGCCGCGTCGCCGAGCAGCACCCGCGGGTGAAGGCCTACGTGAAAAACCACAGCCTCGGCTTCGACGTGCCGTACCGCTACGGCTCTGAAATGCGCGTCTATCGCCCGGACTTCATCGTGCGTGTCGACGACGGCCACGGCGACGACGACCTGCTGAACCTCGTCGTCGAGATCAAAGGCTATCGCCGCGAAGACGCCAAGGAAAAGAAATCGACGATGGACACCTACTGGATTCCCGGCGTGAACCATCTGGGCAGCCACGGCCGCTGGGCGTTCGCCGAATTCACCGATGTCTGGCAGATGCAGGCCGACTTCGCCAAGAAGATCGAGGCAGAGTTCGACCGGATGATCGTCGCAGCCACGCAACTACAGCAGAGGAACATCGCATGAGAACCGATCTGGTGCACGCAATGACCGAGACCTTCGAGGGCCACGCGCAGCAGACCGACAGCGGCATCGAATTCTGGCTGGCGCGCGACCTGCAGCACTTGCTGGGGTACAGCAAGTGGGACAACTTCCTGAATGTCGTCTCCAAGGCGAAAACCGCTTGTGAGGTGTCCGGACACCCGGTGGCGGACCATTTTGCCGACGTCGGCAAAATGGTCGACCTGGGGTCCGGCAGCCAGCGCGAGGTGGACGACATGATGCTCACCCGCTACGCCTGCTATCTCATCGCCCAGAACGGCGATCCCAAGAAACAGGAGATTGCCTTTGCCCAGACCTATTTCGCCATCCAGACCCGCCGCGCCGAATTGATCGAGCAGCGCCTGCTGGACGCCGAGCGCGTGTTCGCGCGCAAAAAGCTGACCGAAACCGAAAAGGAACTGTCGCAGGTCATCTACGAACAGACCGGCGGCAATCAGGACTTTGCATTGATCCGCAGCAAGGGCGATCAGGCGCTGTTCGGCAAATCCACCCAGGCGATGAAGGCGAAGTGGAAAGTGCCCGACAGCCGGCCGCTGGCCGACTTCGCGCCGACCATTCTGCTCAAGGCCAAAGACTTCGCGGCGGAAATCACCATCTTCAACGCGCGTCAGCATGAAATGGACAGCGAGCGCGCCATCTCGCAGGAACACATCAGCAACAATCAAGCCGTGCGCAATACGTTGCTGGAGCGCGGCATCCGCCCGGAGGCGCTGCCGCCTGCGGAAGACGTGAAGAAGATCGAGCGCCGTCTCAGCGCCGAAGACAAGAAGTCGCTCAAGAATCCCGACGGACTAGATAACTGACATGGCCACCAAGAAAACCAAAACCCCGCTGGCGGTCGAAACACTCAAGCATGACGAGGCCACGCGCAAGAACATTCCGACGGCCGAATATCAATCTGTGATGGCGCAGGACGACCAGCGCCCGGTGCGGGTGGAGTACGAACGCCGCAATCGCGATCTCGACCCGCAATTGGTCTGGCGCGGCAAGGACGAGCAGGACTGGTCCAATCTCATCGTGCATGCGCCGCCGCTGTACATCCAGGAGAAAGTACACCCCAAGGTGCTGGTGGATGAGCTGAAGCGCGAGAGCGAGCGCCAGCGCGAAGCGAAAGAGCGCGGTGCGGGCGTCATCAAGGATCAGGTCGATCTGTTCGCCGATTTCAACGGCCTGCCCGATGACAACGCCAAGACCGAGTTCTACCAGCACGACGCGCACTGGGCCAATCGCATGATTTTGGGCGACAGCCTTGCGGTGATGGCCTCATTGGCCGAACGCGAAGGCCTGCGCGGCAAGGTGCAGTGCATCTATTTCGATCCGCCCTACGGCATCAAGTTCAACAGCAACTTCCAGTGGAGCACCACCAGCCGTGACGTGAAGGACGGCAACGCCGACCACATCACCCGCGAGCCGGAGCAGGTCAAGGCGTTTCGCGATACGTGGCGCGATGGCATTCATTCGTATCTCACGTATCTGCGTGATCGGTTGACGGTGGCGCGTGACCTCTTAGCTAATTCTGGGTCTGTTTTTGTTCAAATTGGGGAGGAAAATTGTCATCTAATTAGAAGCTTGCTTGATGAAGTCTTTGGTTCTGAAAACTTCGTTTCGCAAATTATTTTTTCAAAGACAGCAAGCGCGACTTCTGAATATTTGGCTGGAACCTATGACGTAATTGTTTTATACGCAAAATCCAAAGATCAATTTAAGTTCCGCCAGCCATACACAGCCAAAGTGGTGGGGGGCGCGGGTGGCTCGGCGTACAAACGGGTACGGCACCCTGATCTCTCAGAAAGAAGCCTATCAAAAGAAGAGATATCTGGTTTGCATTCGCTTCCTGAGCAAGGCCGTATCTTCAGAATTGATAATTTGACCAGCCAGAGTGTAGGTAGAGATAAGGGAGAAGGTGCTGCCTCATGGTTTCCCGTAATGTTCGAAGGTAGGGCCATTCGTCCATCAGAAAAAGTGAGATGGAAAACAAATGAGCAAGGCATGAGTCGGTTGCTGCGTGCATCGCGGCTCAGCTCGACAGCTAATGGCCTCTATTACGTCCGCTATTTTGATGATTTTGCGGCTTATCCAGAAAATAATGTCTGGGGTGATACTGGGATTGCCGGATTTGCATCAGAGAAACGATATGTGGTTGAGACTTCCGAAAAGGTCATTCAGCGGTGCCTGCTAATGGTCACTGATCCCGGGGATCTCGTTGTGGATCCAACATGTGGTTCGGGCACTACTGCTTATGTGGCTGAACAATGGGGCCGCCGCTGGATCACTATCGACACCTCGCGAGTGGCGTTGGCCTTGGCACGTGCACGCATCATGGGCGCGCGCTATCCGTACTACCTGCTCGCTGACAGTCGCGAGGGTCAGTTGAAAGAAGCCGAAGTCACCCGCAGCATGCCGTCCAGCGCACCCACACGGGGCAATGTGCGTCAGGGCTTCGTCTATGAGCGTATCCCTCACATCATGCTTAGTTCGATCGCAAAAAATTCCGAAATTGATGTGATCTGGGAAAAGCACCAGCAGGTGTTGGAACCGTTGCGTCAGCAACTGAACGCTGCCCTCAAGAAGACGTGGGAAGAGTGGGAAGTACCGCGCGATATCTCGGACATCATTGGGGTTGAAGGTGGTTTCCAGAAAGCGGTGTTCGCTGTGCCGCCCAGCGAGATTCGCCAGTTGCATGCTCGCTGGTGGGAGGCACGCATCGCCCGTCAGCGCGAAATCGACGCTTCCATTGCGGCGAAGGCCGACCCTGAATATCTCTACGACAAACCCTACGACGACAAGAAGAAAGTGCGCGTGGCCGGCCCTTTCACGGTCGAAAGCCTGTCGCCGCACCGCGTGCTGGGCGTGGATGAGAACGACGAGCTGATCGACGGCGTGCGCGATGCCCGCGGCGACTACGGCACCGTGCGCGATTTCGTGCAGATCATCCTCGATAACCTGCGCACCGCTGGCGTGCAGCAGGCGCACAAGACCGACAAGATCGACTTCACCGCACTCACCCCATGGCCGGGATATCTCGTCTGCGCCGACGGCCGATACATTGAAGGCGACACCGAAAAACGCGCCGCCATCTTCATCGGCCCGGAGTTCGGTACCGTCTCCCGCCCCGACTTGGTCGCTGCCGCGCGCGAAGCCGGCGATGCAGGCTTCGACGTGCTGATCGCCTGCGCCTTCAACTACGACGCGCATTCATCCGAGTTCGACAAACTCGGTCGCATCCCGGTGCTGAAGGCGCGCATGAACGCCGACCTGCACATGGCCGAAGACCTGAAGAACACCGGCAAGGGCAACCTGTTCGTGATCTTCGGCGAACCCGATATCGACATCCTCGACGCCGGCAACGGCCAGATCGCGGTCAAGGTCAACGGCGTCGACGTATTCCACCCTAACACCGGCGAAGTCCGCAGCGACGGCGCCGACGGCATCGCCTGCTGGTTCATCGACAGCGACTACAACGAAGAAAGCTTCTTCGTCCGCCAAGCCTATTTCCTTGGCGCAAACGACCCGTATAAAGCGCTGAAGACCACGCTCAAGGCCGAGATCGACCCCGACGCCTGGGCCACCCTCAACCGCGACACCTCGCGCGCCTTCGATAAACCCAAGTCGGGGCGGATTGCAGTGAAGGTCATCAACCACCTGGGGGATGAGGTGATGAAGGTGTTCAAAGTCTGACCCGATTCACACCCGCCACCGGCGAGCGCCGCGAGCCGCATCGACATCGACATCGAAATCAAGATCAACATCGAAACTTAACGAAGGAACGCTATGAGCAGCAGCAAGAAAGGACAGATCGAAAGCGCCAAGGTCGTGATCCAGGAAGTGTTTTCCCGGTTCTGGTTCCGTATCCCCGACTATCAGCGCGCCTACGTCTGGGGCAAGGACGAGATCTCCGAGCTGATCGATGACGTGAACCACGCCAGTGAGCACAATCCGGACGGCCAATATTTTCTAGGCTCGATGGTGCTTTGCAAGACCGCGCGCGATGTCGACGGCGTCGACTTCGAAGAATATGAGTTGCTGGACGGGCAGCAGCGATTGACCACGTTGATGCTGATGCTCGCCTGCATCCGCGACCGGGTGGCCGACCCGAAGCTCAGCGAGGCCTGCCGCGGGATGCTGTTTCAGGAAGAGAACAAGTGGAAGAAGATTCCCGGCCGCAACCGGATCGTGTACGACATCCGGGACAACGTCGGCGATTTCATCGAGCGCTATGTGAAGGCCAATGATGGGACGCGGAGCGCTGACCTTGCCGGCATCGCCAGCGACAAGAATCTGTCGTTAGCCAATATGGCCGGCGGCATGCGGGCCCTGCATGCGGGCTTTGACGACAAGAGTAAATTTCCTTCCGAGTCCGATTTCGATCGTTTCGTAGGCTACTTGTTGAACAATGTGCTGTTCATCTATGTCTCCACCGACAATCTGGACGATGCCTTCCGCTTGTTCACCATCCTCAACGACCGCGGTGTTCAGCTTTCAAACAGCGATATTCTGAAAGCCAGAAATCTGGGTGAAATCAAGAACGAAGATCAACGCAGCAGATGGGCGGAATACTGGGAAGAGGTCGAGGGTGAGAAGGGCCGCGACGAGTTCGACCGTTTCCTGTCGATTGTCCGCACCATTTATGTCAAGGACAAAGCGCGCGAAGGTCTGCTCAAGGAATTCGATGAGCGGATCTATGGTGCGAAGCCGCCGCTTCTCGCGCGAGGTGTGGCGACGTTCGAAGCGGTGAAGGCCTATAGCGACGCCTACAACGAGTGCATCCTGCTCGACGGATTGCCGGCGACACTGGGCAATGCCTATCGCAACCGGATCAATGTCATGACGCGAGGTCTGCCCAGTACCGACTGGATTCCGCCGGTGCTGGCCTGGTATTGCAAGTTCAAGGGCGATGGGCTTCTCGAATTCATCGACCGCATCGACAACAAATTCTCGGCCGACTGGATTCTGCAGTTCACGCCGACGCAGCGTATCAACAACATGAACCAAGTGTTGAAGCTCATCGAAGCATCAATGACTCCGGCCGACGTCCTGTCCGATGAGGTGTTCGATTTTGATCGTTCGCAATTGCGCGACCTGCTGGATGGCGCGATGTACGGGCGCCGCTTCGCAAGGTACGTGCTTCTGCGTCTGGAATATGTGCTGGCGACGCATGCGGCCCCGCTGAATCTCCCCGACGAAATCAGCGTCGAGCATATCCTGCCGCAGTCCGCCCGAAAAATGAGTCAATGGGACCGTGATTTCACGGAGGTGCAGCAGGCGTATTGGTTGCACAGGCTTGGCAACCTCATGCTGTTGTCGCGCCGCAAGAATTCAAAATTAAGCAATTTCGATTTTCCCGAAAAGAAATCCAGATACATCGATGATCATGTTGAAAGTCTTCCGAATTCTCAGCGTATTCTGGCATTGTCCACATTCGGTACGCGTGAGCTAGAATCACGGCATAAGGATTTGTTGGCGCGCTTGGTGGCTTCTTATGAGCGTAAGTGATGAAACTCGAAATTTGGGTCTTTACATCTGTTTGGGACCAGGGAGTGGTACATGGAAGTGAAAGTAATCGGGGATGCAACTAAGGCGGGCGACGCGCTGCGTAAGTTGTTCAACTGGGCGGATGAACGCTCTGTGGAGATTGCTTATGCCTGGGCGCGCACGAACGAGGGGCGTGCGGACCATTGGTACGGGCTTGACATGCGTAAGCTGAAGCGCGCGGTGATCGGCACGCAGTTTGCGCAAACCGAACCGTGGGTGCTGGAACGCCTGCGTGCAGAGATCGACAATGACGCGAAGGTGATGCTTGATTCGGAAGGCACCTTCCACCCGAAAATCGCGATCGCTCGTCGCGGCGATGAAATCCGTGTGCTGATGGGGTCGTCCAATCTGACGCCTCAGGCATTCTCGACCAATACTGAATTGAATGTCTTGTTCGAAGGCGATGCGACCGATCCATCCATACGTAAGTTCACTCGCTTTTTCGAGAATGCGTGGAAGCACGGATGCATCATCACCGATGAATGGTTGGAGCGATACCGGTTGGCATACGCCCATCGCCCGCGTCCAGCAGGAAGCGTGCCGGGCGCGCGACTGAGTTTGCAGAGTATCGATGATCTTGAAATCAGCTGGCGTCGGTATCGTTTGCTGATCGAAGCACAGGAAGGGCGCACGGCAACTTCAGGATTTCGAATCCCGTTGTTTGTCGGAGAGGTGTGCTATCTAAATGAGTTCAAACGGATGCAGCAAGTGTTCGCAGACAAGCGAATATTCGCCGCGCTTTTGCTTGAGGAGCGCGAATTAGCCATAGGTATCGGTGATTCCAGCGGCCTTTTGGGGCGAATGATTCGGCCTTATCTTGCCAAAAGAATCATAGAGATTGAGCCCCAAGCGATAGGACAACATCTCGACAGGATCCCAGTTGAAGGTGACGTTTCCTTGACGCTTGCGCGCGATGTGCTGCAAGGGCTGGTTGACATCAAAGGAATCGCCGTCGGCGTAGCTTCTCGGCTGTTGGTGGCGAAACGTCCTGATCTTTTCTTGTCTGTCAATGAAGGCAGTCGCCCAGCCTTGTCGCCACTCGCAGGTTCTGCGCTGAAGACCGTAGATCAGTACATGTCATTGCTTGAGCGGATATGGCAAACACCTTGGTTTAGAAGCAACAGACCGGAAGACCAGCATGAGCGTCGTATCTGGGATCGTCGCGTCGCGATATTGGATGCTGCTGTATACGAAGGAAATGGTTGATGTGTTCGGTATGACAGGTTCTTGAAGTCGGTGCTGGTTTGATACTCAGCGCGAAAAGCGCCCCTCATCCGGCGCTGCGCGCCACCTTCTCCCCGCTGCGCGGGGAGAAGGCAGGCATCGCGGTGAGAAGTAATGAATTTCGGGCAGAACATGAATCATCGCGGCTTGCGCCGCTGCTAAAGGAACCAACAGCAGTTCCGTGCGCGGGCTGTGCGTGTTCGGCAGAACGGGCCTCGTTAGTCGTCGGCTCAAAAAAGCACGCAATCATCGCCTCAAAATGATCTCCGCCATCACCTCGTCGAGTTCATCGTAAAGGTGGAGTTCGCGGCGGTGTTCGGTCATCTCCACGATCTCGTTGATCGCATGGGTGCGTAATTTCGGGTGGTTCAGGTCGCGGACGGTCTCGCGGATGCTGTCGGCGGTGAGTGCGATGTCACGGGCATCCTCATGCAGCAGATGTTCGAGTTGTTCGGGGCGTTTGACCCAGCCGTGCTTCATTATGATGCCCGGCGGCACAACGTCATGGATCGTCTGCGTGATCTCTGCTTCCAGTGCTTTGAACTGCGCTTTCAGAAGGACGTTGTACTCGCGCAGGGTGTCTTCGGCCAGCGCGTTTGCGATCGCGGTGTCGCTCTGCAGGGTTTGGTTGTGCAGTTTCAACAGTGCGAGCAGGTCTTTGTTTTCGTAGGCGCTGTTGAGGCCCTGCATCGTTTCGGTTTTGCGCACTTTCTCGGCGGGGTCGGATTCGCGATCGGGATGGATGCTGCTGGCGAGTTTGCGGTAGAGCGTGCGCAGCAGGTCGGCTTTCGGCGGCTCGGCGTTAGCGGCGTCGGTGGCTTGCGCCGTTTGGGTGTTGCCGCGCTGCTTGGCATCTTTCTTCGCGGCGCGTTTTTCGGCGAGTTTCTCGGCGCGGCGTTGGCGCGCTTCGTTTTCGCGACGTTCTTCTGCGGCCATGGCGTCGAGCAACTGCGCGCGCGCGCGCTCAAGGAAATCGTCGTGGCTTTCGCCCGGGCGTTGTTCGATGCTGCCTTTGCCGAACACCTGTTCGAAGACGTCGATGATCTCGGCGGTATCCTCGGCCTGTTGCTCCTCCGCGACGTTGCCCATCGGCGTATCGTTGTAGCGATCGAAGATCGCGACCATCGTGTCGTCGCGGTCTTGTGCCGTTGCCGTTTCGATCAAATCAAGCAGGCACTCGGTCAGTGCGCTGCGGCGGCGCGCGGTGATGCGCAGGCCTTTGGGCGGCGAGGTCAGCAGCGCGTCGAGCTGAACGACGAGGCTTTTCTGCGCGTCGTGCAAATCGCGGACCGCTGGTTCCATCTTCGCTTGATAGATCTGAAGGATCACCGTTGGTTGATCTTTCCATGCCGCAAGCAGCGCTTGACCCTCTTCGATACGGCGGATCAAACGGTCGAACTCGCGCTGCAACGGCGACTGTTTTGCCTTGTTGGCACTTGCTTTGAGGGACTTCTTGTCCGATGTGCGCGATGCGGCGTGACCGAATAAATCAGGGCCGAAGGCGTCGGATGGGGTGTCGTCGTGCATGAAATGTGTGGTCGATGAAGTAGTGAGTGGGGTGATGAATAGGCGTAGGCGCGGTGCGATTGATCCGGCGCGATGATGTTTGAATGCAATGCGAGCGTTGGCGTAGGAGAAGAAGGGGCTTCAGCCCCGATCGGCGCTGAGCATAAGAATCCTTCGGTGGGCAGGTCGGGCCTGAAGGCCCTCCTACGATTGGATTTTGAGTTCCACTGAATTTCGAGTTAAACCTTATCTTGGCTGGATCGATAGCACCCATCGATGACGCGCACAGCGACGTTGTCGATGATGCGACGCTAGCGGCGGTTGAACGTGAGCAGCGATTAACGCGCGTAGGACGTATGCGGTTCGTTCACTCGATTCCCCGGCGCCAGCGCCAGATGTTTGCGCAACCAGTCGGCGAATTCGGTTTCGTCGACACTGCCTTCGGCGAGGCCGAGATACAGCGGGTAGAGTTCGAGATCGTCCGCTTGCAGGGTCGCGCTGTTGAGGCGGATGAAGGTTTCGCAAGCCACGGCTGCGGTACGTTTATTGCCATCGATGAATGGATGGTTGCGGGCTAGGCCGTAAGCGAGGCTCGCAGCCAAGGCAGCGATGTCCGGAGGCGGGTCGCCGTATGCGAACAACTGCTGTGGACGGGAGAGGGCAGAGTCGAGCAGGCCTTCATCGCGCACGCCCGTGCCGCCGCCGTGTTCGGCGAGCTGGCGGTCGTGAATAGCGAGGGCCAACCGCTTGCTGATCCAAACGATCATGGTGGCCTCCTATTGAGCCAGCTTGTGTAGCAGCAGGCGCCGCTCGCGCATGACTTGCTCGACCACGTCCATCTGCGCAGCCAATTCGGGATCGTAGGTGGTGAGGACGATGCCGCCCGGGGTTTCCAGGGCATACAATTCGTCGCCCTTTTCCAGGCGCAGGCGGGCCAGGAGATCTTTGGGCAAGATCACGCCGGCCGAATTGCCGACAGTGGTGATTTTCAGTTTCATGGCGTGCCCCGATACGGTTATAACAAACGTTATACTAAAGACCTTTCCGGGAATTGCAAGTCCTGGTGGACGCAGTCAGCATCTCGACTTCGCACCCAGTAGGCCTTCCGCGCGTGATCGATGCCATCAAGCCATATTCGCCCGCCTGCGACCGCAATAAAGATGCGATTTTGGCGGAACTGCGCGTGCATTTCGCCGATCGTTGTGAGGTGCTGGAGATCGGCAGCGGTACCGGCCAGCATGCGGTGCATCTCGCGGCGGCGATGCCGTGGCTGCGCTGGCAGTGTTCCGATCACTCGGACTATTTGCCCGGGATCCGCCTTTGGTTGGACGAGGCGTCGCTACTGAATACGCCAAAGCCATTTCCGCTGCAGGCGGTCGCTGGGCGCGATCCCTGTTTCGACCCGCCGCCGGTCATGCCAACGAGCATGCCGACGCGCGCGTCTGGTCGCGGCTACGACGCGGTGTTCAGCGCGAACACCCTGCACATCATGGGCTGGCCCGAAGTCCAGGCGCTGTTCGCGGCGCTGCCGACGTTGCTAAGCGACGATGCGGTGGTGGCCGTCTATGGGCCGTTCAACTACGGCGGCGGCTTCACCAGCGACAGCAATCGCGAGTTCGACGCCAACCTGAAAGCGCGCGATCCGCGTTCGGGCATTCGCGATTTCGAGGCCGTGAACGCCTTGGCCGAGGCCATCGGCCTGCGCTTGATCGCGGACATCGCGATGCCGGCGAACAATCGGATGCTGGTTTGGCGTCGCGGCAGAACAGGCTGAATGGCCTCAAGACGATCGCGATCTGCGCAAGGTGCGTGAAGCTGCGACTGGACCGATGACCGCCTTCCTGAAGCAATGAAGCGTTTTCTTCGCAGGGCGTTTGGTTTCAGTGCAACAAGTGTCCGAGCATGGTGGCGGAGCCGCATCCTGTCGAGAAGCAAAAGATCGACTGTTCGATTCGATGCTGTTCTATTCGATGCGGAAAACGGCGGGTGGGAGCCCGCCGTTTCTTTTTGTGCCGGACATTGAGCGTCGGCGAATCGATACGCAATCCGTTCTGGCAACAGCGATGCGTCGCGTGCCGCGCGATCAGGCTTCGGCTTCTTCCTTGTACGCATCCACCGGGATGCATGCGCACATGATGTTCTTGTCGCCGTAGACGTTATCCACGCGCGCCACCGGCGGCCAGTACTTCTGCAGTTTCAATGATGGCAGCGGGAACGCTGCGAGTTCGCGCGGATAGGCGTGCGTCCACTCGCTGCCGGCCACCATGGTCGCGGTATGCGGTGCGTTTTTCAGCGGGTTGTCCTCACGATCCAAGCGGCCGTCTTCGATCGCGCGGATTTCGTCGCGAATCTGGATCATCGCGTCGATGAAGCGGTCGAGTTCGTGCTGCGATTCGCTTTCGGTCGGTTCCACCATCAGCGTGCCAGCGACCGGGAAGCTGAGCGTCGGCGCATGGAAGCCGAAATCGACGAGACGCTTGGCCACGTCTTCGGCGGACACGCCGGTCGCGTCTTTGAGCGGACGCAGGTCGAGGATGCATTCATGCGCGACCAAACCGTTTCTGCCGGTGTACAGCGTGTCGTAATGCGGCGCGAGTCGCTTCGCGATGTAGTTGGCGTTGAGCAGTGCGACCTGCGTCGCGCGCCGCAGGCCGACGCTGCCCATCATCGTCACGTACATCCAGCTGATCGGCAGGATGCTGGCGCTGCCGTAGCTGGCGGCGCTGACCATACCGACGCGGTGCGAAGAAGCGCCCTCATCCGCGCTTCGCGCACCTTCTCCCGCTTGCGGGAGAAGGGAAGAAGCATGCGCTCCCGCTTGCGGGAGAAGCGAAGAAGCATGCGCTCCCGCTTGCGGGAGAAGGGAAGAAGCATGCGCTCCCGCTTGCGGGAGAAGGGAAAAAACACTCGGCAGAAACGGCGCGAGATGCGCTTTCACCGCGCAAGGGCCGACGCCGGGGCCTCCTCCGCCGTGTGGGATGCAGAAAGTCTTGTGTAGGTTGAGATGCGAGACGTCCGAACCCCACTTGCCGGGTTTAGCGACGCCGACCAGCGCGTTCATATTGGCGCCGTCGGTGTAGACCTGTCCGCCGTGGGCGTGAATAGTTTCGCAGATCGCGACGATGTCTTCCTCGAACACGCCGTGCGTGGACGGATAGGTCACCATCAATGCGGCGAGGCGATCGCTGTACTTCTCAGCGTTGCGGCGGATATCGTCGAGATCGACGTTGCCGCTCGCATCGCATTTGGTTACGACCACGGTCATGCCGCACATTTGCGCCGACGCCGGATTGGTGCCGTGCGCGGATTCCGGTATCAAGCAAATATCGCGATGGTCGTCGCCGCGCGAGCGGTGATACGCGCGAATCGCCAGCAAGCCCGCGTATTCGCCCTGCGCGCCGGAATTCGGCTGCAGGCTCACCGCGTCGTAGCCGGTGCATTCGACCAGCATCGCTTCCAGTTCGTCGATCAGTTGTTGGTAGCCTTCGGCTTGGTTGGCGGGGGCGAGCGGGTGGATGTTGCCGAATTCCGACCATGTCACCGGGATCATTTCCGCGGTGGCGTTGAGCTTCATGGTGCAACTGCCCAGCGGGATCATGGTGCGATCCATCGCTAGGTCCTTATCCGACAGCGCGCGCATGTAACGCAGCAATTCGTGCTCGCTATGATGGGTGTTGAACACCGGATGGGTCAGGAATGCGCTGGTGCGCTGCAATGCCTCCGGCAGTGCATCGTGGCTGTCCATGTCGAGGCCATCGATGTCGCTGGCGTCGGCACCGAACAGCGCGGCGAGGGCAATCACATCGTCGCGCGTGGTGGTCTCGTCGAGGCTTATGCCGAGGCTGCGCGCGTCGATGCGGCGCAAATTGATCTTGCCGGCGCCCGCCCGCGCGTGCACGGCGTCGGCATCCAGCGCGGTGATGTGCAGCGTGTCGAAGAACACATCGCCGACATGCACGCCTTCCTTGCGCAGCGCGCCGGCGAGGATCGCAGCCAAACGATGGGTGCGGCGGGCGATGCGGGTGAGGCCTTCGGCGCCGTGGTAGACGGCGTACATGCTGGCCATCACCGCCAGCAACACTTGCGCGGTGCAGATGTTGGAGGTCGCTTTCTCGCGGCGGATATGCTGCTCGCGCGTTTGCAGTGTGAGCCGATAGGCAGGTTTACCTTCGGCATCGATCGAAACGCCGATCAAGCGGCCCGGCATCGAACGCTTGTAGGCATCGCGGCAGGCCATGAACGCGGCATGCGGGCCGCCGAAACCGAACGGCACGCCAAACCGCTGCGAATTGCCGACAACGATATCCGCGCCCCATTCGCCCGGCGCGGCGATCAGCGTGAGCGCGAGCAGATCGGTGGCGACCGCGACTAAACCGCTGCGCGCATGCACGGCTTCGGCCAGGGCTTTGTAATCGTTGATCGCGCCGAAGCTGTTGGGATACTGCAGTAGTACGCCGAAACTATCGGTCGTTGCGGCTTCGGCGTCGTCGCCCACCGTCAATTCGATGCCCATCGGCTCGGCGCGGGTGCGCAGCACTTCGAGCGTCTGCGGATGCACGCCGTTGGAGACGAAAAACACGTTCGACTTCGATTTGGCCGAACGCTTGGCCAGCGTCATCGCCTCGGCCGCGGCGGTGGCTTCGTCCAGCAGCGAGGCGTTGGCGATTTCCATGCCGGTCAGATCGGTGCACATCGTTTGGAAATTGATCAGCGCTTCCATTCGGCCCTGCGAGATTTCCGCCTGGTACGGGGTGTAGGCCGTGTACCACGCCGGATTTTCGAGGACATTGCGCAGGATGACGTTCGGCGTATGCGTGCCGTAATAGCCTTGGCCGATGAAGCTCTTGAAGACTTGGTTTTTGTCGGCGATGGCGCGGATTTTCGCCAGTGCTTCGACTTCGGTCATCGGCTCGGGCAGCGCCAGCGGCATCGGCGATTTAATGCTTGCCGGCACGATGGCGTCGGTCATCGCATCCAGCGAGTCGTGGCCGATGACCCGCAGCATATGCGCGATTTCAGCGTCGTTCGGGCCGATATGGCGTTCGAGAAAAGCATCGTGCTGTTCGAGGTCGCGGAGCGAAGGGGTCATGGATGGGCTCGTTGGGGTGAGTGGACGAGAAACGTTCCTGCCCGCAAGCCTCACGGCTTGCGTGCGTTCGCGGGCTCGCGGCATACGCCGCTCGAATTCCCCGCTGTTCCTGCCCGCAAGCCTCACGGCTTGCTGGCGTTCGCGGGCTCGCGGCTGACGCCGCTCGAATTCCCCGCTCACCCCTCTGTCCTTTTGCCTGAGAGTTTGGAGGCTGAGCGCGCGGTGGTCGCGAACTCGCCTTTTGCCCCTTCGGCGCCGGCGCTGCCCTCTCGCGATGGGCGGCCGATCTCTCCAGAGTCTTCGGACCACGGTGGTTAGGGGGCCTGAGCGATTTCGGGCGATTGCGCCTTCGGCAGCGGCCGCAGCGCTCGGAACTGAACCGAGCGGGGTGGGCCGCTTCTCCCACCGTGAGCTCTGATTATAGCCGGGGACAGTCATCCTACGGGGAGACTTATGCAACCCACCTGCTCGTCATCGACTCGGCGTTTCGCCGACATGCTCGGCGTGCAGGCTATCCTGTGAGCATGATCTCATCTTTATCGTTTCCCGCCTGGGCCATCCGCATTCCGTCTGCGCCGCTAGCGCCATGAGCCGTCCCTCACTCGGTCGTCTCTCGCTGATACTCGGCGGCTTGGCGATGATCGGCCCATTCTCGATCGACACCATGTTCCCGGCATTCCGGCAGATGGGTGCGCAGTTCGGCGCCGATACCCTGCAGATGCAGCAGACGGTCAGCGTGTATTTGCTCGCCTACGGGGTGATGAGCTTGGTCCATGGGCCGCTGTCGGACGCGATCGGGCGGCGCCGGGTCATTCTCGGTGGTTTAGCGGTGTTCGCATTGGCATCGGTGGGCTGCGCGCTCGCGACCGATTTGCAAACGTTTCTGGCATTCCGCGCGCTGCAGGGCATGTCGGCGGGCGTGGGCTTGATCGTAGGGCGCACCGCGATTCGCGATCTGCTCGACGGCGATGCCGCGCAGCGGATGATGAGCAAGGTGTCGATGATCTTTTCGATCGCCCCTGCGCTGGCACCGATCATCGGCGGCTGGATTCTAGGCTGGGAGCGTTGGCCGGCGATTTTCTGGTTCCTCGTCCTCTTCGCCGTGGTGCTGTGGCTCGCCACGTACTTCGGTTTGCCTGAAACCCATCCGCCCGAGGCGCGGTTCCGCCCGTCTGCGCGCGTGCTGCTGCGCAGTCACGTATACATCGTGATGAATCCGCGGTTCCAACGCCTCGCTGCGGCCGGCGGTTTCAATTTTGCGGCGCTGTTTCTGTATATCGCATCCGCGCCGGTGTTTGTGATGGAGCATCTGCATCTGGGCCAGGACCAGTTCGGCTGGTTCTTCGTGCCGACCATTACCGGCATGATGCTCGGCGCATTCGTGTCTGGGCGCGCGGCGGGCAGGATCAGCGGCACCCAAAGCGCTGCTATAGGCTTTGCGATTTGCGGTATTGCCGCAGTGAGCAACGTTGTTTTTAACCTGCTGGCATCGGAGCCGCTCGGACTTTGGGCGGTTCTGCCGATGGCGATCAACTCGCTCGGCATCGCGATGGTCTTCCCGATCCTGACCCTCGCCATTCTCGATATGTATCCGCGCCAACGCGGTGCGGCCTCGTCGCTGCAGTCGTTCACTAGTTTGATGCTGCAATCTGCGGTGGCCGGGATCGTTTCGCCGCTGATCAGCCACGACCGGCGCTGGCTGGCATTCGCAGCGGCCGGCTTCACGCTGCTAGGGTTTATCTTCTGGTATTGGGAAATCCAACGCAGTCGCGGTGGGCGCATGCCGGAGATGGAAGCGCGGGCTGCGGAGACGCCGGCGCTATAGGGTGCGCCTTGGCGCACCGTTTTAAAAAATTGAAAAATGGCGCGATTGGGCGTGGCGGTTAAACCACAAAAACGGCGCAACTGGATGTAATGGGTTGGACCATCGAAAAAAGGACGGTCTTGGGCATAGTGGTCGGACCACCAAAAACGGTGCGCCAAGGCGCACCCTATGCTCGCTATGCCTGTGGTTCATTCCAACTCACGGTGATACGTCGCCACATCGCGCCAACCTTGCGCGCGCGCATGCGCGGCGAAGGTTTCGGCGAGATAGACCGATCTGTGGCGCCCGCCAGTGCAGCCGAAGGCGACGGTGATGTAGCTGCGCGTATCGGCCTGCATGCGCGGCAGCCAGGTATCGAGGAACGTGCCGACTTGCGCGACGTATTGCCCGACATCGGCTTGCGCGTCGAGATACGCGCGGATCTCACTGTCGCGCCCCGATAGCGGGCGCAGGCGCGCATCCCAGTGCGGGTTCGGCAGGCTGCGCGCGTCAAAGACGAAATCCGCATCGGCAGGCACGCCTTTGCGATACGCGAACGACTCGAACAGCAGCGAGACGGATTGGTCGCTGCTCAGCCCCAGCTTGGTGATCACCCGTCGGCGCATTTGATGCACGTTGGTATCGCTGGTGTCGATGATGATGTCGGCCAGCGCGCGCAGGGGTTTGAGCAGCTCGCGCTCCAGCGCGATGGCGTCGGCGAGCGCGAGCCCGCGATGGCTCAGCGGATGACGGCGGCGGGTTTCGGCGAAGCGTTTGAGCAGGATGTCGTCGCGCGCGTCGAAAAACACGAGTTTCAGGCTGTTGCTGAGCGCGCCGGCCTGCGACAACCATACCGGAAGGTTCGATAGATCGGTCTGGCGATTGCGCGCGTCGATACCGACCGCGAGTTTTGGCGGCATATCGTGCTTGCCGTTCGCGCTGCGTACGAATTCCGGAAGCAATTCCGCCGGCAGATTATCGACGCAGTAGAAATCCAAATCCTCGAACGTGTGCAGTGCTATCGATTTGCCGCTGCCGGACATGCCACTGACGACAATCAGATTGGACCCGGGCGGTGTTGCGGTATCGGCAGTGTCGGTGGTGTGCATGTCGGGCATCGGATCGCTCTCGTTCGCTGGGAATTCGCTGGCGGTGCTTTGCGCAGTTTACGCGCTCAAAAAGCGACTAACGAATGACGACCGACATCCCGGGCGCTCTTTACTTCTAGCCCCTGCGAAAGCGAGGGAGGGTCCTGCTTCTACGCCATCTGGAATCGCGCGGAACCAGGTTCCTCGCTGTGCTCGGAATGACATGCGTGGCGGCATGTCTTAGAGCCTGTTTAGACTCTCTCCATGCTCCGCGCTGAGCCTCAGAACGCGCGGAATAAGGAGGAGCGAGGGAATGGATGTCCATCCTTGACCGAGCGAGGACGCCGTGCCGCGCGTTCTGTGGATCAGCCCTTCGGGTTGCGCTGCCGCGACACGCTGAAGCCAGCGCGCCGCATGCGGTTGGACAGTATGCTTTGGGACAGCATGACCAGACCACCCGTCTGGCGCTGCGCGACGCTCGAATCTCAGCCTGTCGCGGCGACGCAACGCGGAGCATGGAGAGAGTCTAAACAAGCTCTTAGTCCTTCTGGTTGCCCGGAGTCTTGGCCGGGGGACTCAGCTCCGCTCGCGCTGCGCTTGCGTCGCTAACCTCGCGGAACCGCGACCTGAAAGGCGACAGCAACTGCTGCCCGCCTCCGCTGGTGGGCACAGTCACGCCCGTCTTGAAAGGCGACCACGACGGCTTTTCGTCTCCCCTGGCCGGAACAGGCACGCCCGTCAGCGACCACGTATCGATGATCGGCTTCGACACGCTGGACACGGCCGGCACGTTGGTCAGTGCCTCGAATGTGGTGGCCCGCTTCAAGGCAGGCACCCACGACTCTGCGCCGGGCAGCATCACGCCCTGCCCGTTCGCCAGTTGTGTGGGCGGCAGCGGCGTGCCGGGCCCCATTTCGAACACGCGCATCATGCCGACCGGGCTGATGCCCAACTGTTGCGGTGTCTGTCCGGGCTTGGGCGAATACCACTCGCCCTGCGGGCCCCCGGGCACCTGCATCTGCGTGCGCCTGGCGCCTTTGGGAATCACCGTGTGGGCGATGGTGTCCGGCTCCATGCCGGTCCGATGCTTGTCCTGGATCTGCACGAACTGGTGGCCATAAGGCACCATCTGCGATTGCGCACGTGGACGGGGGACCAGTGCCGAGGACTCCATGGGCCGAACTGGCGTCTCGACCGGCGGCGCCAGCGCCTTGAGACGCTCCGAAGGGTCCAGCATCGGCGGTGCATGCACTGAGCCGCTGAGCAGCGGAGTCGCTTCGGACAATGGGCCCGATGCCCGAGTGGACAGCGATCTCGACACCATCCTCGTCAGCCCCAGAAGCCTGTTGTATCCCGACATTGACTCACTCCCAGTGTTGATGGCGATGTTGACGATGGCGGCCGTTGCGGCATGCCGATCCTGCAGAGCAGATCCTACAGAGCCGATCCTGCAGAGCAATGCAGGGCACAAAAGGCTCGATCCGTCTGCGGCAGCACGTCAGGCCTACGCAGCATCAGAGCAATTTCCATATTAGAGCAATTTTCACGCCAAGTCGCAGGCGCTGCGCCATACGCCGCAAAAACAAGCGTATGCACGCAGCGCGGCGCCTCCGAAACTGTCGTACCGGGTATTTTTTCACCCACTCCATATCGATCCGTGCGGTGTGATGTGGTGTGGTGTAGATATACCAACGCCCACTTGCCGCATCGGTCGCAGGCACAAGCGCTTTTCAGACAGCGATGGAAAACACTGTACGCATACTGGGTGTTTTTTAACCTGGTGGGTGAAATTCCACCTCGGCATGGGTGGCGTTGCGGATCACCCAACAGGGGTCTGTCGATGTTTGAGGAGCATTCGAACAGGCTCCAAGCCGGGCTTTGCGCACCCGGCTTTTGAAATGAAGATTATTGACCGGTTCCGGAAATGTCCGTCTGGCGCTGGTCGGCGCACGACACGCGCGGACGACGCCACAGCAGCTGATTGCCCACGCAGACCGATTCCACCTCACCGCTGGATTCCAGCCGTTCCAGCGCGATCTGGGTCACTACAGGGGACTCGGGCAGACCCGGCCAAAGAAGCCACCAGCAGTGGATCCCCTCGACAGTGTCCGCGCTGTCCGGACGCTCGGCCAGATAAACTCGGATGGCATTTTCAGCAAAAACAACCAGTTGTTCGTCCATAGACCGGCTTCAAAGTGGGTGCGCAACACGATTCTGCTCAAGAATACCCCGCAGAGCGCTGAGACCCTTGAGGATTGCAGTTTGCACGCTTGCAGACGTCCGCAAGGCGAAGACCGCAGGAGGAAGCGCCTACGCCACCTGCCCCTCGAAACCACCCAATTTGTATTTGCGCACCAGTTTGCCGAACGCGCTGCGCTCCTGCTTGGACAGACGCGCAGCCTGTGAAATATTGCCGCCGGTACGCGCCAGCATCGCGCGCACGTAGCTGCGTTCGAATTCGGCCACGGCATTGGCCTTGGCATCGCGGAAAGGATGATCGATGACATCGCTGCGAGTGTCCTGCACCATCCCGCCCATCAGTGCATCGCAGGAGTCCTGCAGATGCAATTCCGTATCGTCACTCATCAAGAACTCGCGATGGATGATGTTCTCCAGTTCGCGGACATTGCCGGGCCAGCGGTATCGCTGGATGAACGCAAGGCCGTCGGGATGCAAGTGTTTGATCGGCAATCGGTATTGATGGCTCAGACGCTGCAGCACCGCCTTCGCAAGCACAGCCGCATCCCCTTCACGGTCGCGCAGCGCAGGCAAATGCAGCGACAGCACATTCAAACGATAAAGCAGATCCTGACGGAATTGCCGCTTCTGCGAGAGCTCCGCTAGATCGGCATTGCTCGCCACCAGCACGCGCACATCGACTTGTCGCAGTGCGCCGCCGCCGACCCGCCGGTAGGTGCGGTCCTGCAGAAACCGCAGCAGCGCCGCCTGTGCTTTGGCGCTGAGCGTGTCCACTTCGTCCAGAAAAATCGTGCCGCCGATGGCTTCGCCGATCAACCCGGCTGAGGCGGTCTTCGCATCGGTAAACGCGCCCCGCTCGTGGCCGAACAGCTCGCTTTCGACCAGCGAATCGGCCAGTGCGCCGCAGTTCACCGGCACGAACGGCTTGTCGGACCTTGCGCTGAGATAGTGGATCGCGCGCGCCGCCAGCTCTTTGCCTGTTCCCGTTTCGCCAGAGATCAGCACTGTGGCGTCGAGTGTTGCCATTCTATTGATCTGCGCCACCGCCTGCAGAAAGGACGCAGACGAACCGATCAAATTAAGACGCGAATACGCTTCCACTGCATTTCCCCCGGAATTGTTGATCACTACAGCTGACACCTAGACTTTGGCCCAGCATTCACACAACAGGCATATAGCGCTTAGCAGGCTGCTGAAATACCTGCGGCAGCAGGTGTTCAGTGACCTGGTCATGCAGTCATGGCATGCGGTCATGGCATGCGGTCATGGGCATGCAGTCATGGCATGCAGCCATGGATGGCTGCGCCGGCGAAGCAAGCGCGTAAGCGATTGATGATTCGGCGCTGTGCGCCTCTCCCTTCGCTGCGCTCAGGGCCAGCTTCGCTGTTCAGCCTCGCGCGCGAGGCCGTCGCCGTGAGCACAGCTAGACATCTACCAGACATGTGCCGGACGTGCGAGCTGAGACCTCCTGGATGGAGGTATTTCAGCAACCTGCAAGCAGGCCGATGGCTTGCGACGACACATGTTCCGCGCAGCTTCCACGCAGCTGTCAGCTTCCTGAGTCTCATTCCATAACTCCCCGTGATATCACAATCGCTTTGGCGCCCACATTGCATGGGCACATCCCCAACCCTTCGCCGAAAACCATACCACGACTTGCATCAACAGAATAATCCGTGCAGGCCCCATTCGGGAGCCGAAGATCAATTTGGCAGCCCACCCTGCGTACGGCCTTGTCACGCCACGCGGTATCGTCCAACAAGATAGCGTTGCAAGAAAAGCGGCACCTCGTGCGCCCAACCTTCGCCGCAAGGGCAACACTGCACAGACCGAACCCAGATACGGACCTATCGTGCATTGATGATGCATCGCAGCATGCATATGCATCCTGTTCGCTTCCGCGCAGCACCATCGAATGCAACCGTTGCGCATCGCAATTCTGGAGAAGCATCGCAATTCTGGAGAAGCATCACAATTCTGGCGAAGCATTGTGCAGTCGCACATAATGCAGCGCAGATGATGCGTCGCACAAAAAGCGCTGAGTTTCGGCGCTAGCGCCGATTGATGTGTTCCTGCATATCTTAAATACCGACGATGTGTTGACCACTGCGTGACGAAACGCTACCGTACGGGCCGGCCCGGGGAGGCCTCACATCGAATGGATGCCGATAGCGGTACAGCGAATATGATTCAAAGCCCCTCGGCATCCGCTCGTACACATCTCACATAAGGAAGCAGGTCATATGATCAATCGATCCAGCAAGACCGTTCGCATGCTGTTACCGACATTAGTTCTACTCGCCATCGGCGCGCCCGCAATGGCGAGCACTCTGAATCAAAACGTGTCTTGGACCATCGACCGCTCGGCCACGACCGCGAAATATCGCATCGTCGCCTACGGCGATTCCATCTATGCCGGCTACAACGGCTCGACCACCAATGCCGCCAAATATGCGGCGCCGACGGTGGATGCCGAATATTTGTCGGCGAAATGGAATGCCGATATCGAAAGCGTGCGTCGCGCTAAATCAGGCGCGGTAGCGTCTGACGTCTACGCCAATAAGATCGTCGCCGAAAAGTCGTACATGCAGGCCGCTTCGACCCGCGTGGTGACCTTTGAAATGTGCGGCAACGATGGTCTGCAAGCGCGCACCAGTTTCAAAGGCCAGACCGGCACCTGCAATTACAACGTGCTGACGACGGCGGTGAACAACTGCAAAACTTACGTCGCCGCTTCGATGGATTACATCAACGCCAACGCCTACTCGGGCGTGAAGCTGAAGGTCATCGCGAACCTGTACTACCCCGGCTATAACGCCGACAACGTGCTGAGCTCGTGCAACGACCCGACCACCGGCGCCAAAGTGAATTTGCGCGACAAGTTCCTGCCGGCGATCGCGCAGATGAACTACTGGATGTGCGAATACGCCCGCCAGAAAGGCTTCAAGTGCGCCGATAGCTTTGCCGAGTACATGGGTGCCGATTACGACACCAACGGCGATGGCCGGATCGATTCCGAAGCCCTGAAGTACGTGACCGGCGAAAGCGAGTCCAGCTATCTGACCCGCATCACCAGCACCCTGCGCCCGACCCTGCGCGACGCCAACACGCACTTCGTATCGTCCAGCAGCAGCTACGACTACATCCAGTCGGACGATACCCACCCGACCTTCATCGGCGGCACCGTGTCTGCCGGCTTGTTCGGCGGCACCACCGGCACCGGCGCACCCCGCTACACGGCGTTCGTCAGCGGCTTCAGCCCGATCTGGAACCAGTACGGCCATGAGCGCATGGGCTGGTCGATCTCGACCCACAATCCTGCTACGCCGTAATTGATGTTCGGATGCGTCGATGGACGATTCTAAGATCGATGCTCCCAAGATGGATGATCCTAAGCAAGGCAACACCTCGTCGCCGCCCCAGGGCGGCGACGAGGTACGGATCGCCAAACGCGATGGCCGCGGTAGGCGCACTGTGCTGATCTATAAAACGCTGGCCTTGGTATTGGTCGGCGGCGCCATGGTGTATTTCGTGAATACGCATCGCTCCACATCTAATTCAGAGCACGGCGCATCGGACGCGAATACCTCCGATGAGCGCGCCGATGCTGCCGCCCAATCGGATACGTCCGGCGCATCGACCGACGCCGCGAACGCGCCTCGCCGCGCGCTGACTGCGCGACCCGTACCGCCGACGCAAGACGGTGAAGACCAAAGCCGAGACCTCTCCGACTACGCCGTGCCCGGCCAACCGGCGCCATCCGTAGCAGAGGTCATCGATCGTTTGCACGAGGCCGGTATCTATTCGGGCATCGGCGCATTTTCGCCGCCCGGCACCAGCCCGCCGCTGGTGGGGCTGGCGGTTCCCGATGATTTTGCTTTGCCGGAAGGCTATGTCCGCCATTTTCAGTCGACCGACGACGGCCAGCCGATCGAGGCGATTCTGATGTTCTCGCCAGACTTCCAGTTTTTCGATGCTTCCGGCCGGCCGCTGCAGATTCCTGAAAATCGCGTGGTGCCGCCAGAGCTAGCACCGCCCGGGCTCGCGATTCGGCCGATCAAAATCCCGCGCCCGATCGAGCCGCGGAGTCCTTCGCCCTGAACACGATGTGGATGTCTCGCCCCGGCTGGCGCGCGCTCGCCGGCATCATCGCCAGCGCAGCACTGTTGGGCCTGTATGCGCGGGGCGGCAACGCTTACCTGCTCGGCTTCGTCGCCTTGGTGCCATGGTTGCTCGCTCTAGAGGCGACGCGCACCGTCGCGGGCGCTACACGTCACGGCCTGACGATGAGCGTGGCGTTCCTCGCGTCGGCGCTCGCCTGGTTCGGCATCGCGATCGCGACATTCCTAGGTATCGATGCAACGATCGGCGTGATCGTTCTTTTGGTGGCCGCCCCGCTACTGCAGCCGCAGTTTCTCGCCTTTGCGCTCGTGCGGCACCTCGTCGGTCGCCGTCACGGTGCGATCGTGCGCGCGCTTGCGGGCGCATCCGCCTGGGTCGCGACTGAGTGGTTAGTGCCCAAGCTGTTGGGCGACACCCTCGGCCACGGGCTGTTTCCCTCGTATCTGCTGCGCCAAATCGCCGATGTCGGCGGCGCTGCCGGCCTGACCTTCCTGCTGATTTTGATCAATGAATCCATCGCTGCAGCAGTGACCCAGCGTCGCGACGGCATGCGTGCGCTAATCAAGCCCCTGGCGATCGCAGCCGCCATCGTGGCGCTGATGGCCGGCTATGGCGCTGCGCGCGTGTCCGCGCTCACGGCGATGCCTGAAGACGCCGCTACGCCGCTGCGCGTGGGCATGGTGCAGTCCAATATCGTCGATTACGAGCGCCTGCGTCGCGAGATGGGCGCATACGAGGTGGTGCGCCACGTGCTCGACACCCATTACGCGATGTCGCGCGAGGCGATCGCGCGCGAGCGCGTGGATGCCCTGCTGTGGTCGGAAACCGTGTATCCCACCACGTTCGCGCACGCGAAAAGCGACGCCGGCGCCGAGCTGGACCGCGAAATTCTCGATTTCGTCGCCGCGAGCGGCGTTCCGCTGGTGTTCGGCACCTACGACCTCGATGCGAACGGCGAATACAACGCCGCCGCGTTCGTCGAGCCTAAAGCCGGCACTTTGGGCTTCTATCGCAAGACGCGCCTATTTTTGTTCACCGAATACGTGCCCGACTGGCTCGATGGGCCGGCGTTGCGCGGCGTGCTGCCGTGGGCCGGCTCGTGGCGGCCGGGTGACGGTGCGCGCGTGTTTCCGCTGCGTACCGCCGATGGGCGCGAGATTCCCGTATTGCCGATGATTTGCCTGGACGATGTCGATACCGGCCTCGCGATCGAAGGCGCACGCCAGGGCGCGCAAGCGATCTTGGGCATGTCGAACGATTCTTGGTTCACGAACTACCCGCTTGGGGCGCGCCTGCATCTGAACGTGGCGGCGTTCCGCAGTATCGAAACCCGCATGCCGCAGCTGCGTGTGACCAACAACGGCATCAGCGCCGTGATCGATCGCACCGGTACGATCACGGCTGCCACCGCGATCGGCGAACAAGCGCTGCTGGTCGGCGAACTCTCGGCCACGCCGCCGCCGGCAACGCTGATGGTGGCATGGGGCGACTGGGTCGGCCGCGCGGGTCTTGCTTGGCTGCTGCTGCTTGCGGCGGTCGCGGTCGCGCGGTCGCTGCGCGAGCGTGCCGCGCGTCGCACGGCAGCGACGCCTGTAGCGTCAGATGCGACGCACACCGAGGCATTGCGGGCCGAGGTTGTCGTGCTATCGCCGCTGTGGCGCGTGGCAGCGAGTCTGCTGCGAGTGTTCGCGCGCGGCACGCTGTTGTGGCTGGGCGTTACCGCACTGCTCGGCCATGGCCCGCAGGCGAATTCGCTGGCGCAGATTTGGATGTTCGCAGCAATGGTCTTGGCGCCGGAAATATCGGCATGGGCGATCCTGCGCGCCTTCGCCGCGACGGCAGCGATCGAGAACGGTGTGCTGATATTGGAGCAACGCGAGCGCCGCATCGAGATCAACGCGGGCGACGTCGCCGCAGCGGAAGGATGGAGGCTGCCGTTTCCGAACAGCGGACTCTGGCTGCAGCTTGCGTCGGGTAAGCGTTGGTCGCACGGCATCGCACTGAACGATCCTGCGGCCCTACTTCGCGCGCTGGTCGCTGCTGGCGCGACGCCCGCGCTGATCGACAGCTTCACCGGCCGCGCTGCGGACTACGCCCGCACCCGCGCCAGCGTGCCGCGCCGCCGGATCGATCACCCCATCGTGAAGTTCGCGCTGTTCTCGCTGGTGCCCGCGCTGATCGCATTCCATCTGCACCAGCACATCGCATTCGGCGGCGCGTTCGGCGAGTACTACACCTACGGTTTGAAGGCCTACCTCATCGCGCTGCTGATCTGGTGGGCGTCGTGGGCGATCAATTTGATGGTGTATTCCGCCGGGCTGCGATTCGCGATCGAAACCGGCACCTTGCTCTCGCTCGCTGTGCGTCCGGCGCAGGCAGTCGCGCTCCGCAAGACGCTCGAATTCATCGCTCGCCTGTTGTTTTATGTGGGCGTTCCGGCATGGCTGGCGATCCGGCTTTGGCCTTGGTGAAAGCCGCAGACGCTGGGCCTTCGCCGTTCGCGGCAAGGCGATCGCCAGAACCCGATGCGTGAGCGAGCGTGCGCGCATTCTTGCCGCTACATCTCCACAACGCCGCCCTGCACATAGCCGCGATGCCATTGCAAAGGGCCGCTTGCGGGCGGCCCTTTGCTGGCGGCACTTTACTGGCGACCGAATTGCTGCCGAAGCGCGAAGGCGAACGATGGCCCGACTCAACCGCCCTGCTGGGTCAATGGCACCACGCGGATTTCCACACGTCGGTTCTGACCGCGGCCGGCTTCGGCCATGTTGTCGGCGATCGGGAAGCGCTCGCCCATACCGACCACTTCAAAACGCTGGCGAAGCAGGCCCTTGCCGACGAGATAGTTCGCAACCGACCCTGCACGCTGTTCGGACAGACGCTGGTTGTATTCGTCGCTGCCGACGCTATCGGTGTGGCCGCTGACTTCGACGATGGTTTGGTTGTATTCGGCCATGGTGGATGCGACCTGATCGAGCGCGGGATAAAACTGCGGCTTCAGCGCGGCCTTATTGAAGTCGAAGGTCACGCCGTCGGGCAGATTAAGCGTGATCACATCGCCGTCGCGGCTGACGTCGATGCCGGTACCCGCGGTGCGACGGCGGAGTTCGGCTTCCTGGCGATCTTGATAGACACCGACGGCGCCACCGGCGACTGCGCCGACGCCGGCACCGGCCAATGCGCGTTGGCGACGCTCGAGGGCGTCATCACCGCTGAGGATGCCGGCCACCGCACCAATCGCTGCGCCGATCAGGGCGCCACGCTGGGTGCGGTTCGGGTCGTCGGGATCGCTGGTCTGGCCGGTATAGCTGGCGCAACTAGTGAGCATGGCGGCAGCGATGAGCGCTGCGACGAGCGGTTTCGTGGGCAGCGAAGGCAGCATAGGATGAGACATGATTCGTTCCTCGCACCGGCAAGGGGAAGCCGGCAATCAGGTGGAACCATAGGTGCCGTTAGCTGACAGTACGCTGTCTGTGCGAAACGCAAGGCGGTCGTGCGGAATGCGCGGTTCAGGACACCTCACGCGCTAGATCGCGACTGAACAAACCTCGCTCGCCATCACAGCCTGTTCGAGATCTGATCGATAGCGTGACGCCCAATCGCCTGCATCGATACCTGAACAGCGGCGTCTCCAGCCCGCTACCCCGCTTCAAACCGATCACACCGATCGCGCAGGTCTTCGACCAGTCCGCGCCGGGTAGCGCGTTTTCGACCCACTTGCGCATGCCGTGAATCGCTGTTCAAAGAGCCGATCGACCTATTTCGCGGTGCTCAACTCATCAGCGCTTCGGCGCCCACCGAATCCAACGGCCGCTCCCAACTGCCCATCAGTGCGAGATAGACCAGCTTGTCGAATTCCTCGGCGAAGCGTTTGGTAATGACGCGCGGGTCGGGAATGATTTTGGCGTCTACGATCATGCCGAAGTGAACTTTGCCGTTGTAGCTGAGGATCGACAGACCCATGCCGATCGAGCCGGTCTGCGGCACCCAGAACATCATTTCGCGAATGGGGCTACCGGCGAGATACAACTGCTGCTGCGGACCGGGCACGTTAGTCGCCACTGCGGATGCCTTGCGGCTGAATAGCTCCAGCGCCAACTCCTGCACAGCCGCCGGGGCCATGCCGAGTGCAGCCAAAAGACCATATGCGACAATGGCTTGGCGTGAGTTCTTCAACTGATTCATGCATTCGGCGACGTGCTCCAGCCGATTCACGGGGTTATCCAGGCCCACCGGCAAGTCGAGGAAGACTAAGCCAAAGTGGTTGCCGAGCTTCTTGGCGTGCTCCAGCGGACGCAGGTTCACCGGCACGGTGGCGCGCAGGAACAAGCCATCGACGTTCTCGCCCCGCTCCAGCATGTACTCGCGCAATGCGCCCGAAGCGGTGGCCATCAGCACATCGTTGACGGTGGCACCGCAAGCGCGGCCGACGGCCTTCACTTCTTCAAGATCCAGCGGCGGCGCCCAGGCGACGCGTTTGCTCACGCCGAGTTTGCCGCGCAGCACCGAGGGCGGGTCATCCGGCAGGGCCAGTGCGTGCAATAACTCGCGCGCGATGTCGCCGCCCTCTTTCGCGATCACCCCGGCGAGCGTGGGATCGCGGTACATGTCCATGCCTTTTTCCAGCATCTTGCCGCCGAGCTTGGCATAGCGTTCGACCGCGCCGACCCGCCGCGCAACGTTGGCGCCGTCCTGTTTCAGCCACGCCTTGGTCAGCGGCTCGGCCTTTACTGGGTGGGCCGAGGTATCGGTCAACGACAGCAGTACTTGCACCAGGGCGATGCCGTCCGCGTAACTATGATGGATGCGCGACACCAGGGCCGAGCCGCCTTCGTATTTCTCGACCAAATGGAATTGCCACAGCGGCTTGGTCTTATCCAAAGGGCTGGAGGCAAGCGAGCTGGCGAAGCGTTCGAGGGATTTTTGATCGGCACGGCCCGGCAGCGCGGAGAGCCGCACATGCCAGTCGAGATCGAAGTTCTCGTCGTCCTGCCATGCCATACCGCCAGGAATGTCCACCGGCTTCTGGCGGAAGCGGGTATACGACAGGAAGCGCTTTTCGATCAGCTTCTTCAAGCGTTTGATGTCCACCGGCTCGGAAAACATCAACACACCGGTAATCATCATCGGATTGGTCGGACGCTCCATCCGCAGCCACGCGGTGTCCACCTTCGACATGGAATCGCGCCGGGCGCGTTTGCGTGACGTCTGTTGTTCGGTCATAGCCCCTCCTCTTCAGCCGCAGTGAATCACGCTGCAGCCGCTACGGTCAACGCGAACCGTTCGCGACGTGCCGCCGACGTTCCCGCGCAACGTGCCCGGAGCATTAACCGTTGCACTAGCCATCGTCGCTGCGTTCGGCGTCGCTACCGATGCGGCGATAAGCATCCAGGGCCGCAGCGCGGCCGCGGGCGAGATCGACGATCGGCGTTCGCGGATAGTCGGGCGCATGGCGCGCGAGCGTGCGCGGATCGGTCCAGGGCGCGAAGCGCAGCGCGGCCGGCAACCGCGCCAGTTCCGGCAGCCAGCGCGCGATGTAGCTGCCCTGCGGGTCGAATTTTTCGGCCTGCGTCACCGGGTTGAAAATGCGGAAATACGGCGCGGCATCGGCACCGGTGCCGCCGATCCACTGCCAGCCGAGGGTGTTGTTGGCCAGATCGGCATCGACCAGGGTGTCCCAGAACCAGCGCGCGCCTTCGCGCCAGTGGTAGCGCAGGTGCTTGCACAAATAACTGCCGACGACCATGCGCACGCGATTGTGCATCCAGCCGGTTTCCCAAAGCTGGCGCATGCCGGCATCGACGATCGGCACGCCGGTCTGGCCCCGACACCACGCGTCGCGGGCCGCCGGCTGCACCCGCGCCCACGGGAAATCGGCGAAGCGCGGGTTGAGGTTCTGCTCGGGCGTAAACGGAAAATGATGCAGCAGGTGATAACCGAACTCGCGCCAACCAAGTTGCCGCACGAAGCCATCGATCTCTGCTGTCGAAGCCGCGTCGGACGCGCCGCGCAGCGCCTGCAGGATCGCAACCACGCGCCACGGCGCGATTTCGCCGTGATGCAGATGCGGCGACATCCGCGAGGTGCCGACGCGATCGGGGCGATCGCGATCGCTGCGATAGGCATGCAACGCGCCATCGCTGAACACGTTCAGCGATGCATAGGCGCCGGCTTCGCCCGGCTGCCAGTGCGACCAAAAGCCTTGGTCCCAGCGCGGTGTGGGTTGCAATTGGAACGAGGCGAGTTCAACGCCTCGGGGGCCATCGTCGACGCGCGGCAATTCGGTTGGCGGCTCATGCAGCAGCGGCATGCGCATCGCTGCTGACGCGGCTTTCCAAAACGGGGTGAAGACTTTGTACGGGCCGCCCTGCTTGGTCGCCAATTGCCAGGGCTCGATCAATAGACTGCCGTTGAAACTCTCCACGTGCAGGCCCTGCGCCCGCAGCGATGCTTTGATCGCGGTATCGCGCTTCTCGATCGCCGGCTCGTAGCGGCGGTTCCAGAACACCGCTTCGGCATCGCACGCGGCGGCGAGGGTCTGCAGCGTCTGCAGGCTGGGGCCGTGGAAATAGCGCAGGCGCGTGCCGCGTCGGCGCAGCTCGGCATCCAGCGCCTGCAGCGAACGGTGTCGCCACGCGCGCGCCGCGCCGCCGGGCGCCCAACCGCCCTCTTCTTCCGGGGCGTGGATATAAATAGGAATCGGCGCGTAGCCAGCGGCGAGCGCAGCCTGCAGTGCGGGATTGTCGGCGAGGCGCAGATCGTTGCGGAACCAAACGAGTGCGTTGGCCATTAGCTCACCTTGATCGGCGGACGCACGCTGCAAAAACCGCCGTCGAGGCCGATGGTCTGACCATTGATCCACGACGCCTGCGACGAGGCCAGAAACGCGGCGAGCGCGGCGGCATCCTCGGCATGACCGTAGCGGCCCAGCGGGTACTGCGCCGCCATCGCTTTGCGGCCGAGTTCGCTGGAGACGAATTTCGCGGTGGCGCCGGTGTCGAGCAAGCCCGGCGCAATCGCGTTCGCACGCAGGCCGATCGCGGAGAAATCGGCCGCGAGCGCGCGGGTCAGCCCTTCCACCGCGCCTTTGGCTGCGGCGATGGCGGCGTGATTGGCGATGCCGATGCCGGCCGCGACCGAACTGAACAACACCAGCGATCCGCCTTGAACGTCATCGGGCGCGGCGCGTGCGGCCTGCTGCAATGCGCCGCTGTAGGCCTTCGCGAGAAAGAACGCGGTGTCGAGATTCGCGGCGAGGCATTCGCGGTACTGCGCTTCGCTGGTGCGCGCGAGCGGTGCGACCAAGACCGCACCGGCGCAGTTGACCAAGGCCGCAGGCGGCGCGCCGAAATGCGCGATCGCGCGAGCGACGGCATCGGCTGCGCCGGCTTCGGTGGCGACATCGGCGGCGATCACCACATCATCGTCGTGAGCGTGCAGTCGCGCAGGATCGCGCGTCGCCAACACCAAGCGCGTGCCTTGTGCGCGCAGCCGCGCCGCAAGAGCAATAGCGACGCCGCCGGAGGCGCCAGCGATCAAACAGGTTTTCGGGTCCGCATCCACGTCGAAACACCAATATGTGTGTCAGGGAGACGCAGCTTAGCCCGATGGCAACGCTGTCGCGAGCTGTGCGCGTAAACGCTGCGCCTGCGCGCGGATCGCCGTGCGTTTGTCGTTCGACAAGCGATCGAGATTGCGCCACTGCATACCGGCGCGCGGATGATCGCGGAATCGCGAGGCGTGGCGGTCGAGAAAATCCCAATATAAGGTGGTATACGGGCACGCCTTAGGCCCTAGCGCTTCGCCGGGGTCGTAGCGGCAGCCGCTGCAGTAGTTCGACATACGCTGGATGTATTTGCCCGATGCCGCATAAGGTTTAGACACCATGCGTCCGCCGTCGGCATATTGGCTCATGCCCAATACGTTCGGCAGCTCCACCCATTCCACCGCATCGACGTACACCGCGAGATACCAGGCATGGATCTCGCGCGGGCGCACGCCCAACAGCAGCGAAAACAGCCCCGTCACCATCAGCCGCTGGATGTGATGCGCATAGCCCAAATCCAACGTCTGCCGCAGCGCATCGCGCATGCAGGCCATATCGGTGTCGCCGTCCCAATAGAAGCCAGGCAGCGGCGCGTCGGCTCCGAGCGCGTTGTCGTCGAGAAAACCCGGCATGCGCAGCCAGTACACGCCGCGCACGAACTCGCGCCAGCCGAGGATTTGACGGACGAAGCCTTCCACCGCTTCGATCGGCGCACGCCCCTCGCGCCACGCCGCGACCGCAGCATCGACGACTGTGCGCGGAGACAGCAGCTTCATGTTCATCGCCGCCGACAGCCGCGAGTGATAGAGCCAGGGCTCCTCGCGCCACATCGCATCTTGATACAAGCCGAACGACGGCAACCGCCGGGCGATGAAATCGTCGAGCGCGGCGTGGGCATCGGCGGCGGTGAGCGGCCAGTCGAATGCATCGAGCGTGCCGGGATGCGCTGCGAAGCGCTCATTCACCAGAGCGATGACCTCGCGCGTCGTCGCATCCGGCGCAAAACCGATCGGCGCCGGCACCAAGCCGGGGCCTTTCTTGCCGAAGGTCTCGCGGTTCTCGGCATCGAAATTCCAGCGCCCGCCGACGGGCTGTCCGTCCTCCATCAGCACGCCTTCGCGCTTGCGCAGCCAGCGGTAGAAAAATTCCAGCCGCAGTTCCTTCTTACCTTTCGCCCATTCGGCGAAGTCGATCTCATCGGAGTAAAAATGCAGATCCGGCCGCTCGCTCCACTGCACGCCCGCATCGCGACAGACCTGCGGCAGCGACTGCGCGAGCCGCCATTCGCCGGGCTTGATCGCGATCACGCGCTGCGGACGCAGGCGCTGCAGGGCATCGCCGAGTGCTGCGTCGAGCGTGGCATGCGCATGGCCGTCGAGCTGCGCGTAATCGACCGGGAATCCGCGCGCGCGCAGCTCATCGCGGAAGTGCCGCATCGCCGCCAGAAAGATCGCGATCCGCGCCTTGGTGCTCCAGACGTGCTCGGCTTCGTGCGCCACTTCCGCCATCCACACCGCGTCGCGCGTAGGATCGAAGTCGTCGAATACCGACGATGCCGAATCGAGCTGATCGCCGAGCACGACGATGAGGTGACGGATGGGTGGGTCACTGGTGGGCAGGTCAGTGATAGGCGGCGCGCAGCTGGCCGCATTGGTGCCTGGGCTCATGCTGCCCTGCCTCGCCGCTGCGAATACTGCGTCGCGATGTTCACGCGCCCACCGCAGCGCCGCCGACATACTCGCGCGGAATGCGATCGTTCAAACCGACCAAAATTTCGTATGGAATCGTGCCCGCGGCTTGCGCGACGGCCTCGCATGCGATCTGCGCGTCGCCCTGGCGGCCGATCAACACCACCGCATCCTCGTTGTACGCGGTGCCGTCGGGGCCGAGATCGACCATGAACTGATCCATGCAGATGCGGCCGACGATCGGATGGCGTTGGCCGCGAATCAGCACCTCGCCGCGCGACGACAGCGAGCGCGGATAGCCATCGCCGTAACCGATCGGAATGGTGACGATGCGCGTGTCCTGCGCCGGTGCCCAGGTCGCGCCATAGCTGACCGAATGCCCCGCCTTCACCACTTTGAAATACACCACTTGCGACACCAGCGACAACGCCGGGCGCAAATCGACGGTGCGCTGCGACGCGGGATCGGGCAGCACGCCGTACAGCGCGATGCCGGGCCGCACCATGTCCAGCGCGGTCTCGGGAAAATGCAGTATTCCGCCAGAATTCGCTAAATGGCGCAGCGGCAGCGGCGCACCGATGCGCTCGAAATGCGCGCAGGCATCGAGGAAGCGTTCCAACTGCAGCGCGGTCATCGGCGATGCCGGGTCGTCGGCGCAGGCCAGATGCGAATACACGCCTTTCAGCTCGCACCACGGCGACGCGACCGCCGCTTCGATGAACGGCCCCGCGCTGTAGCTGTGTACGCCGATGCGTTCCATGCCGGTATCGATTTTCAGATGGATCGTCGCTTTGCGCCCGAGCGCTTCGGCTGCGGCTTCGACCTGCCGCAGTTTGCCCAGCGAGGACACGGTGATTTCGAGATCGTGCGCGAGGAACTGTGCGACCTGCGGCCCGAAAATGCCGCCCATCACCAGGATCGGGATTCGCACGCCAGCTTGCCGCAGCGCAATGCCCTCCTCGACGAACGCCACGCCTAGCTGCGCGATGCCCTGAGCCTCTAGATGCAGCGCCACCGGCACGAGGCCGTGCCCATAGGCATTGGCTTTGACGATGCCCATCACCGGCGCGCCCGCGCGCGTCTGCAGGGCATGCAGATTGTGGGTCAGCGCATCGAGATCGACATGGATACGGGTCGGCCGGTCGCTCGCTTCCGCGTGGCGATGGCGCAGGGCGTCGTACTTGGGAGATTGGAGCGTCGTTTGGGACATGCGGCATTTTAACGGTCGGCAGGCATTCACGCGCGTTGAAGTGGACGTCCGTCCACGACCGAGCGAGGACGCTGCGCCGTGCGCTCTGGGGCTCAGCGCGGAGCATGCGAGATCGTGAACAGGCTCTTAGCTGTCACGGATCGAGGACTGCGGCATCGCGCCGAAATCGACCGAACCGGTAAAAAAGAGTCTAAACACGCGGCCTCTCATAGCGTGAGACGATCTTTTTTTGAAAAAAAATATCGGCGCGAATGGTTTTTTTGCGCTGATTTCGTCACCGCTCGAATCATCGTTCGTTCGAAATCAAAATAGACACCAGCGCAACGGCACTGCAGTGATCGCACACTGCAGCGATCGCACACGGCTGCCGGCGTGCCGGCATTCGATGTTGTGGTGCAGATCGTCGCCGATTATTCGAAACTGCCCACCGCGTCGTACGCCAAATTATCGAACCGGGTGTATTCGCCGAAGAATTTGAGCTTGAACGAACCGGTCGGGCCGTTACGCTGTTTGCCGATGATGATTTCGGCCAAGCCCTTATCCGGCGAATTTTCTTTGTTGTAGTAATCGTCGCGGTAAATGAACACGATCATGTCCGCGTCCTGCTCGATCGCGCCGGATTCGCGCAGGTCGGCCATCACCGGGCGCTTGTCGGTGCGGGTTTCCAACGAGCGGTTGAGCTGCGACAGCGCGACCACCGGGACGTTCAGCTCCTTTGCCAAGCCTTTGAGCGAGCGCGAAATCTCGGAAATTTCGGTCGCGCGGTTCTCGCTATTGCCAGGCACGACCATCAGTTGCAGATAGTCGATGACGATCAAACCCAGGCCATGTTCGCGCTTGAGCCGACGCGCTTTCGCGCGCAGCGCCTCGGGCGAGAGACTCGGGGTGTCGTCGATGAAGATCTTGGTTTCCTTCAGCAGGCGGATCGCGCTGCTGACTCGGCTCCAGTCCTCGTCTTCGAGTTGGCCCGTGCGCAGGCGCGTCGCGTTAATGCGGCCGACCGATGAAATCAGGCGCAGCGCCAACTGCGACGAGGACATTTCCATCGAGAACACGGCGACAGGTTTACGCGTTTTCATCGCGCCGTATTCGGCGATGTTCAGCGCGAACGTGGTCTTGCCCATTGCCGGACGCGCGGCGAGGATCACCAAGTCGGTCGGCTGCAGGCCGGCGGTCATTTCGTCGAACTCGGTGTAGCCAGTGGACATGCCGGTGATACTGCCGCCGTTCTGAAAACGGGTCTGCAGCACGTCGAAGGCTTCGGCCATCGCTTTGTTGATCGCGGTGAAATCGGTGCGGCCCTGCGAGCGCGCTTCGGAGATCGCAAACACTTCCTTTTCGGCCAGCGCCAGAATCTCATCGCTGTCGCGTCCGTCGGGCTGGAAGCTATCGTTGACGATGTTCGTACCAGCATCGATCAACTGACGGAGGATCGCTTTGTCGCGGACGATTTCGGCATAAGCGGTGATATTCGCTGCGGACGGCGTGGTGCTGGCCAATTCGACCAAGTACGCACCGCCAGCGACCATTTCGGACAGCCCCTGCGACTCGAACCATTCGCCCAGCGTCACCGCGTCGTAGGGCCTGCTTTTTTCGGCCAGTTCGCGGATCGCGCGATAGATCAGCTGATGATCGCGACGATAAAAATCCTGTTCGTTCAAACGATCGGCGATGCGATCGAAGGCGTCGGGCGCCAGCATCAGGCCGCCGATCACCGCTTGTTCGGCTTCGATCGATTGGGGCGGAACGCGCAGTTGTTCGATGCGGCTGTCGCTGCGGACTTCTTGACGGGGGCCTTGACGGCGCTCGCCGTAAGCAGTGGGACGAAGAGCCATCGTATTGGGTTGCTCTTGAGAACGGTGCACGGGTGATGCCGCCATCGTATGCCCTGCGACGCCTTGAGCGTTGCAGACAAGTCATGGGAAAACCTGTGCATAACTTCGCGCGCGGGCGTCTCAATGCCTGCGACAGCTAGGCTTGCGAAGCATTTTGCGAGGCGGAAAAACAAAACGGGCGCCATCTGGCGCCCGTTCGCGAAACAGCTTGAAGATGGAGATTAAGCGGCTTCGGGCTGGATGATGACCTTGACCTGCACTTCGACATCGGCGTGCAGGTGCACGAGAACGTCGAATTCGCCGATATTGCGCAGCGGGCCTTCACCCATCACCACTTCGGCCTTGCCGACCTTGTGACCAGCGGCGGTCAATGCTTCGGCGATGTCGCGCGGACCGACTGAACCGTACAGTTTGCCTTCGGTCGAAGCGTTAGCGGAGATGGTCACGCTCACGCCTTCCAGCGCAGCACGGCGGGACTGCGCATTGTCGTTCTGCGACTGGGCTTTGGCTTCGTACTCGGCGCGCTTGGCTTCGAACGTCGCCACATTGGCGGCAGTCGCCGGCACAGCTTTGCCCTGCGGTACCAAATAGTTACGGCCGTAACCGGGCTTGACGTTGACCTTGTCGCCAAGGCTGCCGAGGTTCACGACTTTCTGTAGAAGAATCAGTTGCATGGGTATAGTCCGTATTCGTTAGCGACGGCCGACATGGCGCGCCGCAGCGGGTGGCTGTCCGAATGACAGTAAATGTCATTCCGAGCGTGCGCGAGGAACCTGCTGTCCCTTAAAAATGTTTTTTAAAGAATGCTTTGAAAGAATGCTTTGAAAGCAGGCCCCTCGCCCGGGCTGTGCCCGGACTCGGGATGACAGAATCAAACGTTGTGGTTGTCCGTGTACGGGATCAACGCGAGGAAGCGGGAGCGCTTCACGGCAATCGCCAATTGGCGCTGGTAGCGCGACTTGGTGCCGGTGATGCGACTCGGAACGATTTTGCCGTTCTCGGTGAGGTTCTGGCGCAGCGTGTTGAGATCCTTGTAGTCGATCTCTACCACGCCTTCGGCGGTGAATTTGCAAAACTTACGGCGACGGAAAAACTTGGACATGATCGGTCTCCTTAGACTTCGACTTCAGCGGTATCGTCGATATCGGCAGTGCCGATTATCACTTCGTCATCGTCGCGGCGGCGGCGATCGCTCTTCTCGGCTTTGTCCTTGTCGTCCTTGTTTTTCATGATCAGGGACTGCTCGGTTTCCGGGCCGTCGCGCTTGACGACGAGGTGGCGCAGCACCGCATCGTTGAAGCGGAAGGTATCGACCAACTCGTTCAGAACAGCGAGATCGGTCTCGACGTTCATCATCACGTAGTGGGCCTTGACCAGGTTCTGGATGGGATAGGCAAGCTGGCGACGGCCCCAATCTTCGAGGCGATGGATCTTGCCGCTGCCGCCTTCGATCAGCGTCTTATAACGCTCGATCATGGCAGGCACCTGCTCGCTCTGGTCCGGGTGGACCATGAACACGATTTCGTAATGACGCATGGTGGTGTCCTTATGGATATCGGCCGGCGGGATTGCCTACCGAAAGCCCCCGAGCGCCGCAATGGCGACTGTGGGGCAAGGTCTCCCGCGGGCATAGGGCCGCGTCGAGAGCCAGAAAGTATGGCAGGTTCAAGGGCTTAGGCGCAAACCCTGCCGTCATCGGGCGCATCAACAGCCGTGACTGGGCATTCTGGTTCGGAGACTCGACAAGCGGGCTTTTCGGCATCAGCAGGCATCACAACGAGGCATCGAGCGCTGCAGAAAAATAAACACAAATCATTGATTCAATAGATAATTATTCCGCACCTAAGCCCGCCCACGGCTGCGCGAATCCATCGGTTTTCTCAAGCCATCCGGCGAACCGGCAGCGGAGCTGCGCTCCGCTCTACCGAGCCCAAAGCAATCCCAACAGGCCTATCTTCAGGGCTGGCGAGCCTCGATCCATGCGTCGATGTGCCGCTCCAGCGTTACCAGCGGCACCGAGCCGGTTCCCAGCACGGCGTCGTTGAAATCGCGCAGGTCGAACTTCGGACCCAGGCGCGTCGCCGCCCTCGCCCGCAGCTCAGAAATCTTCAGCTGACCGATCTTGTAAGCAAGCGCTTGGCCGGGCGTACCGATATAGCGGTCGATTTCGTTGACGATGTCTTGGTCGGTTTTCGGCGCGTTGTCTTTGAAATAGGCGATCGCGCGCTCGCGGCTCCAGCCTTTGGCGTGCATGCCGGTATCGACCACCAAGCGCACCGCACGCCACATTTCGTAGGCGAGCTGGCCCATGCGGTCGTAGGGGTCGTCATACAGGCCCATGTCGTAGCCGAGCTGTTCGGCATAGAGCCCCCAGCCTTCGCCGTAGGCGACGAAATACGCGGTGCGGCGGAACATCGGCGCATCGGGCAGTTCCAGGGCGCGCGCGAACTGAAAGTGATGGCCCGGCACCGCTTCGTGCAGCGACAGCGGCATCATTTCCCAAATCGGCCGGCTCTCGGGTTTGTAGAGATTGACGTAGTAGAAGCCCGCACGGCTGCCGTCGCTGGCACCCTGCTGGTAATAGGCGGTGGTGGTGTCTGGGGCGATGCTGTCGGGGATCGGCCGCACGCCGTAGGGTTGGCGCGGGATAACCCGGAACACTTTCACTAGTTCCGGGTCGATGCGCTTGGAGATGGCGCGGTAGTGGGTGAGCAGCGCTTCCGGCGTCTTCTCGAAGAAACGCGGATCGCTGCGCAGGAACGTGAAGAACTCGGGCAAACTTCCCTGGAAGCCGGCTTCGGCCTTGACCTTTTCCATCTCGGCGCGAATCCGCGCGACTTCCTTCAAACCGATCGCATGGATCTCATCGGCGCTTAGCCCGGTGGTGGTGTAGTAGCCGGCAAGGAAGTCGTAGTAGGCCTTGCCGTTGGGAAGGTCCACGACCGCGATGCCCGTGCGGGTCTTCGGCAGATAGTCGTCGCTGAAGTAGGTCTGCAGCTTGCGGTAGGCCGGCACGATCTGCTGCGCGATCACCTCGCGCGCCTCGGCCTGCAGCGCCGCGCGTTCGGATTCGGGGATATCGATCGCAAACTTCACGAACGGCCGGTAGAACCCGCTCTTCGCGGGGTCGTCGACGATCTGCGCGGCGATCTGCGCCGGCACCCGTTGCATCAGCACCCGAGGCGGCACATTCCCCTGTTTCACGCCCTCAGCCATCAGCCGGATAGTCTGTTCGATCGACTTCGGCAGCGCGCGCATCCGCGCCAACCAGTCGCGATAGTCGCGGCTCTCGTTGAACGCGAGACCCTCGACCAAATTGTCCGCGTTCTGCACGCCACCCTGGTGGCCGATCGGTTGCAAATACTCACGGAATTTCTGCCGCTGCACGGTCTTTTCCTGCAGCCACAGGAACGTATCGTAATTCAGCTGATCGGCCGGGCTGAGTGCGCTGCGGTCGAACGCTTTCAGCCGAGTCAACGCCATGCGGTCGGCGGCTTCGCGCGCCGCGATGATCTTCAGATTGTTGTCAGTCCAGCGATCATTGAAACGCTTGTCGCCTTCGAACGATGCCGACTCCGGATGGTCGCGCAGACCGCGCTGCCATTCGTCAGCGAAGAAGGCGTGCAAGCGTTGGCCCTCATCGCCGTGCTGGGCCTGGACGCCGCTGCTGAACGCGGCCGCCGCGATAAGAACGAGAACAGCGACAGATACACCGACAGACTTGGACATATGCACGGTTCCCCGGAAAGTCGCCGGAGTATAGTTCGCCCGATGCCTGGCACCCCGTGCCGCCGGTCATGCGCCCAACCCGTGCAGGAAACGATGATCCGACCCACCAGGCCTCACAACGAGGCTGAGCGCCTCGCCGCCCTGCGGCGCTACGAAATCTTGGATACGCCGCAGGAGGCCGCCTTCGACGATCTGGTGATGAT